>NZ_JALJCP010000004.1:0-369128 GCF_023079515.1 Franconibacter sp. IITDAS19 | reverse complement strand
CCGACTCACCGTCGCTGTGTGATGTTGTTCACCAGCGCCGTGTCGATGGAGGCGCATTATAGGGAGCCGTCTGAGGATGGCAAGCGGAAATCTTAACTTTTTTACTGACCGCTTACCATTTAGCCATAACGCCGGTTTTTAACGCGATTTGATAGCCGCTGGCAGTTCTGCGAGGCTATTAATCACCCAGTCCGCCGCATTTTCCGCATCCGACGTGACTGGCTTGCCGCTGCGAACCAGAACCTTCGTTCCCACATCGGCTGCTTGCGCCGCCAGCATATCTTCCAGCTTGTCCCCTACCATATAAGAAGCAGCCATATCTATATGAAGGAAGTCGCGAGCGGAGATAAGCATACCTGGTTGTGGTTTACGACAGTCGCAGGCCTGACGAAACTCTTCCACTGCGCCTTCGGGATGATGCGGGCAATAATAGATGCCATCGAGATCGACGCCCCGGTCCGCCAGCGACCAGTCCATCCACTCAGTAAGCTGTTCGAATTGCGCTTCGGTGAAGATACCGCGCGCGATCCCCGACTGGTTCGTTACCAGCACCAGCGCAAAGCCCATCTCTTTAAGCTCGCGCATCGCATCAATTACGCCATCGATAAATTCAAAACGATCGATTTCATGCACGTAGCCGTGATCGACATTCAACGTGCCGTCGCGGTCAAGAAAAATAGCGGGTACAGATTTAGCCACCTGAAAAACTCCTGACATATATATTGCGCGTAGTATCGCATGTTTCCAGCAGGGAGAAAGTGCTCATCGCTCTATGCCCGATTGATTTAGACGTCTGGATGCCTTAACATCCATCCCGTCTACGGTCATCGCCCGTATCTGGCAGAACAAAATGCCACGGCTAACTCGTATAAGATAATAAATACCTAATGATCAAACTTTCGAATATCACCAAAGTGTTCCAGCAGGGAAACCGAACCATCCAGGCGCTGAATAATGTCAGCCTGCATGTGCCTGCCGGACAAATTTATGGCGTGATTGGCGCATCGGGCGCCGGTAAAAGCACGCTTATTCGCTGCGTTAACCTCCTTGAGCGGCCAACCCAGGGCTCCGTTCTGGTAGACGGACAAGATTTAACGGCGCTTTCTGAATCCGAACTCACCAAAGCGCGCCGCCAGATTGGCATGATCTTCCAGCACTTCAACCTGCTCTCTTCCCGCACCGTATTTGGCAACGTGGCGCTGCCGCTTGAGCTGAACAACACGCCGAAAGAAGAAGTTAAACGCCGCGTAAGCGAGCTGCTGGACCTGGTAGGATTGGGTGAAAAACATGACGCCTGGCCTGCAAACCTCTCCGGCGGGCAAAAGCAGCGTGTGGCGATTGCCCGTGCTCTGGCCAGCAACCCGAAAGTTTTACTGTGCGACGAAGCAACCAGCGCGCTCGATCCGGCCACGACGCGTTCCATCCTTGAATTGCTGAAAGACATTAACCGTCGCCTGGGTCTCACCATTCTCCTTATTACGCATGAGATGGACGTGGTGAAGCGCATCTGCGACTGCGTGGCGGTTATCAGCAACGGCGAACTGATTGAGCAGGACAGCGTAAGCGAAGTGTTTTCTCATCCGAAAACCCCGTTGGCGCAGCAGTTTATTCAGTCTACCCTGCATCTGGATATTCCGGACGATTACGCGCAGCGCCTGAACGCGCAGGCAAGCGGCAATACCGTTCCGCTGCTGCGCCTTGAATTTACCGGCCAGTCTGTCGATGCTCCGCTGCTTTCCGAAACCGCGCGCCGCTTTAATGTAAACAACAACATTATTAGCGCCCAGATGGATTACGCAGGCGGCGTGAAGTTCGGCATCATGCTGGCGGAAATGCACGGCACGGCGCAGGAAACGGAAGCGGCAATCGCTTATCTGCAAGAACATCATGTAAAAGTAGAGGTGCTGGGTTATGTCTGAAGCAATGATGTGGTTAATGCTGAAAGGCGTGTGGGAAACCCTGGCGATGACCTTTGTTTCCGGCTTCTTCGGTTTTGTGATCGGCCTGCCGGTTGGGGTGCTGCTGTATGTGACCCGCCCGGGCCAGATTATTGAAAACGGGAAGCTCTATCGCATTATCTCCGCGCTGGTGAATATCTTCCGCTCCATTCCTTTCATTATCTTGCTGGTATGGATGATTCCGTTCACCCGCGCCATTGTCGGCACCTCTATTGGTTTGCAGGCCGCTATCGTGCCGCTGACCGTAGGCGCGGCGCCGTTTATCGCCCGTATGGTGGAAAACGCGCTGCTGGAAATCCCTTCAGGCCTGATTGAAGCCTCCCGCGCAATGGGCGCCACGCCGATGCAGATAATCCGTAAGGTACTGCTGCCGGAAGCGCTTCCCGGACTGGTGAACGCAGCAACCATTACGCTGATTACGCTGGTCGGCTATTCCGCTATGGGCGGCGCGGTGGGCGCAGGCGGTCTGGGGCAGATTGGCTACCAGTATGGCTACATCGGTTATAACGCCACCGTGATGAACACAGTATTAGTATTGCTCGTGGTATTGGTGTATTTAATTCAATTCTCTGGCGATCGCATCGTCCGGGCTGTCACTCACAAGTAATGTCATACACAACATTAGATAAACTTTTCGAGTAAGGAATGGCTATGTCTTTCAAATTGAAAACCTTTGCAGCGGTCGGCGCCCTTATCGGCTCTCTGGCATTAGTGGGTTGCGGTCAGGAAGAAAAAGATCCGAATCACATTAAAGTCGGCGTGATTGTTGGCGCGGAACAGCAGGTTGCCGAAGTGGCGCAGAAAGTCGCTAAAGACAAATACGGTCTGGACGTTGAGCTGGTCACGTTTAACGACTACGTGCTGCCGAACGAAGCGCTGAGCAAAGGCGATATCGACGCTAACGCCTTCCAGCACAAGCCGTACCTGGATCAGCAGATTAAAGATCGCGGTTACAAGCTGGTTTCGGTTGGCAATACCTTCGTTTATCCAATCGCTGGCTATTCCAAAAAAATCAAATCGCTGGATGAACTGCAGCCGGGCTCGCAAATCGCGGTGCCTAACGATCCGACTAACCTTGGCCGCTCTCTGCTGCTGCTGCAGAAAGTGGGTCTTATCAAACTGAAAGACGGCGTAGGTCTGCTGCCGACCGTTCTGGACGTGACTGAAAACCCGAAAAACCTGAAGATTGTTGAACTGGAAGCACCGCAGCTGCCGCGCTCCCTGGACGATGCGCAGATCGCGCTGGCCGTGATTAACACCACCTACGCCAGCCAGATCAACCTGACCCCGGCGAAAGACGGTATCTTCGTTGAAGATAAAGATTCCCCGTATGTAAACATGATAGTGACCCGCGAAGACAACAAAGACGCGGAAAACGTGAAGAAGTTTGTTCAGGCTTATCAGTCTGACGAAGTTAACGAAGCGGCGAACAAAATCTTTAACGGCGGCGCTGTGAAAGGCTGGTAATGCTTCACACTTTGCCACATAAATAATGTAAGACGGGCCGCGGCCCGTCTTGTTATTTCTGCAAGCTCCTGATTCAATAAACTCTCATTGATGATTAATTGAGGAAATATTATGCGTGCTTTACCGATCTGTTTACTGGCCCTTATGCTCAGTGGCTGCTCTATGTTAAGCAGATCTCCCGTAGAACCCGTTAAAAGCACAGCAACCACCCCACCCGCTGAAGCGCCTCGCCAGAAAGTTTCTCATCCCGCTCCCGTAAGAATTTATAGCAATGCTGAAGATCTGGTGGGCAAGCCTTTCCGCGATCTCGGGGAAGTGAGCGGCGAATCCTGTCAGGCGACTAACCAGGACTCTCCGCCTAACATTCCGACCGCCCGCAAGCGCATGCAGATAAACGCCTCCAAAATGAAAGCGAACGCCGTACTGCTGCACAGCTGTGAGGTCACCAGCGGAACGCCGGGCTGCTACCGTCAGGCGATATGCGTGGGTTCTGCGCTGAACGTCTCGGCTAAATGAGTCAGTTCCATTTCGAACAGATAGGCGTTATCCGTTCACCCTATAAAGAAAAGTTCGCCGTCCCGCGCCAGCCAGGTCTTGTGAAAGCCGTTGGCGGCGAACTGCATCTCCTTGAGCCCTATAATCAGCCGGATGCGGTTCGTGGTCTGGAAGGGTTTAGCCATGTCTGGCTGCTGTTCGTTTTTCATCAGACAATGGAAGGCGGATGGCGGCCGACAGTGCGTCCGCCGCGCCTTGGCGGCAACGCCCGCATGGGGGTTTTCGCCACCCGCTCCACTTTTCGCCCTAACCCAATCGGTATGTCGCTGGTTGAGCTCAAGGAAATACGCTGCGAAAAAAATCAGGTTATTCTGCAGTTAGGTGGGCTTGATCTAGTAGACGGCACGCCTGTCGTGGATATTAAACCTTACCTGCCTTTCGCCGAAGCGTTGCCGCAAGCCCGGGCGGGTTATGCTCAGGAAGCGCCCGTCGCGGATATGCCGGTCTTTTTTACCGACGAGGTTCAGGCGACGCTCGCGACGCTTGAGAAACAATACCCGTCGCTTGGGAAATTTATTTGTGAAGTGCTGGCTCAGGATCCACGCCCGGCTTACCGTAAAGAGGAAGATCCGGGTAAAAGCTACGCCGTCTGGCTGCTTGATTTCAACGTGCGCTGGCGCGTGACCGAGCAAGGCTCTGAAGTGTTTGCCCTTGAGGCGCGCTAATTTGTTTTCCCTCTCTTTTGGCAATCCGGCCACGCTGGTAAACTAAACCACTTTTTTGCGCCAGGCCGTCCGGCCTGCTCCGATAGTTCAAATGGAACCGTAACAACATGCGTACTAGCCAATATCTGCTCTCCACTCTTAAGGAGACGCCTGCCGACGCCGAAGTGATCAGCCATCAGCTGATGCTGCGCGCCGGGATGATCCGCAAGCTGGCCTCCGGGTTATATACCTGGCTGCCGACCGGCCTGCGCGTCCTGAAAAAAGTCGAAAACATCGTGCGTGAAGAGATGAACAACGCCGGTGCCATTGAGGTGAGCATGCCGGTGGTGCAGCCAGCCGACCTGTGGCAGGAGAGCGGCCGCTGGGAACAGTACGGCCCGGAGTTGCTGCGTTTCGTCGATCGCGGCGACCGTCCGTTCGTGCTTGGCCCGACGCATGAAGAAGTCATTACCGATCTTATCCGTAACGAGCTGAGTTCCTACAAACAGCTGCCGCTCAACTTCTTCCAGATCCAGACTAAATTCCGCGACGAAGTGCGCCCGCGCTTTGGCGTAATGCGCTCGCGTGAATTCCTGATGAAGGACGCCTACTCTTTCCATACTTCTCAGGAATCCCTGCAGGAAACGTACGATGCCATGTACGCCGCCTACAGCAAAATCTTCAGCCGCATGGGCCTTGATTTCCGTGCGGTGCAGGCGGATACCGGCTCAATCGGCGGCAGCGCTTCCCATGAATTCCAGGTGCTGGCGCAGAGCGGCGAAGATGACGTTATCTTCTCCGACACTTCCGATTACGCTGCAAACATTGAGCTGGCCGAAGCTGTCGCGCCGAAAACCCCGCGCGCCGCCGCCACGCAGGAAATGCAGCTTATCGATACGCCGAATGCGAAAACCATCGCTGAGCTGGTTGAGCAGTTCAATCTGCCGGTAGAGAAGACCGTTAAGACGCTGCTGGTAAAAGCGGTAGAAGGGAGCGCTTATCCGCTGGTCGCGCTGCTGGTGCGCGGCGATCATGAACTCAACGAAGTGAAAGCCGAGAAGCTGCCGCAGGTGGCGAGCCCGCTGACTTTTGCAACCGAAGCGGAAATCCGAGCCGTTATTAATGCAGGCCCGGGTTCTCTCGGCCCGGTCAATATGCCAGTTCCGGTGGTTATCGACCGTTCTGTTGCGGTCATGAGCGATTTCGCGGCTGGCGCCAACATTGAAGGCAAACACTACTTCGGTATTAACTGGGATCGCGATGTGGCGACACCGGAAGTGGCCGATATCCGTAACGTTGTCGCAGGCGACCCAAGCCCGGACGGACAAGGCACGCTGCTTATCAAGCGCGGCATCGAAGTGGGCCACATTTTCCAGCTGGGCACCAAATACTCCGACGCGCTGAAGGCTTCCGTACAGGGCGAAGATGGCCGCAATCAGGTGCTGACTATGGGTTGCTACGGCATCGGCGTAACGCGTGTCGTGGCCGCGGCGATTGAACAGAACCATGACGATCGCGGTATCGTCTGGCCGGAGGCGATTGCGCCGTTCCAGGTCGCCATTCTGCCGATGAATATGCACAAATCTTTCCGCGTTCAGGAACTGGCGGAGAAACTCTACAATGAACTGCGCGCGCAGGGCATTGAGGTGCTGATGGACGATCGTAAAGAGCGCCCGGGCGTGATGTTTGCCGACATGGAGCTTATCGGCATTCCGCACACTGTTGTTATTGGCGATCGTAACCTCGACAACGACGATATCGAATACAAATACCGTCGCGATGGCGAGAAAAAGCTGATTAAAACAGGTGAAATTCTGGATTACCTGGTCAGCAACATCCGCAAGTAGTGCCGCTTTGTTATACTAACGCCCCGCTCTGTCGGGGCGTTTTTTTATCAACGACAAAGGATGGTCATATGCATCTCAGGCGCGGCGTATTGGGCGTTCTGGTTCTGTTAATCGTTGCGTTAACAGGATGCGCTGTTGATATCGGCCAGGATCCTCTCGCTCCTTCCTCTACCAGAACAATTAGCGTACGGCAGTTCAGCTCCGCGCCCGGGCAGACGTTACGGGTTATCGACGAAACGCAACTGCGAACAGGCGATCTGCTTTTCTCATCTTCGATTGGGTTGACCTCGTTAGGGATTCGCTTTTTCAGCGCATCCGCAGTTAGTCATGTAGCGTTGTATACAGGAGAAGGCCATGTTGCTGAAGCCGTCGGCGCGGGCGTGCATATCATCACGTTAAAGGAGGCGATGGCGCATAGTGATAAACTCTTTGCGTTAAGAATGCCGGGGCTTACAGAGAAAGAAGCAAAACTTATCTCGCAATTTGCGACTGATAAAAGCGGTAGCCGCTATAACTTTTCCGGTATCGCTGGAATGGCGCCTTTTATGCTGACCAGCAAGCTTTGTTCACTCACGCCTTTTTCATCCGACTTTCGCCATCAATGCCTGGCAACCCTGGCGAATGTGCAGCTCGCGCCGCCAGAGCGCCCTGCCAACAATCGCTACTTTTGTTCCGAATTTGTCACTGCCGCTTATGCTTATGCCGGTCATCCCTTGACCTCAGCCGCTTCCGGGTGGGTCAGTCCGGCGGATCTGCTCCATATGCGAGAGGGCGATGTAACGTCGCTAAAACCGCTACATCGCCTGCGCTATGTTGGTCATTTAAAAAAAGGAATTTATCTGTCCGCCCGCAGCTATTTTCAGTAAAGGCCTAATCCTGGCAATCTTTATCACGTTCGAAACGGCTATGACTGTCCACCACCAGCGTCTTTTGCATCGTTCCGCTGTCGGGGTTGGGCTCAAGCGTAAAATGCGCCTGCGTTCTCAGCAATACGGCTTTCTGCTCGCCGTCCCGCGCCACGGCATAATCGCGCTCAAGCCGGGCGTTGCTGGACACGGCAAAGCGGCGTCCCGTCGCGCAGTCGGTAAAGGTTGCCGCATCCGCCATATAAAAATACATGCCCTTCATGGCGATGGGCGTCGTCGGCAGCGAGGCGTTTACTGGCGAAAGCGTGTAATTAAGCGTAGAGGAGATGCGTTTGCCTTCGCGGTCGAGCATTTCCAGCTGCTCGCCTTTCGCATGGAAGTAGCGCTTTTCACCGTCGCTGTCGGTCAGCACCAGCTTATCTGCGGTACGCGCCCAGGTCCCCCAGGAGGCGATAACCGTTGGCTCCCGCGCGCCCAGATAGCGCTCGTTCATAACCCACGTGCCGTCTTTTTCCAGAAAAAGCGACGTTTCGATGCCTTCGCAATCCGCACAGGGCAGAACGCCGCGCCAGCTTTGCTGCATGGGTTTAAGCTCTGCCGAAGAAGCAGGCTGAAGCGTCTGCACTTCAGCACGGTTATTACAGCCAAAAAGCGCCAGCATACTCAGCAGCGCCACGGCGGCGGGCACAATGCTCTTTTTCACCTGATTTCCTTATAGTCTGATGGTGAGTGGCTTCTACAGACCGCGAACTTTTCCACGCAGTGCCTTGGTCGCAGACCGCTGTGTTTTCGCCTCGCGGCGACGCACCTTTGACGCGCGCGTGGGTTTGGTAGCTTTTCGACTCTTTTGCGTAACGGTAAGTTCCCGAATTAACGCAATAAGCCGAGCGACCGCCTCTTCCCGATTCATCTCCTGGCTGCGGTGCGTTTGCGCTTTAATAATCACCACCCCTTCTTGCGTAATAAGATGGTGGCTCGCCGCCAGCAGTCGACGCTTATACTCTTCCGGTAAACTGGACGCGTTGATATCGAAGCGCAGATGAATCGCCGTTGAGGTTTTATTCACATGCTGCCCGCCCGCGCCCTGCGCCCGGATAGCGGTAATGGTTACCTCTTCATCAGGAATCGCGACGCTGCGGGAAATTTCAATCATGAAGCCTGCTGCCAGGGCGTTAGCTGGAGCTCCAGATTATGATGCTCGTCGGAAAGCCAGATAATCCCTTCCTGCAGCGTTGCCTGTAACGACATAGTCCGGTCCGCGAGTTTGCTCACCTTCGCCAGCTGTTCGTCATTGATGTACCAGATAGCAAGGTTTTTATACTGGCGCAGCTTATCCTGGTTCTGTTGCCACCAGACCTGCGCCGCGCGGTCGTTATAAGTAAATAACACGACCTCGCTGGACTGATTGACCGCCTTACGCAGCCTGCGCTCATCGGGCAGTCCTAATTCCACCCAAAGCTCAATGCCCATATGATCGTTACGCAGCCAGATTTCCGGCTCATCATCCGCGCACAATCCACGGGTGAATTGGAGCTGCTCGTCGGCATGGATTATCCATGCCAGCAGACGCAGCATCATACGCTCCTGCGTTTCGGATGGATGACGCGCCAGCGTCAGGCTGGTTTCCAGAAATTGCTGACGGTCCAGATCCGCTACGTTAACCGCCGCTTTGTAAATCGTTGCTTTTAATGCCATCACGTCCCCCAGGTTATGCTGGACGCTATTGTAACGGAATAACGGCGGCCTGCCGTAGAATTCCCTGCCTGGGCCTCGTTATCCGTTAATATCGTTCAGATGACTATGGTATAGTCACCTTGCTAAACAGAGTTTATCTTCGTAGGCTTAGACTTGCATCCCACAACGAAGTCGGTAGTCAGGACTCTGACAGGAGGGCATGTGGATAGTTATTGTGCGTTAATACGCAAGCGCTATGCGGAAATCGCCAGCGGCGATCTGGGTTATATCCCCGATGCGCTGGGCTGCGTGTTAAAGGTTCTGAATGAAGTCGCCTCTAACGATGCGCTTTCAGAGTCGGTCAGGGAAAAGGCGGCTTATGCTGCCGCGAACTTACTGGTGAGCGATTATGTCAATGAATGATGCCTATCAACCCATCAACTGTGACGATTATGACAATCTCGAACTCGCCTGCCAGCATCACTTACTACTGACGCTGGAACTGAAGAGCGGAGAAATTTTTAAGGCGCAGGCCAACGACCTGGTTTCTCGTAAAAACGTCGAATATCTGATTGTCGATGAAGCCGGTGCCCCGCGCGAAGTTCGTCTCGATAAAATCGCCAGTTTCAGCCACCCAGAAATCGGCACCGTCGTGGTCAGCGAGTCCTGATCTCCTCAAAACAGCAAGGGCAGCCAGCGGGCTGCCCTTTTTTATGGTTTCTGACTGGCGTAATACGCTGCAAGATTGTCGATATCGCTGTCAGACAGGCCGCTGACGTAAGCCTTCATGATTTCCGCCTGTCCGCCGCTGCGCTCGCCTTTTTTATAAGCCTGCAGCGCATGAGCAAGGTACTCTGCATTCTGCCCGGCCAGGTTGGGGTAAAGCGGCACCGACACTTTTCCGGTCGCGCCGTGGCAGGCAACGCACATAACCGCTTTTTCTTCCCCTGCTTTCGCATCGCCCTTTGCCTGCGCCGACAGACTGCACAGCATTAACCCCGTCAGCATTGCCCATTTTTTCATTCGTCTTGCTCCTTTCGCCAGTCTATATGCCAGCCTGTTTGCGCCTGCGCCGCGCCCTCGCGGGTGACAAAAATGCCAGGGGCGCAGATAAGTTGCTCACCATAAAAAATCAAAGGCGTAGTGTCGCGCCGCCAGGGGGGAACGCGCAACTCTTGCCAGAGTTTTTTCAGGCTACGTCCCCGTTCGCGACCGACAATATACAGAGTCCCACTGGCGCGAAAGCGCACCGTTACGCGTTCATCAGCCCCTGGTACGCGTACACGCGTACCCGTGTCGCCCGTTGTCAGTTGGCCCAGCCCGTCCGGCAGCACAAGCGGTTGCCAGGGCTTTTCCCAACCAATGACGCGATCGCCCTGCCCTGGACGCATTGGCACCCACCAGAGCGCCTCCTGATAACGACGCACTTCATAGCGGCCAAATTGTAAACGCGGACAGGCATCTTCACGGCTTTGCGCCACCTCGTCCCACAGTCGTTGCAGCGCGGCGCGGGAAGGCATTTGAGCGCTGTGCGCGGCAAACCAGCGCCGCAGCAGGGCCCCGCGCCGGCTGTCGCTCACCGCGGCAAGCGGAGCAAGACGAAGCTCGCCCTGCTCTCCCGTTAAGGCGGCGAGCTCTTCGCCCAGCAGCTCATCCAGCAGTTGCTCCTGTTCGCCGCAAAGCTGCGCGCTGCGCGCTGCCGCTTCGGCAAAATGGGGCCAACGCGACGCCAGCAGCGGCAATACGCGCAACCGCAAAAAGTTACGGTCGTAGCTGTCGTCCTGATTACTCTCATCGTCAATCCACACCAGATGATGCGCCTGCGCATACCGCTCCAGCTGCGCGCGCGAGGTGTTAAGCAAAGGACGCAGAATAAACGTCCCGGCGAAAGCGAGTCTTTCCGGCATCGCCGCCAGCCCCGCCGGGCCGCTGCCGCGCTTGAGCGCCAGCAATAGCGTCTCGCACTGATCGTCCTGATGCTGCGCCGTTACCAGCGCCTCACCAGGCTGCAAAGCGTCAGCAAAAGCGGCGTAACGCGCCTTGCGCGCCTGCGCCTCCAGCCCGAGTCCTTCCTGCTCGAGCTGCACGCGACGAACCGTAAGCGGCACGTTCAGGCCTTCGCAAACCCGCCTGCAATGCGCAACCCAGCTATCAGCATGCGGACTGATGCCGTGATGGATGTGAATGGCGCGCAGTGTCAGCGGCGACCCGGTTTCGCGCAAACGCACAAGCTCATGCAGCAGCACGGTGGAATCCAGGCCACCGCTGAACGCCACCAGCAAATGGCGAAAATGATGCAGAGAAGTGAGTGAAAGAGTGGTCATAACGCAGCGAAAAATGAGGAGTATGCCCGGCACGTTACCGGGCATTGCAGGTTCGGGCAAGTCTTACTGCTGATAAAGCTCCAGCGGCAGACCGTCCGGGTCGTTGAAGAACGTAAAACGCTTGCCCGTCAGCTCATCAACGCGCACCGCTTCGCATTTCACGCCGCGGCTTTCCAGATGCGCGACCGCCTGGTCGACATCCTCCACGCTAAATGCGAGATGGCGCAGGCCGCAGGCTTCGGGTCGGCTGGGGCGAGCGGGCGGGAACGGGAACGAGAAAAGCTCAATGACATACTGGCCGTTTAACGCCAGGTCGCCTTTCCAGGAATCCCGCGCTTCGCGGTACACTTCTGACAGCAGCGTAAAGCCGAGAATGTCGCAGTAAAAAGCCTTACTCTTTTCGTAATCCGTCGCGATGATGGCGATATGGTGAATCTGTTTTAAACCCAGCATGCTCTCTCCTTTTGCTTTTTCCGAACGTTAACCAGCCGTTAATAGCAAAACAAGGGGTTAGCTATTTTTTAGGACACGTACACGGTAAACGCCGTCGTCTCCCAGTTTCGCGCCGTGAATATCGGTCTCAAAACCAGGATAGTGTTTGCCGATGGAACAGAGCATGAGCAAGAAATCGAGCACGGCGCGGCTCTCCTGAGTGATCATCTCGCCTGGCATCACCAGCGGCACGCCGGGCGGGTACGGCAGGATCATATTAGCGGAAACCCGGTTGATGAGCTTTTCTATCTCCACCGTCTCCACGTTGCCTTTTACCTGCTGCTGGTACATTTCGTGAGGGGTGAGCTTCATTTCCGGCAATACGTCGAAAGCGCGCAGCATCAGGCTCGCCATATCATGCTGTTTAATAAGATCGTGAATGCCGCGCGCCAGCGTCTGGATACGCATGTTGCGATAAAAGTCCGGGTCCTCGGCGTAAAGGTCGGGCAGCATATTTTTCACCCGCAGGTTCAGGTCATAGGCGCGTTTAAACTCAGTCAGGCCGCGCAGCAGGCTCATCGCCCGGGTTTTATCAATGCCGATGCTGAATAAAAAGAGCAGATTGTAAGGGCCAGTTTTCTCTACGACCACGCCGCGCTCGTCGAGAAATTTGGCCACCAGCGCAGCCGGGATCCCCTCTTCCGCCATGTTTCCCTGTTCGTCCATGCCCGGCGTAAGGATGGTGACTTTGACCGGGTCGAGATACATGTGGTCATCATCGGCATCGTTAAAACCGTGCCACGTCTCGCCCGGCGCGATGGGCCAGCAATCCGCTTCATTAATTTCTTCCGGCTGCCAGATATCGAAGAACCAGCTGTCTGATTCCTCCCGCAGCCGCTGCACCTCTTTACGGAAATGCAACGCACGCTCGACCGAACGGTTAATCAATCTTCTGCCCGGGTTGCCGCGCAGCATCGCCGCCGCGGTTTCGATGGATGCCACCAGCGGGTAGCTCGGCGACGTGGTGGTATGCATCATGTAGGCTTCGTTAAAGGTTTCTTCGTCGTAATCGCCTTTAATATGTATCAACGAGGCCTGAGAAAACGCGGCCAACATTTTATGGGTGGACTGCGTTTCAAAGAAGACTTTGCCCGGAATACGCTCGCCGCTCATGCCGCTTTTGCCCTGATAAATAGGATGAAAGTGGGTATAGGGCACCCAGGCGGAATCGAAATGAATTGAGGGTACATCAAGCGTGCGCTTGATCCAGTTGGTGTTGTAAAGCAGCCCGTCGTAAGTGGAGTTAGTGATAACCGCATGCACCGGCCAGCTGGCATTTTTCGTCTGCCCGACTTTCTCTTCAATCGAAGCGCGGCTGAATTCATGTTTTGGAATACCGCCCAGAATGCCCAGCGCGTTGCGGGTCGGCTTCAGCCAGAGAGGCACGATGTCGCTCATCATCAACAGATGGGTTAACGACTTATGGCAGTTGCGATCAACCAGCATTGTGCTGCCGGCAGGCGCGGCATACATGCCGACAATTTTGTTCGACGTGGAGGTGCCATTAGTCACCATATAGCTCTGCTCGGCGCCGAAGGTGCGGGCGATGTACTCCTCCGCCTCCAGATGCGGGCCGGTATGATCCAGCAGCGAGCCCAGTTCAGTGACGGAAATGGAGACATCCGCCTTCAGCGTATTGCCGCCGAAGAAATCATAAAACAGGCAACCTACCGGGCTTTTCTGATACGCCGTGCCCGCCATATGTCCGGGCGTACAGAAGGTGTATTTGCCTTCTTTAACATAGGTAAACAGCGCTTTGGTAAAAGGCGGCGTGATGTTGTCGAGATACTCATTGGTATATTGCCGGATGCGCGTGGCGATATCTTCCGCCGCGCCTAATGCGTATTCAAAAAACCACAGCGCCATGCGCATTTCGTTAACGCTGACATCGAGCGAGGAATGGGTGTTGATAAAGGCATAAAGCGGCAGGTATTCGTTGAGGCGATTGATTTCGCTACAGAGATCGAGACTGTATTCGTCCCAGTCGAAAATCACGCCGCAGATGCGCGGGTTATGCTCGATAAACTTCAGCAGATCGGTGCTGTTTTTCGGCCAGATAACCTGGAAACCCTGACGCTGAAGCGCATTCTGGAGCTCGTCAATCGGCTCGTCTTTATAAAATGCGCCGTGCGGCCCCATGATGGCGATGATGTTCACTGCTTACCTCCTGGCAAAAATGCATCTGGTAAGCATAGTTGTTAACGCCAGCGACGGGCGCTGGCGTTACGCGTTTACAGAGCAGTCCAGGCATCCTGCCACGCAAGACCTGCTCCCGGTTCGTAATAAGCCGGCGCGGTATTACACCAGCCGCCATACGGGAAAGGCTTACACTGATAGAGTTTGCCGTGGTTAATGACGATATCGCCGGAGTTCCATTTTTGTGTACTGCTCCATGCCGGATAATTTGTCGACCCACCGCCTGAAGGCGCTGAGGCTTTCGCCTTCACATTAAGCGTATAGGAGGCAGTGCTGCTTAACTGGCCATCATCCACCGTCAGGCTGATAACGTATTGTGCATCCTGCGCTTTTTCTGGCGCATCAAAAATAATTACGGATTTATCTTTGCCGCTGACCGTCTGCCCATCCTGCGACATCCATTTATAGGTGAGCGCATCGCCATTCTCATCGGTTGAGCCTTCCGCGCTAAGCGAAACTTTACTGCCCGCTTCCACTGCGCCAACAGGGCCTGCAATCATCGCCACAGGCGCGACGTTAAGCGAAGGCTCCGGTGAAGGTTGCGGCTCCGGTGAAGGTTGCGGCTCCGGTGAAGGTTGCGGCTCTGGCGAAGGTTGCGGCTCCGGTGAAGGCTGGGGTTCAGGAGAGGGTTGCGGCGTGGTATTTCCGCTGGCGTCGTCCACCACTTTAACGTTGAAGAAATGCTTCACGCAGTTTGCGTAATCGCCCTCTTTAAAAGCGCTGAAAGGCGTCTGATAGCCCACCAGCTGGCAAGCGTAAGTTTGACCTGAAGGCGTTTGCGCGCTCCAGCCCCAATCCTGCTCCCAGTAAATGGGCAGCGCCCCGGCACCGCCGCTGTCGAACTGCTTCATCCCTTTACAGCCCAGCACTTCGTTAGCAGGGACATTAACTTTCAGGTATTTAGCGAACTCTTTGTAATAGGCGATACGATTAAGCGACTGGGCGTTTTCCGTAGGGCCGCCGCACTCTACGCCGCCGTTAATAATCTGGATAGTGACGCCAAAACCCGGCACCAGACCGTTAGACTTGTCGTGATCGTTGGGCGTCCATGTGCCGTCAATAACGTGCATCATGCTGGGTTTGGGCGGCTGCGGGTAGACAAAGAAAAAGATAGCGCTGGCAAGGTTAAGCCACGTATCCGCCACCATTTCAGGCTTATCAAGCAATGTGCGCACCGTGCCGAACATCGCATCGGAAAAAGGACCGTAGTTGTAGTTATAAGAAAGCTGTTTAGCGCCTCGCCCAAAATAACTCACAAAGTCGCCATCTTTGTCCTTACCGCAGGGCCAGGTCTGCCCCTGCCAGACATCAGGATTGCACTCGCCGTTATAGCCCCCCTTTTGCCCCTCGGTCCAGCCCATTTCTCGCAGGTAAACCAGCGCCTGTCGCCACTCCTGCTCTGGACGCCAACTCTCATGTCCACCCGTTTCCTGAGCAAAGTGCGCAAACATTGTCGCTAACGATTTACGGCAAATCGCCTCGCTATTACGCCCATCGCTATAGCTGCCGCAAACCGCCGGGAATTTGCCGATAGCCTTCAAAAAATTGGTGTAGGTGTACTCCGGCGCACGAAGAGGGAAGAGATAGTCCCAGTCAGCGCTTTTGAGGATGCTTTCCACTCGCTTTACGTTGTCGGGATTACTGGCATTCCCTGGCGCGATGTTTTCCACGCTATCGTTATCCAGCGTCTGAATCGATGCTTTTACCGATTTCATTAGCGGGAAGCTGGTTAGCTCCTGTTCTTTCTTTTGTAAATCAGCGGAATTTACGGGGTAAGGTTCACTGCTGGCTTCCAGAAGCGCAGAAGAGGCGGGCGGGGTATGCAGGAAAATGCCCGCCGCGACTGCGCCGAGTGCGGCTCGTTTCATGCTCATAGCGATTACTCCGAAAGGGTGAGGTGCTGAGAAAACAATTTCACCGTTCTGCGACAGACATCGCAGATAAATGGAGTCTAGTGAAGCGAAACGAGAACGCCTGCCGTCTCGTTGAGACCGATCACAAAATAAATAGATTAAAAAAGGCTGACAAAAGTCAGCCTTTAGAGAGAAATGGAAAAAGTCGGAGAATCAAGCGTAACCGTAGCTCATCAGACGCTGATAACGACGGTTAAGCAGGTCTTCTTTGCTCAGTACATCGAGATCCGCCAGATCTGCCAGCAGTTGCGCCTTCAGCGATTGCGCCATCGCTTCCGGATTGCGGTGCGCGCCGCCGAGCGGTTCACCAATCACGGAGTCAATGAGCTTCAGCTCTTTCAGACGCGGAGCGATAATGCCCATCGCTTCTGCAGCGAGCGGCGCTTTATCCGCGCTTTTCCACAGAATAGATGCACAGCCTTCCGGTGAAATAACGGAATAAGTGCTGTACTGCAGCATGTTGACTTTGTCGCCCACGCCGATAGCCAGCGCGCCGCCGGAGCCGCCTTCGCCGATAACGGTGCAGATAACCGGCACTTTCAGGCGGGACATTTCACGCAGGTTGCGGGCGATGGCTTCAGACTGACCGCGCTCTTCCGCGCCCACGCCCGGATAGGCGCCCGGGGTATCGATGAAGGTAATAATCGGCATATTGAAACGCTCGGCCATCTCCATCAGGCGCAGCGCTTTACGGTAGCCTTCCGGCGCCGGCATACCAAAGTTGCGGCGAATTTTTTCTTTGGTTTCACGTCCTTTCTGGTGGCCGATTATCATCACCGGGCGGCCATCCAGACGCGCGATGCCGCCGACAATGGCTTTATCGTCGGCGTAAGCGCGGTCGCCCGCCAGTTCATCGAACTCATCAAACGCCAGACGAACATAATCAAGGGTATAAGGGCGCAGCGGATGACGCGCCAGTTGCGCAATCTGCCATGCGCCCAGATCGGCGAAAATCTTACGGGTGAGCTCTACGCTTTTTTCGCGCAGACGATGCACCTCTTCGTCGATGTTAATATCCAGTTTTTCATCCTGACGGCCTACAGCGGTCAGGGAATCGATTTTCGCTTCCAGCTCTGCAATCGGCTGTTCAAAATCAAGGAAATTCAGACTCATAATATTCCTGTATTAGTCAAACTCCAGTTCCACCTGCTCCGGGCCTGGCAGGCCTCGCGGCTACCGGCCCGGTGATTCAGAACCCGGGAAACGTGGATGCATACGCATCAGTCAAATTCCAGTTCCACCTGCTCCGAACCAATCAGGCCACGCAGATCGTTAAGTAAACGATCGCTTGGCGAGACACGCCACGTCGCGCCGAAACGCAACCGCGCACGGGCGTCCGCCCTCTGATAGTAGAGATGTACTGGAATTGTCCCCGAACGATGGGGTTCCAGAGACTGACGGAGACGGTTTAAAAGCTGGTCATCAATTTGCCTGTCCGTCAGCGAGATAGCAAGCCCGCGAGCATACTTTTCGCGGGCTTCGTCAATGTCCATGACTTCGCGGGCGGTCATTTTAAGCCCTCCGCTGAAGTCATCAAAGCTGACCTGTCCGCTAACGATCAGGATTCGGTCTTTCTCCAGCAACTGCTGGTATTTCTCCAGCGCGTCGGTGAATAACATCACCTCCAGACGCCCTGAACGGTCATCCAGCGTACAGATGCCGATACGATTGCCACGCTTGGTGACCATAACCCGCGCGGAAATCACAAGCCCCGCCGCCGTGGTCACTTTGCCACGTTCGGTCGGATGCATATCTTTAAGCCTCATGCCGCCGACATAACGCTCAATTTCTTTCAGATACTGGTTGATGGGGTGGCCGGTTAAGTACAGCCCCAGCGTTTCACGCTCGCCATCCAGCACCACCTGCTCCGGCCACGGCTGACAGCTGGCGTAGGATTGCTCTATCTGCTCCGGCTCTTCCGCCAGCACACCGAACATATCCGCCTGGCCGATGGCTTCGGCTTTGGCATGCTGATCGGCGGCTTTCAGCGCGTCGCCCAGCGAATTCATTAGCGCCGCGCGGTGCGGCCCCAGACGATCGAACGCGCCGGACATAATCAGCTTCTCCAGCACGCGGCGGTTCAGCTTTTTGGTGTCCGTACGGGCGCAGAGGTCAAACAGCTCGCGGAAATAGCCGTCTTTGTTGCGCGCTTCAATAATCGCTTCAATCGGGCCTTCGCCTACGCCTTTAATGGCGCCGATGCCGTAAACGATTTCACCGTCGTCGTTCACGTGGAACTGGTAAAGCCCGGAGTTAATATCCGGCGGCAGGACTTTCAGCCCCATGCGCCAGCACTCGTCCACCAGACCGACAACCTTATCGGTGTTGTCCATGTCCGCGGTCATTACCGCCGCCATAAACTCTGCCGGATAGTGCGCCTTGAGCCACAGCGTCTGGTAAGAAACCAGCGCATAGGCTGCCGAGTGCGATTTGTTAAATCCGTAACCCGCGAATTTCTCAACGAGGTCAAAGATTTTCATCGCCAGCTCGCCGTCAACGCCGTTTTTCTTCGCGCCGTCTTCAAAGATAGAACGCTGCTTAGCCATCTCCTCAGGCTTTTTCTTACCCATCGCACGGCGCAGCATATCCGCGCCGCCCAGCGTATACCCCGAAAGCACCTGGGCTATCTGCATGACCTGTTCCTGATAAAGGATGATGCCGTAGGTCGGCTCCAGTACAGGTTTCAGGCTTTCATGCTGCCACTGAATATCAGGATAAGAGATAGCCTCACGCCCGTGCTTACGGTCGATAAAGTTATCCACCATGCCGGACTGCAGCGGGCCCGGACGGAAGAGCGCCACGAGCGCGATCATATCTTCGAAGCAGTCAGGCTGCAGGCGCTTAATCAGGTCTTTCATGCCGCGGGATTCAAGCTGGAACACCGCAGTGGTTTCCGAGCGCTGCAGCATGTCGAAGCTTTTTTTATCGTCCAGCGGAATGGCGGCGATATCGATGGGCTCAAGGCCCTGCTTCGCGCGGCGGGCGTTAATCATATCCAGCGCCCAGTTGATGATGGTAAGCGTACGCAGCCCGAGGAAGTCAAACTTCACCAGCCCCGCGTATTCCACATCGTTTTTATCAAACTGGGTAACCGGATGATGCCCCATTTCGTCGCAGTAAAGCGGCGCGAAATCGGTAATTTTAGTCGGCGCGATAACCACGCCGCCGGCGTGCTTACCAGCGTTACGCGTCACCCCTTCAAGCTTGCGCGCCATGTCGATGAGCGCTTTAACCTCTTCATCGGCATCATAAATCTCCTGCAGCTGCGGCTCCGCCTCGAACGCTTTTGCAAGCGTCATACCCGGATCGGGAGGAATAAGCTTGGAGATGCGGTCAACAAAGCCATACGGGTGGCCTAACACACGGCCCACGTCGCGGATAACCGCTTTCGCCGCCATGGTGCCGAAGGTGATGATTTGCGATACCGCGTCGCGCCCGTACATATCCGCCACGTGTTCAATCACCTGGTCGCGCTTCTCCATGCAGAAGTCGACGTCAAAGTCAGGCATTGAGACACGTTCGGGGTTAAGGAAACGCTCAAACAGCAGGTCGAATTCCAGCGGATCGAGGTCGGTAATCTTTAGCGCGTAGGCCACAAGCGAGCCCGCACCGGAACCACGGCCTGGCCCTACCGGAATGCCGTTATCCTTCGACCACTGGATAAACTCCATAACGATAAGGAAGTAGCCCGGAAAGCCCATCTGGTTGATAACCTGAAGTTCAATGTCCAGGCGTTCATCATATTCCCGACGCTTCTCAGCGCGTACCGCCGGGTCGGGGAACAAAAATTCCAGTCGATCTTCCAAACCTTCCTTCGATTTCTTCACCAGAAAATCTTCGGTGGTCATATCACCGGTCGGGAACTGCGGCAGGAAGTATTCGCCAAGGCGCACGGTGACATTACAGCGACGGGCTATCTCTACGCTGTTTTCCAGCGCCTCCGGGATATCGGCGAAGAGCTCGCACATCTCCTCTTCTGTACGCATGTACTGCTGCGTGGAGTAGAAGCGCGGGCGTTTAGGGTCATCCAGCGTAAAGCCATCATGGATGGCGACGCGGATTTCATGCGCGTCGAAGTCAGAAGGGTCGATAAACCGTACGTCATTGGTAGCGACAACCGGCAATCCTTTCTCTTCCGCCAGCCGGACGGCGGCGTGCAGGTAGTTTTCTTCATCCGCACGCCCGGTGCGCACCAGCTCCAGGTAGTAACGATCGGCGAAATAGTGCTGATAGAACTCCACGCACTGATCCACCAGCGCGCCATTGCCGCGCAACAGGCTTTTGCCTACATCGCCCATTCTGCCGCCTGAGAGCAGGATCAAGCCCTCATTCAGCTCAGCCAGCCATCCGCGGTCGATCCACGGGCCAGCGGGGCCGTAACCACGCTGGTAGGCTCTTGAGATAAGCAGTGTCAGGTTCTGGTAACCGGTATTGTTCGCGGCAAGGACAGTCAGGTGGGTGAATTCATCACCCAACAGCTCGCTCTGGACGTTAAAATCAGCGCCGATTATCGGTTTCATCCCTACGCCGTGCGCGCCGCCGTAAAACTTTACCAGCCCGCAAAGGTTAGTGAAGTCAGTTATGGCCAGCGCAGGCATGCCGAGCGCGGCCGCCTTTTTTACCAGCGGCCCCGTCTTTGCCAGTCCGTCGATCATGGAATAGTCACTGTGCACCCGCAGGTGCACAAAACGAGGTTCAGCCATCTCTGTTTCCGGTTCGTTGTATCAGTATGTCTTAAGACGCCAGACCCAGCGCGCGTTTAACCGGTGCGAAACTGCGCCGATGATGTATCGTCGCGCCATGCTCAGCCAGCCGTTCAAGATGGAAAGCGGTGGGATAGCCCTTATGTTGGGCGAAACCATATTGGGGAAAACTCAGATCCAGCTCGGCCATTTCGGCATCACGCGTAACCTTGGCAAGTATCGACGCGGCGCTGATTTCTGCAACCCGGCTGTCGCCTTTTACGACAGCCATCGCAGGAACGGGCAGTTTCGGGCAGCGGTTGCCGTCAATCAGCACATATTCTGGCGCAATAGCGAGCCCGGCCACAGCGCGCTGCATAGCGAGCATAGTGGCGTGCAGTATGTTCAGCTCGTCAATTTCATGCGGTTCGGCGCGGCCGATGCTCCAGGCCAACGCTTTTTCACGGATCTCATCAAAGAGCGCCAGGCGGCGCTTTTCAGACAGTTTTTTCGAATCGGCAAGGCCGATAATCGGGCGGGCAGGATCCAGGATCACCGCAGCGGTAACCACTGCGCCAACCAACGGGCCGCGCCCTACTTCATCCACACCCGCCACCAGTTGCGTATGCGGGTAGATAAATTCCATCATCGTGCAAGCTCCAGCACGGCCAGCGCTGCCTGCTCATCGGCATTACAGCGGATCTGCTCGTGCAGTTTTCGGAAAGTGTCGTGCATTTCGTGGCTCTGTTTGCCATCCGCCAGCAGCGGCTGCAGTGCGGCGGCAAGTTTCTGCGGCTCGCACTCTTCCTGCAGCAGCTCTTTAACCAGCTCTCTTCCCGCCAGTAAGTTCGGCAGGGAGACAAATTCCGTTTTTACCAGCCGCTTAGCGAGCCAGAAGGTAAAGGGTTTCATGCGGTAGCCGACGACCATCGGGCATTTCGCCAGCATACACTCCAGCGCCGCCGTACCGGAAGCCAGCAAAGCGGCATCGCTGGCTATCATCGCTTCACGCGCATGACCGTCCAGCAGATGCGCAGGCAAGTCTGGCGCTACTTCCGCTTTAATACGCTCAAACTGCTCGCGACGTTTCGCGTTGACCAGCGGCACCACGACCTCAAGCTGCGGATAAACCTTACGCAGCAGCTGGGCGGTTTTCAGGAAATCGGCGCTGAGCATTTCCACTTCCGCACTACGGCTGCCAGGCAGAAGCGCCAGACAGCGCGCGTCATGGGCGATGCCCAGCACGTCGCGCGCCGCGTTTTTATCCGGGTCGAGCGGCATAGCGTCCGCCATGGTATGACCGATAAAACGGCACGGTACGTCAAATTTATCGTAAAACGCTTTTTCGAAAGGCAGAAACGCCAGCACCAGATCGGTAGCTCTGCCGATTTTGAAAACGCGTTTTTGCCGCCAGGCCCAGACCGAGGGGCTGACGTAATGAATAGTGCGAATGCCCTGCTTTTTAAGATTGCCTTCGAGGGTGATATTAAAATCGGGCGCATCAATGCCGACAAAAACATCGGGCATGAGCTCAGTAAAACGACGCGTCAGGTCAGCGCGAATATGCAGCAGACGACGTAGCCGCCCCAGCACTTCGACAACACCCATCACCGCCAGCTCTTCCATGTCGTACCAGGCTTCGCACCCTTCCGACTGCATGCGTGGGCCAGCCACGCCGACGAAACGGGCGTCTGGTATTTTTGCTTTCAAGGCGCGGATAAGACCCGCACCAAGAATATCGCCGGAGGTTTCTCCGGCGACCAGGGCAATCGTAAGTGGACGCGCTGCGCTCATTAACGAATTAAACCGCGAGTAGAACGCTCGAAGAAATCCGAAAAGGCTTTGACTTCGGGATGCTGCGCCGCCAGTTCGGCAATCTCCGGCTTCACTTCATCCAGCGTTTTACCGCTGCGATAAAGCAGCTTATAGGCGTTACGAATAGCGTGCAGCGCCTCTTTGCTAAAGCCACGGCGTTTCAGGCCTTCAAGGTTTACACCAAACGGCGTAGCATGGTTGCCCTGCGCGATAACATAAGGCGGTACGTCTTGCGCCACACCGGAGCAGCCGCCGACCATCACATGCGCACCAATGATGCAGAACTGATGAATCGCGGTCATGCCGCCGATAATAGCGAAGTCGTCCACCGATACGTGACCCGCTAACGTTGCGTTGTTAGCCAGGATACAGCGGTTACCCACTGTGCAATCGTGCGCTATATGCGCGTTGATCATCAGCAGGTTGTCGCTGCCCACCTTCGTCAAGCCACCGCCTTGTACGGTTCCTCGATGAATAGTTACGCTCTCGCGAATGCGGTTGCGATCGCCAATTTCCACGCGGGTAGGTTCGCCAGCATATTTCAGATCCTGGTTTACTTCCCCGATGGAGGCGAACTGATAGATCTCGTTATCACGACCAATTTTAGTGTGGCCGTTAACGACAACATGAGACTTCAGTACCGTTCCTTCACCGATCTCAACATCTGGACCGACAATACAAAACGGGCCAATGTGGGCGTTAGCGCCAATAACAGCGCCTTCCTCAACAATGGCGGTAGGATGAATAAAGGCGGATTTATCAATCACGTATCAGGCCTCCCGGCTGCGTGCACACATCATGGTAGCTTCGCAAACCACTTTGCCGTCGACCATCGCCACACCTTTAAAGCGGGTCAGGCCACGGCGGGTTTTCTCGAAAGTGACTTCCATCACCATCTGGTCACCTGGCACAACAGGACGCTTAAAGCGTGCTTCATCAATACCAGCGAAATAGTAAAGTTCACCCGGCTCCAGCTTACCTACGCTTTTAAAGGCCAGAATCCCGGTGGCTTGCGCCATCGCTTCTAAAATCAGAACACCCGGAAAAATCGGCTTACCAGGGAAATGGCCCTGGAAAAACGGCTCATTGACAGAGACATTTTTTACCGCGCGCAGGAAACGGCCTTCTTCGAAGTCCAGTACGCGATCTACCAGCAGAAACGGGTAGCGGTGCGGCAGCAGTTCTAAAATCTCTTCAATGTGCAGAGTATGAGTGTCAGTAGTCAAAATACTCTTCCTGTCTAAATATACTGAAAAGGCAATAATAACACGGCCTGCGGCGATCGTTTGATCGCTGGCAGGCCGCGAATCTGGTATGCGCGAAAGCGTAATGCAGATGATTTAGTCTTGTTGATTAACTTTACGCTCAACCGCTTTTAAGCGTTTGCTCATATCATCAATATTCATCACCAGCGCTGCGGTTTTACGCCACACTTTGTTCGGTTGCAGCGGGATGCCTGAGGAATACACCCCAGGTTCAGTGATGGGACGCATGACCATGCCCATTCCTGTCACTGTGACCTTATCGCAGATTTCCATATGCCCGTTGATAACGCTGGCACCGCCAATCATGCAGTAACGGCCAATTTTCAGGCTGCCCGCCATGATAACGCCACCTGCAACCGCCGTATTGTCGCCAATCACGACGTTATGTGCAATCTGGCACTGATTATCAATAATCACGCCATTGCCAATTATCGTATCGTCAAGCGCGCCGCGGTCGATGGTCGTACAGGCGCCGATCTCAACGCGATCGCCAATAATCACCCGGCCTAATTGCGGGATCTTAACCCAGTTTCCACGATCGTTAGCATAACCAAAACCATCTGCGCCGATCACGGTGCTTGATTGAATCAGGCACTGTTCGCCGATTTCAATTTCATGGTAAACGGTAACATTGGCCCAGAGGCGAGTGCCTGCGCCAATTTTAGTATTTTTACCAACAAAACAGCCTGCGCCGATAATCACGTTATCACCCAGCTCAACGCCAGACTCGATAACGGCATTAGCGCCAATTGCTACGTTTTGACCCAGGCGCGCGCTTGCATCGATTACCGCGCTGGGCGCGATATCCTGAGCGGGTTGCGGCGTGGTGTCTAAAATCTGAGCCATACGGGCATACGTCAGGTAGGGATTTTTTACTACCAGCGCCGCGCCTTTGGCAAAAGGGAGATCATCCTGCGTCATGACGACAGCAGAAGCCTGGCAAGCGGCCAAATGCTCACGGTAACGCGGGTTTACCATGAAAGTGATTTGTCCCGCTTTCGCGGACTGCATGGACGCCACGCCGGTGATGGCAATATCGCCATCACCGTGTAATTCCGCATCCAACTGCCGGGCTAAATCAGCCAGTCGAATTGAAGGCATTACTTATTTAACCTGTTTCAGTACATCAGCAGTGATGTCTTTAACATCGCTACCTGCGTAAGCAACGGTGTTGGCATCCAGAACCAGGTCGATATCCTGATCCGCAGCAACGCTTTTCACTGCGCTCTGGATACGGGTAACCAGTTTGCCGCGTTCTTCATTAGAGCGACGAGCACGATCCTGCTCGAACTGCTGCGCTTTGCCAGAGAATTCCTGACGGCCAGCCATCACGTCTTTTTCCAGCTTGCTGCGATCGCTGGCTTTCATCGTGGAGCCATCACGCTGCAGGCGCTGCATTTTGGATTGCAGGTCTGTTTCCATACGTTGCAGTTCGCTTGCACGGCCTTTGAACTCATTTTCCAGCGTCTTGGATACGCCAGTTTTCTGAGCGACCTGCTGAAACAGGCTTCCCATATTAACAACAGCAACTTTATCCGCAGCCTGGGCAGAAGCCGCCATTGTCAAACCGAGACCTGCAGCAATTAACCACTTTTTCACAATAAACTCCTTACCATCCCATATGTACCCGAAGGTACCGCTCTTTGCGTGGCTTCGGCGGGTCCATACCCGCCAGACGTCATCGCTACACTGCATAAGCATTCCCTTGCAGCGGACAGTTACCAGGTTTTACCGATGTTAAACTGGAACTGCTCTGCTTTGTCTCCATCGTATTTCTTAAACGGCTGGGCGTAGGAGAACACCAACGGCCCCAATGGCGACATCCATTGTAAAGCTAAGCCTGCGGACATGCGGATATTGCCTGGATCGCTGTAATCCGGTACGCCAGCGGCTCTCATCGCAGCGGTATTTTCCCAGTTGGTATCCCAGACCGAGCCTGCATCGACAAACAACGACGTGCGTACTGAGTTCGCGTACTTCTCGCTCAGGAACGGCGTTGGGGTAATAAACTCAAGGCTTGCTACGCCCATTGCGTTGCCGCCGACGGCGTCGTCGGAATCACATACTCTACTGGTGTCTGTGGTGTCGCAATTATCCAGTCCCGGACCGCCATAGTAGACCGCTTTCGGACCAATGTTATTGGACTGGAAGCCGCGTACCGTGCTGGAACCGCCCGCATAGAAGTTCTCGTAGAACGGCATCTCTTTGCCGCCCAGACCGTCGCCATAGCCCCAACGGGTGCGACCCAGCACGACCCACTTATGATCTTCGTCGATCGGGAAGTAGGAGGCGGTGTCGAGCGTCACTTTATAGAACTCGTTATCAGAGCCCGGAATCGTCACTTTACCGTTCAGGCTAACGCGGGAACCTTCCGTCGGGAAGAATCCGCGGTCAAGCTTGTTATAAGTCCAGCCGTAGTTCAGCGTAAAGTCATCCGCCGAGAAGCCGTTGTCATCTGAAGAGGTGGACGTGCTCTGACCGATAGAATCCAGGTAGCGCCACATGGATACCTGCGGCTGCATATTAGACAGGTCGTTATGCACATAACCTAATCCCAGACGCAGCGTATTGTATTCATTAATCGGGAAGCCCAGCGTGCCATCTAAACCATAGCTCTTATTGGTATAAGAGGAGAGGTCCGCGTCATCCGCCTGGAAATCATTATAGAAGATGCGCCCGCCAAGACTTACGCCATCGACCGTAAAGTACGGGTTGGTGACAGAAAGCTCAGAGTACGTCTGGTAGTCGTTCTTAGTGCCGTTAATACCGACAGAATAACCGGTGCCTAACCAGTTATCTTGCTGTACGCCGACCTGGAAGCTAACGCCGCTTTCGGTGCCGTAGCCAACACCGAAGTTGAAGCTGCCGGTGTTGCGCTCTTTCACCTTATAAACCACATCGACCTGATCCGGACTGCCTGGTACGCGCTGGGTATCCACATCAACCGTTTCGAAGTAGCCGAGGCGGTTTAGACGCTCTTTCCCCTGGTCAACCAGGTTGCTGCCGAGCCACGCGCCCTCCATCTGGCGCATTTCGCGACGCAGCACGGAATCTTTGGAAGTATCGTTGCCTTCAAAACGGATTTTACGCACATAGAAACGGTTGCCGGAATCCACATTCACATGCAGCTTCACGGTCTTATCCGCATCGTTGATTTCCGGCTGCGTCTGCACGCGCGGATAGGCGTAACCATAACGACCCAACAGCTTCTTGATGTCGTCTTCCATTTTGGTCACTTTCGTGCCGTTGTAGAGCTCGCCCGGCTCCATTTTGGTCAGGCTTTCAATTTCAGCAGAATGACCAGCAAGGTTGCCGTTCACCTCAACGCCGGCAATCTTATACTGATCGCCTTCGGTTACGTTGACAGTGATATAGATGCCTTTTTTATCTGGCGTCAGGCTCACCTGCGTTGAGTCGATGTTGAAACGCGCATAGCCGCGGTCAAGATAATAACTGCGCAGCGTCTCAAGATCGCCCTGCAGTTTCTGCTTCTGATATTTGCGATCGCCTACGACGTTCCACCACGGCACTTCGTCACGCAGTTGGAAGTGAGAGATAAGCTCTTCAGTGCTGAAAGCGTGGTTGCCGACGATGTTGATCTGCTGGATTTTGGCCGAAACCCCTTCCTGGAAGACCAGTTTGAGATCGACGCGGTTACGCGGCAGCGGCGTAACGACAGCTTTTACGCTGGCGCTATATTTACCAACGCTGTAGTAGAAATCTTCTAGTCCCTTTTCGATATCAGACAGGGTTGTGCGGTCAAGCGACTCCCCTACCCGCACGCCGGAAGCTTCGAGGTTCTGCTTAAGCATGTCATCCTTCACCGATTTGTTGCCGGAGAAAGTGATGCTCGCAATCGTCGGCCGTTC
The DNA here is from genome assembly GCF_023079515.1 of Franconibacter sp. IITDAS19. Lineage (NCBI taxonomy): Bacteria > Pseudomonadati > Pseudomonadota > Gammaproteobacteria > Enterobacterales > Enterobacteriaceae > Franconibacter > Franconibacter sp. IITDAS19. Next base: position 341,561 of record NZ_JALJCP010000004.1, on the reverse strand, counting down.
TTTAACCTGAACCAACAGGTTGTCGCCGTCGCGCAGCACCCTTACGTCCTCAAAGTTGCCAGTGGCAAAAAGAGCACGGATCGTATTACTGATATCCTCGTCGTTAACCGTATCGCCTGGACGTACTGGCATACTGAGGAGGGCCGCACCAACGGCGACTCGCTGCAGGCCTTCGAAATGAATGTCCTTCACCACGAACCCGTCTGCACCGTATACGGTGGCGCTGCTAAACAGCAGCGACGCTATGAGCAACTTTTTCATCGCCATCGTTGTTATGCGTTCTTCCTAACCTGGCTCTCTTTATAACCGAGAGAAATCATTGAAAAGTGCAAGCCCCATTAACAACACCAGCAAAATCGAGCCAATGCGATAACTAAAGTCTTGAACTCGCTCGGAAACCGGCCCGCCTTTAAGCTTCTCAATCGCCAGAAAAAGCAGGTGTCCCCCATCAAGCACGGGCAGCGGAAACAGGTTGATGATGCCCAGGTTGACGCTTATCAGCGCCAGGAACATCAGATAGTAAACCAACCCGTACTCCGCCGACATTCCTGCCCCCTGGGCGATAGAGATAGGCCCACTGAGGTTATTCAGTTTAACGTCGCCGGTTATCAATTTCCCCAGCATGGTTACTGTCAGCTTCATCAGTTGCCACGTTTTATCCGTAGCTTCAGCGATGGCGGCGAACGGCCCATACTGGCGCACTGTTTTATATTCCTCAGGCAGCGGGATTACCTTCGGCACTACGCCTGCGAATCCCTCAGCCTTTTCATTACCGGGTTTTGTATCCGGTATCAGCGTTAAAGACAAGGGGCTCCCCTGTCTTTCTATCTCAATTGAGAGCGGCCGCGATGGGTTATCCCGCACCAGGGTGACAAAAGTCATCCACGTTGTCAGCGGCTGCCCTTCGACTTTAACGATCCTGTCTCCGGCTTGCAAACCTGCTTTGCTGGCTGCCGACTGTGGCTGTACCTCTGCAAGCACCGGTTCGATTTTCGGGCCGCGCGGCTGAATGCCAAGCGATGAAACCGGGTCTTCCTTATCCGGTTCAAACTGCCAGTTACGCAGGTCGAGCGTTTTGTCCGTACGCGCATCGCTGCCAAAAGGCGCGACGCTCAGCGTTGTTCGCTCGTCCCCAATTTTCGCTACCAACGCCAGGCGAACAGCATCCCAATCTGGCGTTTCGATACCGTCGATGGCTTTTAGTTCCGTACCCGGTTCGATTTGTGCCTGCGCAGCGATGGAGTTGGGCGTTATTTCGCCAATGACGGGCTTAATGCTGGGAATACCGATGAGAAAAACCAGCCAGTAGGCAAAAACAGCGAAGAGAAAATTAGCTATCGGCCCTGCTGCGATTATCGCCGCGCGCTGGGCGACAGTTTTATTGTTGAAAGCCTCGTGGCGCATCTCCGGCGTAACCGGCTCTACACGCTCATCCAGCATTTTGACATAGCCGCCCAGCGGGATCAGGGCAATAACATATTCGGTGCCCTGACGGTCGGTGCGCCGCCAGAGCGCTTTGCCAAAGCCGATGGAAAACCGCTCAACCCGCACGCCAGCTTTTCGGGCTACCCAGAAATGGCCAAACTCGTGCACGGTGATAAGAACGCCCAGTGCAACGATAAACGCCGCCAGATTCCAGAGTATGCTTAACATAAAAATTTCCGTCAGAGGATCCTGAAGACTAACAGCAGCAAGCATGCAAAGACCGGTACCGCCGCCGTCAGGCTGTCAATGCGGTCCAGTACCCCGCCGTGGCCAGGGATCAAATGGCCGCTATCCTTAATTCCCGCTTCGCGCTTAAACATGCTTTCCGTTAAATCTCCCAGTACGGAAGCAAGCGCCGCGACAACCGAACACGCCAGCAGAACGCCTGGCGTTACGTTCAGATCCGCCCAGATGCCAAAGAGCCAGGCGATAACCGCCGAGGTAAGCAGCCCGCCGATAAAACCCTGCCACGTTTTCCCCGGGGAGACTTTCGGCGCCAGCTTATGCTTACCAAACAGCTTACCAAAAATGTAAGCGCCGGAATCTGCGCCCCATACAAGAAACATCACATAGAGCAGCCAGAGAGAGCCGCTGTACTGGCTTGATTCATAGTGCCATGAGCGCAACGCCACCATGCCCCAGAAAAAGGGCACGATAGTCAAGACGCCAAAGATAAGACGCAGCACGCGCGAATGTCGCCAGAAATTCGCCGACGCCGGGTAAAACAGCACGAGCAATAATGCCCCGCACCACCAGGCAAGGGAGGCCCAAAGCGCCACCTGCACCATGGGCAATTCAATGGTGCGTTGATAATCAGGCAAAATGAACAGCATTAAAGCGAGCAGCAAGCCGCAAAGCACCGCCAGTCCAACCCGTTGCGCGCGTGAAGATAAACCGCATAGCTGACCCCATTCCCAGGCTGCCAGCATGCAAACCACCAGGGTAACGACAGCGAAGCCCATTGGCGGCAGCCAGAAAAGCGCGGCGATAACAACAGGTATTAATACAAAAGCAGAAAGCAGGCGATACTTCAGCAAAAGCTACCCCCATCAGGCATCAATGCCACCCGGTGCAGTACCGCCAAAACGACGTTCGCGATTGGCAAAGGCATTTAATGCACCTTCAAAGTCTTGTTCATCGAAATCAGGCCAGAGAACATCGGTGAAATAAAGCTCCGCATAAGCGATTTGCCACAGCAGAAAATTACTGATTCGATGCTCTCCCCCTGTCCTAATTACTAAATCAACGGGAGCCAGTTCATGCATGCAGACCTGCTGGTTAAGCAACTCTTCATCAATCTGATCAGGGCGTAACTGCCCTTCCTGAACCTGTTCAGCCAGGCGTCTGACTCCCTGAATAATATCCCAGCGACCGCCGTAGTTCGCGGCGATATTCAGCGTCAGCCCGGTATTCTGGCTGGTTAACGCTTCAGCTTTATGGATGCGGTCCTGCAGGCGCGCGTTGAAACGGCTGATATCGCCGATAACCCGCAGACGCACGTTATGGCGGTGCAGGCTTTTCACTTCGCTATCCAGCGCCCAGACAAACAATTCCATCAGCGCGCTGACTTCCTGCGCGGGTCGATTCCAGTTTTCGCTGCTGAAAGCATAGAGCGTCAGAGCATCAATACCATTATTCGCCGCAAAAGAAACCGCGCGGCGAACTGATTTAGCCCCCGCTTTGTGACCAAAGGCTCGGATTTTCCCTTGTCTTTTCGCCCAGCGACCATTGCCATCCATAATAATGGCAACATGGCGTGCACCATGCGCGGGCAAGCTCTCGCTTAAGGGTTGATTAGCAGACAACATAACGCGTATTTATTCCCTGATAAGGATTAAGCGGTACTCAGGAATCTTGAAGCCTCGTATACACAAAAAAGCCGTGACAAACACGGCTGACCCGACCGGAATGGCTCGTTCACCTGCGTTCAGGTGGCGCAGACTATATCACTGAAGCACAACGCTAACAAATAACGTCTCTGCCGCTGTGTAAATGATCATCAGCTTGCGAAGCGAGTCACGAGTTTGTTCGCTGTTTCTCGCGCCTTTGCATCAACCTGCAGCACCTGCTCCACGCTTTCCGGTTCGTGGAGATCCATCTCGTTAAGCACGGCCTGATTAAGCGCGGCGATATCGGTGAAACGGATCGCGTGCGCCAGAAAAGCCGCTACCGTCACTTCATTCGCCGCGTTCAGCGCCGTCGTCGCCGCCTGCCCTTGCTCAAAGGCGTCGATAGCCAGTTTCAGGCAGGGGTAACGCTGATAGTCTGGCTCGCAAAAACTCAACGTTCCAATGGTGCAAAAGTCGAGCGGGTTAACCCCGGAGCGGGCTCGCGAAGGCCAGGCCATCGTATGCGCGATGGGGGTGCGCATATCCGGTTCGCCTAACTGCGCCAGCACGCTGCCATCAGTGTAACGCACCATAGAGTGAATCACCGACTGCGGATGGATAAGCACTTCCATCTGATCGGCGCGAGCGTTGAACAGCCAACGGGCTTCAATATATTCCAGACCTTTATTCATCATGGTGGCGGAATCAACGGAGATTTTTCGCCCCATTGACCAGTTCGGGTGACGGCAGGCTTGATCGGGCGTCATGCCCGCCAGCGTATTCAATGCCGTTTCCCGAAACGGACCACCAGACCCTGTGAGGATAATTGACGAAACGCCATTATCTTCTAACTTAGCGTACCCCAGGTTATGTTGAATTGTTCCCGGTAAACTCTGAAAAATCGCGTTATGTTCGCTGTCGACCGGCAACAGTTGCGCGCCGTTTTGCTTCACGGCGTCCATAAACAGGCGGCCGCAGGTCACCAGCGACTCTTTATTCGCCAGTAAAACGGCCTTACCTGAACCGATAGCCGCAAGCGTCGGCAACAGCCCCGCCGCGCCTACAATGGCCGCCATGACTTGATCCACCTCGTCCAGCGCCGCCATTTCGCAGGCCGCCTGACGCCCTGCCAACACCTCGGTACGACTCCCCTGCTCGCGAAGCGCAACACGTACCGCACTGGCGCTAGCCTCATCATCCATTACGGCGTAGCGAGGATGAAATTCCAGACAATCCTCAACCATGCGGGCTACGTTTTTACCGGCTACCAGGGCGGTTACGGCAAAGCGGTCTGGATTATGACGAACAACGTCAAGAGTGCTGCCACCAATCGATCCGGTGGAGCCGAGAATGGTCAAATGCTTCATGAGACGCTCAACAGAGGGAAAGAGAAAGATCCGCGTCGCCGGACGCGCGGCCCAATGCAAAACGCCGTCAGCCAAAACCACGAAATGCGGCCTGGCTGTACGGCGTTGTTTACCATCAGCGGGAAATCAGAACTGCATCAGTTCAGTTTCTTTGTCGGCCAGAGCCGCGTCCACTTTTTTGATAGCAGCGTCAGTCAGTTTCTGAACATCGTCCTGCGAACGACGATCGTCATCTTCACTGATTTCTTTGTCTTTCAGCAGCGCCTTCACTTTATCGTTAGCGTCGCGACGCACGTTGCGCACGGCGACACGAGCCTGCTCAGCTTCGCCACGCACGACTTTGATGAGGTCTTTACGACGCTCTTCAGTCAGCGGGGGCAGCGGAACGCGAATATCGCTGCCCGCAGAGCTCGGGTTCAGACCCAGATCGGAAGCCATAATAGCTTTCTCAACGGCAGGCCCCATGGAGCGATCGAAAACGTTGATTTTCAGCGTACGGGTATCTTCTACCGTTACGTTAGCCAGCTGGCGCAGCGGAGTCGGAGTACCGTAGTACTCTACGACGATGCCATCCAGCAGGCTCGGCGAAGCGCGGCCGGTACGAATTTTGCTGATTTGGTTTTTGAAGGCCTCAACGCATTTTTCCATACGCACTTCGGCATCTTTTCTGATATCGCTAATCACGTTACGAATCCTTGAAAACTGGTTTTAGGCAGGCCATCTACGTTCGCGTCACGGCGTAATACGCGGTGAGGATAAGTATAGACCCGTTTAATTCATGGCAACCTGGCGTTACCCGTCATCGAAACCGACTTTTGAAGCGGAATCTTACCCGTATTTCGCGCTCACGGAAATTAATCTGTGATGAGAGTGCCTTCTTTTTCGCCCATGACGACGCGGCGCAGCGCGCCTGGCTTATTCATATTGAACACGCGAATCGGCAGGCTGTGGTCGCGCGCCAGGGTAAAGGCCGCAAGATCCATCACTTTTAACTCTTTTTCCAGCACTTCCTGGTAAGTAAGCTGCTCATAAAGCGTAGCGGTAGGATCTTTCATCGGGTCAGCGGAGTAAACGCCGTCAACTTTGGTCGCCTTCAACACCACGTCAGCTTCGATTTCAATGCCGCGCAGGCAGGCTGCGGAGTCGGTGGTGAAGAACGGGTTGCCGGTACCGGCAGAGAGGATCACTACGCGGTTGTTGCGCAGCAGGCTAATCGCCTCAGCCCAGCTGTAGTTGTCGCACACGCCGTTGAGCGGAATGGCGGACATCAGTCGGGCGTTCACATAGGCGCGGTGAAGCGCATCGCGCATCGCCAGGCCGTTCATCACGGTGGCAAGCATGCCCATGTGGTCGCCCACAACGCGATTCATGCCCGCTTTAGCAAGGCCTGCGCCGCGGAACAAATTGCCGCCGCCGATGACCACCCCGACCTGGATACCCAGCTCAACCAGTTCTTTAATTTCCTGCGCCATGCGATCCAGTATGCTCGCATCAATACCGAAGCCTTCTGCACCTTGCAGCGCTTCGCCACTCAGCTTGAGCAGAATGCGTTTGTAAACGGGTTTTGCATTGGTAGCCATGTTTCTTTCCTGGAACTGTCAACGAATGGGATGATTACTGGCGACATCTTGCGTCGCATTAGCGCCTTTGCTGTATAAGAGCAGGCTGAATTTGTAAGGCAGATAAAAAGGAGCCGCCCTGAGGCGGCTCGCTTACAGCATTAAGACTGCTTGGACATAGCAGCAACTTCTGCTGCGAAGTCAGTCTCAACTTTCTCGATGCCTTCACCCACTTCGAAGCGGATGAAGTTGATAACGTCAGCGTTGTGCTCTTTCAGCAGTTGGCCAACGGTTTTGCTCGGATCAACAACGAAAGGCTGACCGGTCAGAGAAACTTCGCCGGTGAATTTCTTCATGCGGCCTTCAACCATTTTCTCTGCGATTTCTTTCGGCTTGCCAGACTGCATGGCGATGTCCAGCTGTACCTGGTACTCTTTCTCAACCACTTCAGCAGACACGTCTTCCGGCTTAACGAATTCCGGCTTGCTCGCCGCAACGTGCATAGCCAGCTGTTTGATAAGCTCTTCGTCAGCGCCTTTAGCGGAGATCAGAACGCCGATGCGTGCGCCGTGCAGGTAGCTGCCAAGCTCAGCGCCTTCGAGGGCGGCAACGCGGCGAATGTTGATGTTCTCACCAATTTTCGCTACCAGCGCTACGCGCTCTTCTTCAAACTGCGCTTTCAGCACTTCAACGTCAGTGATTTTGCCAGCAACTGCGGCATTCAGCACTTTGTCAGCAAACGCCTGGAAGCCGCCATCTTTAGCAACGAAGTCAGTCTGGCAGTTAACTTCCAGAATCACACCGTAGTCGCCTTCGATTTTGGTTTTGATCACGCCGTCAGCAGCCACGTTGCCTGCTTTTTTCGCTGCTTTGATAGCACCGGACTTACGCATGTTCTCGATTGCCAGCTCGATGTCGCCGTTGGCTTCAGTCAGCGCTTTTTTGCAATCCATCATGCCAGCGCCAGTACGTTCGCGCAGCTCTTTTACCAGGGAAGCGGTAATTTCAGCCATTCTATATTCCTCGGTTATCTCATTTGGGGAGATATACCCTACCGGCCTCAGGTTACAGTCTGTGACGTACCATAAAAGCGGGTGGGTATAGGCCTGGCGTGCCCGAAAGGTGTCTGACAAGCCAGACTCAAACAAAAAAGGGGCCTGAAGACAGGCCCCCTAACCAAACTTGTTACTACCTGGTTAATAAGGGCTCAATACGAGCGAACCTTATTATTCAGCTTCTACGAAGCTTTCTTCCGCCTGAGAAGCCAGGTCCTGAGAACGGCCTTCGCGTACGGTTGCAGCAACAGCGTTCAGGTACAGGCTAACAGCACGGATTGCGTCGTCGTTACCCGGGATAACGAAGTCAACGCCGTCCGGATCGGAGTTGGTATCAACGATAGCAAATACCGGGATGCCCAGGTTGTTCGCTTCTTTGATAGCGATGTGTTCGTGATCGGCGTCGATAACAAACAGTGCGTCCGGCAGGCCGCCCATGTCTTTGATACCGCCGAGGCTGTTTTCCAGCTTGTCCAGCTCACGAGTACGCATCAGCGCTTCTTTCTTGGTCAGCTTGTCGAAGGTGCCGTCCTGAGACTGAGTTTCCAGGTCTTTCAGACGCTTGATGGACTGACGAACGGTTTTCCAGTTGGTCAGCATGCCGCCCAGCCAGCGATGGTTCACGAAGAACTGATCGCAGCTCTGAGCCGCTTCTTTTACCGCTTCGCTAGCAGCGCGTTTGGTACCGACGAACAGGATCTTACCTTTACGGGAAGAAATTTTGCTCAGCTCAGCCAGGGCTTCGTTGAACATCGGTACGGTTTTCTCAAGGTTGATGATGTGAACTTTGTTACGCGCACCGAAGATGAACGGCTTCATTTTCGGGTTCCAGTAACGGGTCTGGTGACCGAAGTGAACACCAGCCTTGAGCATATCGCGCATGGAAACAGTTGCCATGTTTAAAACCTCTATATAAAAGTATGGGGTTATGCCTCCACGTATCCCATATTGCCGACCCCGAAGGGCACCCCGGAATATGTGCCGATACGTGTGTGTTATTACACAATGTGAGAGTAATCGCCTCTGCACCCGTTTTTGGTACAGAAGTCCGGCGCGCTTTATATCACAAAATCGGCCCGGACTCCAATAGTTGTTCACGCCCTTCCCGCTGAGTGAATCTCAATTTGGCACCCTATGCATGCCCTGATAACATTGATTTCACTTTCACTCTTATTTGTCGGGAATCCGGCAACAGCGGACCTGAATATGGCTATCTCAATTAAAACCCCAGAAGAAATCGAAAAAATGCGCGTCGCCGGCAGGCTTGCCGCCGAGGTGCTGGAGATGATCGAAGCGCACGTCAAACCCGGCGTCAGCACCGGCGAGCTGGATCGCATCTGCCACGACTACATCACAAATCATCAGCACGCGATCTCCGCAAGCCTGAACTACCACGGTTTTCCGAAATCGGTCTGTATTTCTGTCAACGAAGTGGTTTGCCACGGCATTCCGGATGACGAGAAGCTTTTAAAAGATGGCGACATCGTAAACATCGACGTGACCGTGATTAAAGATGAATATCATGGCGACACCTCAAAAATGTTTATCGTCGGCAAACCGACCATTCTTGGCGAGCGCCTGTGCCGCATCACGCAGGAAAGTCTCTACGTGGCGCTGCGCATGGTAAAACCAGGCATTCGCCTGCGCAGCCTCGGCGCCGCTATTCAGAAGTTTGTCGAAGCGGAAGGGTTCTCGGTCGTGCGTGAATATTGCGGTCACGGCATTGGCCGCGGCTTCCATGAAGAGCCGCAGGTGCTGCACTATGACGCGGATGACGGCGGCGTTATCCTGCAGCCGGGCATGACCTTCACCGTAGAACCGATGGTGAACGCGGGCGACTACCGCATCCGCACGATGAAAGACGGCTGGACGGTTAAAACTAAAGACCGCAGCTTGTCTGCTCAGTACGAGCATACTATTGTGGTGACGGAAAACGGCTGCGAAATTCTGACGTTGCGTAAGGACGACACGATCCCCAACATCATTTCGCATAACGATTAATAAGAAGCCGGCTTAAGCCGGCTTTTTTATGGGCGGCGCATGATGAGTAATAGTTTACCTGAGCAGTATGCGAACACGGCTCTCGCTTCTTTACCGGGCCTGCCAGCCCAACCCGCCACCTGGCCGCAAGACGCGCTACACTGCGCGGCGATAAAACAGCATCTGGATGATTTTCAACGCTGGCTTGGCGTCGCCTTCGACAGCGGCGTCAGCGCCGAAGATCTTGTTGAAGCGCGTACGGAATTTATCGACCAGCTTCTGCAGCGCCTCTGGCTGCACTACGGTTTTGGCGATACAGAGGAAACGGCGCTGGTGGCGGTCGGCGGTTATGGGCGCGGCGAACTGCACCCGCTTTCAGACATCGACCTGCTGATCTTAAGCCGTAAACGCCTGCCCGATGCGCAGGCGCAAAAAGTCGGCGAGCTGTTAACCCTGCTCTGGGACGTAAAGCTTGAAGTGGGCCATAGCGTGCGCACGCTTGAAGAGTGCCTGCTTGAGGGGCTGTCCGATTTAACCGTCGCCACCAACCTGATTGAGTCCCGCCTGCTGATTGGCGACGTCGCGCTGTTTCTTGAACTGCAAAAACACATTTTTAGCGACGGCTTCTGGCCTTCTGAAAAGTTTTTCCCGGCGAAAGTGGAAGAGCAAAATGAACGCCACCAGCGCTATCACGGCACCAGCTATAACCTTGAGCCCGATATCAAAAGCAGCCCCGGCGGCCTGCGCGATATCCATACTCTCCAGTGGGTCGCGCGTCGCCACTTCGGCGCCACGTCATTGCGTGAAATGGTAGGGTTCGGTTTTCTGACGGAAGCGGAGCGCAATGAGCTCGACGAATGTCAGCATCTGCTCTGGCGCATCCGCTTCGCCCTGCACCTGGAGCTGAACCGCTACGACAACCGTCTGCTGTTCGATCGCCAGCTGAGCGTCGCCCAGCGCCTGAACTACCAGGGCGAAGGCAACGAGCCGGTCGAGCAGATGATGAAAGATTTCTATCGTGTCACTCGCCGGGTGGGCGAACTTAATCAGATGCTGTTGCAGCTCTTCGATGAAGCGATACTTGCGCTCTCCACCGATGAAAAACCCCGCCCGCTGGATGATGATTTCCAGCTTCGCGGCACGCTTATCGATCTGCGCGACGAAACGCTTTTTATCCGCGAGCCGCAGGCGATACTGCGGATGTTTTACGCCATGGTGCGCAACCGGGACATTACCGGCATTTACTCCACCACGTTGCGTCATCTGCGCCACGCTCGTCGCCATCTTAAACAGCCGCTGTGCTATATCCCCGAAGCGCGTTCGCTGTTCTTGACCATGCTGCGCCATCCGGGCGCGGTCAGCCGCGGACTGGTGCCTATGCACCGCCACAGCGTGCTGTGGGCCTATATGCCGCAGTGGTCGCACATTGTCGGCCAGATGCAGTTCGACCTCTTTCACGCTTACACCGTCGATGAGCACACTATCCGGGTGCTGCAAAAGCTTGAGAGTTTTTCTCTTGAAGAGACGCGGTCGAAGCATCCGCTGTGCGTTGATTTATGGCCGCGCCTGTCGCATCCGGAACTCATTCTGATCGCCGCGCTGTTCCACGATATCGCCAAAGGGCGCGGCGGCGACCACTCCGTTCTCGGCGCGCAGGATGTATTGAAATTCGCCGAACTGCATGGCCTCAACTCCCGTGAAACGCAGCTGGTGGCCTGGCTGGTGCGCCAGCATCTATTAATGTCAGTTACCGCCCAGCGGCGCGATATTCAGGACCCGGAAGTGATCAAGCAGTTCGCCGAAGAGGTGCAGACGGAAAATCGCCTGCGTTTCCTGGTGTGCCTGACGGTCGCTGATATCTGCGCCACCAACGAAACGCTGTGGAACAGCTGGAAACAGAGCCTGTTGCGCGAGCTTTACTTCGCCACCGAGAAACAGCTGCGCCGGGGTATGCAGAATACGCCGGATATGCGCGAGCGGGTGCGCCACCATCAAGTGCAGGCGCTGGCGCTGCTGCGTATGGAAAATATCAACGAAGAGGCGCTGCACCATATCTGGGCGCGCTGCCGGGCGAACTATTTTGTACGCCACAGCCCAAACCAGCTCGCCTGGCACGCACGCCATTTGCTGAAGCACGACCTCAGCCAGCCGCTGATTTTATTAAGCCCGCAGGCGACGCGCGGCGGCACGGAGATTTTTATCTGGAGCCCGGACCGTCCTTATCTTTTCGCCGCCGTGTGCGCCGAACTGGATCGCCGCAACTTAAGCGTTCATGACGCGCAAATCTTCACCACCCGCGACGGCATGGCGATGGACACCTTTATCGTGCTGGAGCCGGACGGCAGCCCACTTTCCGCCGACCGCCATGAAGCTATCCGTCATGGGCTTGAGCAGGCCATTACCCAGCGAACCTGGCAGCCGCCGCAGCCGCGTCGTCAGCCAGCCAAATTGCGCCACTTTACGGTGGAAACCGAAGTGAATTTCCTGCCGACGCACACAGAGCGACGCTCATTCCTTGAGCTTATCGCGCTCGACCAGCCAGGGCTTCTGGCGCGTGTCGGCCAGGTGTTCGCCGACCTCGGCATTTCGCTGCATGGCGCAAGAATCACCACCATTGGGGAGCGAGTAGAAGATTTATTTATAATCGCGACAGCCGACCGGCGCGCCCTTAATAATGTGCTGCAACAAGAGGTGCAACAACGGTTGACAGCAGCCCTCAATCCAAACGATAAAGGGTAAACCCTTTTTTACATCGTTAAGTGAACCATCAGGAAAGAGCAAATAATGCATCAGCTACAAAATGTTATTGAAACCGCCTTTGAACGTCGCGCAGAGATCACCCCGGCTAACGTGGATACCGTTACCCGCGAAGCGGTGAACCAGGTTATCGCCCTGCTGGACAGCGGCGAACTGCGCGTGGCAGAGAAAATCGACGGCCAGTGGGTCACCCACCAGTGGTTGAAGAAAGCGGTTCTGCTCTCCTTCCGCATTAACGACAACCAGGTTATCGAAGGCGCGGAAAGCCGTTACTTCGATAAAGTGCCGATGAAGTTCGCCAATTACGACGAAGCGCGTTTCCAGAAAGAAGGTTTTCGCGTAGTTCCGCCGGCCGCCGTTCGCCAGGGCGCGTTTATCGCCCGCAACACCGTGCTGATGCCTTCTTATGTGAACATTGGCGCGTTCGTTGATGAAGGCACCATGGTAGATACCTGGGCGACCGTAGGCTCCTGTGCGCAGATTGGTAAAAACGTGCATCTCTCCGGCGGCGTGGGCATCGGCGGCGTGCTGGAGCCGCTGCAGGCGAACCCGACCATTATCGAAGATAACTGCTTCATCGGCGCGCGTTCTGAAATTGTGGAAGGCGTTATCGTCGAAGAAGGCGCGGTTATTTCGATGGGCGTGTACATCGGCCAGAGCACCAAAATCTATGACCGTGAAACGGGCGAAGTCCACTACGGCCGCGTGCCGGCAGGTTCTGTTGTCGTGTCCGGCAACCTGCCGTCGAAAGATGGTTCTTACAGCCTCTACTGCGCCGTTATCGTGAAAAAAGTGGATGCGAAAACCCGCAGTAAGGTTGGCATCAACGAATTGCTGCGCACTATCGACTAACAGCAGTAAAAAAGGCGGGCCTGGCCCGCCTTTTTGCTCTCTGATGGTGGCGTAAAAGGATATTTTCGTGAATTATCTATAGGTTAATGATTCCCCAGGGGGCCCGCTTATGTACGATAATCTGAAGAGTCTTGGCATAACCAATCCTGATGAAATCGACCGTTACAGTCTTCGCCAGGAAGCGAACAACGATATTCTGAAAATCTACTTTCAGAAGGATAAAGGCGAGTTTTTCGCCAAGAGCGTGAAGTTTAAATATCCCCGCCAGCGCAAAACGGTTGTCGCCGACGGCGTTGGACAAGGGTTCAAAGAAGTGCAGGAGATAAGCCCGAACCTGCGCTACGTGATTGATGAACTCGATCAGATCTGCCAGCGCGATCGCAGCGAAGTGGATCTTAAGCGTAAAATTCTGGATGACCTGCGCCATCTGGAAAGCGTGGTCGCCAACAAGATCAGCGAAATCGAATCCGATCTCGAAAAGCTTACCCGCAACAAATAACGCCTTCAGGGCTGGCTTGCCAGCCCCTTTTGTTTTACCGCGTCCCTGTTATCCCAACGTGTGCCTACTCTTGCTATCACCCCTACGATAAAAGCGGCGTAATAAAAAAGGCCGCACGGGGCGGCCTTTTTTAGCGCAATGCCTTTTACTGCATCAACAGATAGATAGAGCTATCGCCGCGCTGAATATTCAGCGCCAGCACTGACGGCTTGCTCTCGAGAATTTTACGCAGCTCGGCAATGTTATTCACTGGCTGCTGGTTTGCCCCGACGATGATGTCGCCTTTCTTAAGCCCGATGCGCGCCGCCTGGGAGTTCGCCTTCACGTTGTTGACGATAACGCCCTGGTCTTTGCCCGTACGGTTGCTCATCTCCGCGCCTTCAATGCCGTTGAAGACGGTGGAAGACTCAACCTGAGTCTGGCTGCTCTGCTGCAGCTCCAGATTAACGTTAACTTCCTTGCCTTCGCGCAGCAGGCCAAGCGTCAGCTTGCTGCCGACAGGCATAGAACCCACCTGGGCGCGCAGCGCCGCAAAGCTGTTAATAGGCTTGCCGTTCAGGGAGGTAATCACATCGCCCGCCTTCACACCCGCTTTCGCGGCGGAGGAGTTCGGCATCACCTGACTTACAAACGCGCCGCGCTGGGCGTCAACTTTCATCGCTTTCGCCAGCTCAGAGTTCAGCTCGGTGCCAAGGATGCCCAGCTCGCCACGGCGCACCTGGCCATACTGCACCATCTGCGCAGTCAGGTTTTTCACCATGTTGCTCGGAATGGCGAAGCCGATGCCGATGTTGCCGCCGTCCGGCGCCAGAATAGCGGTGTTGATGCCGATAAGCTCGCCGTTCAGGTTCACCAACGCGCCGCCGGAGTTGCCGCGGTTAATGGCGGCGTCGGTCTGGATAAAGTTTTCGTAGTTTTCCGCATTCAGGCCGCTGCGGCCCAGCGCCGAAACGATACCGGAAGTCACGGTTTCGCCAAGACCAAACGGGTTGCCGATAGCGACGGTGTAATCGCCCACGCGCAGCTGATCGGAGTCGGCGATTTGAATCGCCGTCAGATTTTTCGGATCCTGAATCTGAATCAGCGCGATATCCGATCGCGGATCTTTACCTACCATTTTGGCGTCGAGCTTACGCCCGTCGCTCAGCTGCACTTTAATTGAGGTTGCGTTATCCACCACGTGGTTGTTAGTTACCACATAGCCTTTCGCGGCATCAATAATGACCCCGGAACCCAGCGCCATAAATTTCTGCTGCTGGCCGCCGTCGCCGCCTTCGCCGCCGCCCTGACAGAAAGGCGAGCTCTGGAAAGGCGAACCTTCCTGGCAGAACGGCGAGTTATCGCCAAAGAATTGCTGGAAATTACGCGGCAGACGCGGCGTGTTCACCGTCGTGCTCCCTTCAACGTTAATGCTCACCACTGATGGCATCACTTTCTCCAGCATCGGCGCCAGGCTCGGCATCTGTTGCGAGGTGGCGGAAGAAGATGCAGTCTCAGCGGCGAAAGCGGACACCGGCCCCAGCGCCAAACCCAGACTCAGAGCCAGCGCACTCATTGCTAACGTGGTTTTTTTCATCTTTTCAATCTCAGCTAAAAGTTACGTCAATTACCTGCTGTGTACGTGACAGTAAGAGTGACTTTATAGCGCGAAGTTCCAGCGTTAAGTTTCTGAATAAGTAAAAATTTATTGAGCGTCTTTACAAAACTCGCACTATTTATTCCACCGCCATCAGGCGCCGATATTCATCCCATGCATATAAATCGGTCATGCCGCTGATATAATCCTGAATCAAACGGCAGCGATAATAATATTCCCATAAGGGATAATCCGCCGCCTCGGGATGCAGATTATTCACCGCTTCAATATAAGCCAGCCGGTGACGGCCAGAAAGCTTGTGAAATAAGCGCGTCTCAATCGGTAAACGCCGCACGCCTTCGGTTTCCACCAGCTCGCGGAAATCCGTCAATGGCAGTTTTAACAGCGGCTGGTAAATATCCAGCAGGCCGCTTATCACCCGATAACCTTGTAATTCTAGCTGTTCAACGTCGGGGTGATTAAATACGCGACGCACCGCCACGCGCTTATAGAGCTCAAGCAGGCGGCTCGACGGGCTCTCGTCCTCAAGCAGCGCCTGGTTAAACGAGCCGTCAAAAACAGCGGGCAGGTTTTCAATAAACCGCTGTGCGGCATAGGGCACCAGCTTATTTAGCGTATTGACGCGCAAATACATAAAGAACTGGTCTTCGGCAATGCGCCGAAGCGGATTGGTCTTCGCTTTTTCATAAGCGTTTTCCACTACCTGCGCGAAAAGATCTTCAGGCTCATGCTCGCCCCAGGATTCATAAAGATGCTGATAAAGCTGCTCGACGGTAAATATGCGTTTCTCTACCGCATCTTCAAGATCGGCCACGCAATAAGAGATGTCATCCGCCGCTTCCATAATCCAAGTCAGCGGGAAACGGCTATATTCGCCAAGCGAAAGCTCTTTACGTAGGCGGGAAATATAGCCCTCTTCCGCCAGGTAAAAACCGGGCTTTTTCATCAAATAGCTGTGGCTTTTCGGCACCGGGCCGGCATGCCACGCCGGGCGCGTATATTTTAAAATGCAGCCCACCTGCGCCCAGGTCAGGTTCATGCGCAGCAAAGTATGGACAAGGCGAATGCCCTGCGCGTTTCCTTCGAAATGGCACAAATCCTGGCGTATTTTGCGACGCAGCGCGTTGAGTTCTTCTTCGCCTTCCTGCAGCTTTAGCACGGCGACAGCGCAACGGTCATGGCTCAGCGGCTGGCTGGCGGCGTCGACAGGAAAAAGACGCTGGCTGAACCAGTCGTTGATCGCTGCTTCGCCAAAATGGCCGAACGGCGGGTTGCCGATGTCATGCATCAGGCAGGCCATCTCGACAATGCTTTCAAACGGCCCGGTTAGCTCCGCCAGCCCGTATTGTTCAAGCTTGCCCTGCTCTTTCAGTCGGCTTAATACCTCTTTGGCGATATAACGCCCGACCTGTTGCACTTCCAGCGAATGGGTTAGTCGCGTACGTACTGCGGCGTTGCGCTCCAGCGGAAAGACCTGCGTTTTTTGCTGCAGGCGGCGAATGGCTGGCGAATTGATTACGCGCCCCCGGTCGCTTTCAAAAATGCGCAGGATCTCATGTTCACTTTTCGCTCCCTGCGGCGAGCGATACCGGCGACGCCAGTTTATTTTGTTGCGAAAATCGATCTCAGCCATAGGCTCTCCCGGTTCGCGCGCTTACGCGAATTAAATCCTTGTTGTCTGCCATGATAGACTATCCCCGTTAATCCATCATTTAGCGAGTATCTCTATGAAAGCAGGCATTATTGGTGCAATGGAAGAAGAAGTTACGCTGCTGCGCGACAAAATTGAACATCGTCAGACGCTGAAACTGGCGGGCTGCGAGATCTATACCGGCACGCTTAACGGCGTCGAGGTGGCTCTGCTGAAGTCGGGCATCGGTAAAGTCTCCGCCGCGATGGGCGCGACGCTGCTTCTTGAACACTGCAAGCCTGATCTCATCATTAACACCGGCTCGGCGGGCGGCCTTGCGCCTACGCTCAAAGTAGGCGATATCGTGGTTTCCGACGAAGTTCGCTATCACGACGCTGACGTAACCGCCTTCGGCTACGAATATGGCCAGATGGCGGGTTGCCCGGCCGCCTTCAAAGCGGATGAAACGCTTATCGCCGCCGCTGAAGCCTGCATCGGCGAGCTCAACCTGCATGCGGTGCGCGGCCTGGTGGTGAGCGGCGACGCCTTTATCAACGGCGCCGACGCGCTTACCCGCATCCGCACCCGTTTTCCGCAGGCGATCGCTGTGGAAATGGAAGCGACGGCTATTGGCCACGTCTGCCATAACTTCGGCGTGCCGTTCGTGGTGGTGCGCGCCATTTCCGACGTAGCGGACCAGCAGTCGCACCTGAGCTTCGAGGAGTTCCTCGCTGTCGCGGCAAAGCAGTCCAGCCTGATGGTAGAAACGCTGCTCGCCGCCGTAAACCGTGGCTAAGCGGCCGCTTAACAGGGCGCTCGCCGCCCTGCTTCTTCTCTTCCCGGCGTGGCTGATAGCCGCGCCGCGCGTCATTTCGCTCTCCCCTGCCAATACCGAACTCGCTTTCGCCGCCGGCATTACGCCCGTTGCCGCCAGCGCTTATTCTGACTATCCCGAAGCGGCGAAAAAGCTGGAGCAGGTGGCGAACTGGCAGGGCATGAACCTTGAGCGCATCGTAGCGCTTAAGCCCGATCTGGTGCTCGCCTGGCGCGGCGGCAACGCCGAACGCCAGGTCAATCAACTTAAATCGCTTGGCATTCAGGTGATGTGGCTTGATCCGGCAAGCGTGGAGCAGGTCGCCGCGGCGCTTCGCCAGCTCGCGGCCTTTAGCCCTGCCCCTGAAAAGGCGCAAGCGGCGGCAGCCTCGCTGCTTGAGGAATTTACGGCCCTGAAAAACCACTACGCCGGAAAAGCGAAAAAGCGGGTCTTTCTGCAATTTGGCGGCCAGCCGCTTTTCACGACCAATAAAAGCTCCATTCAGAACCAGCTTGTCGAGGTCTGCGGCGGTGAGAATATCTTCGCCGACAGCCCCGCGCCCTGGCCGCAGGTAAGCCGCGAGCAGGTGTTGATGCGCCAGCCGGAAGCCATCATTACTGCGGGCGATGAAAAGGAAATTCCACAGATAACGCAGTTCTGGCATGAGCAGCTAAAAGTTCCGGTTATTACCGTAAAAGACGACTGGTTTGAGCGCGCCGGGCCGCGTATTATCCTCGCCGCGAAACAGCTCTGCCAGGCGCTGGCAGCTACGAAATAACGAGTCGAGGAAAGGAAATGCTGGTTTATTGGCTGGATATCATAGGCACAGCCGTGTTTGCCATCTCTGGCGTTTTGCTGGCCGGAAAGCTGCGGATGGATCCGTTCGGCGTTCTGGTACTGGGTGTGGTGACGGCGGTGGGCGGCGGCACGATCCGCGATATGGCGCTCGATCACGGCCCGGTGTTCTGGGTCAAAGATCCCACCGATCTGGTGGTGGCGATGGTGACCTGCCTGCTGACCATTGCGCTGGTGCGCCAGCCGCGGCGCTTGCCGAAGTGGATCCTGCCGGTGCTGGACGCCGTAGGCCTGGCGGTGTTTGTCGGCATCGGCGTGAACAAGGCGTTTCTGGCAGGCACCGGCCCGCTGGTAGCCATCTGCATGGGCGTGGTGACGGGCGTGGGCGGCGGTATTATTCGCGATGTGCTGGCTCGCGAAATTCCTATGATCCTGCGAACCGAAATCTACGCCACCGCTTGCATTGCGGGCGGCATCGTCCACGCCACCGCGTTTTACACCTTCAGCGTGCCGCTTGAGCAGGCCAGTATGACAGGCATGGCGGTGACGCTTGCCATCCGGCTCGCCGCTATTCGCTGGCACCTGAAGCTGCCCACCTTCGCGCTCGACGACCACGCATAAACAAAAAAGCCGTGTTCCACAACACGGCTTTTCTTTTATCCGGCTTACCCGGCGGGATTAGATGCTGAAGGAGGAGCCACAGCCGCAGGTGCTGGTGGCGTTCGGGTTGCTCACCACGAAACGAGAACCTTCCAGCCCTTCGGTGTAATCCACCGAGCCGCCCACCAGATACTGCAGGCTCATTGGGTCAACCACCAGCGCGACGCCCTGTTTTTCGATGGTCATGTCGCCGTCGTTGATCTGGTCATCAAAGGTAAAACCATACTGGAAGCCGCTGCAACCGCCACCGGTGATGTAGACGCGCAGTTTAAGGTTCGGATTCTCTTCATCCGCGATCAGGCTTTTTACTTTATTGGCTGCTGCATCGGTAAATTGCAGAGGCAGCGCTACGTCATCACTCATTTTATGCTCCCAACGAAGACCGCAATCGGGCAAAGAATAACCCGATCTTTAAGGCCATTATCTATTACCCTGGTAAATCGTTCAAGTATTCTGCCCGGCCTGCGCCTGCTGTTCCGCCTGCTGTTTTGCCAGCGTACGGGCAAGAATAGAGGAATAGAGCGGCTTGCCGCCAAGAAACTGCGCCAGCAGCGTAGCGCCAAGGCAGGTAATGATCATTGGCAGAATGAGCTGGTAATTATCGGTCATCTCCAGCACCAGCACGATACCGGTCAACGGCGCCCGCACGGAGGCGGCGAACAGCGCACCCATGCCGGCGATGGCGAACGTCCCCGCCTCCAGATGATACGCCGGGAACCAGGCCGCGCAGGCCATGCCGAACGCGGTGCCAAGCAGCGTGCCGAGCGCCAGCATCGGGGCGAAAATCCCGCCTGGCGCGCCGGAAGAGAAGCAGAGCAGCGTGGTTATCACCCGGGCGACAAAGATAAACAGCAGCATGCCCACGCTGAAGTTACCCGCCGCGGCGATGGGGATAAGGTTAAAGCCGCCGCCCGCCGCCGCAGGCTCAATCAGCGCCAGCACGCCGCACAAGCCGCCAAGCGCGCCGCCCACCAGCACCCACTTCGTTATATTGCCGCCGTGAATACGTTGAAACATATCCTGGGCGCGAAAAATCAGATGGTTGAAAAGCGGGCCTACCGCGCCAAAAATAATGCCGAGCATCAGGTAGAGCCAGAGCGTATTGACCGGCGCGTTAGTCAGCCTGCCGACTTCAATCACTGCGCCTTCGCCGTTAAAGAGGCGAAAAACGATGCTCGACATAATGACGCCGGTAAAGACCGCCTTGATGGAGATAAGGTTGTAGCGAAACTGCGGGCGCATCTCCTCAATGATAAACAGGATGCCTGCCAGCGGCGCGTTGAAAGCGGCCGAAAGCCCCGCCGCCGCGCCGGTGGCAAGCAGCGTATGGCGCGCCTCCGCGCCGCGCTGGCGAAACATGTCCAGCACCATGCGGCCGATATTGCCGCCAATCTGCACTGTCGGCCCCTCGCGGCCCAGCACCATGCCCGCGCCGAGCGTCCCCATACCGCCGATAAACTTCACGGGCAACACCCGCCACCAGCGCACCGGGCGCAGCTCTTCAAGCGCCCCTTCAATTTCAGGAATGCCGGAGCCGCCCGCCTCCGGCGCGAAGCGGCGCACCAGCCAATACCCCACCATCGCCAGCAGCGCGGAGGCGATAAACGCCAGCGGCCAGACCAGCCAGGCGCGGTCGGCGACCTGCGCCAGCATACCGATGCGGTTTTGCTGCACCCAGCCGACGGCCCGTTCAAACGCCACACCCGCCAGCCCCGCAAGCGTACCCACTACAGCCGCCATCAGCAAAATGGCCAGCGGCGTTTTATCGCGGCGGATCAGGTGGCGAATCATCATCATGCGGCGTAAGCGGAGCCGCTGTTGTGCCCTGAAAGGGGAAGCGTGTGGTTTCATGCTGTCATCATTTGTAGGTAAAACAGAATGGAGCGCTATTTTACCCGCCGCCCGCCGCCGCGTCGCATGAAAAATCCGCGGCTATTCGGGCGCTTCAATCGGGCAAAACTTTCATAACCTTTATCGGATGCCTTAGAATAGCCCGTTACCCTTTTTCCCGAATCAGGAGCCGATTCATGAGTAAGTCTGAAAACCTCTACGCCGCCGCCCGCGAACTTATCCCCGGCGGCGTTAACTCGCCGGTGCGCGCCTTTACCGGCGTGGGCGGCGTCCCGCTGTTTATCGAGCGTGCGGACGGGGCTTATCTGTATGACGCCGACGGTAAAGCCTATATCGATTACGTGGGCTCCTGGGGGCCGATGGTGTTGGGCCATAACCATCCCGCCATCCGCAACGCGGTCATTGAGGCAGCGCAGCGCGGCCTGAGCTTTGGCGCGCCGACGGAGATGGAAGTGAAAATGGCGCAGCTCGTCACCGAACTGGTGCCGACAATGGACATGGTGCGCATGGTGAACTCCGGCACCGAGGCGACGATGAGCGCCATTCGCCTGGCGCGCGGCTATACCCACCGCGACAAAATTATCAAATTTGAAGGCTGCTACCACGGCCACGCCGACCACCTGCTGGTAAAAGCCGGTTCCGGCGCGCTCACGCTCGGTCAGCCTAATTCGCCGGGCGTGCCGGCGGATTTCGCGAAGCACACCCTGACCTGCACCTATAACGATCTCGCCTCTGTGCGCGAGGCATTCGAGCTCTATCCGCAGGATATCGCCTGCATCATCGTCGAGCCGGTCGCGGGCAACATGAACTGCATCCCGCCGCAGCCCGATTTCCTGCCAGGCCTGCGCGCACTGTGCGATGAATTTGGCGCGCTGCTGATTATCGATGAAGTGATGACCGGTTTCCGCGTGGCGCTGGCGGGCGCTCAGGCCTACTACAACGTTGAACCGGATCTTACCTGCCTAGGCAAAATCATCGGCGGCGGCATGCCGGTGGGGGCGTTTGGCGGCCGCCGTGAAATCATGGAAGCGCTGGCGCCGACCGGGCCGGTTTACCAGGCGGGCACCCTCTCCGGCAACCCGATTGCCATGGCGGCGGGCTACGCCTGTCTGAGCGAAGTGGCGCAGCCTGGCGTGCATGAAATGCTGGACGACCTCACCACCCGCCTTGCCGAAGGGCTGCGCGAAGCGGCGGCTGAAGCGGGCATTCCGCTGGTGGTTAACCACGTCGGCGGCATGTTCGGCCTCTTCTTCACTGCGGCCGGGAGCGTAACTTGCTATAAAGATGTGGTCGCCTGCGACGTGGAGCGCTTCAAGCGCTTCTTCCATCTGATGCTGGAGGAAGGCGTCTACTTCGCGCCCTCCGCGTTTGAAGCGGGCTTTATGTCCGTCGCCCACAGCGAAGAAGATATCAACAACACGGTCGACGCCGCCCGTCGCGTGTTTGCGAAGCTGTAATTCGTCTGGCGATAAAAAAAGGCGGGGACTTCCCCGCCTTTTTTATTGGCCTTCACGCCCGCGCTTACCGACTCTGCTTTCTCAACAGATAGACAAAATAAGGCGCGCCGATAAAGGTCGCCAGCAGCCCCGCCGGGATCTGATAAGGGAAGATAACCATACGTCCGCACCAGTCGGCGAAGAGCATCAGCATGCCGCCCAGCAGCGCCGAGATAACCAGCTGCGGCAGCGCCCGGCGAAAGCCCATCAGCCGGGTGATATGCGGCGCCATCAGGCCGACAAAGCTGAGCGGCCCGATAGTCAGCGTGGCCGCGGCGGTCAGCGCGGCGGCGAGCAGCAGCAGCGCGATACGGGCAGGCGTCAGCGCCATGCCGACCGCGCGGGCGGTATCGCCGCCAAGCGGCAGGATAGTCAGCCAGCGGCGGCAGAACGGCGTCGCCGCCAGCAAGATCGCCATTACGCCAAGCGTGCGCAGCGCATGCTGCGGGGTCACGCTGTAGGTCGAGCCGGAAAGCCAGGTGATAACCTGCGCCATACGCGGGTCGCCGCTTGCCTGCAGCATCACCAGCATCATGCTGAAGGCGGTGCTCAGCGCCATCCCCGCCAGCAGCATGCGGTGCGGCGAGAAGCCTCCGCGCCCGGCGGCGATAAGGATAACGAGCAGCGTACCTGCCGCCCCCAGGCTACCGGCGGGCAGCAGCCAGGCGAAAGCGTCCACGGGCACGAAAAAGAGCATCAGCACCACGCCGAAGGCGGCGCCCGCGCTGATGCCGAGCACTTCGGGACTGGCCATTGGGTTGCCGGTCAGACGCTGAATAATACAGCCCGCCACCGCCAGCATGGCGCCGGCGCTGAGCGCCGCCAGCACCCGCGGCCAGCGCCACGGCATCATCTCATTGAGCAACGAACCGCTCGCCCACTGCCAGCCCTGCGCGTCGCGTCCCAGACAAAGCGCCGCTGCCAGCATCGCAAGCAGTACCACCAGGCCCGCTATCGCCCAGCGCAGCAGATGCTGGCGCTCAGCGGGCACGCTGTCGCCTGCGCTCATGTCCGGCGCGCTCATGGTGCGAAGACGCGGCAGCAGCCAGAGCAGCAGCGGCGCGCCAATCAACGCCGTCACCATGCCGGTGGAGATCTCCATCCAGACGCGGGTCAGCCAGACGATGAACTGATCGGAAATCCACAGGATCAGCGCGCCGATAAGCGGCGCCAGCAGCAGGCGCGCAAGCAGCCGTCTCGCGCCTAACATTTTGGCAAGCAAGGGCGCGAAAAGACCAATAAAGCCGATAATTCCCACCGCGTTCACCAGCAAGGCGCTGATGACTATTGCAAGCGAAAGCGCCGCCAGCCTCGCCAGCGAAAGCGCAAGCCCCAGGTTGCGCGCCACGCCGTCATCAAGACCCATCAGGGTTAACGGACGCAGCAGCAACAGCGTCAGCAGCACGCCGCCCAGCAGCTGCGGCCACAGGCGATTCACGATGCTCCAGTCGGTCTGGTTAAGCGCACCGCTGCTCCAGAGGAACATGCTCTGCAACTGCTCGTGATGAAAAATCACCAGCAGCTGATTTACCGCGCCGCAGTACAGGCTGACGACCAGGCCCGCAAGAATGAGCGTGACCGGCGAAAGACGTTTGCCCCACGCCACGCCGAATACCAGCAGGCCAACGAGACAGGCGCCTGCCAGCGCGGCGAATTGCATCGTGAAAACGCCGCCCGGCAGCGACCAGAGCGTAACGACGGTAATGCCGAGCTGCGCCCCGGTGGCGACGCCAAGCGTCGTCGGCTCCGCCAGCGGATTGCGCAGCACTTGCTGGAACAGCACGCCCACAAGCCCCAGCCCTGCCCCCACCAGCAGCGAAACCGCCAGGCGCGGCAGCGCGCTGTAGTGGAACAGCATCTGGTTAATAGCGTTAACATCCGGCTGCCAGAGCGCCTGGCGCCATTCACCGCGCGGCAGTTGCGCGTTAAGGTTGCACCACGTCAGCGCAAGCGCGGCGATAAAGAGCGCGGCGAGCAAAAGTGTCGGGAAAAGCGCATGGCGCGTTCTCATGCCCGGCCTCCCAGCGCATTGTCCAGCACGCGACAAAAGCGCATGGTGGAGAGCGTCGCGCCATAAAACCAGACCGCTTGCACCCGCTGAAAACGTTGGTTGCGGATAAAGGGCATCGCCTGCCACAGCGGCGTGGCGGCTATCTGTCCCATCAATGGCTCATCACCGTGTTCGAAGCAAAGCACATCGGCATCCTTGATAGCGGCAAGCTGCTCCATCCCTACGATCGCGCTGCCCCAGAAATTGGTCTCGCCCGCCCAGCCGTTGCGCACGCCCAGCACGTCCATCGCCTGCTGGAACAGGCTGTTTTGCCCAATCAGCAGCACGTGGCGGGCATCTATCAGCGTCATCAGCACCACCGGCCTTTCGCCTCGCGCGGCGAAACGCGGCTTCATCTGCTGGAGAAAGTTATCAAACTGCGCCAGATGATGGCGGGCCGCCTGCTCGCGGTCGATACGGCTTGCCAGCTGCATCAGCGATTTGCGCGCCATGTCCAGCGGCGCTTTGCCGTCGGTAAAGGCGATGCCAACGCCCGGCGCGATGCGCGATAGCTGCTCCTGTGAAGGACCATAGCCTGACGACCAGATAAGCAGCGTGGGTTTAATGGCGGTCAGCAGTTCCATATTCGGTTCGGTGCGCAGGCCGACATCAATAACGGAAGCGGGCAGTTTCGGGTCATTAACCCACAGGTTGTAGTTCGGAATATCCGCGACGGCGTAAGGCGTAACGCCCAGCGCCAGCAGCTGTTCCACAGGCAGCCACTCCAGCGCCACGACGCGTTCGGTAACCGGTTCTGCCGCCCGGGCTTTTTGCATCTGCCAGAGCAGCGGCGAAAGCGCCATCGCCGTCAGCAACCGGCGGCGGGTGAAAGAGAAAGTGAGATCGCGCATCAGTAAACGAAGCTCACCGGCGCAAGGCCCGCCGGATGAGGCAGGATCCCCATCGGAATACCGTAGATCTGTGCCAGATTTTCGCTGGTCATCAGCGCATCGGGGCAGCCTTCGGCAATCATTTCGCCGCCGCGCAGCGCCACTAAGTGGTCGCAGTAACGCGCCGCCATGTTGATATCATGCAGCACGGCGATCACCGTGAGCCCGCGCTGCTGGCTTAAGCGATGGATGAGCGCCAGCACCTCCACCTGGTGGGCGATATCGAGCGCCGAGGTCGGTTCGTCAAGCAGGAGACAGCGGCTGTTTTGCGCCACCAGCATCGCTATCCATGCCCGCTGCCGCTCGCCGCCTGAAAGACTATCCACCAGCCGGTGCGCCAGCGGCTTCAGGCCCACCAGCGTTATCGCCTCCTCCACCAGTTCGCGATCTTTCACGCCGAAGCGCCCAAGCGCGCCGTGCCACGGGTAGCGGCCAATCGCCACCAGCTCGCGCACGGTCATCCCTTCTGCGGCGGGCAATTGCTGCGGCAGATAAGCCACTTCACGGGCAAACGCTTTGCTGCCCCAGTTTTCAAGCGGCTGGCCGCCCAGCAAAATCTCCCCTTCCGAAGGTGGCTGATGACGGCCCAGCATTTTTAAAAGCGTGGATTTGCCGGAACCGTTATGGCCGATTAAGCCAGTAACCTTTCCTGCGGGAAACGTCAGGGAGAGCGGGTGAAGCAGCGTGCGGCCTGGCACACGAAAAGCGACTTGCTTGAGGGAAAAGGTGGTGTCGGGATACGTCTGTTTATCCTGCATAGTAGCCAACTTGTAAAAGGGCACGGCGAACCGTGCCCGAAAACGGATCAGAAGCGGAATGTCGCGGTGGCGGTGACCTGACGCTCCGCGCCCCAGAAGCAGCCGTAAGTCTGGAAGCAGCTGGAGACGTAGTCGCGGTCGAGCAGATTATTCACGTTCACCGCAACACTGGAGCCGGCAAGGCCGAAGCGCGCAAGGTCGTATTTCACCACAGCATCCATGACTGCGGCACTACCAACTTTAAAGGTGTTCGCCGGGTCGCCGTAGCTGGAGCCGATAAAGCGGCCGCCGGTGCCAAGAGTCAAACCGGAGAGCGGGCCGTCGTTAAAGGTGTAATCGCCCCACAAAGATCCCATGTTACGCGGCACTTGCTCCACGGAATTGCCTTTGAGATTCGTATCTTTCGTGTATTCCGCGTCGATATAGGTATAAGAAGCCGTGATGTTAATGTTTGCGTTAACTGCCGCTTTGGCTTCCAGTTCAACGCCGCGCGAACGCACCTCGCCTGAAGGAACCTGCAGCAGAGCATCGTTCGGATCAGTGGTCAGGGTGTTTGTTTTGGTCAACTGATAAACCGCGCCGGTGATGACGATCGGCATATCTTTCGGTACATATTTCACGCCTGCTTCGTACTGTTCGCCTTTAGAGGGGGCGAAAGCCATACGCGGCACGCTGTAGAGATCAAACGCGTTAGGCTCGAAAGACTGGCTATAGCTGATGTAAGGGGAAATACCGTTATCGAACAGGTAGTTTACGCCGCCACGCCAGGTGAACTGGTGATCGTTACGTTCGATAGAACCGCCGTCGGCGCGTACCGTAGTGGCCTGCTGCGACCAGTCGTAACGGCCACCCAAGGTAAAGACCCACTTATCCCACTCAGCCTGATCCTGAACATAAACGCCGGTCTGTTTGGTTTCGTTAAGCTGATACGGCGCAGCCTTATCGAAATTAAAATCTTCAAGCGGCTGCGGATTATAAAGATCCACAACAGGCGCGGTTCCAAACGTCGCGTTGATATCGTTACGCATACGCATGAAGTCCACACCAGTCAGTAAAGTGTGGTCTACCTCACCCGTCGCAAATTTACTTTGCAACTGCGTATCCACGCTGAAGTTCTGCAAACGTTCGTTATCCACGACGGTGCCGCGACCTAAGTAATGATCGCGTTCGCCAGCAGGAACCTCCTGGCAAGGGGCGTTGAAGGTATTAGTGGTACAAATACCCGTACCATAAACGCTGTTCTGCGCCGTTTTCATTTCCACAAAGCGCAGGTTTTGGCGCACGGTGAAGGTATCGTTGAAGCCGTGTTCGAAGCTGTAGCCCACCATCTTCTCGTTACGAGAATAGGTGTTGTTGCTGGCGCCTTCGTTAAAGTCGGTGCCGATACGTTTGCCATTCGGCAGCGGCTGAACGGTCCCTTCTTTCGGCAACCAGCCGTAGTAGCCCGTTTCCGGCTCGTTCTGGAAGTAAGAAAGGAAGGTGAAATTGGTTTTGTCGTCCGGCCGCCACGTGAAGGTGGGCGCAATAGCATAACGCTGGCGTTCCGCGCCGTTTTGTTGTTCATCGCTAGAGTGAGCGAGGCCGGTTAAACGGTAAGATAACTCGCCGTTATCATCCAGCGAATCACTGAAATCAAATCCCGTCTGGTAAAGGTTATCCGTACCAACCTGGAACTGTATCTCATGAAGCGGCTCGGTGGTCGGACGTTTGCTAACCATGGAAATAATGCCGCCGGGGTTGCTCTTACCGTAAAGCACGGAAACCGGACCGCGCATCAGCTCAACGCGCTCCAGGAAGTAAGGATCGACAACCGCGTCGTTATAAAAGTTACCCTGAAGTTTCAGACCGTCCAGATAGTTGTTCTGGCTCAGGCCGACAGAAGTAAAGCCGCGGATGCTGACAAAGTCATAAGTATTAGATGCGCCACGGTTACTGACAACCACACCCGGCGTATAGCCCAGCGCCTCTTTCACCGACGCGGGCTGGCGAATTTCCATCTCTTCACTGGTAACCACCGAGATAGACTGCGGGGTCTTTTCAATCGGCGTGTCGGTTTTGGTGGCAGTCACCGTGCGTTTGGCGGCGATAGTCGGCGCCGGACCCCAGGCGCTTTCCTGCGGCGCGGCGGCGCTAACGGTAATGGTATCTTCTTTTTTCGCCGTCTCGGCGGCGGTAGCGGTAACGGCAATGCTGCCGGTTGCCGCGGCAATCAGCACGGCAAGCTTGCGCAGCCGGGTATGAGTAGGCTGAAAGGTGTTGGAACGCGCCATTTTATTTTCTCTGAGTGAAAGTAACGAACGATAACGTAAACGAGAATTATTATTATGAACGCAAGATAATATGCGAAACGCTGTTTATATGGCAAGCGTCAGACGGCCCTGAGAGGACTAAAGGCAGCGTAATTAACCATTGTAATAGCAGGGAGTTACGAGGTCGCTAAACAGCGGTTACCGGGCGGTAATAGAGAAGATAAAAAAACGCGGCGTAACAGGTTTCCCCATTACGCCGCGTTACCGGTGCGTTCATCGCTAAGCGAGGCGTGAACCGTTAATTGCTGCCGAACATATCCTTAATCCAGCCCGCTACGCCGTCGCTCTTCTCCTGCTGCTGCGGCGCCTGCTGTTGCTGAGGCTGCTGCTGCGGCTGCGCCGGAGCAGACTGCTCAAACGGGTTTTCCGCCGGCGGCGGCGCGCTCTGCTGGCAAAGCGCATCCGGATTGGTGGTCCACACCGGCAGCGTGCGGAAACCGCCGCCGCACTGGAAGTAGCCCATATCATCCACGCCCATCTCGACGATATCTTCCGGCGGCGTCAGCTCCAGCGGCACCGGCGACTGGTTGCTCAGATAGCGCTGGTAAATCGCCATCGCGCCGCTGGCCCCGTAGAGTTTAGTCGGCTGGTTGTTATCGCGACCCACCCAGGTTATCACCACTTCACGCCCGTCGATGCCGGCAAACCAGGTATCGACATTGTTGTTGGTGGTCCCCGTTTTCCCCGCCAGATGCAGTTTCGGGAACTTCGCGGCAAGGGCCCGGCCCGTACCGCGCTGCACCACCTGCTGCATCGTGTAGAGGGTCAGATAGGCCGCCTGCGGCGGCACGGCCTGCTCCGCCTGCGGGAAGCTCTGGAACAGCACCGAGCCATCTTCGGCGATCACCGAACGCAGCACGGAGAGCGAAGCGCGGTTACCGCCGCTGGCGATGGTCTGGAACGCCTGCGCCACTTCCACCGGCGTCAGGTTAAGCGCGCCAAGCAGCATCGCCGGAACCGGGTGCAGCTGCTCTTTCGGCACGCCAAGCTTCGTCCAGGTCTCGGTAACGGCTGGCAGGCCCAGCGCCATGCCAAGGTTAACTGTCGGCACGTTCATAGAGCGGGCAAGCGCATCCACCAGCATCACCTGGCCGCTGTAGCGATGGTCATCGTTCTGCGGCGACCAGACCTGGCCGTTCGGCTGACGCAGCGAAATCGGCGCGTCGGCAATCCAGGTATTCAGGCGATACTGGTTCGGCTGGCTTAACGCGGTCAGGTAAGTGGCCGGTTTCGCCAGCGAGCCGATGGAGCGGCGCGCCTGCATGGCGCGGTTGTAGCCCGCAAACTGCGGGTTCGCTCCGCCGACCATGGCGCGCACTTCACCCGTCGTCTTGTCGACGACCACCATTGCGGTTTCCAGGTCTTTCAGCTTGCGCTGTTTAATCAGCGCCGGAATGCCTTCCGTCACCGCTTTTTCCGCGGCGTCCTGCGCGACGGAATCAAAGGTGGTAAAGATCTTCACGCCGGAGAGATCTTTAACCTTATCGCCCAGCTTGCTTTGCAGCTCCTGGCGCACCATCTGCATAAACGCGGGCTGCGGTGAGATCACCCCGCCGCGCGGCTGCACGCCCAGCGGCCGGGCGCTCAGCATGTCATACAGCTCCTGGTCTATCACCTGCTGCTCCTGCAGCAGACGCAGCACCAGGTTACGGCGCTCCAGCGCAAGCTTCGGATTACGCCATGGGTTGTAGAGCGAAGCCCCTTTCACCATCCCCACCAACAGCGCCTGCTGGTCGAGGCTCAGCTCTTCCACCGGACGGCCAAAATAGTAAAGGCTCGCCAGCGGGAAGCCGCGGATCTGGTCGTCGCCGCTCTGGCCGAGGTAAACCTCGTTCAGATACAGCTCCAGAATGCGGTCCTTGCTGTAGCGCGCGTCCATGATGAGCGCCATGTAGGCCTCGTTGGCTTTACGCCACAGGGTGCGCTTGTTGGTCAGGAAGAGGTTTTTCACCAGCTGCTGGGTCAGCGTACTGCCGCCCTGCACCGCCCGGCCCGCCGTCAGGTTCGCCAAAACGGCGCGACCGATAGAGTAGACGCTGATGCCGTCGTGCTCATAGAAATGGCGGTCCTCGGTGGCGATAAGCGTATCCACCAGCAAATCCGGGAAGCCGGTGCGCGGCACAAACAGGCGCTGCTCGCCGTTCGGCGAAGAGAGCATGGTGATAAGCCGCGGGTCGAGACGGAAGAAGCCGAACTGGCGGCCGCTGTCCATGTTCTCAATAGACTCAAGGCGATCGCCGCTGAAGCTCAGGCGCGCGCGCACCTGCCCCTCTTTGCTGTCCGGGAAGTCGAACGGGCGACGGATCATCTCAATGCTGTTGGCCTGCACGGTAAACTCGCCAGGACGGGTCATTTTCGTCACCTGACGGTACTGCGTGGCCTCCAGCAGCTTGATCATCTCCTGCTTGCTGTAGAGCGAATCCGGCTCAAGGTTGACCATGCGGCCATAGACAGCCGCCGGCAGTTGCCAGACTTTGCCGTCGATGCGGCTGCGGATCTTCTGGTCGAGATAGACGCCGTAGGCGACCATCACCACCACGAGGATCAGAAACAGCTTTAGCAAAAACCAGAGCCAGCGGCGCTTTTTGGCAGGCTTGCGCCCCTTGCCGCCACCGCCGTTACCCCTGCCCTTCGCCGTTCTCGGCGCGGGTTCTTCATCTTCATACTCATCGTCATACTCCTCTTCCCTGAGCCGACGACGGCTAACTTTCTCTTTTACCGGACGCGCTGGTCTGCCCTTGCGTCCGATAGGTTCGCGGTCATTCCCCGCCATGCTTTTTCTCCGCAGATAATTCAGGCGCAAGGGCCTGATTCTTGTTTCTTCCGCACCCGCGCGAAAGAAGAAAGCTCTCAAATTAAAAGGCTAACGCTCCCGCTGCGTTACGAATACTTCTTCGTGCGGCGCGTGGGTTGCGCATTGGCCGGGTCGTCCGGCCAGACGTGTTTCGGGTAGCGTCCCTTCATCTCTTTTTGCACTTCCCGGTAAGCGCCGCGCCAGAAGGCGGCCAGGTCGCGGGTTATCTGCAACGGCCGCTGGGCGGGCGAAAGCAGCTCCAGCGTCAGGGGCACCCGCCCCTGGGCAATAACCGGTGTTGCAGCTTCGCCAAACATCTCCTGCATCCGCACCGCCAGCACAGGCGGGTTATCGGCGTCATAACGAATGGCTATCCGGCTTCCGGTCGGCACAGTGTAATGAGTTGGCAATGCACTATCCAGCCGTTGACGTAATGACCACTCCAGCAGATGGTTAAGCGCCACCGTAAGGTTCAGATTTTTTAGCGCCCGCAGCGAATGCACGCCGTTCATCTCCGGCAGCAGCCATTTCTCAAGCGAGGCCAGCAGCGCCTCGTCATCCACCGCAGGCCATGGATGCTCTGGCAGCCAGCGGGCAGCGCAGGCCAGACGCAAACGCAGCTGTTCTGCTTCCGGCGTCCAGTTAAGCACCGAAAGCCCTTTTTCGCGAATGCCGTTAAGCATCGCCTGGTGTAGCTCTTCTTCTGAGGGTTTCGACAGCGGCTGCGTCTTGACCACCAGTTGCCCAAGCCGCCAGCGGCGAAACGCCTTCAGCGTCCCCTGGGCTTCGTCCCATTCCACCGAATCGCTCTGCTGCAACAGGTGCGGATAGTCAGCGATAAGCGCGTCGAGGTCGAACGGCAGCGCCAGCAATATACGCGCGTCTGGCGTGTTGCCGCCCTGCAACAGCAGCGGCGCGATAAGCCACTCGTAGCGGGAGAGCGCATCGTCCTGATCGAGCATCGCCCCCATGCCGTTGGCGAGCTGATAACGGCCATCCAGCCCACGGCGGCGGGCGATGCGATCGCTAAACGCCTGCGCCAGCAGCCCGGCGGCCAGCGAAATGTCGCCTCTACCGCCGGACGATTTTAATCGCTTAAGCAGCTGGTTGCTGCGCGCCTGCCAGTTGCTCTGGTTGCGGGCAAAGGCGCCGCGCAGATCGCTTTCCCTGCCGCGCGGCGGCTCTTCCAGCAGCGCGGCGAGACGGGCGGCAGTGGCCTGCTCGTCCGCATCGCCTGCGCCGACCAGCATCGCGGCCAGACGCGGGTCGTTGCCAAGCTGCGCCATCTGACGTCCGCGCGCCGTAAGCGCGTTGTTCTCCAGCGCGCCCAGTTGGCTTAGCAGCGCCCGCGCCGCCTGAAGGTTAGCCGCAGGCGGCGTATCGAGCCAGCTAAGCTCGCTGACATCCCGGCATCCCCACTGCAACAGCTCCAGCAGCAGACCGGCGAGATCGCTTTGCAGGATCTCCGGTTCGCCCTGCGCCGCCGCGCGCTCCGCCTGCTCTTTGCCGATAAGATGCAGGCAGATGCCCTCTTCCAGACGCCCGGCGCGGCCTGCGCGCTGGGTCATGGAAGCCTGGCTTACCCGCTGCGTCACCAGCCGCGTTAAGCCGGTACGGGCATCGAAGCGCGCCACGCGCTCCTGGGCGCTGTCCACCACCAGACGAATGCCCTCAATGGTAAGACTGGTCTCGGCGATATTGGTCGCCAGCACCACTTTGCGAAAGCCCGGCGGCGCGGGCAGAATCGCTTTGCGCTGTTCGCTCAGCGGCAGCGCGCCGTAGAGCGGACAGAGGAGCACATCGGAGGCGACGCGTTCGGCCAGTTGCTCCTGCACGCGCTGGATCTCGCCCACGCCTGGCAAAAAGAGCAGCAGCGAGCCGCGTTCTTCTCGCAGCAGCCCGCTCACCGCCTGCGCTACCGCGTCGTCGAAGCGCTGGTGGGCGCTGAGCGCCTGGTAACGGCGCTCGACGGCAAACGCCCGGCCCTCGGACACGATCACCGGCGCCTGGGGGAGCAGCTGTTGCAGCCGCGCGTTGTCCAGCGTCGCCGACATAATCAGCAGCCTGAGATCGTCGCGCAGCCCCTGCTGCACGTCCAGCAGTAGCGCAAGCGCGAGGTCCGCCTGCAGGCTTCGCTCATGGAATTCATCAAGGATCACCAGCGAAACGCCGTTAAGCTCCGGGTCGCGCTGGATAAGCCGGGTAAGAATGCCTTCCGTCACCACCTCAAGGCGCGTATTCGGCCCGACGCACGTTTCAGCGCGCATGCGGTAGCCTACCGTTTCGCCGCACGCCTCGCCCAGCAGTTCGGCAAGCCGCTGCGCCACGTTGCGCGCCGCCAGCCTGCGCGGCTCCAGCAGCAGAATGCGCCCGCTCAACTCGCCCTTTTGTAAAATTTGCAGCGGCAGCCAGGTCGATTTCCCGGCGCCGGTGGGGGCGATAAGCAGGGTCTGCGGGGCGTGTTGCAGGGCGGTGAGAAGTTCAGGCAGTACGGCGGCGACCGGCAATGACGACACAAAAGGCTCCAGCGGGTTAACATAATAAGGAGAGCATTGTAGCATCTCGCCTCTTCATTCACCGAGTCACGCTATGTCAGAGTCTAAACGCCTGTTTTTCGCGCTTGAAATTCCCGGGGATATTCAGCAGCACATCGTGCGCTGGCGCGCCGAACAGTTTCCCGTTGAAGCGGGGCGCCCGATAGCGGCGGCCAACCTGCACATTACGCTCGCTTTCCTGGGCGACGTGAGCGAGGAGAAGCAGCGGGTACTCGCCGCCCAGGCAGGCCGTATCGCTCAGCCCGGGTTCCAGCTTCGCCTGGACGACGCGGGCCACTGGCCTCGCTCGCGCGTCGTCTGGCTTGGGCCGCGCCAGGCGCCGAGAGGGTTGCTGCAGTTGGCGAATCTGCTGCGCGCCCAGGCCGCACGCAGCGGCTGCGCGCAGTCGCCGCAGCCCTTTCATCCGCATGTCACATTACTGCGCAACGCTCAGCACCGGGTTGCGCTGCCGCCGCCTGGCTTTGGCTGGACGTTCCCTGTTGATGCTTTCGTGCTCTATGAGTCGCTGTTCGAACAGGGACGCACGCGTTACAAGCCAGTCGATCGCTGGTTGCTTAAATAAAGGAAGCGAAATGGAATTTACCCCTCCCCTGCAATCCGCCACGCTGATTAAGCGCTATAAGCGTTTTCTCGCCGATGTGATCACGCCGCAAGGCGAGACGCTGACGCTGCATTGCCCCAATACGGGCGCGATGACCGGCTGCGCCACGCCCGGCGACACCGTGTGGTACTCCACCTCGCCGAACCTGACGAGAAAATATCCGCATACCTGGGAATTAACCGAAACCCAAACCGGTTCGCTTATCTGCGTTAATACTTTACGGGCCAACGCGCTCGTGAAGGAGGCGCTGGTGGAAAACCGCCTGCCGGAACTGGCCGGTTATACCTCCATTCAGAGCGAAGTAAAGTATGGGGCGGAGCGCAGCCGCATCGACTTTATGTTGCAGGCGGATTACAGGGTTAACTGCTATATTGAGGTGAAATCCGTAACGCTATCGGAACAGGGATCGGGCTACTTTCCCGATGCGGTAACGGTACGGGGTCAGAAGCATTTACGGGAGCTGATGAGCGTGGCGGCCAGTGGCGAACGCGCCGTTTTGTTATTTGCGGTGCTGCACTCCGCTATCGACCAGGTTGCTCCCGCTCGCCATATCGATCCCCGGTACGCCGGGCTTCTGGAAGAAGCGCAGCGCAGTGGGGTGGAAGTGATGGCGTGGAAAGCTTCGCTTTCGGCTACCGCAATGACGTTAACGTCGCCGTTAGCGGTCAACTTATAAACTTTTGATAAGAATTGTTGTTTAACCGTTCTGGTCGCGTATGCGAATACGCTTTTCCTCACAGGGTTGTCAAGTGTAACGTTTAGATAATTGCTATCCGGAAAAGCTTCTGCTATTTATAGCGGCCTGATTTTTCCCCCGACAAGGGGATCGATAGTGCGTGTTAAGGAGAAGCAACATGCAAGAAGGGCAAAACCGTAAAACATCGTCCCTGAGTATTCTCGCCATCGCTGGGGTGGAGCCGTATCAAGAGAAACCGGGCGAAGAGTATATGAACGAAGCCCAGCTGGCGCACTTCAAGCGAATTCTTGAAGCGTGGCGTAATCAACTCAGGGATGAAGTCGATCGCACCGTTACGCACATGCAGGACGAAGCTGCCAACTTCCCTGATCCGGTGGACAGAGCCGCTCAGGAAGAGGAATTCAGCCTCGAACTGCGCAACCGTGACCGCGAACGCAAGCTGATCAAAAAGATCGAAAAAACCCTGAAAAAAGTGGAAGACGAAGATTTCGGCTACTGCGAATCCTGCGGTGTGGAAATCGGTATTCGTCGCCTGGAAGCGCGTCCGACAGCCGATCTGTGCATCGACTGCAAAACGCTGGCGGAAATCCGCGAAAAACAGATGGCTGGCTAACGGCTTACGGTTATCTGACCTTATTACTGGCGGGAGCTTCTCCCGCCTTGTTTTTTTTCTGCCTTATGTAAACCATGTCCTCGCAACTCTATATCGGCCGTTTCGCCCCCTCGCCTTCCGGCGAACTGCACTTCGGCTCGCTTATCGCCGCGCTTGGCAGCTATCTTCAGGCCCGCTCACAGCAGGGTCGCTGGCTGGTGCGCATCGAAGATATCGATCCGCCGCGGGAAGTGCCCGGCGCCGCCGAAACAATTTTACGCCAGCTTGAGCATTACGGCCTGCACTGGGATGGCGAAGTGCTGTACCAGTCCGCCCGCCATGAAGCCTACCGCGAAGCGCTCGCCTTCCTGCGCGAACAGGGTCTGAGCTACTACTGCACCTGTCCCCGCAGCCGCATTCAGCAAATCGGCGGGATTTATGACGGCCACTGCCGAAACCTGCATCACGGCCCGGAAAACGCCGCCACGCGCCTTATTCAGCAGCATCCGGTGCTGGCGTTTGACGACCGTCTGCGAGGGCATATCGTCGCCAACGAAGCGCTGGCGCGGGAGGATTTTATCATCCACCGCCGCGACGGCCTTTTTGCTTATAACCTGGCGGTCGTGGTGGACGATCACTTCCAGGGCGTGACAGAAATCGTGCGCGGCGCGGACTTGATCGAACCCACGGTGCGGCAAATTTCGCTTTACCGGCAGTTTGGCTGGCCTGTTCCAGCCTACGTGCATCTGCCGCTGGCGCTTAACGCGCAGGGCAATAAGCTGTCGAAGCAGAACCATGCGCCAGCCCTGAGCCACGGCGACCCGCGCCCGGTGCTGCTGGCGGCGTTACGCTTCTTAAACCAGCCGGTCACGCAAGCCATGCGGGAGCTAAGTCTCGCCGCTTTGCTTAACGAAGCGGTGCGAAACTGGGCGTTGTCAAGGGTGCCTGCGGCAACTGCGGTGAATCCGGCATTCTCAAACGCGCCGCACTGAGCTATATTAGCCGCTGTTTTTTGTCCAGAGTCTCACTACCGAGGTGTACTATTTTTACCCGAGTCGCTAATTTTTGCCGTAAGGTGTTAAACCGCGAGGAGAGCGTGGTTGAAGAGGCCACCGTGCAACCAGCCATGACGATTATCCCGCGTGAACAGCACGCTATTTCCCGCAAAGATATCAGTGAAAATGCCCTCAAGGTGCTCTACCGTCTGAATAAAGCAGGCTATGAAGCCTACCTCGTCGGCGGTGGCGTGCGCGATCTGCTGCTTGGCAAAAAACCGAAAGATTTTGACGTCACGACTAACGCCACGCCCGATCAGGTTCGCAAACTGTTTCGCAACTGTCGGCTGGTGGGGCGCCGTTTCCGTCTCGCTCACGTGATGTTCGGGCCGGAAATCATTGAGGTCGCCACCTTCCGTGGTCATCACGAAGAGAGCCAGAGCGACCGCGCTATTTCGCAGCGCGGCCAGAATGGCATGCTGCTGCGCGATAATATCTTTGGCTCGATTGAAGAAGATGCCCAGCGTCGCGATTTCACCATTAACAGCCTTTACTATAGCGTGGCCGATTTCACGGTCCGCGATTACGTCGGCGGCCTGCGCGACTTGCAGGAAGGCGTAATTCGCCTGATTGGCGACCCGGAAACGCGCTACCGCGAAGACCCGGTGCGCATGCTGCGCGCGGTGCGTTTCGCCGCCAAGCTCGATATGCGCATCAGCGCAGAAACCGCTGAACCTATCCCACGTCTGGCCACGCTGTTAAACGACGTGCCGCCTGCGCGCCTGTTTGAAGAGTCGCTGAAGCTGCTGCAGGCGGGCTATGGCTTCGCCACGTATAAGCTGCTTTGCGAGTACAACCTGTTCCAGCCGCTGTTCCCCGTCATCAACCGCTACTTTACCGAGCAGGGCGACAGTCCGATGGAGCGGATTATCGCTCAGGTGCTGAAGAACACCGATACGCGCATTCATAACGATATGCGCGTGAACCCGGCGTTCTTGTTCGCTGCGATGTTCTGGTATCCGCAGCTGGAGACGGCGCAGAAAATCGCCCAGGAGAGCGGGCTTGCCTATTATGACGCTTTCGCGCTGGCGATGAACGACGTGCTGGACGAAGCGTGCCGCTCGCTCGCCATTCCAAAGCGCATCACCACGCTTATCCGTGATATCTGGCAGTTGCAACTGCGCCTGTCGCGCCGCCAGGGCAAACGCGCGTGGAAGCTGATGGAGCATCCGAAATTCCGCGCCGCTTACGATCTGCTGGCGCTGCGCGCCGAGGCGGAAAGCAACGCCGAACTGCAGCGCCTCGCCCGCTGGTGGGGCGAGTTCCAGTCCGCCGCGCCGCCGCTGCAAAAAGACATGCTGAACGACCTTGGCGATGAACCGGAAGCGCGTCGCCGCAACCGTCGTCCCCGCCGTCGCGCGCCGCGCCGCGAAGGCAATGCATGACCATCGCCTATATTGCGATAGGCAGCAACCTGGCTTCGCCGCTCGATCAGGTCAACGCGGCGATTGCCGCGCTCGCGGCGATAGCCCAAAGCCGGTTGCTGGCGCAGTCCAGCTTCTACCGCACTCCGCCGCTCGGCCCGCAGGATCAGCCTGATTACCTGAATGCCGCCGTGGCGCTGGAAACCGCCCTCGCCCCGCAAGTGCTGCTCGACCACACCCAGCGCATTGAACGGGAGCAGGGTCGGGTGCGCAAAGCGGAACGCTGGGGCCCGCGCACCCTCGATCTCGATATCATGCTGTTCG
The DNA here is from genome assembly GCF_023079515.1 of Franconibacter sp. IITDAS19. NCBI lineage: Bacteria > Pseudomonadati > Pseudomonadota > Gammaproteobacteria > Enterobacterales > Enterobacteriaceae > Franconibacter > Franconibacter sp. IITDAS19. The sequence goes on along the minus strand of NZ_JALJCP010000004.1, from coordinate 303,346 downwards.
GCGACGAGGTGATTAACACGCCGCGTCTGACGGTGCCCCACTACGACATGAAAAACCGCGCTTTCATGCTGCTTCCGCTGAGCGAGATTGCGCCCACGCTGCGCTTCCCCGACGGCGCGCCGCTGGCGAGCGTGCTTGCCACGCTTGACCAGACGGGCATTTCCCGCTGGTAAAACCCCCGAAAAAGCCATGCTAAAAGTGTGGCTATCCACACTTCTGGCAATCGATTACACTACGTTTCATTTTCAAATTTCGGGATTGTTATGAAACCGACAACCATCTCCCAGCTGCGCCGCTGGAAACAGGAAAAGACCCGCTTCGCCACCATTACCGCCTACGACTACAGCTTCGCGAAGCTGTTTGCCGAAGAAGGCATTAGCGTAATGCTGGTGGGCGATTCGCTGGGCATGACTATACAGGGCCATGACTCCACGCTGCCGGTCACCGTTGACGAGATTGCCTACCACACCCGTGCGGTACGCCGCGGCGCGCCGCAGTGTCTGCTGCTCGCCGATCTGCCGTTTATGGCGTACGCCACGCCGGAACAGGCGTTTGAAAATGCCGCGACCGTTATGCGCGCGGGCGCCAACATGGTGAAGATCGAGGGCGGCCGCTGGCTCGCCGAGACCGTGCGCATGCTGACCGAGCGCGCCGTGCCGGTTTGCGGCCATCTGGGGCTGACGCCGCAGTCGGTCAACATCTTCGGCGGCTATAAAGTGCAGGGCCGCGACGAAGCCGCCGCGCAAACGCTGCTGGATGACGCGCTGGCGCTGGAAGCGGCAGGCGCGCAGCTGCTGGTGCTGGAGTGCGTGCCGGTGGAGCTCGCTAAACGCGTCACCGACGCGCTCTCCATTCCGGTTATCGGCATCGGCGCGGGCAACGTTACCGACGGCCAAATTCTGGTGATGCACGACGCTTTCGGCATCACTGGCGGCCACATTCCTAAATTTGCTAAAAACTTTCTCGCGCAAGCGGGCGATATGCGCGCCGCGGTGCGCCAGTATATTGCTGAAGTGACGTCCGGCGCCTATCCGGGCGAAGAACACAGTTTCCACTGACAGGAGTACGGTTGTGCTGATTATTGAAACCTTACCGCTGCTGCGCCAGCATATTCGCCGCTTTCGCATGGAAGGCAAACGCGTGGCGCTGGTGCCGACCATGGGTAACCTGCACGACGGTCATATGAAGCTGGTGGACGAAGCGAAAGCCCGCGCCGATGTGGTGGTGGTGAGTATTTTCGTCAACCCAATGCAGTTTGACCGCGCCGACGACCTGGCGCGTTACCCGCGTACGCTGCAGGAAGATTGCGAGAAGCTGAACCGCCGCGGCGCGGACATGGTGTTCGCGCCGACGCCGGAAGAGATTTACCCGAAAGGCATGGGCGAGCAGACCTTTGTTGAAGTGCCTGGCATCTCCTCCATCCTGGAAGGCGCCAGCCGTCCGGGCCATTTTCGCGGCGTATCCACGGTAGTGAGCAAGCTCTTTAACCTGGTGCAGCCGGATATCGCCTGCTTTGGCGAGAAGGATTACCAGCAGCTGGCGCTGATTCGCAAGATGGTCGCGGACATGGGCTACGACATCGACATCGTCGGCGTGCCGACCGTACGCGCGAAAGATGGCCTGGCGCTGAGTTCGCGCAACGGCTATCTCACCAGCGATCAGCGGAAAATCGCCCCTACCCTTAGCAAAGTGATGAACGCCATCGCGCAGAAGCTGCGCGCGGGCGAGCATAACCAGGACGAGATGCTGGCGGCGGCGGCGCAGGAGCTGAGCGAGAAAGGCTTCCGTCCGGACGACCTGCAAATTCGCGATGCCGACACCCTGCTGGAGCTGAATGACAAGAGTTCGCGCGCGGTTATTTTGATGGCGGCGTGGCTCGGTCAGGCACGGCTGATAGACAATCAGACCGTGGAATTAACCCAGTAGACAGAGGGTATAAAACGGGCAATACTGCCCGGGATAAATTCCTGGTGCGGCGGTAAACGCCGCGCTGATATCGTTCTGGTAAACAAGGTTCTATTTATGATTCGCACAATGCTGCAGGGCAAGCTGCATCGCGTCAAAGTGACTCAGGCGGACTTGCATTACGAAGGCTCCTGCGCCATTGATCAGGATTTCCTTGAGGCGGCGGGTATTCTGGAATATGAAGCCATTGATATCTACAACGTGACCAATGGCAAACGCTTCTCAACGTACGCCATCGCCGGCGAGCGCGGTTCAAAAATCATCTCCGTTAACGGCGCTGCGGCGCACTGCGCGGATGTGGGCGATATTCTTATCATCGCGAGTTATGTCACGATGCCGGATGCCGAAGCGCGCGCCTGGCAGCCAAAAGTCGCGTATTTCGAAGGTGATAACGAAATGAAGCGCAAGGCGAAAGCCGTACCGGTTCAGGTTGCCTGAACCCCTTCCAGGCCCTCTTCGCGAGGGCCTTGTTGTATCTGAGCGTTATCCCTGCGGCTGGTTCGTAATGATTTTCGCCATGGTCTCCAGCGAGTCCGTTTTCAAAATATAGAGCCGCTTAAGCAGGAACGGGTTGTCTCCCGGCTTTACTTTTCCCTTCACCGTCGTAACCGCCAGATGAAAACCGGCGTCGTTGGCCGCCTTCACCGCTTTCTCGTCATAGCCGCCGAATGGATAAGAAAGATAGAGCACGTGCGGATTGAACTGCGCCAGCGCGCGGCGCGAACGTTCAAAGTCAAACAGCACATTGTGATAGCTGCGGCTTAACAGTATGGGGTGATGCAGCGCATCGACGCGATGAAGGAAATGGGTGTGGGACTGAATATCGAACACATCGGCTATCTCCCGCAGTTCAGAAACGCTCATAAACTGCAGCGACTTCGGGTCCCAGCGTTGCGGGCGGCCTTTAATGCGGGATGAGATAATAAAGGCGGTGGCTTTAAAGCCATACTGCTTCAGTACCGGGTACGCGTAGCGGCTTACCGATTTCAGCCCATCGTCAAAAGTGATAACCACCGCGCGAGCAGGCAGATTCATGCGGTTTCGCACGTAGCCCTCCAGCTGGTACATCGACAGCGTCGCATAGCCCCTGTCGCGCAGCCAGGTCATCTGGTTGTTGAACGCGCGCACGGAAGTGGTGGTGGAGGTGTGCCGAAAACGGGTGTTCTCTTCATCGCGCAGGATATGGTGGTACGTTAGCACCGGAATGCCGTTATCCTCCTGCGCGTCAAGGCTGCTGATATAGCCCAGGCGGTTGCCGATGCGAACCTCATACCAGGTCTGGTTCAAACGGTCTTTAAGCTTGCCGATAATCGGGTAGCGCAGGTTTTCTGCAAGCGTGCCGAACGGCGCGCTGCGGCTGTCCGGAGCGTTATAGACGGTGACATCCTGCCAGGTAAGCAAATTCTGGTTGCTGAGCGGCTTATTCAGATCGCCCAACCTGTCCTGCACCCGCTGTTTGCCCTGCACCGGCTCCAGATGTTGTTTATCGATAAACCCGGTGCCGAAGCCGAAACGGAACTCGTAATAGTCCGCCGCCATCGGCGAAACGGCGATTATTTGCCCCTCTTCTATCGTGCCCACCGAGATAACCTGGTCCCCAACCTGCGCCCAGATATCGGCATCCTGCGTGGTTTGCATATATTGCGGCGGCACAGGCTGGCCGACAAACGGGCCTGCATAAGCGGCGCCTGCGCATAACAGCAACAGGCTAAACAGAAGACGAGTCAACATGATGAAGCACTGAACCAGAGTGAAGCGAGTGGCAGCCAGTTTAACAAACCTACCGGCAATTACAGCGCGTGTTTGAGCACAAAGGGCGGGTTTTTCTGTTGCTGGTGCCAGAGGCTGCTAACGTTTTCGCCGCCCTGCTCTACAATTTTCAAGCGAAAAGATTCGCTGGTCAGCGTTTCTCGCCATGCAACCGCAGCGCCCAGCAACGCAACCGTCACGCCCGAGATGACTTCGCAGTGGGGATGCTTATGGCTCAACAGCGCGGCGGTGCGATAAGGCGTGCCGCCATTCTCTTCGGTGAAGAAAATGACGCCGTCGCCGCTGTCGGTTTCGTGCAGCGCGTCGCAGAGCATACGGCTCAGCATGTTGGCGCTTAGCCCTTCCTGCACATTCACCGCCCGGCACTGCGCCAGCGCGCCCGCTTTTTCTTCCAGCGCCGCCTGCATCTCCTGCGCCGCGTAGCCGCGACAGACGATAACCCACCCTAACATAGCGTATCTCCTTGTTTCAGGCGGGCAGTTTACCTCAGGGAGAAATCGCAGGGCTGACATGCATCAACAGAAAGAAAAAGCCCTCCGCGACGGGAGGGCTTTTTTTCAGGTGCGCAGACCGCGTCCGCGGCTAATCAAATACCAGCACAGCAGGTAAAAGACGATGATAAACGCCGCCAGTACCGCAACGGTAAAGAGCAGCGGAACATCGCTGATGCCGAGAAAACCGAAGCGGAAACCGCTAATCATGTAGACTATCGGGTTTAAGTGCGACAGCGCCTGCCAGAACGGCGGCAGCAGCGTCAGCGAATAGAACACCCCGCCGAGGTAAGTCAGCGGCGTCAGCACGAAGGTCGGGATCAGGCTGATGTCATCAAAGGTTTTCGCGAACACCGCGTTCAGCAAGCCGGCCAGCGAGAAAAGCACGGCGGTGAGCAGCAGCGTCAGGCCAACAAAAAGCCAGGAGTGAACCTGGAACGGCACGAAGAAGAGTGAAACCGCCGTAACCAGAATGCCGACGCAGAGGCCGCGCGCCACGCCGCCGCCCACATAGCCTGCGATAATCACGTGCGTTGGCACCGGCGCAACCAGCAGTTCTTCAATGTTGCGCTGGAATTTGGCGCTGAAGAACGACGAGGCGACGTTGGCATACGCGTTGGTGATCACCGCCATCATAATCAGCCCCGGCACGATGAACTGCATGTAGGTGAAGCCATGCATTTCGCCGATACGCGAGCCAATCAGGTTGCCAAAAATAATGAAATAAAGCGTCATGGTGATGACCGGCGGCACCAGCGTCTGCACCCAGATTCGGGTAAAGCGGTGGATCTCTTTGGCCCAGATGCTTTTTAGCGCCACCCAGTAAAGCTGCATCATGCGTGGTCTCCTTGTTTTTCGTTCACCAGCGTGACAAACAGCTCTTCAAGACGGTTGGCTTTGTTACGCATGCTTAATACCTGAATTCCCTGCGCCGTCAGCTGGTTAAAGACGCTATTGATCCCCTGCTCGCGCAGCACTTCCACTTCCAGCGTAGAAGTATCCACCAGCCGGTACTGGTACCCGTCAAGCTTCGGCAGCGGGCTTTTCGGCGCCAGATCGAGGATAAAGGTTTCTGATTTCAGCTTGGAAAGCAGCGACTTCATTGAGGTGTTTTCCACCAGCTCGCCGCGCTGGATGATGCCGATGTTGCGGCACAACATCTCCGCCTCTTCCAGATAGTGGGTGGTGAGGATGATGGTGGTGCCTTTGTCGTTGAGATCTTTAAGAAAGCCCCACATGGAGCGGCGCAGTTCAATGTCCACGCCCGCTGTCGGTTCATCAAGGATCAGTAGCTTCGGCTCGTGCATTAACGCGCGGGCTATCATCAAACGGCGCTTCATCCCGCCGGAGAGCATACGCGCACGTTCGTTGCGTTTTTCCCACAGATCGAGCTGGTTAAGGTATTTTTCGCTGCGCGCGACGGCTTCGCGGCGATCCACGCCGTAGTAGCCCGCCTGGTTGACCACAATCTGCTGCACCGTCTCGAAGGGGTTGAAGTTAAACTCCTGCGGCACGAGGCCGAGCTGACGTTTAGCGTTCACCACGTCACGCTCAAGATCATAGCCAAACACCCGAACGCGTCCGGACGTTTTATTCACCAGCGAGCTGATGATGCCGATGGTCGTGGATTTGCCCGCGCCGTTTGGGCCAAGCAGCGCGTAAAAATCTCCCGCCTCCACTTTTAAATCAATCCCACGCAGCGCTTGTACCCCGCCTGCGTAGGTTTTCTTTAATTGCTCCAGTTCCAGTGCTATTGTCATGGATATTCGGTTACCTTATTTCGCACAAAAGTTGTGTGGTTTAAAAAATTTTTGAGTTGTCCTATATTACCCCAACGCAATTCTTCGGTTACAGGCCGTTAACCTTTATGAAAGATATCGACACACTAATTAGCAACAACGTCCAGTGGTCCAAAATGCTGGTGGAAGAGGACCCGGGCTTTTTCGAACGACTGGCGAAAGCACAGAAGCCGCGCTTTCTGTGGATTGGCTGCTCAGACAGCCGCGTGCCCGCCGAGCGCCTTACTGGCCTCGAACCGGGTGAGATTTTCGTTCACCGCAACGTTGCCAACCTGGTCATCCATACCGATCTTAACTGCCTTTCGGTCATTCAGTATGCGGTTGACGTGCTTGAAGTGGAACACATTATTATCTGTGGACACTACGGCTGCGGCGGCGTGCAGGCAGCGGTAGAAAACCCTGAGCTTGGGCTTATTAACAACTGGCTGCTGCACATCCGCGACATCTGGCTTAAACATAGCTCACTGCTTGGTGAAATCCCGCAGGAGAAGCGCCTCGACGCGCTGTGCGAGCTGAACGTGATGGAGCAGGTTTATAACCTGGGCCACTCCACCATCATGCAGTCAGCGTGGAAACGCGGCCAGAAAGTGACCATTCACGGCTGGGCCTACGGCATCCACGATGGCCTGCTGCGCGACCTGCAGGTAGCCGCAGCTGACCGCGAAACGCTGGAACAGCGCTATCGCAGCGGCATCGGCAATCTTCAGCAAACGCACAATATTCATAAGTAATAGCGAAAAAAAGGGGCCGCGGCCCCTTTTTTATACCCGTCATTACTCGGCAAGCGGAACCACTTTGCCGATGTACGGCAGATGACGATAGCGCTGAGCGTAATCGATGCCGTAACCCACCACAAACTCATCCGGAATGGAAAAACCGATAAACTCGACGTTCACTTCCACTTCACGACGGGAAGGTTTATCCAGTAACGTGCAGATAGCCAGCGATTTCGGTCCGCGCAGGCTCAGGATCTCGCGCACTTTCGACAGCGTATTGCCGGAGTCGATAATATCTTCGACGATCAGCACATCTTTGCCGCGGATGTCTTCATCCAGATCTTTCAGGATTTTCACATCGCGCGTTGTCGACATGCCGCTGCCGTAGCTCGAAGCGGTCATAAAATCGACCTCATGGGAAACCTGCACTTCGCGGCAGAGGTCCGCCATGAACATAAACGAGCCGCGCAACAGGCCGACCAGCACCATATCGCTGCCGCTGTCTTTATAACGCTCGGTTATTTCACGTCCCAGTTCTGCAACGCGCGCTTTGATGTCCGCTTCGGGGATCATTACTTCTACAGTATGTTTCATATCTATAACCATCTGATTTTAAATTTGAATCATCAAACGGCAGCGTTTCGTTCGCCAGCGCTTATTGATAAGGCAGGCAGTATACCAGCAAAAAGCATTTACGGCAGAAATGCACAAAAAAGCCCTTATTGTGATTCAGATCACACATGTTAATAACTATAATTAGTTGCTACTAAAAATTTACGAGTGTCATTATGGCGGAAACAAAAGTAAAACAGTCACGTTTGCTCGTGACTCTGACAGCCCTGTTCGCAGCATTGTGCGGACTTTATTTATTAATTGGAGGGGTATGGCTGGTCGCCATTGGCGGCTCCTGGTACTACCCTATCGCCGGGGTGGCGATGCTGGCGACAGCCTGGCTGCTGTGGCGTCGTAACGCGGCGGCGCTCTGGCTTTATGCCGCTATCCTGCTTTGCACCATGATTTGGGGCGTCTGGGAAGTCGGTTTCGATTTCTGGGCCCTGACGCCGCGCTGCGACGTGCTGGTGTTCTTTGGCATCTGGCTGATTCTGCCGTTTGTCTGGCGCCGTCTCGCCACGCCTGCGCGCCCGGGCGTTACCGCGCTGGTGGTTTCGCTTATCATTACCGGCGGCATGCTGGTATGGGCGGCCTTCAACGACCCGCAAGAGATTCACGGCACCCTTTCCGCCGACGCCACGGCGGCAGCGGCAAGCGGCGCGGCAGCCATTCCGGAAGGCGACTGGCCGGCTTATGGCCGCAACCAGGAAGGCCAGCGTTATTCTCCTCTTAAGCAGATCAACGCCGATAACGTCCACCAGCTTAAAGAAGCCTGGACTTTCCGTACCGGCGACCTGAAGCTGCCGAACGATCCGGGTGAAATCACCAACGAAGTAACGCCGATTAAAGTGCGCGACACCCTTTACCTCTGCACCGCGCATCAGCGTCTTTTCGCGCTGGATGCCGCGACCGGTAAAGAAAAGTGGCACCTCGATCCGCAGCTGAATACCAACCCGACCTTCCAGCACGTGACCTGCCGCGGCGTCTCTTACCATGAGGCTACCCCGGCTAACGCGACGCCGGAAGTGCTGGCCGACTGTCCGCGCCGCATTATCCTGCCGGTAAACGACGGCCGTCTGTTTGCGGTGAACGCTGATAACGGCAAGCTGTGCCAGACCTTTGCTAACAAAGGCATCCTGAACCTGCAGACCAACATGCCGGTCACCACGCCGGGCATGTACGAGCCGACGTCGCCGCCGATCGTCACTGATAAAGTGATTGTGATTGCCGGTGCGGTAACCGATAACTTCTCCACCCGTGAGCCTTCCGGCGTTATTCGTGGTTTTGATATCAACACCGGCGCGCTGCTGTGGGCCTTCGATCCGGGCGCGAAAGATCCGAACGCTATTCCGGCGGACGAACATCACTTCACGCCGAACTCGCCGAACTCCTGGGCGCCAGCCGCCTATGACGCGAAGCTGGATCTGGTTTATCTGCCGATGGGCGTGACCACGCCGGATATCTGGGGCGGCAACCGCACGCCGGAGCAGGAACGCTATGCCAGCTCCATTGTGGCGCTGAACGCCTCTACCGGTAAGCTCGCCTGGTCTTATCAGACCGTTCACCACGACCTGTGGGATATGGACCTGCCGGCCCAGCCGACGCTTGCCGACATTACCGTGAACGGCCAGACCGTACCGGTTATCTATGCGCCGGCGAAAACAGGCAACATCTTTGTGCTTGACCGTCGCAACGGCCAGCTCGTGGTCCCGGCGCCGGAAAAACCGGTTCCGCAGGGCGCAGCGAAAGGCGACTACGTGACGCCGACCCAGCCCTTCTCTGATCTCTCCTTCCGTCCGAAGCAAGATCTGAGCGGCGCGAACATGTGGGGCGCCACCATGTTCGACCAGCTGGTTTGCCGCGTGATGTTCCACAGCATGCGTTATGAAGGTATCTTCACGCCGCCTTCTGAACAGGGCACGCTGGTCTTCCCGGGCAACCTGGGGATGTTTGAATGGGGCGGTCTCTCTGTTGACCAGAACCGTCAGGTCGCGATTGCTAACCCGATTGCACTGCCGTTCGTCTCTAAACTGATCCCGCGCGGCCCGGGCAACCCGATGGAGCAGCCGAAAGACGCGCAGGGCACTGGCTCTGAATCCGGCATTCAGCCGCAGTACGGCGTGCCGTATGGCGTAACGCTGAACCCGTTCCTGTCGCCGTTTGGTCTGCCGTGTAAACAGCCTGCCTGGGGTTATATCTCCGCGCTGGATCTTAAGACCAACAAAATTGTCTGGCAGAAACGCATCGGTACCCCGCGCGACAGCTTCGGCTTCCCGATGCCGGTTCCGGTTCCGTTCACGCTGGGCATGCCGATGCTGGGCGGTCCGATTTCAACCGCGGGCAACGTGCTGTTCATCGCCGCGACGGCGGACAACTACCTGCGCGCTTACAACGTAACCAACGGCGATAAGCTGTGGGAAGGACGCCTGCCGGCAGGCGGCCAGGCCACGCCGATGACGTATGAAGTTAACGGTAAGCAGTATGTGGTGGTTTCCGCAGGCGGCCACGGGTCGTTTGGCACGAAGATGGGCGACTATATCGTTGCCTATGCGCTGCCGGATGACGCGAAATAATCTGCGATAAGTAAAACAAAAGCCCCTCACTGAGGGGCTTTTTTATGGGCATAAGGCGACGAGATAAACCGCGTGTTGCTTATTCGCCCGGCATCGCTTTCCCGCCGGAAAGACGATGAACCTTTCGTCGGGCGGGTTAGCGCCGCGCCGCGTCTGATGCTTCTTTGGTGAGGCTTCAGCTCACCGTAAACCCTAACATCATGCCCGTATCTTCATGCTCAAGCAGGTGACAGTGAGCCATATAGGCATGTTCAGCGGGCGCAACGTGGTCGAAACGCACCAGCACTTCGCTGCGCGCGCCCTCCACCCAGACCGTGTCTTTCCAGCCTGCCCGGTGCGCCGCAGGCGGCTTGCCGTTTTCGGTAAGGATGCGAAACTGCGTGCCGTGGATATGGAACGGGTGCAGCATCATGTCGCCTTCGCCCGAGAGGGTCCAGCGCTCATACTGGCCTTTCGCCACGTTGAACGCCGGGGCATTCATATCAAACGCTTTGCCGTTAATCTTGTTGGCGTTGTGGAAATCCATGCCGTGGCCGTGACCATGACTCATCTGCCCCATCATCTGCATGTGCTGCTGATGGCCCGCCAGCGCCTGCTCGCCATATTTCTCCTGCAGCGCCTGCATACCCATCATGTCGAGCATCGGGTCCATCATCAGCTGTAGCCAGCGCGCCTGTAGCCCGTCGAGCGAAGGCAGCGCGGGCACCTTAACTAAGGTATCCGGCAGGCTGCCGGAGGCGGGAATGACCAGCGGCTGAATGCGCACCACCGGCTGCGGCTTATCGAACGGCGCTATCGCCATCCCCATCTGGTTGACCGGCAGGGTGATGATGTCGAACGGCTTGCTGTCGCTGGTATCCACCAGCACCTCGAAGCGCTCGCCGGTCAGCACGGGCAGTTCGCTCACCTTAACCGGCTCCGGCAACAATCCGCCATCGCTCGCCACCACATAAAGCGGGCGGTTGTCGCTGGCGGCAATATTCAGCGTGCGGGCATTGCAGCCGTTTAACAGGCGCAACCGCAGCCAGCCTTTCGGCGCGTTATGCTGCGGATACGCCACGCCGTTGCAGAGCAGCGTATCGCCGAACCAGCCCACCGCCGCGCTCATTACATCCAGCTGATAATCGACGTTGCCGTTGGCGGTGAATTTTTTGTCCTGAATAATGAGCGGCACATCGTCGATGCCCCACTGCTTTGGCAACATCAGTTGCAGGCTTTCGACATCCTCAATCAACACCAGGCCCGCCAGCCCCATCGCCACCTGATGACCGGTTTTGCCATGCTGATGCGGGTGGAACCAGCAGGTCGCGGCACGCTGTTGCGGCGTAAAACTCACCGTTCGGGTCGCGCCTGACGCAATCACCCCCTGCGGCCCGCCATCCACTTCGCCCGGTATTTCCACGCCGTGCCAGTGCACTGTGGTTTCCTCGGGAAGCGCATTGCGGATCTCCACCGTCACCGGTTTGCCGGACGTGAGCTTTACCGCCGGGCCGAGGAGGTTGCCGTTATAGCCCCACGTCGCCACCTTCTGGCCGTTGAACTGGCTGGCGCCCGCCTGGGCAGTCAGGCGAATTTTGCTTTGCGCGTCGGGCGTTAAGAGTTCGGGAATGGGTAAGGTTGGGCGTTTTGCCGCAGGTATCACGCGCCCCCAGGCAGGCAGCATGCTGAACGCGCCCAGTGCGGCGCTGTATTTTAAGAAATCACGGCGATGCATCTTATTTCCTTATCGACGACAGGCATGCCATGAGCTTAAACCTTTCCCCAACGGGAAGGTCAAGTTTCAACGGGAAAAAGCGAGGAGGAGCGCCCGGCGTTTTCTAAACTGCCTGTACGGCAGTGAACGCTCTTTTCTTATCTTGCCGTTGTAGCGTTCATTTCTAAGCTGCCTGTACGGCAGTGAACAAGAGCGGATTTTAGCTAATTCGCTGTATTAACACCAAATACCTTTAATTTGCTGTTGCAGACCCTTTTTTCCGGCGCTTTTATAGCGCCTTTAAAATCAATCGCTTAAAAAACGGCGTTAAAAAAGGGCTTGGGCGTGAGAGCCGAAGTCAATTTTACCGTGCGCCGTTTCGTTCGCTTTCGCTTTTTGGCGAGGCCGCTTTTTGCTTTCGAAACGCGGCGTTTGCCGCTTACTTTTTCACCTCTCCTTAAATCATCTTGTTTTCATTTTGAAAAGCGCGCCAGGCCCCGTCATACGGGCATTTATCCGCCATAAAAGGGATCAAATATCCTCGTCGCGTCTGAACGAAATGTGCTATCGTTTGGTATCTTTTGGCGAGTGGTAGACGTAATGAACAAGTGGGTCAGGGTGATGTTGCTGGGCTGTCTGATGGGCTTTTCCGCCAGTAGCTTTGCGTTAAGTGAATCAGAAGCGGAAGACATGGCCGATCTCACTGCCGTTTTCGTGTTTCTGAAAAATGACTGCGGCTACCAGAACTTGCCAAACGGGCAGATTCGCCGCGCGCTGGTCTTTTTCGCCCAGCAAAACCAGTGGGATTTAAGCAATTACGAAAGCTTTAATATGAAGGCGCTTGGCGAAGACAGCTATCGCGATTTGAGCGGCATCGCCATTCCCACCGCACGGAAATGTAAGGCGCTGGCGCGCGATTCTCTAAGCCTGCTTGCCTACGTAAAGTAACCCCCTTCCCCGCCCCTTCGTCGAAATAATGACCGTGCATCCACGGTTATTGTTAGCTATTATGTTGCGCCCATTTTCCGAGGGTGTTAACGAAGGAGGTATCAGCCAATGACCGGGAATACGCTGTGGCACGAGACGCTGCACGACAAATTTGGTCAATACTTTGCCGTTGATAATGTGCTTTACCACGAGAAAACCGATCATCAGGATTTGATCATTTTCGAAAATTCGGCTTTTGGCCGGGTAATGGCGCTGGACGGCGTGGTGCAAACCACCGAACGTGACGAGTTTATCTATCACGAAATGATGACCCACGTGCCGCTGCTGGCGCACGGTCTCGCAAAGCATGTGCTGATCATCGGCGGCGGCGACGGCGCTATGCTGCGTGAAGTCTCCCGCCATAAGAGCGTGGAATCCATCACCATGGTGGAGATAGACGCAGGCGTCGTTTCATTCTGTCGTCAGTATCTGCCTAACCATAATGCCGGCAGCTATGACGACCCGCGCTTTAAGCTGGTGATTGACGACGGCGTCAATTTTGTTAACCAGACGACGCAAACGTTTGATGTGATTATCTCTGACTGTACCGACCCTATCGGTCCCGGCGAGAGCCTGTTCACTTCCGCGTTCTACGAAGGGTGCAAACGCTGCCTGAACCCTGGCGGAATTTTTGTCGCGCAAAACGGCGTCTGTTTTCTGCAGCAGGATGAAGCCATCGACAGCCACCGCAAGCTCAGCCACTATTTTAGTGATGTCAGCTTTTATCAGGCGGCTATCCCGACCTATTACGGCGGCATCATGACCTTCGCCTGGGCGACGGACAACGACGCGCTGCGCAACCTGCCCACTGAAACCCTGCAAGCGCGCTTTCACGCCGCGGGAATTCAGTGCCGCTATTACAATCCGGCTATTCATACGGCAGCTTTCGCTCTGCCGCAATATTTGCAAGATGCCTTGTCCGATCAGGCATCCTAAGGAGGTGATCAAAATTGAAAAAGCTGAAACTGCATGGCTTTAACAACCTGACCAAAAGCCTGAGTTTTTGTATTTACGATATTTGCTACGCCAAAACGGCGGAAGAGCGCGATGGTTATATCGCTTATATCGATGAACTCTACAACGCCAACCGTCTGACTGAGATCCTGACAGAGACCTGCTCCATCATCGGAGCCAATATCCTGAACATCGCGCGTCAGGATTATGAACCGCAGGGCGCCAGCGTCACCATTCTGGTGAGCGAAGAGCCGGTCGACCCGAAGCTGATTGATAAGTCCGAACACCCGGGTCCGTTGCCGGAAGCCGTGGTGGCCCACCTGGATAAAAGCCACATCTGCGTGCACACCTATCCGGAAAGCCATCCGGAAGGCGGGCTTTGCACTTTCCGCGCCGACATTGAGGTTTCGACCTGCGGCGTGATTTCGCCACTGAAGGCGCTGAATTACCTCATCCACCAGCTCGAGTCCGATATCGTGACCGTCGACTACCGCGTTCGCGGCTTTACGCGCGACGTGAACGGCATGAAGCACTTTATCGATCACGAGATCAATTCCATTCAGAACTTTATGTCAGAGGATATGAAGTCGCTGTATGACATGGTGGACGTGAACGTTTATCAGGAAAATATCTTCCACACCAAAATGCTGCTTAAAGAGTTCGACCTTAAGCACTATATGTTCCACACCAAACCGGAAGATTTAACCGAAGAAGAGCGCAAGACCATTACGGACCTGCTCTGGAAAGAGATGCGCGAAATTTACTACGGCCGCAACATTCCCGCCGTGTAAACGCCAGTGGAGCAGGGACGCTCCACGCCGCCGCGCTTAACGCTGATTAAGAAAGGCGCGATAAGCCGCCGCTACCTGCAGGAAATCTTCAAGACCACAGAGCGACAGGCTCTCTTCGTCGTAATAACTCATCCCCTCTTCCATCTCGTCGCCTGAAAACTCCAGCTGATTGGCGCGCACCATCACCTCTTCGCCATCAAGCCACAGCGTGTATTCGTGACCGGTTTTCTGCCACTGACGCTCGCTGCCTTTTACTTCACGCGCCGCCTGCTCCACTTCGTCGAGCAGAGACAAGTTGTCCTTTACCTCTTCGTTAAACCAGTGGCCGACCGCTTCATGCCCCATCGACATGCGCACTTTCACCGAGCCGGTAATATCGCGCAAGAATTCGTAATCCATGGTGTTTTCCTCTGCAAAAGGCAATGCGTGACCGCTGCATTGTACCTGTGTAGTTATTATCGCAGCATGAAAGCGAAAAAAAAGCGGACCGGGCGGCGTCTGGCGAAAAAAGCGCTTACGCCCGCCCTCTGGTCTGGCTGTGCTATGCTGTGACCTTTCTTAACGCCTTAATTCATAAAGACCTATGCAAAAATTGAAAATGACGCTCGCCCGGGCCCTGCTGCTGTGCGCCGTCGCGCTGCCCCTTTCCGCCGCTTATGCGGGCGAAGCGGTGCGGCTTGACTGCCTGACGCGGCAAAACGTGCTGATCTCCTTTTTTAAGTATCACCTCACCACCATGAAGTGGGGCAATCATTTTCAAATCGCCTCCGGCATTCATAAAGCCAGAACGAAAACGGGTACCCCTTATGAGGTCATCTCCTTTCGCAACGGCGATGACTTAATCTACTTCCCGGCCAAAGAGAGCTATTTCCTGATTTATGCCGACCAGCAAAAGCCGGAGCGCTGCCGGACGGAAGAGAGTTTTACTTATCCCGTGGTCAGCCTGCCGCGCTACGACGGCAAAGCAAACTCCTGAGGCGATAATGCATAAAAAAAGGGAAGCGCTGAGGCTTCCCTTTTTTCGTGCGGCCCGGCGAACCGGGCACGTGTTGCATCAAACTGCGGTCTGGAAAATCACGCCGTCCGCTTTCTCGGTGTACTGGGAAAGCTGGTCGAAGTTCAGGTAGCGATAAGTATCCACCGCGGTCTTATCCACCTGCGCGACAAAGGTCTGATACTCTTCCGGCGTCGGCAGCTTGCCGATGAGCGCCGCAACGGCCGCCAGCTCCGCAGACGCCAGATAGACATTCGCACCGGTGCCTAAGCGGTTCGGGAAGTTACGGGTCGAGGTGGAAACCACCGTCGAGCCGTCCGCCACGCGCGCCTGGTTACCCATGCACAGCGAGCAGCCCGGGATCTCAATACGCGCGCCGCTCTTACCAAACACGCTGTAGTACCCCTCTTCGGTCAGCTGCGCGGCGTCCATACGGGTCGGCGGCGCCACCCACAGGCGGGTCGGCAGCTGGCCTTTATGGCTGTCCAGCAGTTTACCGGCAGCACGGAAGTGGCCGATGTTGGTCATGCAGGAGCCGATAAACACTTCGTCGATCTTGTCGCCCTGAACGTCAGAGAGCAGGCGCGCGTCGTCCGGATCGTTCGGCGCGCACAGAATCGGCTCTTTGATGTCGTTCAGATCGATATCGATCACCGCCGCGTATTCCGCATCGGCATCCGCTTCCATCAGCTGCGGATCCGCAAGCCACTTCTCCATGCCCTGGATACGGCGCTCCAGCGTACGGCGGTCGCCGTAGCCTTCGGCAATCATCCATTTCAGCAGCACGATATTGGAGTTCAGGTACTCGATGATCGGCTCTTTGTTGAGCTTGATGGTGCAACCTGCCGCAGAACGCTCGGCGGAAGCATCGGTCAGCTCAAACGCCTGCTCGACTTTCAGATCCGGCAGACCTTCGATTTCCAGAATGCGGCCGGAGAAGATGTTCTTCTTGCCCTTCTTCTCAACGGTCAGCAGACCTTGCTGGATGGCATAGTAAGGGATAGCGTGAACCAGGTCGCGCAGCGTAATGCCCGGCTGCATCTTCCCTTTAAAGCGCACCAGCACCGATTCCGGCATATCCAGCGGCATCACGCCAGTCGCCGCGGCGAACGCCACGAGGCCGGAACCCGCCGGGAAAGAGATGCCGATCGGGAAACGGGTGTGGGAGTCGCCGCCGGTGCCAACGGTATCCGGCAGCAGCATGCGGTTCAGCCAGGAGTGGATAACGCCGTCGCCCGGGCGCAGCGACACGCCGCCGCGGTTCATGATGAAGTCCGGCAGCGTGTGGTGCGTGGTAACGTCAACCGGCTTCGGATACGCCGCAGTGTGGCAGAAGGACTGCATCACCAGATCGGCGGAGAAGCCCAGACACGCCAGGTCTTTCAGCTCGTCGCGGGTCATCGGGCCGGTGGTATCCTGGGAACCTACGGAGGTCATCTTCGGTTCGCAGTACTGGCCCGGGCGAATACCCGCTACGCCGCAAGCGCGGCCGACCATTTTCTGCGCCAGCGAGAAGCCGCGGTCGCTCTCGGCGACATCTTTCGCCTGACGGAACACGTCGCTGTGCGGCAGACCCAGCGCTTCGCGCGCTTTGGTCGTCAGCCCACGGCCGATGATAAGCGGAATACGGCCGCCCGCACGCACTTCGTCAATCAGCACGTCGGTTTTCAGTTCAAAGGAGGCCAGCAGCTCATCAGTGTAGTGATTACGCACTTCGCCTTTGTACGGGTAGATATCGATAGCGTCGCCCATATTGAGGTTCGACACATCGACTTCGATCGGCAGTGCGCCCGCATCTTCCATGGTGTTGAAGAAGATTGGCGCGATTTTGCCGCCCAGCACCACGCCGCCGCCGCGCTTGTTCGGCACGAACGGGATATCTTCGCCCATGAACCACAGCACGGAGTTGGTCGCGGATTTACGGGATGAACCGGTGCCCACGACGTCACCAACATACGCCAGCGGGAAGCCTTTTTGCGCCAGCGCTTCAATTTGTTTGATAGGGCCGACTGCGCCTGGCTGATCCGGCTCAATGCCGTCACGGGCGTTTTTCAGCATCGCCAGCGCGTGCAGCGGGATGTCCGGGCGCGACCAGGCGTCCGGCGCCGGAGAAAGGTCGTCGGTGTTGGTTTCGCCCGTCACTTTAAAGACGGTAACGGTAATTTTCTCAGGCAGCGATGGGCGAGACAGGAACCACTCGGCATTCGCCCAGGAGTGCATAACCTGCTGCGCGTGGGCGTTGCCCGCTTTCGCTTTCTCTTCCACGTCGTAGAAGTTATCGAACATCAGCAGCGTATGAGACAGCGCTTTGGCGGCAATCGGCGCCAGCTTTTCATCATCCAGCGCGTCAATCAGCGGGTGAATGTTATAACCACCCTGCATGGTGCCCAGCAGTTCAATCGCTTTTTCCGGGGTGACCAGCGGAGAGGAGGCTTCGCCTTTGGCGATAGCGGCAAGGAATCCGGCTTTTACGTAGGCGGCTTCGTCAACGCCTGGGGGTACACGGTTGGTAAGCAGATCTAACAGAAACTCTTCTTCACCCGCTGGCGGGGTTTTCAGCAGCTCGACGAGCGCGGCCATTTGGGTTGCATCTAAGGGTTTGGCTACAATCCCCTCGGCGGCACGCTCAGCTACGTGCTTACGGTATTCTTCTAGCACGACGGTTCTCCTCGCTCTCATTGTCATATGGGGAGCCAGGCTATTCTCTTCACGCTCCTGTGAGACAGCAGTTTGTAGGGTAAATGCCCGGTTCCGCGTCGGGCAGAATAGCAGGAATTGGGGTCTCTGTTAATCTGTTTACAAAAAAGCAACATTAAATATTTGCTGAATCGTTAAGCAACGCATAACGCGTTTCAGAAGTGAGATTTCAGGCACAAAAAAACCGCCTGACGGCGGTCTTCTTGTTGTGTGCGGGTGGTAGCAGGCACCTTCACACAGGTTATGTGGCAAGTACAACACGAAATGAATCATGCCATCGGTTAAAAAAAGGGGCAAGTCGAACTGTACGATTTGCGCACCGCTTTCGGAATTTACATGTAAGCCAATGCAACGCTTTAAAACGGCTTTCAGCCCTGGAAAAAACGGTTTACCTTGCCCGCTGGCCTGCTTCGCTGGCGTAGCAGCCAGTCACCGGGCCCGGAAGCAGTTCCCTGACCCTACGTGGCAAGTACAACACACTTGCCTGGTTCTGCCTTTCCCGGTGAAGAAGGAATCGACGTAGCCCGCAAGGGATTACGCGCAATGGAAATGCGTTTGCTCTATACGCTTCTCATTGTATTAAGCGCAGCGATGACGCTGATGCAGGGTGGCTGGAACATTTCAGACATCCACATTCGGTTCATCCTGAACTTAGGCAATTACGCTCCTGACCGCCCGCAAGGGCGGTCTTTCAGGCGACATCACAGCGGCAAATTTATTGTCGCTTATAATTGCGCAATAAATACTCACAGTTTTATTTGGACGGATGCGGTTCATCGCCAGTTAAAGCTAAAACCGCAAAAAAACGAAGGATATACTCGCGGCACCCCAAACGCCCTATGGCATCGCTCTCGTCGGAGTTTCCTATGAAGTTGCCTTTCAAGCCACATCTGTTTGCCCTGCTATGCAGCGCCGGGCTCCTGGCGGCCTCAGGCGCGCTATTCGTAAAAAGCCAGACGCCTGCGGCTGTGAACGAAACCACGCCTGTCGCACCAGCGCAAACTCAGCCTGCCGCCACCGCGTCGGCACCGAACCAGCCCGCTCCCGTAACGCCTGTCTCGCCCACTTATACGGCCGCGCAAATTGACCAATGGGTTGCGCCCGTTGCGCTCTACCCTGACGCGCTGCTGTCGCAAATTTTGATGGCGGCGACTTACCCCGCGAATGTGCTTCAGGCGGTGCAGTGGTCGCGGGATAACCCCAGACTGCAGGGCGATGCGGCGATAGAGGCGGCTAAGAACCAGCCCTGGGACGCGAGCGTAAAATCGCTGGTCGCCTTCCCGCAGCTCATGTCATTGCTGGGTGAAAACCCGCAGTGGGTGCAAAATCTCGGCGACGCATTCCTGGCGCAGCCCAACGATGTGATGGACTCGGTGCAAAGGCTGCGCGCACTGGCTCAGCAAACCGGCGCGCTGACCTCTACTGCGCAGCAGAAAGTCACCACGACGACAAAAGCGGCAACGCCTGCCCCGACAAAAGAAGCTAACGGGGCAGCACCGCAACCCGCCAGCAGCCCGACGATTATTAAAATCGAACCCGCCGATCCGCAGGTTGTTTATGTGCCGACCTATAACCCGGCGACGGTCTACGGCACGTGGCCGAACGCCAGTTACCCGCCGGTTTACCTGCCGCCGACGCCTGGCGAGCAATTCGGCGAGAGCTTCGTTAAAGGATTGGGTTACAGCCTCGGCGTCGCGACGACCTATGCGCTGTTCAGCAGTATCGACTGGGACGACGATGACCATGACGACCATCATCACGGCGACGGCTATTACCACGATGGCGACAACATCAACATCAATGTAAATAATTTCAACAAGATAACCGGAGAGCATCGCGTCGATAACGCGTTGCGCTGGCAGCATAATCCCGCCTATCGCAACGGCGTTCCCTACTCTGACAACCGTGTCGCCACGCAGTATCGCGCCAACGCCGCAGCAAGCGTAAACGCCGTTTCGCCGAAACCGGTTAACCGGGATAGCCAGCGACAGGCAGCCATGGCGCAGCTCCAGCAAGCCGCCGGTAAAAACCGGACGTCAACGCCACGCCCGGCCACAAAAGATGCGCAGCGGCAGGCGGCGAATCAGCAGCTCAAGCAGATAGCGCAACGCAATAACTACCGGGGCTACGACACCGATAAACCCCGCGCGCAGCAACAGGCCAACCGCCCGCAGAAAACGCAGCGGGCGAATAAACCCCAGCGTGAAGCCATCTCTGCGGCGCGTCCGTCACCGACTCGCTATAACACGGCGCGCGCGAATGCGTTAAGCGGTAACGACAGCCGCTCAGCCAGCTGGCAGGCGCAACAACAGCGCGGAATGCTGAGCCGTCAATATGCGTCGACAAATCGGGAGCGCGCGCCCGCCAGAGAGCGACGCGCTGAAAACCGCGACTTTAACCGCCATCGCTAAGGGACAGAAAATGAAGCTAAAACGACTCACTGCGCTGGCGTTGTTCATGGTCTCCGTTCACGCCTTCGCCAATCAGCCATTCACTACCCCGGAACAGGCTGCCGATGCGCTGACGCAGGCGATTGAACAACAAAACGAAACCGCGCTGAATCAACTTCTCGGCGAGGACTGGCGACAATTTTTACCTCCTGAAGGGGTTGATCCCGAGGCCGTTGCGCGTTTTCTGCGCGACTGGAAAACCGGCCATCGTATCGTTCAGCAAGGCAATACCGCGCACCTGGTGGTTGGCGATAACGGCTGGCAGCTGCCGATTCCGCTGGTAAAAGCGGCAGAAGGCTGGCGATTTGATATGCAGGCGGCGGAGGATGAAATATTGACTCGCGCCATTGGCCGCAACGAGTTGGCCGCTATCGAGGCGCTGCACGCCTATGTGGATGCGCAACAACGTTATTACGCGATGCATCAACGCTATGCGGAAAAAATCGTCAGCACTTCCGGGAAAAAAGATGGCCTTTACTGGCCAGTCAAACCCGGGGAATCCCCCAGCCCGCTTGGCCCCGCTTTTAGCCCAAAAGAACCGGGCGTGGGATATCACGGCTACCATTTTCGTATTCTGCCTGATAACCGTAACGGCTTTGCGATGATTGCCTGGCCGGTCAGTTATGGGGAAAGCGGCATAATGAGCTTTATGATTAACGGCGACGACGACGTCTGGCAGGCGGACCTTGGCCCCGACACGGCTGAAAAAGCGCAAGCGGTATCGGTCTATAAGCCGGATGGGCAGTGGCAGCTTGTGGCGCCGTAGGCGCGTTATCCGCCGGGTTTGTTTGCGACGTCAGCCGTAGCTTTGGCGACAAAAGCGTAACACCGCGGCGATAGCCTTACGGCTTAACGGACCGCCCTGGTCAGCGGTCCGTTATCGCTACGGTTACAGAATATTGGCGACCGATTTCGCCAGCTGCGCTTCGAGCTGTGGTTTCGCTTCTTCAAACTTCAGATTAACTTTGTTGGCGGTGGAAACGACGCGGGTCTGGTATTTCGCGCGGTTACCCTGCTCGCTGCTGGTTTGCAGTTTGATGCCGGAGGTTCCCTGACGCAGGGCTGCGATGTTGTCGGTGGTTACCGCCGCTTTGCTGCGCTCTGAAATCTGCAGGTCAGTGACCATGGTGTAGTTAACATCTTCCACCATCGCGTCAGCCGCCAGGCCAATCAGCCCCGCCGCCAGGCCTACGCCCAGCGCCGCACCCGACGAATTGCTGTTATAAGCGGTGATGCCCGCACCCAACGCCGCGCCCATAGCCGCCCCTTCGTAACCGCTCTTCAGGTAATTCTGCGATTCGCGCAGATCCATTTTGTCGGCCTTCAGCACGTTAGCCTGCACCCAGTAGTAAGCGGTATCCGGCGAACTGGTCACCTTGTAACCTTTCGCGGAAAGATCGTTTGCAATCAGCGTCTGCAGGTTGCTCATATCTTTATCAGAGGTGTTTTTCACCTGGATATAGACCGTTTTCTCAGAGGAAGGCTCCAGCCAGACGGTTTCGCTCATCTGGGTTTTCACTTCCAGGTTACGCTTTTTCACAGCGGTCGTCATCGCGCCGCAACCAGAGAGAGCAAAGGCGGTCAACACCACGCTAACAGCAGCCAACTTTTTAAAAGACATAGTTTTTCCTTTTTTGTCGATGAAATCGTCTGAGAGACGAAAAAGAGAAAGCCGGACGCCTGGCGCGCCAGCCAAATGCAGTGAGATTGTGTAGACCGCACAACGGCGGCACGATTTGAGAGAAGGTCAAAACTCAACGGCATTCCTTGTCCTGCGCATACCTGTCCGTGCGCCGCTAACGGCAACAGCAATAAATGAACAGCTCACTCGGTAAGCTTGTTTAACCTTATATCGGCAGCGAGAAATGAAGGTTGAGCGAAAATTGCCTACCAGATTAGGTAGTTACGGAAGAATGACGCAGCGGGAGGAGTAAAGCGGGAATAAAAAACGCCTCCGAAGAGGCGTTTATCACTAAAGCGAAGAAGCTTATTTTTTCTTCGCTTTCGGGTTCGGCAGGTCAGTAATGCTGCCTTCGAACACTTCAGCAGCCAGACCCACAGACTCGTGCAGAGTCGGGTGAGCGTGGATGGTGAGTGCGATATCTTCAGCGTCACAGCCCATCTCGATAGCCAGACCGATTTCACCCAGCAGCTCGCCGCCGTTGGTGCCGACAATCGCGCCGCCGATAACACGGTGGGTCTCTTTGTCGAAAATCAGCTTGGTCATACCGTCTGCGCAGTCGGAAGCGATAGCACGGCCCGACGCTGCCCACGGGAAGGTGGCGGTCTCGTAGCTGATGCCTTTCTCTTTCGCTTCTTTCTCGGTCAGACCGACCCATGCCACTTCCGGCTCGGTGTAAGCGATGGACGGGATCACTTTCGGGTCGAAGTAGTGCTTCATGCCCGCGATAACTTCAGCGGCAACGTGGCCTTCGTGAACGCCTTTGTGCGCCAGCATCGGCTGACCGACGATATCGCCGATAGCGTAGATGTGCGGCACGTTGGTGCGCATCTGCTTGTCAACGCGGATGAAGCCGCGGTCGTCCACTTCCACGCCCGCTTTGCCCGCATCCAGGTTTTTACCGTTCGGCACGCGGCCGATAGCCACCAGCACGGCATCGTAACGCTGCGCTTCAGCCGGCGCTTTTTTGCCTTCCATGGAAACGTAGATACCGTCTTCTTTCGCTTCAACGGCAGTCACTTTGGTTTCCAGCATCAGGTTGAATTTCTTGCTGATGCGTTTGGTGAAGACTTTCACAACATCTTTATCGGCAGCCGGGATAACCTGGTCGAACATTTCAACCACGTCGATCTCTGAACCCAGCGCGTGGTAAACGGTACCCATCTCCAGACCGATAATGCCGCCGCCCATGACCAGCATGCGCTTCGGCACTTCTTTCAGCTCCAGCGCATCAGTGGAATCCCATACGCGCGGATCTTCGTGCGGAATAAACGGCAGCTGAATCGGACGGGAACCCGCCGCGATGATGGCGTTGTCGAAGTTGATAACGGTTTTGCCGTTTTCGCCTTCAACTTCCAGGGTGTTGGCGCCGGTGAATTTACCCAGGCCGTTAACCACTTTCACTTTACGGCCTTTGGCCATACCAGCCAGACCACCGGTCAGCTGATTGATAACTTTTTCTTTCCAGGTGCGAATTTTGTCGATATCGGTTTTCGGCTCGCCAAAAACGATACCGTGCTCCGCCAGCGCTTTCGCTTCTTCGATGACTTTGGCTACGTGCAGCAGCGCTTTAGAAGGGATACAACCCACGTTCAGGCAAACACCGCCGAGGGTGCTGTAACGTTCTACGATGACGGTTTCCAGACCTAAATCCGCGCAACGGAAGGCCGCAGAGTAGCCTGCCGGGCCTGCCCCAAGTACCACGACCTGAGTTTTGATTTCAGTACTCATCATGACCTCTTAATTTATATCCGGCGGGTCTGACGCTTTTGTTATTACGCCCATCATCCACCGGGACGTTCTATCCGCTCGCATTTTACAAAATTGTTAACAATTTTGAAACAACAAACGGCAAACGAATCCTGTTTAGCAGCCGATAATCTTACGCAACTCTTGAGATTATCAGAAAAAAGCCGGCCGTCAGGCCGGCTTCTTCGCTTACATCACCAGACGGCGAATGTCAGACAGCGTGTTGTTGATGATGGTGATAAAGCGCGCACCATCAGCCCCGTCGATCACGCGGTGGTCGAAGGAAAGCGAGATCGGCAGCATCAGGCGCGGCGCGAACTCTTTACCATTCCAGACCGGTTCCATGGACGATTTGGAGACGCCCAGGATAGCCACTTCCGGCGCGTTGACGATCGGCGCGAAGTGGGTGGTGCCCAGGCCGCCGATGCTGGAGATGGTGAAGCAACCGCCCTGCATTTCGCCAGCGGTCAGCTTGCCATCACGCGCTTTTTTGGAAATGGTCATCAGCTCGCGAGACAGCTCGATAATGCCTTTCTTGTTCACGTCTTTGAACACCGGAACCACCAGGCCGTTCGGGGTATCCACCGCCACGCCGATGTTGATGTATTTCTTCAGCGTCAGACGCTGGCCATCTTCGGACAGGGAGCTGTTGAAGCGCGGCATCTGCTCAAGCGCTGCGGCGACAGCTTTCATGATGAAGACCACCGGGGTTATCTTCACATCCAGCTTACGCTTCTCCGCTTCGGCGTTCTGCTGTTTACGGAACGCTTCCAGGTCGGTGATGTCGGTTTTGTCGAAGTGCGTAACGTGCGGGATCATCACCCAGTTACGGCTCAGGTTCGCGCCAGAGATTTTCTGGATGCGGCCCAGTTCCACTTCTTCCACTTCACCAAACTTGCTGAAGTCCACTTTCGGCCACGGCAGCAGGCCCGGCAGAGAACCGCCAGAGGCAGCGGCGGCAGGTGCCGCTTCAGCGCGTTTAACCGCTTCTTTCACATAAGCCTGAACGTCTTCGCGCAGGATGCGGCCTTTACGACCGGTGCCCTTCACTTTCGCCAGGTTAACGCCGAATTCGCGCGCCAGGCGACGAATCAGCGGGGTGGCGTGTACGTAAGCGTCGTTCTCAGCGAACTCAGACTTGCCTTCCGCTTTTGCCGCCGGAGCAGCAGCCGGTTTAGAAGGTTGTGCAGCCGGAGCGGGCGCCGCCGCTTCCTGTTTCGCCGCCGGAGCAGCAGCAGGCGCAGCGCCTTCCACTTCAAAGACCATAATCAGCGAGCCGGTGGAGACTTTGTCGCCCACATTCACTTTCAGCTCTTTCACAGTGCCCGCGAACGGCGCCGGAACTTCCATGGAAGCTTTGTCGCCTTCGACGGTGATCAGAGACTGTTCAGCGGAGACTTTGTCGCCCACTTTCACCAGCACTTCGGTGACTTCAACTTCGTCGCCGCCGATATCCGGTACGTTAACCTCTTTCGCGCCCGCAGCAGCCGCCGGCGCGGTTGCCGCCTGCTCGGTAACGGTCGGTTTAGCCTGCGCAGCCGGCGCTTCGCCCGCCACCTCGAAGACCATAATCAGAGAACCGGTGGAAACTTTGTCGCCCGTGTTGATTTTGATCTCTTTAACCGTACCGGCGAACGGCGCCGGCACTTCCATAGAGGCTTTGTCGCCTTCAACGGTGATAAGAGACTGCTCAGCGGTAACCTGGTCGCCCACTTTAACCAGGATTTCGGTGACTTCAACTTCGTCGCCGCCGATATCCGGTACGTTAACCTCTTTTGCAGCCGCAGCAGCCGGGGCAGCAGACTGCGCCGGAGCCGCTTCTTTTTTCTCTTCCTGCGCAGGTGCAGCGGCGGCTGCACCCTCGGCGGAATCGAAAATCATGATCAGTTTGCCGGTCTCGACTTTGTCGCCAACGGAGACTTTGATCTCCTTAACAACGCCCGCCTGCGGAGACGGCACTTCCATAGAGGCTTTGTCGCCTTCTACGGTGATCAGCGACTGTTCAGCTTCAACTTTGTCGCCCACTTTGACCAGGATCTCGGTGACTTCAACTTCGTCCGCCCCGATGTCCGGTACATTGATTTCGATAGCCATTCTTCTTTTACCTCTTATGCCAGACGCGGGTTGACTTTATCTGCATCGATGTTGAATTTGGTGATTGCTTCCGCCACCACTTTCTTGTCGATTTCGCCACGTTTAGCCAGTTCGCCCAGCGCTGCTACAACCACGTAAGAAGCGTCAACTTCGAAGTGGTGACGCAGGTTTTCACGGCTGTCAGAGCGACCGAAACCGTCGGTACCCAGTACGCGGTAATCATCAGCCGGTACATAAGTACGAACCTGCTCGGCGAACAGTTTCATATAGTCAGTGGACGCCACGGCCGGCGCATCGTTCATCACCTGAGCGATGTACGGAACGCGCGGGGTTTCCATCGGGTGCAGCATGTTCCAGCGCTCGCAATCCTGACCGTCACGAGCCAGCTCAGTGAAGGAGGTGACGCTGTAAACATCGGAACCGATGCCGTAGTCTTTCGCCAGGATCTGCGCTGCTTCACGTACGTGACGCAGGATAGAGCCGGAGCCCAGCAGCTGAACTTTACCTTTCGCGCCGTCAACGGTTTCGAGTTTGTAGATACCTTTACGGATACCTTCCTCGGCGCCCTGCGGCATCGCCGGCATGTGGTAGTTTTCGTTCAGCGTGGTGATGTAGTAGTAAACGTTCTCTTGTTTCTCACCGTACATACGCTCCAGACCGTCGTGCATGATCACAGCGACTTCGTAAGCGTAAGCCGGGTCGTAAGAGATACAGTTCGGGATAGTCAGAGACTGAATGTGGCTGTGACCATCTTCGTGCTGCAGACCTTCGCCGTTCAGGGTGGTACGACCGGAGGTGCCGCCGATCAGGAAGCCGCGCGCCTGCTGGTCGCCCGCTGCCCAGCACAGGTCGCCGATACGCTGGAACCCGAACATGGAGTAGTAGATGTAGAACGGGATCATCGGCAGGTTGTTGGTGCTGTAAGAGGTCGCCGCCGCCAGCCAGGAAGAACCTGCGCCCAGCTCGTTGATCCCTTCCTGCAGAATCTGGCCTTTCTCGTCTTCTTTGTAGTACGCCACCTGCTCACGGTCCTGCGGGGTGTACTGCTGGCCGTTCGGGCTGTAGATACCAATCTGACGGAACAGACCTTCCATACCGAAGGTACGCGCTTCGTCGGCGATGATCGGAACCAGACGATCTTTGATCGAGTTGTTCTTCAGCATCACGTTCAGGGCGCGAACGAAAGCGATGGTAGTGGAGATCTCTTTGTTCTGCTCTTCCAGCAGAGAACGGAAGTCTTCCAGCGTCGGCAGCTCAAGCTTCTCGGTGAAGTTCGGCTGACGGGACGGCAGATAACCGTGCAGCGCCTGACGGCGTTCATGCAGGTATTTGTACTCTTCAGAGCCTTCCGGGAAGGTGATGTACGGCAGTTTTTCCAGGTCAGCATCGGCTACCGGAACGCTGAAACGGTCGCGAACGTAACGCACGCCGTCCATGTTCATTTTCTTAACCTGGTGCGCGATGTTTTTACCTTCGGCGGTGTCGCCCATGCCGTAACCTTTAACGGTGTGAGCAAGGATGACGGTCGCTTTGCCTTTGGTTTCCTGCGCTTTTTTGAATGCAGCGTAGATTTTCTTCGGATCGTGGCCGCCGCGGTTCAGCGCCCAAATCTCATCGTCAGACCAGTCAGCGACCAGCGCGGCGGTCTCCGGGTATTTACCGAAGAAGTGCTCGCGAACGTAGGCGCCGTTTTTGGATTTGAAGGTCTGATAGTCGCCGTCAACGGTTTCGTTCATCAGCTGAATCAGCTTGCCGCTGGTGTCTTTACGCAGCAGCTCATCCCAACGGGAACCCCACATCACTTTGATGACGTTCCAGCCAGCGCCGCTGAAGATGCCTTCCAGTTCGTTGATGATCTTGCCGTTGCCGGTTACCGGACCATCCAGACGCTGCAGGTTGCAGTTGATAACGAAGACCAGGTTGTCCAGCTTCTCACGGGTCGCGATAGTGATGGCGCCTTTGGATTCCGGCTCGTCCATCTCGCCGTCGCCGAGGAACGCGTAAACGGTCTGCTCAGAGGTATCTTTCAGGCCGCGATGTTCCAGATATTTCAGGAATTTCGCCTGGTAGATAGCGCCGATCGGGCCCAGACCCATGGAAACGGTCGGGAACTGCCAGAATTCCGGCATCAGTTTCGGGTGCGGATAAGAAGAGAGGCCGTTGCCGTGAACTTCCTGACGGAAGTTATTCATCTGCTCTTCAGTCAGACGACCTTCAAGGAAGGCGCGCGCGTAAACGCCCGGAGAGATGTGACCCTGGAAGTAAACCAGATCGCCGCCGTCTTTGTCGTTGCGAGCGCGGAAGAAGTGGTTAAAGCACACTTCATAAATGGTCGCTGAAGACTGGAAGGAAGCCATGTGGCCGCCGAGTTCCAGATCTTTTTTGGACGCGCGCAGAACGGTCATAATGGCGTTCCAGCGGATGGCAGAACGAATACGACGCTCAAGGTCCAGATTGCCCGGGTATTCCGGTTCATCTTCAACGGCAATAGTGTTGACGTAGTTGCTAGCCCCTGTACCAGCCGCTACTTTCACGCCGCCTTTGCGGGCTTCGGAGAGTAACTGGTCGATCAGATACTGAGCGCGCTCAACACCTTCTTCACGGATGACCGATTCGATCGCCTGTAGCCAGTCGCGAGTTTCGATCGGATCCACGTCATTTTGGAAACGTTCTGACATGGGGGTATTCCTTATCTCTCTAATACGTTGATTTGTCTGGAACCTGTCCCATTGCGCTCTTTGTTCTTCATATTTTAGGTTTCTCTTTGTTGGCTGCGCTTCCTCACCCCGGTCACATAGTTCGCTATGCTCCCGGGGATTCGCGCGCTTGCCGCCGCGATATAACCCAAATTATTTGAACAACTAAAAGCACAATAAGACAGGTTCTGCGTTTAGTTGCCGCGCTCTAAAAAACTGGCGCTTAGTCCTTACGTTGCTGTAGGCGGCGCAGTGAGCGTTCACGACGACTTTGCTCACGGCTGCGGTCCAGCAAGATTTCCTCAATGAAGGCCAGGTGACGGTGAGACGCTTCGCGCGCCTGCTCCGGCTCCCTCGCCATAATCGCCTCATAAATACTGGTGCGATGGCTGCTGACCAGCGGAAGCATCTCCCGCCGGGCATACAGTAATTCGAAATTCTGGCGAACATTCTGAGCGAGCATCGGCTCCATGCAGCGCAACAAGTGTAGCAACACTACGTTGTGCGCGGCTTCTGTCACCGCAATTTGGTACTTCATCACTGCATCGGATTCCGCATCCAGATCGCCGGACTGCTGCGCCAGCTCAATGGCGTGATGCAACTCGCGAATGCGCACCCGATCCTCGTCCGTGCTGCGCAGCGCAGCGTAATACGCGGCGATGCCCTCCAGCGCGTGGCGGGTTTCAAGCAGGTCAAACTGGGATTCGGGATGATCGGAGAGCAGTTCCACTAGCGGGTCGCTGAAGCTCTGCCACAGACTGTTCTGGACAAACGTGCCGCCACCCTGGCGACGAAGCAGCAGGCCCTTCGCCTCGAGACGCTGGATAGCCTCTCGCAGGGAGGGACGAGAAACGTCGAACTGTTTGGCCAGCTCACGTTCAGGAGGAAGTTTTTCGCCGGGACGCAGCGTCCCTTCGAGGATGAGAAACTCCAGTTGCTGCTCAATCACATCAGAAAGTTTAGGTTGGCGGATTTTGCTGTAGGCCATGTTCCCTGTCTCTGCCATTCGCCCGGAGTCAATTGGTATGACCAATTGCATGTTCGTGACGCTAAAGTAACAAAGTATTCACCTTCTGTCCATATTGGTTTTGATTGAAATCAGGAAAGCAGGCACATTTTAACAACCCTACAGAAATGACGTTTCAGAAATGTAACTTTGAACAAATTAACCATTTACCTCGCAAGGAGTAGTTTTAACTTTATCGAAACGCACAACTTTTCATCCTGAACCGATTCACTACAAAGTTATATGAATAACCAGGCGTATTTTTAGCTTAATCTTCCTCATCGACCCGTAGCGTCTCCGCACCGCGCCATTTACAAATGGTTTCTTTTTATTCACTCCGACAGTGCCCCTCGCGAAAGCAGGTGCATTCGCGGGCGCTTATCACTATTCTTGGCCCTACGGAAGCATTTATATAAAAATTCCGGTTTTTGCTCCGTAAAGAAAAAACTACAAACGACGGAATTAATAAATTACAGCGGCCACGCTGAAGAGAAACAACCACACACGAGGTTCACTTATGGAAGGTCAACAGCACGGCGAAACGCTGAAGCGCGGCCTTAAAAACCGCCATATCCAGCTTATCGCGCTGGGTGGAGCAATCGGAACGGGGCTCTTTCTGGGCAGCGCATCCGTTATCCAGTCTGCGGGTCCCGGCATTATCCTTGGCTACGCGATTGCCGGCTTTATCGCATTTTTAATCATGCGCCAGCTTGGCGAAATGGTGGTTGATGAGCCGGTAGCCGGCTCCTTCAGCCATTTTGCCTATAAATACTGGGGCGGTTTCGCCGGTTTCGCTTCCGGCTGGAACTACTGGGTGCTTTACGTTCTGGTGGCAATGGCGGAACTCACCGCTGTCGGCAAGTATATTCAGTTCTGGTGGCCGGAGATCCCAACATGGGTTTCTGCGGCGGCCTTCTTCGTGCTTATCAACGCCATTAACCTGACCAACGTAAAAGTGTACGGTGAGATGGAGTTCTGGTTTGCGATTATCAAAGTGGTCGCTGTTATCGCCATGATCCTCTTTGGCGGCTGGCTGTTGTTCAGCGGCGGCGCAGGCCCGCAGGCGACCGTGCGCAACCTCTGGGAGCAAGGCGGTTTCCTGCCGCACGGCACCATGGGGCTGGTGATGATGATGGCTATCATCATGTTCTCTTTCGGCGGCCTTGAACTGGTGGGCATTACCGCGGCAGAAGCGGATAACCCGGAAGTCAGCATCCCGAAAGCAACGAATCAGGTTATCTATCGCATCCTCATCTTCTATGTAGGCTCGCTGGCGGTATTGCTTTCGCTGATGCCGTGGACGCGCGTAACCGCGGATACCAGCCCGTTTGTGCTTATCTTCCACGAGCTGGGCGACTCGCTGGTAGCCAATGCGCTGAATATCGTTATCCTCACGGCGGCGCTGTCGGTCTATAACAGCTGCGTATACTGCAACAGCCGTATGCTGTTCGGCCTGGCGCAGCAGGGCAACGCGCCGAAATCGCTGCTGAAAGTAGACAGACGCGGCGTGCCGGTCAATACCATCCTGGTGTCTGCGGTTACCACCGCGCTGTGCGTGGTGATTAACTACCTGATGCCAGGCGAAGCCTTTGGCCTGCTGATGGCGCTGGTCGTCTCGGCGCTGGTGATTAACTGGGCCATGATTAGCCTTGCCCATATCAAATTCCGCCGTAAGAAAGATAGTCAGGGCGTGAAAACCCGCTTCCCGGCGCTCTTCTATCCGCTGGGCAACTGGGTCTGCCTGCTCTTTATGGCGGCGATTTTGGTGATTATGGCAGTAACGCCGGGGATGGCGATTTCTGTCTGGCTGATCCCGGTCTGGATTGCCATTCTGGGCATCGGTTACTGGATTAAAACGCAGCGCAGCGCGAAAACCGTAAAAGCGCATTAATCCATTTTTTGCATCAAAACGCCCCGGTCGGCTTGCTGCCCGGGGCGTTTTCTTTACAAATATTATTTTCAAACGCCGCAACATTCGCTTCCCGCCAATCCCCTGTTTACGTTCACGAATAAAGCCACAGATAGCGTAACTCTTCGCCGCGACTGCTTTTTCAGCGCAGAATCGTCTACTGGAGCCGCGCAGAGCCAGTGATTTAGCGCACACTTATACAACTTGAATACAGAAAGAGGAGGCCGCATGAATGATTCTCCCTGGCCGAACCCGCTTGTTCGTTATCGCTCGGATCCTTCCGTACTGCTGCATGGCGGCCAGTACTACTTTGCTTCGTCAGTCATGGAATATGACCGGCTTGAGCTGCGCCGCGCCTCCTCGCTTGAGGGGCTTAATACGGCGAAACCAGTGGTGGTCTGGCGTAAACCCGATAGCGGCCCGATGAGCCTGCTTATCTGGGCGCCAGAGCTGCATAATATTCAGGACAAGTGGTATCTCTACTTCTCAGCCACCTCAACACATGAAATGAAGGGCAACACGCGGCAGCACCGTATGTTTGTGCTGGAGTGCAGCGACCCGGACCCGCTTACCGGTAAATGGACAGACAAAGGGCAGATTAAAACGGCGCTGGATACGTTTTCGCTGGACGCTACCGTTTTCGTGCTTAAAGGCAAGCTGTGGTACACATGGTCGCAAAAGACGCCCAATATTGAGAGCAACTCCAATATCTACCTGAGTGAAATGGCAAACCCGTGGACGCTGATAGGCAAGGCGGTGCTGCTGAGCAAGCCTGATTATGAGTGGGAAAAACAGGGCTATCCGGTTAACGAAGCGCCAGCCGCAGTGACGCATGGCAACCGCATTTTTATCAGCTATTCCGCCAGCGCCACAGACAAGCACTACTGCTTAGGCCTGCTCTGGGCGGATATCACTGACGATCTGCTTAACGCCGAAAGCTGGCATAAATCACCCGACCCGGTCTTTATGACCCACCTTGAAAACCAGCAGTACGGTCCTGGCCATAATAGCTTTACTAAAACGCCGGATGGCCAGGATGTGCTGGTTTATCATGCGCGCATGAGTACGGAAGGCGAAGGCGACCCTGCATATTGCCCGTGCCGCCATACCCGGGCGAAGATCTTCCACTGGGATGACAACGGCATGCCGCAATTTGGCGTTCCGCCGCCCGACCACCCCTGATGAATCTCTTATCGCGCCCTGCCCTGTTTCAACTGCCGAAGCGCTTTGTTATCTGCTTCACATTTTGGCTTCGATAGCCCGATTATCCATCTCTACGCCCTGTTACTGCTGCGCACTTTTCTCTCATCGGACCAATACTCCTGTCCATAATGATTCAATGGAGTCGCGTCGATGAATAACAACAAGCTGTCGGTAAAAGAAAAAATCGGCTATGGAATGGGCGATGCCGGATGCAATATCATCTTTGGCGCCATCATGCTGTTTGTTAACTATTTTTATACGGACATTTTTGGCCTGGCGCCGGCGCTGGTGGGCGTATTATTGCTCTCTATCCGCGTGGTAGACGCGGTAACGGACCCAATAATGGGCGCGATTGCGGACCGAACCCGCAGCCGGTTTGGCCGGTTTCGTCCATGGCTGCTGTGGATTGCCGTCCCTTATGCCCTCTTCAGCGTGCTGATGTTTACTACCCCGGAGTGGAGCTATAGCAGCAAGGTTGTCTATGCCTTTGTCACCTACTTCCTGCTTTCGCTGACCTACACGGCGATCAACATCCCCTATTGCTCGCTCGGCAGCGTCATCACCAACGACCCGCAGGAGCGCGTCGCCTGCCAGTCTTATCGTTTTGTTATGGTAGGCATCGCCACGTTGCTGCTTTCGCTGACGCTGTTACCGATGGCCGACTGGTTCGGCGGCGATAATAAAGCGAAGGGCTACCAGATGGCGATGACCGTGCTGGCCCTGATTGGCATGTGCATGTTTCTGTTCAGTTTCGCCACGGTGCGCGAGCGTATTCAGCCGGCGGTGCCGAGCAATGACGACCTGAAAGCGGACATGAAAGATATCTGGAAAAACGACCAGTGGGTGCGCATTCTGCTGCTGACCCTCTGCAACGTCTGCCCGGGCTTTATCCGCATGGCCGCCACCATGTATTACGTGACCTGGGTGATGGGCCAGAGCACCAGCTTCGCCACGCTGTTTATCAGCCTCGGCGTGGTGGGCATGATGATCGGCAGCATGCTGGCGAAAGTGCTCACCGACCGCTGGTGCAAGCTTAAGGTCTTCTTCTGGATTAACGTCGCGCTCGCTATTTTCTCGGTGGGCTTTTACTTCCTGAATCCGCATGCCACCGCGCTCATCGTGACGATGTATTTCCTGCTGAACGTGCTGCATCAAATCCCTTCCCCGCTGCACTGGTCGCTGATGGCGGATGTGGATGACTATGGCGAGTGGAAAACCGGCAAGCGCATCACCGGCATTAGCTTTTCCGGCAATATCTTTTTCCTGAAGGTTGGGCTGGCGATAGCGGGCGCGATGGTCGGCTTTCTGCTCTCCTGGTATGGCTACGACGCCGGTGCGAAGCAGCAAAGCGCGACGGCTATCAACGGCATTATGCTGCTCTTCACCGTGATCCCGGGCGTGGGTTACCTCATTACCGCCGGCGTGGTTCGCCTGCTGAAAGTGGATCGCGACCTGATGAAAACGATTCAGGCCGATCTTGAGAAACGTCGCGTTAACTACCATGAGCTGCACGACTATCAGGATATCAAGACCGCCGACACAGTAAGGAAAGCATTATGACCATTTCTGCCTGGCCGAACCCTTTTATTGAGCAGCGCGCCGACCCGTTTATTCTGCGCCACAGCGGCGTTTATTACTTCATCGCCTCGGTGCCGGAATATGACCGTCTGGAAATTCGCCGCTCCGCCACGCTTGCAGGGCTGCGCCACGCAACGCCGGTCGTGGTCTGGCGCAAGCCGGAGCGCGGCCCGATGAGCGAACTCATCTGGGCGCCGGAGCTGCACTTTATTCAGGGCAAGTGGTACATCTATTACGCCGCCGCGCCTACCAAAGCGCTCGATCATCTCAATATGTTCCAGCACCGCATGTTCGCGCTGGAATGCGCCGACGCCGATCCGCTCACCGGCACCTGGGAGGAGAAAGGCCAGATAAAAACGCAGTTTGATACTTTCGCGCTGGACGCCACCACCTTCGAGCATCAGGGCAAGCGCTGGTATTTATGGGCGCAGAAAGCGCCCGACATCCCTGGCAACTCGAACATTTATCTTTGTGAGATGGCCAACCCGTGGACGCTCAAGGGCGAGCCGGTGATGTTAAGCAAGCCGGAGTTCGACTGGGAGTGCCGGGGCTTTATGGTCAACGAGGGGCCTGCGGTTCTCAGACACGGCGAGCGTCTGTTTATTAGCTACTCCGCGAGCGCGACGGATGAGAACTACTGCATGGGGCTGCTGTGGATAGACCTGGCGGCGGAGATAACCAACCCGCATAACTGGCGTAAATCGCCGCAGCCGGTTTTTACCACCAGCTACGAAAACCGGCAGTACGGGCCAGGGCACAACAGCTTTACCACGACGGAGGACGGGCAGGATGTGCTGGTCTATCACGCCCGCAACTACACGGAAATAGAAGGCGACCCGCTCTATGACCCGAACCGCCATACCCGGCTGAAGCTCATCGGCTGGAATGAAGAAGGGATGCCGCAATTTGGCATCCCTCCCGCCGATCGTCCCTGACAGCGCGGCACGCTACACCAGCGTGCCGTAAATCGTCAGCAGCGCCACGATAACCACTATCACCAGCGACGCTTTCTTCGCCATCGAGACGGCCGCTTTAGGCGTCTCGATTTTATCGAGATGTGGTTCGCGGGCGAGAGAATACTGCGCCAGCTGCGTCAACACCTGATACTGCGAAGAGTGGCGATCGCCAAGCGAGGCGAACCAGGCGGGCAACGCCTTCTCGCCGTGCCCCAGCAGAGCGTAAACCACCCCGACAAGCCTTACCGGCACCCAGTCAAGCACATGCAGGATCGCGTCGATGCCGGAGTGAAGGCGCTGGCGCGGCGAATGGTGGCGCGCAAGCCAGGTCTGCCAGGCGCGCAGGAAGGCATAGCCCATCAGCGTGACCGGCCCCCATGGGCCGCCCACGACAAACCAGAACAACGGCGCCAGATAAAAACGGTAGTTAATCCACAGCAGCGCGTTTTGCAGCTCGCGCAAGTACTCGCGCTCATCGCAATCCGGCGGCACGCCGTGAATAAGCGTTAACTCATAGGCCATGTTCTCGCGGGCATGAGCATCATCCCGACTGGCGGCCTTCAGGTACGCATGATAATGCAGGCGCACCTGGCCTGCACCGATGCAGAGCAGCCCCAGCAGTATCCAGAACACCAGCAGCGGCACATTAAAAAAGATCCCCTGCAGCGCGCGAACGCAAAGAAAGACGATCAACATCACCAGGATCGTCATACCAAGCGTGCGGACCAGTGAAAAGTGGCGCAGGCGACGAAACAGCGCTTCGAGACGGTGGTCAAGCTGCCAGTGCTCGCCAAGCTTAAACAGGCGTTCAGCAAACAGCACCAGCAGCAGCGTAAATAACGTCATCTCATCTCCTTTTCCACCTGACCGGCCAACGCCTTGCGAAAACGCGTCCAGTCAAACGCCGGGCCGGGGTCGGTTTTACGCGCCGGGGCAATATCGCTATGGCCTGTAATATTAGCGGCAATCTGCGGATAAAGCGGGATAAGCGCGCGGGTAACGGCAACCAGTTGCCGATACTGCTCATCGGTATAAGGCAGCGTATCGGTGCCTTCCAGCTCAATGCCGATGGAGAAGTCGTTGCAGCGTTCGCGGCCCTGATAGGTAGAAACGCCCGCATGCCATGCGCGTTTATCAAAAGGAACATACTGCACGATCTCACCGTCGCGACGAATCAGACAGTGGGCGGAAACGCGCAGATGGGCGATGCCGGCAAAGTAAGGGTGCGCATCAGGATCGAGCCTGCCGGCGAACAGCGCGTCTATCCACGGGCCGCCAAACTCCCCGGGCGGCAGGCTGATATTGTGCACCACCAGCAATGAAGGGGTCTCATCCTCAGGTCGGCAGTCATAATGCGGCGAAGGCTCCCGCCTTGCCCCCTCCAGCCAGCCATCTCTCAGCTGCATGTAAGATTCTCCTTAATATGGTACTGAAAGTCGCTTCAGAGTAGCATGTTTCACTCTGATGATTAGCCACCAATCTGGAGTTTTATCATGCCGCCTCGCCGCTACAACCCCGACCACCGACGTGACGCGCTACTGGAACGAATCAACCTTGATATCCCGCAAACAGTGGCCCTGGCGCTACGAGAAGACCTGGGCGGCGACATTAACGCCGACAACGATATTACCGCGCAATTGTTGCCGTCAGAGAGTTGCTCTCATGCAGTAGTCATCACACGCGAAGAGGGTGTGTTTTGCGGTAAACGTTGGGTGGAAGAGGTTTTTATCCAGCTCGGCGGCAATGTAAAGGTAACCTGGCATGTGGAAGATGGCGACCAGGTGAAAGCGGATCAGCCGCTGTTTGAACTCGAAGGCCCGGCCCGCGTGCTGCTTACCGGCGAGCGCACCGCGCTTAACTTCGTCCAGACGCTTTCCGGTGTTGCAAGCCAGGTGCGCGAGTATGTCGCTTTGCTTGCCGGGACAAAAACTCAGCTGCTGGATACCCGCAAAACCATACCCGGCCTGCGTACCGCACTGAAATATGCCGTGCTATGCGGCGGCGGCAACAACCATCGCCTGGGCCTCTCTGATGCGTTCCTGATAAAAGAGAACCATATCATCGCCTCCGGCTCGGTACGTCAGGCTGTCGAAAAAGCGTTCTGGCTCCACCCGGATGTGCCGGTTGA
Organism: Franconibacter sp. IITDAS19; assembly: GCF_023079515.1. Lineage (NCBI taxonomy): Bacteria > Pseudomonadati > Pseudomonadota > Gammaproteobacteria > Enterobacterales > Enterobacteriaceae > Franconibacter > Franconibacter sp. IITDAS19. The sequence goes on along the minus strand of NZ_JALJCP010000004.1, from coordinate 265,854 downwards.
AGTGGAAGTGGAGACGCTGGAGGAGCTGGACGAAGCGTTGAAAGCGGGCGCCGATATCATCATGCTGGATAACTTCACGGTCGCCCAGATGCGTGAGGCGGTAAGCCGTACCGCAGGCCAGGCGCGGCTGGAAGTTTCCGGTAACGTCACCTCGCAAACGCTGCGCGAATTTGCTGAAACCGGCGTTGACTATATCTCGGTCGGCGCGCTGACGAAGCACATCCGCGCGCTCGATCTCTCTATGCGTTTTCGCTAACCGCCCCGCTTCAGGATGGGCTATCCGCCCATCCTTCTCTCAACTTTGCGAGCCTGCTCGTAAACCCGTTTCGTTTCATTGCAAGCGATGAAAACAGGCTGGAATCATCCTTCCTGAAACCACTTTTGCCACTCGTCTATTACCGCCTCTCTTGTCACAGTGTCGCCACTGACAACAAGGAGGAACCATGGAAAAACAACGAGGTTTTACGCTCATCGAACTGATGGTGGTTATCGGCATCATCGCTATTCTTAGCGCCATCGGCGTGCCCGCTTACCAGAACTACCTGCGTAAAGCGGCGCTGACGGATGTACTGCAAACCATCACGCCTTACCGCACGGCCGTGGAGCTTTGCGCCATCGATCGTGGCGGCGTCAGCAGCTGCGACGCGGGCAGCAACGCCATTCCGGCGGTCAAAACCACACGGTACATTTCAGAGATGAGCGTGGCGGCGGGGGTCATCGCTATTACAGGCCAGGAAAGCCTGAACGGCTTAACGCTGACATTGACGCCTAAATGGAACAATAACAATGGCATGGAGTCATGGCAGAGAAATTGCTCCGTGACCGGCGGCGGCGCCCTGCAGCAGGCCTGCGAAGATGTGTTCCGCTTTGACGGGAAATAAGGCAGGTCAGTATGAATCAGGATGCATTGAACCGCTTGTGCCAGCGCTACAACGCGCTGGTGCTGGCGGTAGACGAAACGGCGATTCACATCGCCGTAGTCGGCAGCCCGGCGCAGGAGTTAATGGAAGCGTTACGCTTCGCCACGCAAAAGCATATCGATATTGAATGCTGGTCTGCCGAACGGTTTGAAAAACAGCAACGGCTCGAAACGCCTTCCGGCTCAAGCCTGCTTGCGGAGGAAAACGGCAACGCGACGGAGCGGGTCAACCATATTCTGCAACAGGCGCTTTCACGACGCGCCTCCGACATTCATATCGAGCCTGGCGAAACCGCCTGTCGTATACGGCTGCGTATTGATGGCGTGTTGCAATCCCTTACGCCGCTGCCTGTGGAAACGGGCCTGACGTTAACGGCGCGCCTTAAGGTGCTCGGCAAGCTGGATATCGCCGAGCGTCGTCTGCCGCAGGATGGCCAGTTCACCATTGAGCTTGAAGGTAAGAATGTCTCGTTTCGCCTTTCCACTCTGCCCTCCCGACATGGTGAAAAAGTGGTGCTTCGCGTACTGCAACAGACGGAGCAGGCGCTGGAGGTGGAAGCGCTGGGGATGTCGGCGCAGCAGCAGGCCTGCTTTTCACAGGCGCTAAACTGCCCGCAAGGTTTGATACTGGTCACCGGCCCCACGGGAAGCGGAAAAACCGTTACGCTTTACAGCGCCCTTGGCGCGTTGAATAACCCGCAGGTCAATCTTTGCAGCGTGGAAGATCCGGTAGAGATCCCTTTGCCGGGCCTCAACCAGACGCAAATCAATCCCAAAGCCGGGCTGACTTTTCAGCGTGTGTTGCGTGCGCTGCTGCGCCAGGACCCTGACATCATCATGATTGGTGAAATCCGTGACGGCGAAACGGCGGAAATCGCTATTAAAGCGGCGCAGACGGGCCATCTGGTGCTTTCGACGCTACACACTAACTCCACGTCGGATACGCTCGTCAGGCTGGAGCAGATGGGCGTGCCGCGCTGGATGTTAACCTCCGCGCTTCAACTGGTTATCGCCCAGCGGCTGGTAAGGAAGCTATGTTCTTGCTGTCGCAGCGCTCTGCCGGAGCCGCTACGTTTACCAGCCGGTCTTTTTCCTCGTCCACTGCCTCAATGGCAAGCTAACGGTTGCGAACGCTGCTACAGCGGTTTTTACGGGCGGCTCGCGCTGTTTGAACTGCTGCCGGTAAACGCTGCGCTTCGTCAGGCAATGCTGGAGGGTTTACCTGCGCGGGAAATCGAAGCGCTGGCCCGCCAACAGGGGATGGTTTCACTGTTCGAAAGCGGATGTCTGGCTGTTGAAGAGGGGCTGACAACCATCGAAGAGATTTACCGGGTGCTGGGCTTCCCGGATGGCTAATCAACTCTGGCGCTGGCAAGGGCTAAACAACCTGGGAGAGCGCCTGAGCGGCCAGCTCTGGGCAAGCGACCGCCCTCAGGCCTTGCTGCATCTCAGCGAGGCCGGGTTGCATCCGCTTTCGTTACGCAAGGCCCCGGTGAATAAACGTCTCTGGCGGGGTATGCACAGCCTGCCGGTTATTCGCCAACTGGCAACGCTGCTACAGGCGGGCGTTTCTCTTACCGATGGATTAGCGTTGCTTGCCCAACAGCAAAGTTCCGCTCAATGGCGCGCGCTGCTGGAGCAAATTGCCGGTGAAGTCCAGCGCGGTGTAACGCTTTCTCAGGCGATGAAGGCATGGCCGGACGTGTTCACGCCACTGGCGGTCTCTTTAGTTAACACCGGCGAGATGACGGGTAAGCTGGATATTTGCTGCGAGAAGCTGGCAAACCAACAGGAAGAGCAGCAGCGTCTTCGCCAGTTAGTCGGCAAAGCGCTGCGTTATCCGGTGATTATCCTTATTATGGCGCTGGCGATGACTCTGGGCATGGCGGGGTTTGTGCTGCCGCAGTTCGCGGCGATTTACGCCTCTTTTTCAACGCCATTGCCCTGGATAACGCGTGCGGTTATCGCGTTTTCGCAGGGGCTTACACGCTATGGTCCGGTATGGATAAGCGCAGGAGCGCTTTGCGTCGCCGCTATTATATTTTTCCGCAAACGTCCCGCCTGGCGGCTGGCTGAAGAAAAAATGGGGCTTAAGCTGCCGCTGTTCGGTCTGTTGTTGCGTGGCCAGAAACTCAGCCAGATTTATACCGTGCTGACGATGACGCAGCAGTCGGGCATCCCCCTGCTGCAGGGGTTAACCTCAGTAGAAATGACGCTCTCCTCTCCCCTCTGGCAAGCAACGATTGCGCGGATCCGCACGAAGATAGCGCAAGGGTTGCCTTTCTGTCAGGCGATAGAAGACGAAGCCGGGTTCAGTACGTTGTGTATGCAGATGATACGGACAGGCGAAGAGACCGGCGCGCTGGACATCATGCTGGCGCGTCTTGCGCAATGGCATACTCAACAAACGCAGCAGCGAGCGGAAACGCTGGCGACTTCGCTTGAACCCATCATGATGATTGTGATTGGGCTGATTATAGGTACGCTGGTGATTGCGATGTACCTGCCGCTGTTTAACCTGGGCGATGCCATGAGCGGCGTGCGATAAACCGGCGCAGAGGCTGCGCCGGTTTGGGAACATCACAGTGTGTTGAAAATGCGGTTTTCCTGTTCCTGAACGCGGATAAAAGTGGTGCGTTTGGTCAGCTCTTTCAGACGAGAAGCGCCGACGTAAGTGCAGGCGGAACGCAGCCCGCCCATAATATCGCGAGCGGTATTTTCTACCGGGCCGCGCAGCGGGAGCTTCACCGTTTTACCTTCTGCCGCGCGGTATTGCGCAACGCCGCCCACGTGGCGGTTCATTGCAGACTCGGAACTCATCCCGTAGAACAGCATAAATTTCTCGCCATCTTGCTCAACCACAGTGCCGCCACTCTCATCGTGGCCCGCCAGCATGCCGCCCAGCATAACGAAATCCGCGCCGCCGCCAAACGCCTTCGCCACATCCCCCGGCACGGTGCAGCCGCCATCGCTGATAATACGCCCGCCCAGACCGTGCGCTGCGTCAGCGCATTCGATAACTGCAGAAAGTTGCGGATAGCCGACGCCGGTTTTCACTCGCGTGGTGCAAACCGAGCCCGGACCGATGCCCACTTTAACGATATCCGCGCCTGCGAGAATAAGCTCTTCACACATCTCACCGGTCACCACGTTGCCCGCGATAATCGCTTTGTCCGGCCAGGCTTTACGCGCTTTACTGACGAATTGCACGAAATGCTCGGAATAGCCGTTCGCGACATCAATACAGATAAATTTAAGCAACGGAGAAAGCGCCAGAATCTCTTTGGTTTTATTAAAATCGTCGTCAGAAGTGCCAGTAGAAACGATCACGTGCTGCAACACGGTTTCCGGCACGGCGTTCAGGAATTCCTGCCACTCCTGCACGCTATAGTGCTTATGTACGGCAGTCAGAATATCGAATGCCGCCAGCGCTTTCGCCATATCAAAGGTACCGACGGTATCCATGTTAGCGGCGATAATAGGTACGCCGGACCACTGAACGCCAGACTGTTTGAATGTGAATTGACGAGCAAGCTCGACTTCGGAGCGGCTTTTGAGGGTAGAGCGTTTAGGGCGGATAAGAACGTCTTTAAAACCTAACTTCAGATCTTCTTCAATACGCATGAGCGGATTCCTGGTAATGGCGATGAACGCGTGAACGTAAGCGTAAGCGGCGGAACAACTGCCAACTCCAGTGACGCTATCATACGCACTAATAATGGGCCCGCAAGACTGCGAAAGCGCTCTTTTTTACGCTACAATCCTATAAATTTACCTTGTGGAGAGAAAAGCGGTTTCATCAGGTTCGCTTTTTCTTTCCCGGTGGCGGGCCCGGCGTGACAAAGCAAAAAAAGCCTCCCGCTAACGTTTTGTTTTTACAACATTCTGGATGATGGCGTTATGGGTTATACGGTCGCGTTGACGGGGGGAATTGGTAGTGGAAAAAGTACTGTCGCCGATGCCTTTTCCCGTTTAGGCGTTACTGTTATCGATGCAGATATTATTGCCCGACAGGTTGTGGAACCCGGGCAGCCCGCCCTTGAGGCTATCGCCACGCATTTTGGTCAATCTATTCTCCATCCCGATGGCACGCTTAATCGTCGCGCGCTCAGAGAAAGGATCTTTGCGAAGCCCGAAGAAAAAGCCTGGCTTAACGCGCTGCTTCACCCGTTGATTCAACAGCAAACGCGTACAGAAATCGCGCAGGCTACCTCGCCTTATGTGCTGTGGGTAGTGCCGCTATTGGTTGAAAACCAGCTTCATAAGCGGGCCGACCGTGTGCTGGTGGTCGATGTAACGCCCGAAACGCAGATCCAGCGAACCATGTTGCGGGACAATGTTTCACGCGAGCATGCAGAGCAGATCCTCGCCGCGCAGACGACGCGCGAAGCGCGCTTAACCATTGCGGATGATGTGATTAATAATAACGGCGCGCCAGATGCTCTTGCCGCAGACGTGGAACGTCTGCACCAGCGCTATCAGCATCTGGCGGCGCAGGCAGCACAACAGGAAAACAGGTAATGCATACCCAGGTTCTTTTTGAACATCCCCTTAATGAAAAAATGCGCACCTGGCTGCGTATTGAATTTCTGATCCAGCAAATGAAATCCCATTTGCCTGTCAGCGATCACGCATCAGCGCTTCACTTTTTTCGCAATGTAGGCGATCTGCTGGATGTTTTTGAGCGCGGCGATATCCGCGCAGAGTTGCACAAAGAATTTGAACGCCAGCAGCGCAAACTGCAAAGCTGGGCAGAAGTGCCGGGTGTTGATAACGATCGTATCGCGCAGTTGCGTCAGGAGCTTAAGCAACGCAGCGCCACGCTGATGGCCGCGCCACGCCTGGGTCAGACGCTGCGTGAAGACAAGCTCATCGCTCTGGTGCGCCAGCGTCTGAGCATTCCGGGCGGCTGTTGCAGCTTCGATTTACCTACGCTGCATTTATGGCTGCATGTGCCGCAGGAGCAACGCGACCGCCTGGTCGATAGCTGGCTTGCAAGCCTGCAACCGCTGACCCAGGCCCTGGACATGATACTGGATCTGATTCGTCACTCCGCGCCGTTTCGCAAACAGACCAGCCTCAACGGCTTTTACCAGGATAACGGCGAAGACGCCGATTTACTGCGCCTTCAATTGCAGTTGACCGATGCGCTTTATCCGCAGGTATCCGGTCATAAAAGCCGTTTTGCTATTCGCTTTATGCCGCTCGACAGTGAACATGGCCGTGTGCCGGAGCGGTTCGATTTTGAACTGGCTTGTTGCTAAGCAAGCCTGGAGTCGAGTATGTCTGATATTACCGTAGTTAACTGCCCCACCTGCGGGAAGCCTGTGGAGTGGAGCGAGAAAAACCCTTACCGCCCTTTCTGCTCTAAGCGTTGCCAGCTTATCGATCTTGGCGAATGGGCGGATGAAGAGAAGCGGATCCCAAGCAGCGGCGACCGCTCTGAAAGCGACGACTGGAGCGAACAGCAGCCTTAAGGCAACTGACGCAGTTTAGTGATAACGGGCTCATTAGCGGGCGGGAACTCGTCGGCGATGAGCTCGCGCTGCGACACCCATCTTCCCGGCTGCCCTTCTTTGCCCCACGGCTCGCCTTCCCAGCTCTCTACCAGGAAAAACCACAAGGTGATGTGCCTGTCCGGAAACTGGTAGTCCAGCGATTCAAAGAGCGTGGCGGATGTAACGTTGATCCCTGTTTCTTCAGCCAGCTCGCGCCTCAGCGCTTGCTCGGGGCTTTCGCCTTCTTCTACTTTACCGCCCGGAAATTCCCATTTATTCGCCATATGCGCGTCTGCGGCGCGACGCGTAATAAAGATTTCCCCCTGGCGATTACGAATAATGCCTGTTGCGATGGTCAGTTTTTTCATTTGCTTTACCCGTAAAAAAAGGCGCAGCACGCTGCGCCTTTTTGTTTCTGGGTGCCTTAGCTCAGACGGCCATGGCACTGTTTATATTTTTTACCGGAACCGCAAGGGCAAGGGTCGTTACGGCCCACTTTGCGCTCACCGGTTTGCTCGGCGATAGCCGCCGCAGCGGCAGACTGATCGTCCTGATGGCTGAGCTGCTGCATCTGCGCCAGACGCTCCGCTTCCAGGCGACGCTGCTGCTCCATCTCTTCCACTTCTTCCGGCATGCGCACCTGAACCTTGCTGAGCGTGCTGATCACTTCATATTTCAGTGATTCCAGCATCGAGGCGAACATAGCGAAAGACTCACGCTTATACTCCTGCTTTGGATCTTTCTGCGCATAGCCGCGCAGATGAATACCCTGACGCAGGTAGTCCATCGCCGCCAGATGCTCTTTCCACAGGGAGTCTAGCGTCTGCAACATTACGCCTTTTTCGAAGTTGCGCATCATTTCTGCGCCTACGACTTCTTCCTTGCGCTTGTAAACGTCAATAGCGGTATCCAGAATGCGCTGGCGCAGCGTCTCTTCATGCAGATCCGGCTCTTTATCCAGCCAGTCCGCAATCGGCAATTCAAGATCGAAATCGTTTTTCAGGCGCTCCTGCAGGCCCGGGATATCCCACATCTCTTCCAGAGACTGCGGCGGAATATGCGCGTCGATTGTGGTTTTGAAGACATCTTCGCGGATGCTGTTAACGGTGTCGCTAATATCCGCCACGTCCAGCAATTCGTTACGCTGCGTATAGATAGCGCGACGCTGATCGTTGGCCACATCATCATATTCCAGCAGTTGCTTACGGATATCGAAGTTGCGGCTCTCGACCTTGCGCTGTGCGTTGGCGATAGCTTTGGTCACCCATGGATGCTCGATAGCCTCGCCCGGCTTCATGCCCAGTTTACGCATCATGTTAGAAACGCGATCGGATGCAAAAATACGCATCAGCGCATCTTCCATAGAGAGGTAGAAGCGAGAGGAACCGGCATCGCCCTGGCGACCGGAACGGCCGCGCAGCTGGTTATCGATACGGCGGGATTCATGACGCTCGGTACCAATGATATGCAGGCCACCGGCAGCCAGTACGTCATCATGGCGCTTCTGCCAGTCCGCTTTAATCTGGGCGATTTGCTCCGGCGTCGGATTTTCCAGTTCAGCAATTTCTGCCTGCCAGCTGCCACCCAGCATGATATCGGTACCACGGCCCGCCATGTTGGTAGCAATGGTCACCGTACCCGGATAACCAGCTTGCGCCACGATATCTGCTTCGCGCGCATGGAACTTGGCGTTCAGCACGTTGTGCTGGATACCCGCTTTGGTCAGCTCCTGCGATACCAGCTCTGATTTTTCAATCGAGATGGTACCAACCAGCACCGGCTGGCCTTTAGCGGTACGCTCCTTGATATCTTCGATAATCGCCGCGATTTTCTCCGCTTCGGTCATATAAACCAGGTCCGGCAGATCCTTACGGATCATCGGGCGGTTGGTTGGCACGACGACGGTATCCAGCTTGTAGATTGAACTGAATTCAAAGGCTTCGGTATCTGCTGTACCGGTCATCCCTGCCAGCTTCTCATAAAGACGGAAATAGTTCTGGAAGGTGATGGAGGCCAGCGTCTGGTTTTCATTCTGGATCTGCACGCCTTCTTTGGCTTCAACGGCCTGGTGCAGACCATCAGACCAGCGGCGACCTTGCATGGTACGCCCGGTGTGCTCGTCAACGATGATAACTTCGCCATCTTTAACGATATAATCCACATCGCGGGTAAAGAGCGCATGAGCGCGCAGCGCAGCGGTAACATGGTGCATCAGCATGATGTTGGCAGGAGAATAGAGCGACTCGCCCTCTTCCATGATGCCTTCGTTAACCAAAAGTTCTTCCACCAGCACCAGGCCGCGCTCGGTCAGGTTAACCTGCCGCGCTTTTTCATCAACAGAGAAATGGCCCTCGCCCTGGAACGTATCAGAGTCTTCTTTTTCCTGACGCACCAGATGAGGAATGATTTTATTAACTTTCTTGTAAAGCTCGGAGCTGTCTTCCGCCGGGCCGGAGATGATAAGCGGCGTACGCGCTTCGTCGATAAGGATGGAGTCCACCTCATCCACCAGCGCATAGTGCAGTTTACGCTGTACGCGTTCTTCAGGGCTGAAAGCCATGTTGTCGCGCAGGTAATCGAAGCCGTATTCGTTGTTGGTGCCGTAAGTAATATCAGCAGCGTATGCTTCACGCTTCGCCGGAGCAGGCATGCCCGGCAGGTTGATGCCGACGGTGAGACCAAGGAACTCAAAAAGCGGACGGTTGTTTTCGGCGTCACGCTGGGCGAGATAATCGTTGACGGTAACAACGTGCACGCCTTTGCCGGTCAGGGCGTTCAGGTAAGCAGGCAGCGTTGCGGTCAGGGTTTTACCTTCACCGGTACGCATCTCCGCGATGCAGCGGTCATTCAGCACCATACCGCCCAGCAGCTGTACGTCAAAGTGACGCATGCCGAAAACGCGCTTGCTGGCTTCACGGACTACGGCGAACGCTTCCGGCAACAGGTTCTCCAGCACCTCGCCTTTCTCAAGGCGTGCGCGGAATTCAGCGGTTTTCCCTTTCAGCTCATCATCGGAGAGCTTCTCCAGCTCAGGCTCCATACTGTTAATCAGGGTGACAGCTTTGCGCATGCGGCGCAAAGTACGGTCGTTACGACTGCCGAAAACTTTAGTTAATAATTTGATTAGCATAATAAAATCTCAAACGCCTTGCTTAGCGAAGTTAGTTAATCAGGGGGTAAACGTTTTAGCAAGGACGTTGTGGACCTGCGCGAATAGCCTGAACGCGACTTATCCAGTCCGTGACGCGAAAGACATTAACAGGTGGGTGAGGCAAAAAGGCATCAGGCTGCGCTTTGCCAGACGACAGATTCTCTTGCGTCAGTAAAACGCTGAGCGTATCAAGCAGCGCAAGATGTTGTACCTGAAGCGGCAGAGTCTCTTCTTTAGCGACCGAAGCAGCCTGCGGCGTCATGGCGAAAGAAAGGTGGCGAATAACCGTACGGATGGCGTGCTGGTGCCAGTAGTCAACGCTGAATGAAGGACGACGGTTAGCGTCCTGCAATAGTGCCAGACTGTCTAAGCGTATCGGATTAACGCGATTTAAATTACTCGTTGCCGCTTCCGCGGGCGCGCCGGGTTCAGCAGTACTGGCTAACGCGGGCAGGCCAAGGCTTGCCGCGACCATCCCCAAAAGGAGATGCGGCCAAAAGTAACGCCTGCCTAATTTTCGCCAACACGTAAAAATTCCAGACACTTTATTCACCGGGGACAAGGCGTGGCCCTGTCGAAGTTCATAGAAACGAGCGCATAAATAGTAACATTAATCCCGCACAGCGGCAGCAGTATCGCAAGCGAAGCGGTCTAAAAACGAGCAGGAAAAAGGCAATTAAATGCCCAGAGGCAGAAATGAAGGGGGAAAGCGAGAAAATTAATCGATAAAAACAGAAACGACTGGCAATTCAGGCCGGAGAGAGTACCTGAATCAACCAGTCGTTATCTTTAAACCGCCAGGATTATGCGAAAACCATAGAAGGCGCTTTGAATGCCAGCGGCAGTTCTGCTTCGTCTTCGAAGGTCACATATTCCCAGGCTTCTTGTTTAGCCAGGACTGCCTGCAGCAGTTTGTTATTCAGAGCATGGCCTGATTTGTAGGCGGTAAACGCGCCGATAATATTGTGGCCGCACATAAACAGGTCGCCGATGGCGTCCAGCATTTTATGGCGCACAAACTCATCTTCAAAACGCAGCCCGTCTTCATTCAGCACGCGGTAATCGTCGACGACGATCGCGCAATCGAAGCTGCCGCCCAGGCACAACCCACGAGACTGCAGATATTCGATATCGCGCATAAAGCCGAAAGTACGAGCGCGGCTGATCTGACGCATAAACGCTTCCGCAGAAAAATTCATGCTGTAACGCTGATTGCTCGCATCAATCGCTGGATGGTTGAAGTCAATGGTGAAATCCAGAGAGAAACCGTTAAACGGTTTGAACTCTGCCCATTTGTCGCCATCTTCGACGCGCACGGTCTCTTTAATGCGAACGAACTTTTTAGCGGCGTTCAGTTCATCAATGCCGGCATCCAGCAGCAGATAAACAAATGGCGCGGCGCTACCGTCCATAATCGGGATTTCCGGCGCATCGACTTCAACAATAATGTTGTCGATGCCAAGGCCCGCCAGCGCGGCGTTCAAATGCTCTACTGTCGAAATCCGTACGTCATGCTCATTCACCAGGCACGTACAGAGCATGGTATCACGCACAGATTTGGCATCGGCCGGGAAATCTACCGGGGGATTCAAGTCGGTGCGACGATAGATGACCCCGGTATTGGCCGGCGCAGGGCGTAGCGTCAGGGTGACTTTTTTGCCGGTATGCAAACCGACGCCAGTCGCCTGAACGATACGTTTAAGTGTCCTTTGTTTGATCATCGTATAATCTCGCCAAATTATTCACCTTACCGATAGTGTACATCACAACCGGCAGCGCATTTTAGCACAAAGAGCGGATAACCCCAACTTCCAGCTTATTCTTAGTCGGCTTGCTTACGCAAAAAGGCCGGAATATCCAGATAATCAGGCTCTTTCGCCGCCTGTGAAGTGGTGTCGTTTACCACTTTCGACGCCGGTTTCTGCTCTTGCGTCAGCGGCGCCATGCCATGCTGCTGATAGCGATCCATCACTGGCTGCTGCGCTTGTTTGTTTGTCACCAGAGTGATTTCCGGACGTTTATCCATACCGATACCGGTCGCCACGACAGTAACACGCAGCTCATCGTTCATATCCGGGTCAAGAGAAGTACCGATGACCACAGTAGCGTTATCAGAAGCGAAGGCGCGAATCGTGTTACCCACCGTTTCGAACTCATCCAGACGCAAATCAAAGCCAGCGGTAATGTTGACCAGCACGCCGCGGGCGCCGGAGAGATCGATATCTTCCAGCAGCGGGCTGGAGATAGCCATTTCAGCCGCTTCTTCCGCACGGTCTTCACCACGCGCCACGCCAGAGCCCATCATCGCGTAGCCCATTTCGGACATCACGGTGCGCACGTCTGCAAAGTCGACGTTCATCAGGCCCGGACGAGTGATCAGTTCGGCGATGCCCTGTACCGCGCCTTTCAGCACGTCATTCGCCGCGCCGAAAGCGTCCAACAGAGAGATACCGCGACCCAGCACCTTCAACAGCTTATCGTTAGGAATGGTGATAAGCGAGTCGACATGTTTGGAGAGCTCAGCGATGCCCTGTTCGGCAAACGCCATGCGCTTTTTGCCTTCAAAATTGAACGGCTTGGTAACAACCGCAACCGTCAGGATACCCAGATCTTTAGCAACTTCTGCGACGACCGGCGCCGCGCCTGTGCCTGTACCGCCGCCCATACCGGCTGCGATGAACACCATATCCGCCCCATCCAGCGCAGCGCGCAGCGCTTCGCGATCTTCTTCGGCAGCATTACGGCCCACTTCAGGGTTTGCGCCTGCGCCGAGACCTTTGGTGATGCCACCGCCGATCTGGATGGTCTGGCCTACAGCCGTTTTACGCAACGCCTGGGCATCGGTGTTCACAGCGAAGAATTCAACACCTTCGATGCGCTCGCGCACCATGTGTTCAACGGCATTACCACCGCCACCACCGACGCCGATGACTTTAATCACCGCGTCGTTGGTCAGTTCCATAGGTTCAAACATAATTTCTCTCCGTTTTGTGCCTGTCGCCTGAGACCGCTAATTTTGTCCGGTCTCTGAAAAAAATTAAAACTCTTTTCGCAGCCAACTGTTGATTCGCTTGATCCACGAACCCACCGAGGCGCGCTTTTCCACTTCCATCTCACCGCTCAGGTGGGTTTCTTTGCCGTAATGCAGCAAACCCACCGCCGTGGAGTAATAAGGCTCCTGGGCATAGTCGGTAAGACCTGTAATATTCAATGGTTGCCCAATGCGCACTTGCGTATGGAATACGCGCTGCGCGCAGGCAGCCAGGCCTTCAATTTGCGCCGCGCCACCCGTTAATACAATCCCCGCCGCCAAATGATGTTTCACACCCTGCTGGCGGAGCTGCTCCTGCAACTGCAGGATCTCTTCGTTAACGAGGTTAAGCAGCTCGGTATAACGCGGCTCAATCACTTCAGCCAGCGTCTGGCGTTGCAGGCTGCGCGGCGGTCGCCCGCCCACGCTTGGCACTTCAACGCTTTCATCTTTCCCCACCAGCGAACCTAACGCGCAGCCGTGACGAACTTTAATCGCTTCGGCGTCGCTCGGCGGGGTACCAAACGCATAGGCGATATCGCTAGTGACGACATTCCCTGCGTAAGGGATAACTTTCGTATGGCGCAACGCGCCGCCAGTGTAGACAGCCATGTCCATTGTACCGCCACCAATGTCCACTACACAGACGCCCAGCTCACGTTCGTCTTCTGTTAAGACGGAATAGCTGGCGGCAAGACCGGCAAAAATGAGTTGGTCAACTTTAAGACCACAACGTTCCACGGCTTTAACAATGTTTTTCGCCATATCGTTGTGACATGTGATCAAGTGCACTTTTGCCTGCATACGCACGCCGGATAACCCAACGGGGTTTTTAATCCCCTCCTGGTAATCAATAGCGTATTCCTGTGGAATCACATGCAATACGCGATGCTCATCACGAACGCGAACCGATTTTGCGGTATGGACGACGTTTTCAACATCTTCCTGTGTAACTTCTTCTTCAGAAATTGGCACCATACCGATTTCGTTCTGGCAACTGATGTGTTTGCCGGACAGCGCCAGGTATACCGACGAAATCTGGCAGTCCGCCATCAGTTCGGCCTGGTCGATGGCGCGCTGTACGCACTTCACCACCGATTCCAGGTCGTTAACGCCGCCTTTATCCATACCACGGGAAGGGCAGCTCCCTACGCCAATGATATTGACCATACCGTCGGGCAGAACTTCCCCTACTAAAGCGGCAACCTTTGCGGTACCGATCTCCAGTCCAACTACCAGTTTTCTGTCCGTCGCCTTGATCATTGTTGTTCTGCCTGTGCCTGATTCTGTTGCTGATTAGATTCCTCGATGGGGGCGGGCTCCCAGCCAACCGCCGCGCCGGAGTCATAACGCAGATCAACGTAACTTATCCGTTTCCCGTCGGCCTGCGCCTGCTGTTGTAAAACAGGGTAAAGTTCCACAAAGCGATCCAGCCGTTTCATCGTTTCGTCCCGGCCAAGGTTGAGCTTAATCCCGTTGGTCAGCGTCAACTGCCAGGAGCGCCGGGCGGTCATTGCCGCCTCTTTCAACGTAAAATTACTCTTAGCCAATACCTGCCCCATCGCGCGAAAACCTTGTAAAACCTCGCTCTCGCTCCCTTCAGGGCCCGAAAGCATCGGCAAGTTTTGCTTGCTGGTGCGGTCCGACGGCACGCTAAAAGCGTTTCCGTCGGCATCTATCATATGCTGGTCATTCCAACGCGCTAAAGGCACATATTCAACCAGATGAATCTTCAATTCGTCAGGCCATTGCTTTCTTACGCTTGCCTGTTTGATCCAGGGCAAGCGCTCAATCTGACTCTGGATGATATTAACGTCCTGCGTCATAAACGTGCCGGGCGCGCCAAGCGCCAGAATTGACTGACGAATATCATCATTACGGGTGTAATGCCGCTCGCCAGTCACTACCAGCTTCGAGAGCGGCAGTCGCTGCGCGTCATCCATCCAGCCAAGCACCATCCAGCCGCCGAAAAACACGGTCAACAATACTGCCAGCAGGAAAATGATTCCTGCAAGACGCGTTCCATTATTCCGACGAGAGGACGCAATCTCTTCCTGGCGTGTACGCGTGTTCAGAGCAGCCTGAGACATATCAGTTCGCCAGCTCCAGAATACGCACCACCAGTTGCGAGAAGCTCATCCCTGCCTGACGCGCCGCCATCGGCACCAGGCTATGGCTCGTCATTCCAGGGGCGGTATTTACCTCCAGCAAATAAAACGCGCCGTCGCTGTCCAGCATGACGTCTACTCGCCCCCACCCTTCGCAGCCGAGGCTGTTCCAGGCTTGCATCACCAGCGCCTGTAACGCCGCCTCACGCTCTGCTTCAAGACCGCTTGGGCAAAAATATTGTGTCTCGTCAGAGAGATACTTCGCCTCATAATCATAGAAGACGCCTGCGGGTTGGATGCGGATCGAAGGAAGAATTGTTTCTCCCACGATAGCCACGGTAAATTCCGGGCCGCTCAACCACTTCTCGACTAACACCTCATCGTCATGCTCAAAGGCAAGCTGCAGCGCGTCTGACAGCGCCTGCGGCTTATCCACCTTCGACATGCCCACGCTTGACCCCTCACGGCTCGGCTTAACAATAACCGGCAACCCCAGCGCGGCAATGCGTGCCTCGGTCTGCGCGTCCAGTCCCTGGCTTACTTGCTGGCGGGTTAACGCCACCCACGGCGCCACGGGCAGTCCGGCGCCTTGCCAGAGCAATTTGGTGCGCATTTTGTCCATTGTAATGGCCGAAGCCATTACGCCGCTGCCGGTATAAGGCAAGCCAAGAAACTCCAGCGTTCCCTGCAACGTACCGTCTTCGCCGCCGCGGCCATGCAGCGCGATAAACACTTTATCGAAGCCCTGAACCTTAAGCGTGGTGACAGGAACCTCACGCGTGTCCACCGGATGCGCGTTGACGCCCGCTTCACGCAGGCCAGCCAGCACCGCAGCACCGGACTGTAAAGAGACTTCACGCTCAGCGGATGTTCCGCCCAACAGAACGGCGATTTTCTCAGCCATGTTGCGTCTCCTCTTGCGTACAGGGTTGCAGCTTCGCTTCCGCCAGCTGACGGGCGATTTTCCCGATATTGCCTGCCCCTTGCACCAGAATCAAATCATTGCCCGACAGTACCGGCGCCAGCATTTCCGTTACCTGAGTCGGGTCGGAGACCAGAATCGGATCGACTTTGCCGCGAGCGCGAATGGTGCGGCACAGAGAACGGCTGTCCGCGCCGGGAATAGGCGCTTCACCTGCCGGATAAACGTCCAGCATCAGCAGCACGTCAACCTGCGCCAGCACATTGGCGAAATCGTCATAGAGATCGCGCGTGCGGGTAAAACGGTGCGGCTGGAAAATCATGACCAGGTTTTTCTCCGGCCAGCCAGCGCGCGCCGCTTTGATAGTCGCTTCCACTTCAGTCGGATGATGACCGTAGTCATCCACCAGCATGGCGGTGCCTGCTTTGCCGTTCACCGCTTCCAGCGGATATTCGCCAAGGAAATCGAAGCGACGCCCGGTGCCCTGGAAACTTTCCAGCGCACGCAGAATAGCGTCATCTTCAATACCCTCTTCCGTCGCCACTGCGACTGCCGCCGCCGCGTTCAGCGCGTTATGGCGGCCCGGCGCGTTAAGCGTCACGCGCAGTTCCGGTTTATCCTGGCGCACCAGCGTAAAGTGCCCCTGCGCGCCAGTCTGGCGGTACTCTTCAATGCGCACGTCAGCATCGTCGCTGAAACCGTAGGTCGTCGTCTGACGTCCAACGCGAGGCAGCAATTCACGGATAACCGGGTCATCCACGCACATAACCGCACGTCCATAAAACGGCAGATTGTGCAAAAAGTTGATAAAGGTTTGCTTTAAATTTTCGAAGTCGCCCTGGTAGGTATCCATGTGATCGGCTTCGATGTTGGTAACAATCGCCACCATTGGCTGCAAATGCAGGAAGGAAGCATCGCTTTCATCCGCTTCGGCAATCAGATAACGACTGTTGCCGAGACGGGCATGCGTACCCGCCGCTTTCACCAGACCGCCGTTAACAAAGGTCGGGTCCAGGCCCGCCTCAGCGTAAATGCTGGACACCATCGCCGTGGTCGTGGTTTTGCCATGCGTACCCGCAACGGCGATGCCGTGACGAAAACGCATTAATTCCGCCAGCATTTCCGCACGACGAATAACCGGGATGCGCGCTTCATGAGCGGCGACGATTTCCGGGTTATCCGCTGTAATCGCGCTGGAAACCACCACCACGCTTGCGTCGCGTACGTTTTCAGGGCGATGGTTGAAATAAATTGTCGCGCCAAGCGACGTCAACTGCTGCGTGACAGCGTTCGGCGCCAGGTCGGAACCGCTGATCTGGTAGCCTTCGTTGGCCAGCACTTCGGCAATGCCGCCCATACCGGCGCCGCCGATACCAACAAAGTGAATGTGCCGGACGCGACGCATCTCGGGCACGATAGAACGCAGTTTCGCCAGTTGTTGTGTATTCATTCTCTTAAAGCCTTCGGCATCAACGCCATCAACATCTCAAATCACGCGGAGCAACACGCATCCGCAATAGTTACGCCAGCGCGGCAGCGCGGACCTCGTTCGCCACCCGCTCGGTAGCGTCTGGAATGGCGGCGGCGCGAGCTCGCTCAGCCATAGACAGCAGCGTGGCTCTGTCCCACTGCGCCAGCGTTTCAGCCACCGCCTCAACGGTGAACTGCGGTTGTTCAAGAATTTTCGCCGCGCCCGCTTTTTCAAGCGGCAGCGCATTCCAGTACTGCTGCCTGTCTTTGTGCTGGAAAGGCACAAACAGCGCCGGCAGGCCTGCTGCGGCAATTTCACTGACGGTCAGCGCGCCGGAACGACACACGACCACGTCAGCCCAGGCGTAGGCCGCAGCCATATCATCAATAAATTCGGTGACCTTATGCTGCGGTTCGCCCGCAGCGGCATAGGCCTGTTGCACATCTGACTGCGCGCCTTTGCCGCTCTGGTGCCAGATAGTGACTTTATCGCCCAGACGCCCCGCCACGTGCGGCATCGTCTGGTTTAAAACGCGCGCGCCCTGCGAGCCGCCAACGACCAATACGCGCACCGGGCCTTCACGCCCCGCTAAACGCGTCTGCGGCAACGGAAGCGCCAGCACATCAGTGCGCACCGGGTTGCCTACCACGTCTGCGTCAGGAAAAGCGCCGGGAAAAGCCTGCATAACTTTGCGGGCGATTTTCGCCAGCCATTTATTCGTCAAGCCTGCAATGCCGTTTTGCTCATGCAGCACCACCGGCACGCCGAGCGACCAGGCCGCCAGCCCACCGGGGCCGGAAACATAGCCGCCCATGCCCAGCACGACATCCGGCTTAAAGCGCTTCATGATGGCCCGCGCCTGACGCCAGGCGTTGAAAATACGCAGCGGCGCCAGCGCCAACGCTTTTATGCCTTTGCCCCGTAAGCCTGAGATGCGAATAAAATCGATCTCAATCCCGTGCTTCGGAACCAGGTCCGCCTCCATGCGATCCGCGGTACCCAGCCAGCGCACCTGCCAGCCCTGGGCCATTAAATGGTGCGCCACGGCAAGGCCCGGAAAGACGTGTCCGCCCGTTCCGCCCGCCATCACCATTAACCGCTTCGGTTGACCAGTCATTCTTAACCTCTTGTAAACGCCTGCGCTTTCTCCAGGCGCGTTTCATAGTCAATTCGCAACAGCAGCATGATAGCCGTCGACATAATCAGTAAGCTCGAGCCGCCGTAGCTGATAAGCGGCAGCGTCAGACCTTTGGTCGGCAGCATGCCGGCGGCCGCCCCTACGTTCACCAGCGCCTGGAAGCTAAACCAGATACCGATGGAACAGGCCAGGAAACCGGAAAAGCGCTGGTCTATCTCCAGCGCGCGACGCCCTATCGACATAGCACGAAAAGCCACGAAGAATACCATTAAAAGCGCCAGCACCACACCGATATAACCCAGCTCTTCAGCAATGATGGAGAAGATGAAGTCGGTATGCGCTTCCGGCAGGTACTCCAGTTTCTGCACCGAGTTGCCAAGTCCTTGACCCCAAAGCTCGCCGCGGCCAAAGGCCATCAGCGACTGGGTCAACTGGTAGCCGCTGCCGAAAGGATCTTCCCACGGGTTCCAGAAAGAGGTGACGCGGCGAATACGGTAAGGTTCGGCCAGGATCAGCAGCACCACGGCCGAAATGCCCATGCCGATAATGGCGATGAACTGCCAGAGCTTGGCGCCTGCCAGGAACAGCATCGCAAGTGTCGTAACAAACAGCACCACTACCGTACCAAGGTCCGGCTGCGCCAGCAGCAGCACCGCCATCACCAGAATCACGCCCATCGGCTTTAAAAAGCCCCGCAGGTTGTTTCGCACTTCATCCACCTTGCGCACCAGATAGTTGGAGAGGAAGCAAAACAGCGAAAGCTTGGAGAACTCCGCAGGCTGAATACGCAGCGGGCCAAGGGCAATCCAGCGTGAGGCCCCGTTAACCGAGCTGCCAACCACCAGCACGATAAGCAACATAATGATGGATGCGATAAGCATGGCGGCGCTGTGCCGTTGCCAGAAGGCCATCGGCAAACGCAGCGTGATCATCGCCAGGCAAAACGCCAGCACGATATACAGCGCATCGCGCTTGGCAAACAGAAAGGGGTCGTTCGCCAGCCGCTGCCCTACGGGCATTGAGGCTGACGTCACCATGATGAAGCCAATGGCGGCCAGGCCGAGGGTCAGCCACAGCAGGGTGCGGTCGTACAGCACGATGCTGTTGGCATCTTTTTCCCGCGATCCCATCACCCAGCCTTTCACCGCCATAAACAGCCATACCAGGATAGCGGATCCCGGTACGCGCGGCAGACGAAGGCGTGGAAGAGACAAGCGCATCAGCCTAACTCCTTCGCCAGTCGGGTAAAGATGTCGCCACGCTGCTCGAAGTTTTTAAACTGATCGAGACTGGCGCAGGCGGGAGAGAGCAGCACCATATCGCCTGGCTGCACCACAGCGGCTATCTGACGCATCGCTTGCTCCATCGTCTCGCTCTGTTGAGCGACGTCAGGGCGCAGCGCCGCCAGTTCCGCCCCGTCGCGGCCAAAACACCACAGGCGGATACGATCGCCCTGCAGATAACGACGCAGCGGGGAGAAATCCGCGGATTTACCATCGCCGCCCAGCAGCAGATGCAGCGTGCCGTCTACATTCAGCCCGTTTAAGGCCGCCTCGGTGCTGCCGACGTTGGTGGCTTTAGAATCATTGATCCAGCGAACCTTATTATGCTCAAAGGCCAACTGGAAGCGGTGAGGCAAACCGGTAAAGGTAGTCAGCGCCTTAAGACTGCTGGCCCGCGGCAGGCCTGCGGCATCCGCCAGCGCCAGCGCCGCCAGGGCATTGGTGAAATTATGCTGGCCAACAAGCTTCATCTCTTTCACGTTAAGCACTTTTTCACCGTTAGCCCGCAGCCAGGTCTCGCCCTGCTGACGGTTAAGGTGATAGTCGCCCACATCAATGCCGAAACTGATGCAACGCTCATCCGCGCCACGCACCGGCATAGTCAACGCATCGTCGGCGTTAACGACGCAGACCTTCGCGTTCTCGTAGATACGCAGTTTTGCCGCACGATACTGTTGCAGGCCAAACGGGTAGCGATCCATATGATCTTCCGTCACGTTAAGGATCGTGGCGGCCGCAGCCTTCAGGCTGGAAGTGGTTTCAAGCTGGAAGCTGGAAAGCTCGAGCACGTAGAGTTCCCGCTCTTCATCCAGCAGCATCAGGGCAGGCAGACCGATGTTGCCGCCGACGCCCACATTCACGCCAGCCGCTTTCGCCATCTCGCCTACCAGCGTGGTAACGGTGCTTTTACCATTTGAACCGGTAATAGCAACGATGGGCGCCTGCGCTTCACGGCAAAAGAGTTCGATGTCGCCAACAATTTCTACCCCTGCATCCGCCGCCGCGCTCAGCGCCGGATGCGCCAGCGCGATGCCAGGGCTGGCGACGATGAGATCGGCGTCCAGCAGCCAGCTTTCATTTAAATCGCCAAGATGTCGTTCTACCGCTTCCGGCAGCTTATCGAGGCCTGGCGGAGAGAGACGAGTATCCACTACGCGCGGCGTAACGCCGCGCGCCAGGAAAAAGTCCACGCAGGAAAGCCCGGTTAGCCCAAGGCCAATGATGACGACTTTTTTACCCTGATACTCTGCCATGATTAACGTACCTTAAGCGTTGCCAGGCCAATCAGCACCAGCATCAGCGAAATTATCCAGAAGCGCACGATAACGCGCGGCTCCGGCCAGCCTTTCAGTTCATAGTGATGATGGATAGGCGCCATGCGGAAAATACGCTGGCCGCGCAGCTTAAAGGAGCCTACCTGAAGGATCACCGACAGGGTCTCTACAACAAACACGCCGCCCATAATCACCAATAAAAACTCCTGACGCAGCAGCACGGCGATAACGCCGAGCGCGCCGCCAAGCGCAAGCGACCCGACATCGCCCATAAAGACTTGCGCCGGGTAGGTGTTGAACCATAAAAAGCCCAGCCCCGCGCCGACAATAGCAGTACAGACAATTACCAGCTCGCCCGCGTGACGCAGATAAGGAATATGGAGATAGCTAGCGAAGTTCATGTTGCCGGTCGCCCAGGCCACCAGCGCGAAGCCGCCCGCCACCAGCACGGTCGGCATAATCGCCAGCCCGTCGAGGCCATCCGTCAGGTTAACGGCATTACCGGTACCGACAATCACGAAATAGGCCAGCAGGACGTAGAAAATGCCTAGCTGCGGCATAACATCTTTAAAGAACGGCACGACCAGTTCCGTCGCAGGCGTATCCTTACCGGTGATGTAGAGCGCAAAAGCCACCGTCAGCGCAATAACCGACATCCAGAAATATTTCCAGCGCGCAATCAGCCCCTTAGTGTCTTTGCGCACCACTTTGCGGTAATCATCCACGAATCCTACCGCGCCGTAACCTACCAGAACGAAGAGCACGCACCAGACATACGGATTGGAGGGGTAAGCCCAGAGCAGCACCGAAACCACAATGGAAGTCAGGATCATGATGCCGCCCATGGTCGGCGTGCCGCGCTTGCTGAAGTGCGATTCCGGGCCGTCGTTGCGGACAACCTGACCGAAAGAGAGCTGTTGCAGGCGCGCAATGAGGCGCGGCCCCATCCATAAAGAGATGAAGAGCGCGGTCAGCAGGCTGACGATGGCGCGAAACGTCAGATAAGAAAAGACGTTAAAGCCCGAATAATATTTGACCAAATGCTCGGCCAGCCAAACTAACATGTCCCCTTCTCCTGTAATGCGCGTACCACCTCTTCCATGGCGGCACTACGTGAACCTTTCACTAAAATGGTGATGATGGAATGCTCTGCTATCAGCGCCTGCAGACGCGCGACTAAGGCCGCTTTATCGCTAAAATGCTCGCCCACGCCGCTTGCTTCGCCGAGCGTCTGGCTAAGATTACCCACGCTTAAAACGCGATCGATGCCCGCCGCTTTCGCCGCCTCGCCCACCTGTCGATGGCACTCCACGGCTTCCGCGCCCAGCTCGGCCATATCGCCTACCACCATGACCCGGTAGCCAGGCATGTCGGAAAGCACCTGAGCCGCCGCCGTCATGGAGCCGACGTTAGCGTTGTAGCTGTCGTCCAGCAGCAGTTGGTTTTCGCCAAGCGCGATGGGGAACAGGCGCCCCGGTACAGCTTTAAGCTTCGCGAGACCCGTTTTGATCGCTTCATGACTTGCGCCAACCGCCATCGCCAGCGCCGATGCCGCCAGCGCGTTCGCGATGTTGTGACGTCCCGGCAACGGGAGCACGACGTCGACATCGCCTGTCGGCGTGCGAAGCGTGAACTCAGTACCGTGGGAAGTCACATGAATATTGGTGGCGGTAAAATCGCTCTGCGCCGCGTTGGGCGAGAAGCGCCATACTTTACGATTGCCAATTACGCTCTGCCAGTTCAGCCAGTCGTTATTGTCCGCGTTGAGAATGGCGATACCGTCCTTCGGGAGGCCGGTAAAAATTTCCCCTTTCGCTTTCGCTACGCCGGCAAGCGAGCCAAACCCTTCCAGGTGCGCCGCTGCGAGGTTGTTCACCAGAGCCGCTTCAGGACGCGTCAGGCTGACGGTCCAGGCGATTTCGCCCTGATGGTTAGCGCCAAGCTCAATCACCGCAAACTCATGTTCTGGCGTAAGGCGCAACAGCGTCATCGGCACGCCGATGTCATTATTGAGGTTACCTGCCGTATAAAGCGTGTTACCGCATTCGCTAAGAATGGACGCGGTCATCTCTTTCACCGAGGTTTTGCCGGAAGAGCCGGTCAACGCCACGACGCGCGTCGGCACCTGCTGACGCACCCAGGCGCCCAGCGCGCCGAACGCCAGGCGGGTATCCTCAACAACCAGCTGCGGCAGCTCGCACTCGACCTTACGGCTGACCAGCAGCGCGCCCGCGCCGCCCGCTTTCGCCTGGTCGACAAAATCATGCGCGTCAAAACGTTCGCCTTTCAGCGCGACAAACAGACAGCCTGCGGTAACTTTGCGGGTATCGGTCGTCACCTCTGCGATATCGGTATCGCTGCCATGCAGCTCAGCGTTCAGGATGCTGGCAAGCTGATTTAAAGAAACGCGGATCATGCAACAACTCCCAGCAGGCGGGCTGCAGTAACGCGGTCGGAGTAATCGAGGCGACGGGTGCCGACAATCTGATAATCTTCATGGCCTTTGCCCGCTATCAGCACGACGTCGTTCTCTTTCGCTTGCATAATGGTGCTGGTTACCGCCTCAGCGCGGCCTTCCACCACGCGAGCACGGCCCGCGTCCATCATGCCGGCGAGAATATCAGCGATAATCGCCTTTGGCTCTTCAGTGCGCGGGTTATCGTCCGTAACCACGGCGATATCAGCATACTGTTCAGCGATAGCGCCCATCAGAGGACGTTTGCCCTTATCGCGATCGCCGCCGCAGCCAAAAACGCACCATAGGGTGCCCGCGCAGTGCAGTCGCGCAGCCTCAAGCGCTTTTTCGAGCGCATCCGGCGTATGGGCGTAATCGACAACCACGGTGGGTTTACCCGGCGCGCTAAAAACTTCCATACGTCCGCAGACGGGCTGAAGACGCGAAGCGGTGGCGAGCAATTCAGCCAGCGGGTAGCCCAGCGCCAGCAGCGTCGCCAGTGAAAGCAGCAGATTGCTGACGTTAAACGCGCCCATCAGACGACTTTCGATTTCGCCCTCTCCCCAGGAGGAGGCGAAGCGGATAGTGGCGCCGCTGTCGTGATAATCCACGCCGGTCGCTTTCAACCAGCGGCCATGGCAGTTCGGGGCAATATTCTCTTCCATCGACACCGCTACGGCATCCGGCAGCTTTGCCAGCCAGCGGCGACCCACTTCGTCATCGGCATTTACGATGGCCTGCCCATAGTGGTGCGAGGAGAAGAGCAGCCATTTGGCGGCTTCGTAGTGCGTCATGTCGCCGTGATAATCCAGATGGTCACGGCTTAAGTTGGTAAAGACCGAGGCGGCGAATTTCAGCGCCGCCACGCGATGCTGCACCAGACCGTGGGAAGAGACTTCCATGGCGGCGACTGTTGCGCCCTGCCCTGCGAGGCTCGCCAGCACTTGCTGTACATCTACTGCCGAGCCAGTGGTGTTTTCCGTCGGGCTAACTTTACCCAGCAGCCCGTTGCCTACTGTGCCCATCACGGCGCTGGAGTCGCCAAGCAGCGCGCTCCACTGCGCCAGCAGTTGAGTCGTGGTCGTTTTACCGTTGGTGCCGGTAACGCCAATCAGGCGAAGGCGTTCGGAAGGCTCTTCATAAAAGCGGCCCGCCAGCGCGGACAGGCGCTCAGTGAGCTGGCTTAAATAGATAACCGGTACGCCATGCATTTCGCGGATTTCACCGTCGGTTGCTTCGCCCTGCGCTTCAGCAACGATGGCAGCCACACCTTGCGCTATTGCCTGCGGGATATATCGACGCCCGTCCGCCTGATGACCGACCACCGCCACAAAGAGATCGCCCGATGCAGCCACACGGCTGTCAAGCGTCATCTCCCGCAGTGCCCGCTCCGGTGCACCAGGCACCCAGGGAGCGAGAAGGTCGCGCAAATTACGATCTGCCACCTGTTCCCTCTTCTCGATTAATTACAAATTCACTTTTCTCGCCCGTTGCCAGCGCGTCCGGCTCGATATTCATGGTGCGCAATACGCCGCCCATGATGGCGCCGAACACAGGCGCTGACACCGCGCCGCCGTAATATTTACCCGCCTGCGGGTCGTTGATAACCACCACCAGCGCGAAACGCGGATTGCTGGCTGGCGCAACGCCTGCGGTATAAGCGATGTATTTGTTGATGTAGCGCCCGTCCGGCCCTACTTTTTTCGCCGTACCGGTTTTAATGGCGATGCGGTAACCCTTGATAGCCGCCTTCACGCCGCCGCCGCCCGGCAGCGCCACGCTTTCCATCATATGTACGACGGTGCGGACGATAGATTCCGGGAAGACGCGCTCCCCTGGCACTGGCGGGTCAACTTTGGTTATCGACAGCGGACGGTAAATGCCGTAGCTGCCGATGGTTGCGTAGACTCGCGCTAACTGTAACGGCGTTACCATTAGCCCGTAGCCGAAAGAGAAGGTGGCCCTCTCTATGTCAGACCACCGTTGTTTTTGAGGATATAAGCCACTGCGTTCTCCGACCAACCCCAAATTGGTCGCTTTTCCCAGTCCAAAACGTGAGTAAGTATCTACTAACGCTGAGGACGGCATCGCTAACGCCAGCTTGGAAACGCCGACGTTACTCGACTTCTGCAATACCCCGGTCAGGGTTAATTCGCTGTAACGCGCCACGTCTTTGATTTCATGGCCGTTAATTCGGTAAGGAACGGTATTCAGTACGGTATTCTCACGCACCACGCCGCGCTGCAACGCCGTCATCACGACCATGGGTTTGACCGTGGAACCGGGTTCAAACACGTCGGTAATGGTGCGGTTACGCATGACATCTTTCGGAGTGCCGGAAATATTGTTTGGGTTGTACGAGGGGCTATTAGCCATCGCCAGCACTTCGCCGGTGTTGACGTCCACCAGCACAGCGCTGCCCGATTCCGCCTTGTTAAAGGCGACAGCATTGCTTAGTTCGCGGTAAACCAGCGCCTGAAGACGCTCATCAATACTGAGGGCAAGATTATGCGCGGCCTGGCTGTCGGTAGAAGAGATATCTTCAATGACCCGACCGTAGCGGTCTTTACGGACGATACGCTCGCCCGGTTGGCCGGTAAGCCACTTGTCGAAGCTTTTCTCCACGCCTTCAAGCCCCTGGCTATCGACGTTGGTAAAGCCGATGAGGTGAGCGGTTACTTCGCCTGACGGATAATAACGACGAGATTCCTGACGTAAGTGAATGCCAGGAAGCTTCAGTTTTTTAATGTATTCCCCGATATCCGGGTTGACCTGACGGGCAAGATAGATAAAGCGGCCTTTCGGGTTGGCGTTTACCCGCGCAGAGAGTTGGTCCAGCGGCAGTTTGAGCGCATCAGATAACGCCTTCCAGCGGTTATCGAGCGTGATGCCGCCAGCGTCATGCAGCTCTTTCGGGTCTGCCCAGATAGCGTTAACCGGCACGCTCACCGCGAGCGGCCTGCCTGAACGGTCCGTTATCATGCCGCGGGAGGTAGACACTTCCTGTACGCGCAGGGAACGCATGTCGCCCTGGCGCACCAGCATATCGGGATTGATAATCTGAAGCCACGCCACGCGCCCTAACAGGAATGCCAGCGCCAGCAAAATACAGCCGCAAAGCAACGCAAAACGCCAGCTTACAAAGCTGGCCTGATCTTCCTGGCGTTTCGGTTTAAGCGATTTTGCCGCTGCTTTCATTCGTCGCGTTAATCCTTATTTCTGTACCACAATATTTTCCTGCGAGGGATCGACGTGCTGCAGTTGCAGCTTCTCGGTCGCTATCCGCTCCACCCGGCTGTGATCGCCCAGGGCGTTTTCTTCAAGGATCAGGTTTCGCCATTCAATATCCAGCGCGTCGCGCTCTACCGCCAGCTGCTCGCGCTGCGCCGTTAAAAGGCGTGTGTGATGCGCGGTGGTGACCACCATCACGGCGGTGATAATAATGGCGACAAACAGGCAGAGTGGCAGTTTCCCGTGACGCAGCAGATCGCCGCCGATTACGCCAGGCAGGGCATGGCGCTCGGTACCGGAAAGCGAGCCGGTGACTCTGTTGAAGGTCTCTGTCACTCTGCTGATCATGCGCTGGTCCTTTCTGCAATACGCAGCACTGAACTACGGGCGCGTGGGTTTTCCGCCACTTCTTCTTCGCCCGGCATCAACTTACCTAGCGCACGTAACTCCCGCCCGCCCAGTTTGCGCAACTGTTCTTCCGTCATTGGGATCCCCGCCGGCACCTGCGGGCCACGGCTTTGCTCGCGCATAAAGCGCTTCACCAGACGGTCTTCAAGCGAGTGGAAACTGATAATAGAAAGGCGCCCGCCTGGAGCCAGCGCCGTCAAAGAACCTTTGAGCGCTTGCTCAATCTCTTCGAGTTCACTGTTCACCCAAATGCGCACCGCCTGGAAAGTACGGGTCGCTGGATGCTTAAACTTATCTTTTACCGGCGTAGCGGCAGCCACCACTTCAGCCAGCTCTTTGGTGCGGGTCATCGGCTGCTCGCGATTACGCTCGACGATTGCGCGCGCAATGCGCTTAGCGAAACGCTCTTCGCCGTAGGTTTTCAGCACCCAGGCGATATCCGCCTCGTCCGCCGTCAGCAACCACTCGGCGGCAGACTGGCCGCGGGTGGGATCCATACGCATATCCAGCGGGCCGTCGCGCATAAAGGAAAAACCGCGTTCTGGGTCGTCTAATTGCGGCGATGAAACGCCGAGATCGAGCAAAATGCCGTCTATCTTGCCAGTCAGATCGCGCTCCTGCACGTAGTCAGCCAGCGCGGAGAAAGGTCCATGTACAAAAGAAAAGCGAGGATCGTCAATGGTTTCCGCCACGGCAATAGCCTGCGGATCGCGATCGATCGCCAGTAGCCGCCCCTGGGGTCCGAGGCGGGAAAGAATAAGACGTGAGTGACCGCCGCGACCAAAAGTGCCATCAATATAGATGCCATCTGGACGAATATTCAGGCCATTGACGGCTTCATCAAGCAATACCGTCGTGTGTTTATAATTTTCCATCATCTTTATAAAGACAAATCCTGCAGTCGTTCTGACAACGTATCCGAAGACGACTGCTCAGCGTCGATGTCTTCCCTGACTCGTTGATACCAGGTCGTTTCGTCCCACAGCTCAAACTTATTGAACTGCCCAACCAGCATCACTTCTTTGGTCAACCCGGCATGTTGGCGCAATACGGGTGCCAGCAACAATCGGCCGGCGTTGTCCATCTGGCATTCGCTGGCATGCCCCAGTAGCAGGCGCTGAACGCGACGTTCCACGGGGTTCATGCTCGACAGACGAGACAACTTATGTTCGATAATTTCCCATTCGGGGAGTGTATAAAGCAGCAGACAGGGATGGTGGATATCAATAGTGCATACCATCTGGCCTGATGCGGCTTCGATTAATTTTTCCCGATAGCGGGTCGGGACGGATAAACGCCCTTTGCTGTCGAGATTAACTAACGTCGCGCCACGGAACATACCTGCCTCATCCGGTTATGCTCATTCCCACCACTTTATCCCACAAATTACCACCAACGCGAGTTTACGGAGCGGAGGAAAAGCTTGTCAAGCCAGCGCGCAGGCAGGCACAGACAAAACATCTCACCTCATTGCTTAAGCCGGAGCGGAGAAAAAACCAGGCAGGTAATTCCCTTGAAATTAAGGCTATGAATATTTGTAAAAAAATAACGGCTATTCGCAGCGTGATAAAATTGGCTTCATTCAAGCCCTGGGGCTAACTCCGTATGGAGTTTGCGACACGGGCGGCATTTTAAGGCAAAACTTCTTTTGGTAACAGCGAGAGTTAGCGTAGCGGCCCATGCTAGTAATCGCGGGCTTGTGACAAAAAGAGGCAAAGCGATGTCACGCTGATAAACGAAACGGCTGTAACAAAATAATACATAATAAGCAGGTGCTTATCATTGCACGCGCATTTTATAAAAAAGCAAATAGTCGGCGGCCTTCATTCGTAATCGCATTTTCCAGGGTGACTGGATAAATCCGAATAATAAAAAAAGGCGGTCTGGGCCGCCTTTCATCATTACCGACTTAAGCTGCCGCGCCGGTAAAGGTTACGCTTAATGCGCGTCAAGCCAGGTTTGGGTTTGCGCGGTTCATCCAGACTCGCCAGCACCAGCTCCAGTACGCGTTCCGCCACATCGCGATGACGCTGGGCGACCGCAAGGACGGGGCATTGCAGGAAATCCAGCAGCTCATTGTCACCGAAAGTCGCAATAGCCAGATTCTCAGGCAAACGCCCTTCTCTGCGCAGCGTTACATCCATAACGCCCTGCAGCAATGCGAAAGAGGTGGTGAACAACGCCTGCGGCATGGGGTGCTTCTCCAGCCATTTCTCAAACAGCTGGCCGGCCGCTTCGCGTTCATAGCTGTTAGCGTAAAGGAAGTGCACTTCGCGCGGGTCATCTTTCCATGCCTGGCGGAAACCCTGCTCGCGCAGAAAACTGACGGAAAGTTCCGGCAACGCGCCCAGGTAAAGTACGGTTTCAGCAGGAAACTTACGAAGCTCGCTGGCCAACATCTCGGCATCATCCTGATCGGCGCCGACGACGCTTGTAAAATGTTCGCGATCGAGGGCGCGATCCAGTGCGACGATGGGGAAGGAATCACGGGCCCAGCGCTGATAAAAAGGATGCTCTGGCGGTAAGGAAGTCGAAACGATAATGGCATCGACCTGCCGTTGCAGAAGATGCTCAATACAGCGCATTTCGTTGTCGGGTTGGTCTTCCGAACAGGCAATCAACAACTGATAACCCCGCTGGCGCGCCTGACGTTCAAGATAGTTGGCGATACGGGTATAACTGGTGTTTTCCAGATCCGGGATAACCAGACCGATAGAGCGGGTGCGTCCGGCCCGAAGCCCGGCGGCAACGGCGTTAGGGTGATAATTGTGCTCTCGTACCACCGCCATCACTTTTTCAACAGTTTTGTCACTGACCCGATACTGTTTAGCTTTTCCATTGATGACATAGCTCGCCGTGGTGCGCGACACGCCAGCCAGCCGCGCGATTTCATCCAGTTTCACGATTGCCCCTTAATAAAAATGTTACTCCATAACCTTTGCAGGGTTATAAGTTAAAATCCTTAACATCTAAGCGCAGAACAGTAACCTGGGCAACTGCTTTTATAGGCACATGCCTGAGCGGCTGCAAAAAAAAAGCCCGAGCGGATGCATCGGGCTAATAAAGAGGCAACTTTAGCGACTAGCGCATAATCTTTTCGCCGCGGGCAAGGCCCACCACGCCGGAACGCGCGACTTCAACAATTTTGGCTACATCGCGCAGCGTAGCGAGGAAAGCATCCAGCTTTTCGCTGGTGCCCGCCAACTGAACGGTATAGAGCGACGGGGTGACATCAATAATCTGGCCGCGGAAGATTTCAGTATTACGTTTTACCTCTTCCCGCCCATAACCGCTCGCCTGGATCTTAACCAGCATAATCTCGCGCTCAACGTGCGCGCCCTGCCCCAGTTCACTGACGCGAAGCACGTCAACTAACTTGTGCAACTGCTTTTCAATTTGCTCCAGCACCTTTTCATCGCCCACCGTCTGGATGGTCATACGTGAAAGGGTGGGATCATCGGTCGGTGCGACCGTCAGGCTTTCAATGTTGTAGCCGCGCTGGGAGAAAAGCCCAATGACCCGGGACAACGCGCCCGACTCGTTTTCCAGTAAGACAGATAATATCCGGCGCATAGTCAGGTTCTCTCCGTTTTGCTTAACCACATTTCATCCATACTGCCGCCGCGGACCTGCATAGGATAAACGTGCTCAGTGCCATCCACCGTCACATCCACAAAGACCAGGCGGTTATTGCGTACATGTTCCAGCGCTTCGCTAAGCTTGCTTTCAAGCTCCTCCGGTTTGGTGATGCCGATGCCCACGTGGCCATAAGCCTGCGCGAGACGAACAAAATCCGGCAGCGATTCCATATAAGACTGCGAGTGGCGGCCGGAATAGATCATATCCTGCCACTGCTTCACCATGCCGAGATAGCGGTTGTTCAGGTTGAGCACCAGTACCGGCAACTCATACTGTAGCGCGGTGGAGAGTTCCTGAATGTTCATCTGGATGCTGCCGTCGCCCGTAACGCAGACGACGGTTTCGTCCGGCAAGGCAAGCTTAACGCCCAGCGCCGCAGGCAAGCCAAACCCCATGGTGCCGAGGCCGCCGGAATTAATCCAACGACGCGGCTTATCAAAGGTGTAGTGCAGCGCGGCGAACATCTGGTGCTGACCTACATCGGAAGTGACGTAGGCGTCGCCATGGGTTAAACGGTGCAGCGTCTCAATCACCGCCTGCGGCTTAATGCTGCCGCTGTCGCGGTCATAGTTCAGACACTGACGCGCGCGCCATTGTTCTATCTGCTGCCACCAGTCGCGGATGTCATCGAGCGGCTGCTGAGCCTCTTCTTGCTCCAGCAGTTCCAACATTTGCTGCAGCACCTGACGAGCATCACCCACGATAGGGATATCTGCCGACACGGTTTTGGAAATGGAAGTCGGGTCGATATCAATGTGCAGTACCGTCGCATTCGGACAATATTTTGCAAGATTATTGGTAGTGCGATCGTCAAAACGCACGCCCACTGCAAAAATCACGTCTGAATGATGCATCGTCATATTGGCTTCATAGGTACCGTGCATGCCTAACATGCCAAGCGCCTGGCGATGCGATCCCGGAAAAGCGCCAAGCCCCATTAAAGAAGAAGCAACGGGAATATTCAGCTTTTCCGCTACGGCGCGCAGTTCCGTTTCGCAAGCGGCATTAATCGCCCCGCCGCCTACATACATAACCGGCTTTTTCGCCGCAACCAGCGTTTGCAGGGCGCGCTTGATCTGTCCCTTATGCCCCTGCGTAGTGGGATTATAAGAACGCATGCTGACGGATTCAGGCCAAACGTAGGGCAACTTTTTCGCCGGATTGAGAATATCCTTCGGCAGATCCACCACTACAGGACCGGGACGACCGCTTGCAGCGAGCCAGAACGCTTTTTTCAGTACGGTTGGAATATCTTCCGTTTGCTTAACCAGAAAGCTGTGTTTTACCACCGGGCGGGAGATCCCCACCATGTCACATTCCTGAAAAGCATCATAACCAATAAGAGAAGTCGCCACCTGGCCGGATAGCACCACCAGCGGAATGGAGTCCATATAAGCCGTCGCGATACCGGTAATCGCATTAGTGGCGCCAGGACCGGATGTCACCAGCACAACGCCCACTTCGCCTGTTGCACGGGCAAGCCCATCGGCCATATGCACCGCCGCTTGTTCATGACGCACCAGCACATGATCGATACCGCCGACGGTATGAAGCGCGTCATAAATATCCAGCACCGCCCCTCCGGGATAACCGAATATCTGTTTTACGCCCTGATCGATAAGCGATCGGACGACCATCTCGGCTCCTGATAACATCTCCATGGTTTGCCTCCAGGCTTGTGTTTATAGGCTGACGGCAGAAATCATTTCCACCCTGTCATTGTCACAGGTAAGCGTGCCCTGTCATTTTTATCATTTGAGTAATGGCCCTAACATAACCGTTGAAAATGAGGCAATCAAATGGCGAACGCAGGTCAAAGGCCAGCCGTAGCGGTGAACACAATGATAAAAACCGAGGCGATACGGTAAGAAACACTAAATATAAGCAAAAGCGATGAATGGAAATGTTGTCAGAGGGTCAATTTGCAGCGTTAAATCAAATTAATGTCGTTTTTAACGAAACAAGACCTCTGATAGCGACCCTGACAGTCGAATATGCTGAAAAAACCTTTAAAAACAGAAAAACCGGGCAGCGTAAACCACCCGGTTTTTCTCTGGCTGAAATTAACTACGCTGGCAAATAGAAACCAGCAACTCTTCCATCCATTGGTGGCCTTTATCTCTACCCGCAGCCTCATGCCAGCAGAGATAACACGTGCGGTTATTCAGTACTAAAGGCAACGGCAGTACGGCTAAATTCCATGTTTGCTCATATTCTTCCGCCAGCCAGCGCGGAGCAATAGTGACGAGATTCGTGCGTGACACCACGTTTAAGACGCTGGTCATCGCCATTCCCTGATAAGCGATGCAGGCTTCTTTTTCAGGCGTGTTATACCAGGGCGCGCTGAACGAACCATAGCGGTCCAGCACCACAACGGCATGCTGCTCCTGGTAGATATTTGATTCAAGCGTCAGCTCGTTTTGACGCGGATGGTTTTTACTACACACTAATACCATCTCATCTTTAAAGAGCGGCACGCAGGAAAATTCCGGGCGACGGAAATCATCGTAGCCAATAACAAATTCAACTTCCTGATAACGTAACTGATGTTCGATATTCTGATTAAGTGAAGATTTAAAGACCAAATGGATATTAGGCGCAATGTTATTAACTTTATTGTAGATAAGCGAGGTAAGCAGATTATCCA
Source organism: Franconibacter sp. IITDAS19 (assembly GCF_023079515.1). Classification (NCBI taxonomy): domain Bacteria; kingdom Pseudomonadati; phylum Pseudomonadota; class Gammaproteobacteria; order Enterobacterales; family Enterobacteriaceae; genus Franconibacter; species Franconibacter sp. IITDAS19. The sequence goes on along the minus strand of NZ_JALJCP010000004.1, from coordinate 232,679 downwards.
GTGGACTGCAGACGCATAGATTAAACAACCTTTCGCTGCTCAGGGGTTCAAATCCTGAACCAGGCAATTCGTTTTGGACTAATTGCAACGCCTGACGGATGGAACCAAACAGCTGATGGGCTCGTGCGGTAGGTTGTATTCCACGACCATAACGAACAAACAATTCGTCATTAAACATCACCTTAAGCCGGGCTACCGCATTGCTGACCGCTGGCTGCGACATCCCCAGCATTTGCGCAGCCCGGGTGATGTTTTGCTCCTGCATAACCGCATCAAAAACGGTTAAAAGATTAAGGTCTACCGTGCGTAATTGTGTTTTTAAACCTTCTTGTACTGGCGGATGCTCAATATAATCCTCAGACATAGTCTACTCCACTTATTCATCAATTCCCTTGGCCAGGAAGCACCACAACTATTTCGTTTAACATGTAGCAATCGCAAGCAAAAGGTCGAAGACAACAATTCAGAAAAAACCAAAGCTTTATCAGGAAATATGAAAATTTTGGCAGGGCTGAACACGAAAAAGCGATTCTCGCATGCTTAATTGATGCTTTTTCTTTTAAGCGGCGAGATCAAATCATAAAACCTGCAACTTCACAAGAATTCATCCGGTGAATAGTTATTTAAGCTTTATTAAAATGTTACCGCGCTATTCCCGCTGTATTTAACAAAACAGCAGCAATTCAAAAATAAATATATTAAATTATATTCACGAAGCGAATTATATCTTGTATATCATCAAGATAAATAAACAGATAGACCGAGCACAATTACACCATAGTTTATAAAAAGTATGTATAAATGCGACAAATTACAAATAAGGCCTGAGACGTCGCTAACGTTTATCTCTTCATACGCGAGAATTTTTAGCACAATACGCTAAATATCACTCTCGTCCGGATCGGCGAGAAAAGCCTTAACATTGCGTTAAGGGGTTGACACCTCCCTGCGTATCAAGTACCACTAAAAGCATATTCCGATTAACAGTTTCCAATTCCGAGGCTTGATTCATGATTCGCACGACTCGTCTGGCAGCGCTACTACTACTAAACGCATTTACTGTGCGCGGTAGAGTGCTGGGCGACGGTTGCCACTGAGTGACATCAAGCCATCAGCAAAATACAGAAACCCGCGCCAATGCGCGGGTTTTTTTATGCTCGTAGCAGGCGCCCTCAGACAGGATAAGGACCGTAACCATGAGCCAGCAAGTCATTATTTTCGATACCACTTTACGCGATGGCGAACAGGCGCTGCAGGCGAGCCTGAGCGTGAAAGAGAAACTGCAAATTGCGCTGGCGCTGGAGCGTATGGGAATTGACGTTATGGAAGTCGGCTTCCCGGTCTCTTCCCCTGGCGATTTTGAATCTGTCCAGACCATCGCCCGCCAGGTTAAAAACAGCCGCGTCTGCGGGCTGGCGCGTTGTGTTGAAAAAGATATTGACGTCGCCGCCGAAGCGCTGCGCGTCGCTGAAGCTTTTCGCATTCACACCTTCATCGCCACCTCGCCGATGCATATTGCCACCAAGTTGCGCAGCACGCTGGATGAGGTGATTGAGCGCGCTGTCTATATGGTCAAACACGCCCGCAACTATACCGATGATGTAGAGTTTTCATGTGAAGACGCAGGCCGCACGCCAATCGACGACCTGGCCCGCGTTGTAGAGGCCGCGATTAACGCTGGGGCCACCACTATCAATATCCCGGATACCGTCGGTTATACCCTGCCCTTCGAATTCAGCAATATCATTACCGGTCTGTATGAACGCGTACCTAACATTGATAAAGCCATTATCTCTGTGCACACCCATGACGATTTAGGCATGGGCGTCGGCAACGCCATCGCGGCGGTGCAAGCCGGAGCGCGTCAGGTCGAGGGGACGCTGAACGGCATCGGCGAACGCGCCGGCAACTGCGCGCTGGAAGAGGTCATCATGGCCATTAAGCTGCGTCAGAACCTGCTGAATGTTCATACCACTATCAATCATCATGAAATCTGGCGCACCAGCCAGACCGTCAGCCAGATCTGCAATATGCCGATCCCGGCGAACAAAGCGGTGGTAGGTTCGGGCGCCTTCGCCCATTCTTCCGGCATCCATCAGGATGGCGTACTGAAAAACCGCGAAAACTACGAAATCATGACGCCGGAATCCATCGGTCTGAACCAGGTGCAGCTGAACCTGACCTCCCGCTCAGGACGCGCGGCGGTAAAACACCGCATGGAAGAGATGGGCTATCACGAAGAAGACTACAACCTGGACGATCTGTATGAGGCTTTCCTGAAGCTGGCGGATAAAAAGGGCCAGGTATTCGATTACGATCTGGAGGCGCTGGCCTTCATTAATAAGCAGCAGGAAGAGCCGGAGCATTTCCGTCTGGATTACTTCAGCGTGCAGTCTGGCTCTAACGATATCGCCACGGCTTCCGTGAAGCTGGCGTGCGGCGACGAAGTGAAAGCCGAAGCAGCCAACGGCAACGGCCCGGTGGATGCCGTTTACCAGGCAATTAACCGCATCACGGATTACAACATTGAACTGGTGAAATATGGCTTAAGCGCCAAAGGTCACGGTAAAGACGCGCTGGGGCAGGTGGATATTGTCGTCAACTATAACGGCCGCCGCTTCCACGGCATGGGGCTGACGACCGATATCGTCGAATCTTCCGCCCGCGCCATGGTGCACGTGCTGAACAATATCTGGCGCGCAGGCGAAGTGGAAAAAGAGTTGCAACGCAAGGCACAGAATAAAGAACACAATCAGGAAACCGTGTGATGTCTAAAAATTATCATATTGCAGTTTTAGCGGGCGACGGCATTGGCCCGGAAGTGATGGCGCAAGCGCTGAAAGTACTGGATGCAGTTCGTAGCCGTTTTGATATGCGTATTACCACCAGCAGCTATGACGTAGGCGGCATCGCCATCGACCGTCACGGCAATCCGCTGCCGCAGGCAACGGTGGAAGGCTGCGAGCAGGCCGACGCGATTCTGTTCGGCTCCGTAGGCGGCCCGCAGTGGGAACATCTGCCGCCTGCCCAGCAGCCGGAGCGCGGGGCCCTGCTGCCGCTGCGTAAACATTTTAAGCTCTTCAGCAACCTGCGTCCGGCGAAGCTGTACCAGGGGCTGGAAGCCTTCTGCCCGCTGCGAGCCGATATTGCCGCTAACGGCTTTGACATCCTCTGCGTGCGTGAACTGACCGGCGGCATCTATTTCGGTCAGCCGAAAGGCCGCGAAGGCAGCGGCATGCACGAAAAAGCGTTCGACACTGAGGTTTATCACCGTTTCGAGATTGAACGCATCGCGCGCATCGCTTTTGAATCCGCCCGCAAACGTCGCAACAAAGTGACCTCTATTGATAAAGCGAATGTGCTGCAAACATCGCTGCTGTGGCGCGAAATCGTTAATGAAATCGCCAAAGAGTACCCGGACGTTGAACTGGCGCACATGTATATTGATAACGCCACCATGCAGTTGATTAAAGACCCGTCTCAGTTCGACGTGCTGCTCTGCTCCAACCTGTTCGGCGATATCCTTTCCGATGAATGCGCGATGATTACCGGCTCGATGGGCATGCTGCCTTCCGCCAGCCTCAACGAACAGGGCTTCGGCCTGTATGAACCCGCAGGCGGCTCCGCACCGGATATCGCCGGTAAAAACATCGCCAACCCTGTGGCGCAAATCCTGTCGCTGGCGCTGCTGCTGCGCTACAGCCTGGAGGCGGACGAAGCCGCTACGGCCATTGAAAAAGCCATTAACCGCGCGCTGGAAGAAGGCGTGCGCACAAGCGACCTGGCCCGTGGCGGTCAGGCAGTCAGTACCGATGAAATGGGCGACATCATTGCCCGCTATGTCGCCGAAGGGGTGTAATCATGGCAAAGACCTTATATCAAAAATTGTTTGACGCCCACGTGGTCTATGAAGCGCCGAATGAAACCCCGCTGCTCTACATCGATCGTCATCTGGTGCATGAAGTGACCTCGCCGCAGGCTTTCGACGGCTTGCGCGCTCACGGCCGCCCGGTGCGCCAGCCGCGTAAAACCTTCGCGACGATGGACCACAACGTCTCCACGCAGACGAAAGACATCAACGCCTCCGGCGAGATGGCGCGTATTCAGATGCAGGAGCTGATTAAGAACTGTAACGAGTTCGGGGTTGAGCTGTATGACCTGAACCATCCTTATCAGGGCATTGTTCATGTGATGGGGCCGGAGCAAGGCATTACTCTGCCGGGAATGACCATTGTGTGCGGCGACTCGCACACCGCGACCCACGGCGCGTTCGGCGCGCTGGCGTTCGGCATCGGCACCTCTGAAGTGGAACACGTGCTGGCGACCCAGACCCTGAAGCAGGGCCGCGCCCGAACCATGAAAATTGAAGTAAAAGGCAAAGCCGCGCCGGGGATCACCGCCAAAGATATCGTGCTGGCGATCATCGGAAAAACCGGCAGCGCGGGCGGTACGGGTCATGTTGTCGAGTTCTGCGGCGAAGCCATTGAGGCGCTGAGTATGGAAGGCCGTATGACCCTTTGCAATATGGCTATCGAGATGGGCGCCAAAGCGGGCCTGGTCGCGCCGGACGATACCACCTTCAACTATGTGAAAGGCCGTCTGCACGCGCCGAAAGGTCAGGATTTTGAAGAGGCGGTCGCTTACTGGAGAACGCTGAAAACCGACGAAGGCGCGCAGTTTGATACGGTCGTTACGCTCAATGCCGAAGATATCGCGCCGCAGGTTACGTGGGGCACCAATCCAGGCCAGGTTATCGCCGTCACGGATATTATTCCGGATCCGTCCTCTTTCATCGATCCGGTAGAGCGCGCCAGCGCCGAAAAAGCGCTGGCTTATATGGGCCTGAAACCGGGCGTGCCGCTGACTGAAGTGGCTATCGATAAAGTATTTATCGGCTCCTGCACTAACTCGCGCATCGAAGATTTACGCGCCGCGGCGGAAATCGCCAAAGGCCGCAAAGTCGCCCCTGGCGTCCAGGCGTTAGTGGTGCCGGGTTCCGGCCCGGTGAAAGCGCAAGCGGAAGCGGAAGGGCTGGATAAAATCTTTATCGAGGCCGGGTTTGAGTGGCGTCTGCCGGGCTGCTCTATGTGTCTGGCGATGAACAATGACCGTCTGAACCCGGGCGAGCGCTGCGCTTCCACCAGCAACCGTAACTTTGAAGGCCGTCAGGGCCGCGGCGGACGCACCCATCTGGTCAGCCCGGCGATGGCGGCAGCGGCCGCCGTAAGCGGCCATTTCGCCGATATTCGCGGCATGAAATAAGGAGAACACCATGGCAGAGAAATTTACGCAACACACCGGCCTGGTGGTTCCTCTGGATGCCGCCAATGTCGATACTGACGCCATTATTCCGAAGCAATTTTTGCAGAAGGTCACGCGCACCGGCTTCGGCGCCCATCTGTTTAACGACTGGCGCTTTCTGGACGATAAAGGCGAACAACCGAACCCGGAGTTTGTGCTGAATTTTCCGCAATACAAAGGCGCCTCTATCCTGCTGGCGCGGGAGAACTTCGGTTGTGGTTCGTCGCGCGAACACGCGCCGTGGGCGCTGACCGATTACGGCTTTAAAGTTGTCATTGCGCCGAGCTTCGCTGATATCTTCTACGGCAACAGCTTTAATAACCAGCTGCTGCCTGTAACGTTGAGCGAGCAGGAAGTGGATGAGATGTTCACACTGGTTAAGGCGAATCCGGGGATCCGTTTCGAGGTGGATCTGGAAGCGCAGGTCGTGAAAGCAGGTGAGAAAACCTACGCTTTTACTATCGACGCTTTCCGCCGCCACTGCATGCTGAATGGCCTCGACAGCATCGGCCTGACGCTGCAGCATGAAGACGCCATTGCCGCTTACGAGAACAAGCAGCCCGCGTTTATGGGGTGATGAAAAAGGCGTCTGCGGACGCCTTTTTTATTATCTTGTTTTCACCTGTCTTAAGAGAGGCAGACGGGTAAGCGTAGCGCCATCCGCCATTGTCGCGACGCTCGTTCTTAAACGTCTTTCACCCGGCTTGTCAGCACAAGCGTCAGCAGCGAAATACCTGCAATGACCCAATAAACGGCAAAATGTCCGAAGCTTTCCACCAGCGCCCCCTGAACCACCCCGGCAAGAATCACGCCCGTAGAAATACTGTTAGTAAAAAGCGTCGTCGCGGAACCCGCGCGCCCCGGCATTAAGTCCTGAAACCAGAGCATGCCGATACCGGCGATAATGCCGATAAATATCGCATTAAAAATTTGCAGCCCTAACAGCGCCTCGTGGCTGTGAAACAGAATAAGCCCCAGATAAAACAGCACGCCCGCCGCCACCGCCAGCACCATCAGCCGACGCTTGCCGAAACGCTTAACGCAGTAGCCCGCCAGCAGCATGGCCGGGATTTCCAGCCCCGCCGCCGTGCCCATCAGCACGCCCGCCAGCGTATCCGGCAGCCCCAGATCCTGGCTTATCCACAACGGCATATCGATGATGTACATGGTGTTGCAGGTCCACATCAGCATCGAGGCGATAAACAGCAGCCGCACGTTTTTATCTTTCCAGCCGCTAACCTGCGTCAGCGCCACGTCTGTCGGTTGCTCCACCCGCTCCACCGAAGGCAGCGCGAAAGTAATAATGGCGAGGCTGATAATAAATATGCCCGCCGCTATCAGGAACATCGTTGTAAAGCCGTAGTTAAGCGCCAGCATAAAAGAGAGCGGCGGGCCGATGACCCATGCAAGCGACAGTTGAGCGCGCATAACAGAGCTAAACATCACCACCTCGCGCGCCGATTTATCGGCGTATTCGCGCGCCAGGGCAAAAATTTGCGGCATGGCGGTGTTCGCCAGCGAGGCCAGCAATACGCCTGCGGTAATCAGCGTCAGATAGTGCCGGTTAAAGGCGAAAAGCACGCAGTTCGCCACCGCCATCAGGCAGCAGAACATAATCAGTTTGCGGCGATCACCGCGGCTGTCCGAGCGTTTCGCCAGCCACAGGCTCACCAGAATGCCGACAATGGCGTTCACCGTATAAAAGAGTCCGACCCAGAACGGGCGCACTTCCACTTCACGGCTAAGAAACAGACTGAGGGTCGGCGCCTGCAGCGCGCCCGCAACCCCCATCATAAAAGCCACGGACATAAAGGCGACATAGACCCGATTCAGGCGACGGCCTTGGGTTAAAAACCAGAGCATTGAAATGCATCCTTTCAATAAGGCGGGGGATAAGTTCAGCAAACAACAACGAAAAAAGCCAGCAGTAGAAACTGCTGGCCGGTGAAGAGCACCAATACTCAGTTACACTCGATGTTGGCGGGAGAGGCGTTTCAGGGAAACGGGGGTTGTAACCTCCCACTGCATCACCGAGTCCAGCATCTGCAAGCGCTGCGATGCGCTCAGGCGGGCCAGCCAGGATGCGCCAGCGTCCTGCGTTGCGAAAAAGTAGTGCTGCCAGAATGTGTATGCCGATGACCGTTTCATAAATGCCTCCTCGCTTTCATCGAAGAGAATTATTGGCGTAATATAGGGAAAGATAAATTGATGAGTTTTGGCGAGGAGTTCCCCTTTTATGTCCACTGGTCGTCTGCAACAGCAATTTATTCGCCTGTGGCAATGCTGTGATGGCAAAACGCAGGAAACCACGCTTAACGATCTGGCGGAGCTGCTGAACTGCTCGCGCCGCCACATGCGCACCTTACTCAATACCATGCAGGAAAAGGGCTGGCTGAAATGGGAAGCGGAAGCCGGGCGCGGCAAGCGCTCACGCTTAACCTTTCTCTATACCGGCCTCGCGCTCCAGCAACAGCGCGCCGAGGATTTGCTTGAGCAGGACAGAATCGACCAGCTGGTGCAGATAGTCGGCGATAAAACCGCGGTGCGCCAGATGCTTATCTCTCATCTGGGGCGCAGCTTCCGGCAGGGGCGGCATATTCTGCGGGTGCTGTACTATCGTCCGTTGCAGAACCTGCTGCCGGGCAGCGCATTGCGCCGTTCGGAAACGCACGTGGTGCGGCAAATTTTTAGCGGACTGACACGCATAAACGAGGAAAATGGGGAACTGGAAGCGGACATTGCTCATCACTGGCAGAAAATTTCCCCGCTGCACTGGCGGTTTTTCCTGCGCCCGGGCATCCATTTTCATCATGGTCGCGAACTCGATATGCTCGATATCATCAGTTCGCTTGAACGCATCAATACGTTGCCGCTTTATTCCCATCTCTCCCATGTCGTCTCCCCTACTCCGTGGACGCTTGATATTCATCTCAGCCAGCCAGATGAATGGCTGCCCTGGCTGCTGGGCAGCGTAGCGGCGATGATCCTGCCTCGCGAATGGACAACCCTGCCCCATTTCGCCAGTAAACCGATCGGTACCGGCCCGTATGCCGTGGTACGTAATAACAACAATCAGCTCAAGATCCATGCTTTTGATGATTACTTCGGCTACCGGGCGCTGATTGATGAAGTGAACTTTTGGGTGTTGCCGGATATTGGCGACGAGCTGGGCGGCAGCGTCCAGCTTGAAGGCCCCACCGGCGGCGAGAAAGCCGTTGAAAGCCGCCTCGAAGAGGGATGTTACTACCTGCTTTTTGACTCCCGCTCTCCTGCGGGCGCAAATCCGCAGGTGCGACAGTGGCTGAGCCACCTGCTCTCTCCGGTTAATTTTCTCTATCACGCCGCAGAACACTATCAGCGCTACTGGTTCCCCGCTTATGGCCTGCTGCCGCGCTGGCACCATGCGCCGCGAACTGCCGTCGTTGAGCGCCCCGCAGGCCTTGAGAAGATAACGCTGACTTACTATCGCGACCATATCGAAAACCGCGCTATCGGCGCTATCATAGTGACGCTGCTCGCCGGACAGGGCGTAAAAGTAGCGATAAACGAGGTGGACTACACTGAGTGGCATCAGGGTGAAACGGTAAGCGATCTGTGGCTGAACAGCGTTAACTTCACGTTGCCGCTGAATTTCTCACTGTTTGCGAACTTCTATGAAACGCCGCTGATGCAAAAATGCGTGCCGCTGAACTGGCAGCAGGATGCCGAAAGCTGGCGCGCCGGGGCGCTGGATTTACCAACATGGTGTAAACAACTGCTTGAAAGCCAGCACCTTTTGCCGCTCGTGCATCACTGGCTGATTTTGCAGGGGCAGCGCAGTATGCGCGGCCTGCGTATGAACACGCTAGGGTGGTTTGACTTTAAATCCGCCTGGTTTGCGCCGCCGGAGCCGTAACCCTTTCGAAACATTCAGCAAATCATTACAATGAACCGTTCTCAACGGGGTGCCGCACCGTTCGTGCGCGCTGAGATAATACCCGTCGAACCTGATCCGGATAACGCCGGCGAAGGGATTTGAGGCTACCGCTCAAAATCCTTTGCCCCCTATGCTCAAAGGTGCAAAGTGCTTAAAAAATATCTCCCGCTGCTGGCGCTGGTCGCCGCGCCCGTTTTCGCCAAACCCGTTCTGACCGTTTACACCTACGACTCCTTCTCCGCCGACTGGGGCCCGGGCCCGAAAGTAAAAAAAGCGTTTGAAGCCGACTGCGGCTGCGAGCTGAAGTTCGTGGCGCTGGAAGATGGCGTATCGCTGCTTAACCGCCTGCGTATGGAAGGCAAAAACAGCAAGGCGGACGTGGTGCTGGGGCTGGATAACAACCTGCTCGAAGCCGCCGCCGCCACGAAACTTTTTGCACCGAGCGGCGTAGCGGCGGAGGCCGTTAACGTGCCGGGCGGCTGGAAGAACGACACGTTTGTGCCCTTCGATTACGGCTATTTCGCCTTCGTCTACGACAAAAACAAGCTGAAGAACCCGCCGAAAAGCTTAAAAGATCTGGTGGAGGGCGATGAAAAATGGCGTGTCATTTATGAAGATCCGCGCACCAGCACGCCGGGCCTTGGCCTGCTGCTGTGGATGCAAAAAGTGTATGGCGACAAAGCGCCGCAGGCCTGGCAGAAGCTTGCAGCGAAAACGGTCACCGTCACCAAAGGCTGGAGCGAAGCGTACGGCCTGTTCCTGAAGGGGGAAGGCGATCTGGTGCTGAGCTACACCACCTCGCCCGCATACCACCTCATTGAAGAGAAAAAAGCGAACTACGCCGCGGCTAACTTCAGCGAAGGTCATTACCTTCAGGTTGAAGTGGCGGCCCGCACCGCCGCCAGCAAGCAGCCGGCGCTGGCGGAAAAATTCCTGAAGTTTATGGTTTCGCCCGCCTTCCAGAGCACCATTCCCACCGGAAACTGGATGTATCCGGTAACCGATGTCGCATTGCCGGAAGGCTTCAACGCCCTGCAAAAACCGCAAACGTCGCTGGAATTTACGCCGCAGGTCGTGGCGCAACAGCGCACGCAATGGATTAACGAATGGCTTCGCGCCGTCAGCCGTTAATTCCCGGCTGGTTGTGGCCGGGGCTGCTCGCCGCCCTGCTAATGGCGGCGGTCGCCCTGGCGGCGTTCTCCGCGCTCTGGCTTAACGCCCCGCAAATCGATTTTCCGGCGCTGCTGCAGGACAGTTACCTGTGGCGCGTGGTGCGCTTCTCCCTCTGGCAGGCGTTTCTCTCTGCCCTGCTCTCCGTCGTGCCCGCTATTTTTCTCGCCCGCGCGCTCTATCGCCGCCGCTTTCCCGGCCGCAACGCGCTGCTGCGGCTTTGCGCCATGACGCTTATCCTGCCGGTGCTGGTTGCCGTTTTCGGCATCTTAAGCGTCTATGGCCGCAGCGGCTGGATAGCCGGGCTTTGCCACCTGCTGGGCGTGGAATGGCGCTTCTCGCCCTATGGGCTGCCGGGCATTCTGCTGGCCCATGTTTTCTTTAATATGCCGATGGCGACCCGTCTGCTGTTGCAGGCGCTGGAAAATATCCCCGGTGAGCAGCGCCAGATTGCCGCCCAGCTCGGCATGCGCGGCTGGGCCTTTTTCCGGCTCGTTGAATGGCCATGGCTGCGCCGACAAATTCCGCCCGCCGCCGCGCTGATTTTTATGCTCTGCTTTGCCAGTTTCGCCACGGTGCTGTCGCTTGGCGGCGGTCCGCAGGCAACCACCATTGAACTCGCCATTTATCAGGCGCTGAGTTACGACTACGACCCGGGACGGGCGGCGCTGCTGGCGCTGGTGCAGATGATTTGCTGCCTTGCGCTGATGCTGCTAAGCCAGCAGCTCAGCAAAGCGATACCGGTTGGGGCGACACAACTGCGCGGCTGGCGCGACCCGCAAGATTCCCGCTTAAGCCGGTTTACCGATAGCCTGCTGATTTTTCTCGCTATGCTGTTACTACTGCCGCCGCTGCTGGCGGTGGTAGCCGATGGGCTCACGGGCAGCGCGGGCGAGTCGCTTTTTCAGCCGGCGCTGTGGCACGCGCTCTGGACGTCGCTGCGCATCGCGCTCGCCGCCGGGCTGCTTTGCGTGGCGCTGACCATGATGCTGCTGTGGAGCGCGCGCGAGCTTTATTTGCGTGAGCGACGCCTGGCGGGCCAGAGCCTTGAGCTGAGCGGCATGCTGATTCTCGCCATGCCGGGCATCGTGCTCGCCACCGGTTTTTTTCTGCTGCTTAACAGCACCGTTGGGCTGCCGCAATCAGCGGACGGCATTGTGATTTTCACTAACGCGCTGATGGCTATCCCCTACGCGCTGAAGGTGCTGGAAAACCCGATGCGCGATCTGGCCGCCCGTTACGCCCCGCTTTGCGCGTCGCTCGATATCCACGGCGTTAACCGCTTGCGTCTGATTGAATTTCGCGCGCTGAAAAGACCGCTGGCCCAGGCTCTGGCTTTCGCCAGCGTACTTTCGATAGGCGATTTCGGCGTCGTGGCTCTGTTCGGTAATGAAGATTTCCGCACGCTGCCCTTTTATCTTTACCAACAGATTGGCTCTTACCGCAGCGAGGCGGGAGCCGTAACGGCGCTGCTCCTGCTGCTGCTCTGCTTCCTGCTCTTTACGCTGATAGAAAAACTCCCGGGGCGTCATGCTGACACTGATTGATCTCACCTGGCTTTATCATCATCTGCCGATGCGCTTCTCGCTTGAGGTCAAAGCGGGCGAGCGCGTGGCGGTGCTGGGGCCAAGCGGCGCGGGAAAAAGCACGCTGCTGAATTTAATCGCGGGCTTCCTGCCGCCGGCGAGCGGCACGCTGCGGCTGAATAATGCCGATCATACCCTCACGCCGCCATCCGCCCGCCCGGTCTCTATGCTGTTTCAGGAAAACAACCTGTTCAATCACCTGACGGTGCGTGAAAACATCGGGCTTGGCCTGCATCCGGGCCTGAAGCTGACGGCGGCGCAGCGCGAAAAAGTAGCGCATATCGCGCATGAAATGGCGATGGGCGATTTGCTTGAGCGACTGCCCGGCGAACTCTCGGGCGGCCAGCGTCAGCGGGCGGCGCTGGCGCGCTGCCTGATACGCCAGCAGCCGGTCCTGCTGCTTGATGAGCCTTTCTCGGCGCTCGACCCGGCTCTGCGCCAGGAGATGCTTACGCTGCTTGAACGCCTTTGCGTTGAACAGCACCTGACGCTGCTGATGGTGTCGCACAGCATTGAAGATGCGGCGCGCATTGCGCCGCGCTCAATAGTGGTGGTGGATGGGCGCATCGTCTGGGATGGCGATACCGCTCAACTGGCAAGCGGGAAAGCAAGCGCCTCGACGCTACTTGGCATAACGCCTTAATGTCCGCCGCGGACGACTTTCCCGAGGATATTAAGGTACACCGGCATCAACGGATGCTGCAGGATGGCGATAAAAGCCGCCAGCGCGACACCGCTCGTCAAAGGCGCAAGCCAGTGCAGGCGTGAGCGCGGCAGGACGTGCGACAGCCTGTCGGTGGTTTTGCCGCTGCGCCACCAGCGCCAGCACAGCCATGCCGCCAGCCACAGCAACAGCGCCACGCCAAGCAGCAGCCACTTAAAGCCGCTGCTTTTCATGTCGGCGGGAATGTCGATAGCCGCGCCGGCCAGAATGCCCGGCAGAAAGTAGAGCGGCGGCCAGAGCAGGCAGCCAATAATATTCGGCAGAACAAATTTCGCGACGGGCAGGTCGAGCATGCCCGCGACCATCGGCACCAGCGGACGCGTAGGTCCCACAAATCGCCCAACCAGGATGGTGAACATGCTGTGTTGATGCAAGGCGTGCTCGGTTTTATCCAGCAGCGCCTTGTGCTTTTTCAAAAAGCTCCAGCGGTGCAGCGGTTTCTTAAAGCGCCAACCCAGCCAGAAGGAGATCCAGTCGCCCAGCAGGCAGCCTACAATGCCCGCCGCCCAGGCTTCGTAAAACCCTACCTCGCCGCTGCCAATCAGCGCCCCCAGCGCCGCCATCATCACCGTACCCGGCAATAACAGCCCTACCAGCGCCAGCGACTCGAGAAACGCCACCAGCGCCACGGCGATAAGCGAATAAGCGAGCGACTGCGTAATAAAATGTTCCAGCAAGGCTTCCATAACGTACCCGGTTGAGTGAGGAGAAAAGATTCTCCCGGCGGCCTTGACCTGCGTCAAGATATCCGTGCTTTGAATAAGTTACCGGTTACGACATTCGTAAAAGCATTTAGTTTCGGTTTAGCTTATTCGCAGCCTGCCCGAAACTCGCTGGGGCTGGCGCCCGTACATTTTTTAAAAACCCGCGAAAAGTAGAGCTGATCTTCAAAACCCACGTTGCGCCCTACGCTTGCAATCGGCATGCGCGTCGTGCTGAGCAACAGCTTCGCCTGACTAATGCGTTGATCTTCGCGCCAGCTCAACACGCTAACGCCAAGCTGCTGGCGGAACAGGTGCGACAGTCGAGACGGCGACAGGCAGACATGCTGCGCCACGCTTGAAATATCAAAATGGCTGTCCGCCAGATGGTCGCTGATGTACTGACAGGCGTCGCGCACGCGGTTGTCGAGCGGCGCCTTCATCGATTCGTTTATCGCTTCCACCCGTCTTAGCAACAGCTGCTCCAGCAGGTTAATCGCCAGCAGTTCGGCGTAACGTCCCGGCCCTTGCGCGGCGTTGATTATCTCCTGAAAAAGCGTGGAGCACTGCAACTGATGGGCGTCATCAGGGCGATAAAAGCCGGTGTGCGCGAAGATGGTCGGCCAGTTCAGCCACTCGTGCCAGTAAGCCCGCGGGCGGAAATAAACCCACTGGTGATACCACTCTTTCGCCTCCGGATGGCGGCCATAGTGGTGCACTTCGCCAGGCGGGAAGAGCAGCATATCGCCCGGACGGCAGACAAACTCCTGCCCCTGATTTTTCACCACCCCTTCGCCCCGTATGGTCAGGTTAAGAATAAACCCCTTCATGCCGAGCGGGCGGTCGACAAAGAAATCGAGATAGCCGTTGGCCTCAATGGGGGTCAGCCCGGCAACCAGATGCGCGTTGAAAGAGTACCCCGGCAACAGGGGATCGTTTTGCGTTTCGGCCATCGTCAGCGGTGCTCCGAAGCTAGATTAAGGAAACCATTTGTCCATATCGCAAAAAGCAGGCCAGCTCACCGTTCTGCTTACGCTCTCTTCAGCTTAACGGGGTTGTTAAAGCCGCGCCATCACAGAATTTAGCCCGTCGCGTCTGTTTCATCAGGCTTTTTCAATGATGGCTAAAGTGTCTATAAACATGGCAGGAATGTCCACATCGATAATTTGCGTGGCGTCACAATTTCCCAACCCATAGCATTTTAATCCATAAGTTCAGCGAATCCACCCTGACCCTTTTCAGCCCGTAAAACTAATGTTCTCTGCATGTTTGTTTACCTCATGGAGTGTGAAGATGGCTATTGCGCTGGGACTTGATTTCGGCAGTGATTCAGTACGCGCGCTGGCGGTGGATTGCGCAAGCGGCGCCGAGCTCGCCACCCAGGTGGAGTGGTATCCCCGCTGGCAGGAAGGTCGCTACTGCGACGCCGCCCATAACCAGTTTCGTCATCACCCGCTCGATTACATTGAGTCAATGGAAGCGGCGTTGAAGCGCGTTCTGGCCGAGTTGAGCGAAAAGCAGCGCGCCGAGGTGGTCGGCATCGGCGTGGATTCAACGGGCTCAACCCCTGCGCCGATTGACGCGCAGGGCAACGTGCTGGCGCTCAATCCGCAGTTCGCCGATAACCCCAACGCCATGTTTGTGCTGTGGAAAGATCACACGGCGGTGGAAGAAGCGGAAGCGATAACGCGGCTGTGCCACCAGCCGGATAAAGTGGACTATTCGCGCTACATCGGCGGCGTTTACTCCAGCGAATGGTTCTGGGCCAAAATTCTCCACGTGACGCGGGCGGACAGCGCCGTGGCGCAGGCGGCCGTCTCCTGGATTGAGCTGTGCGACTGGGTGCCCGCTCTGCTCTCCGGTACGACTCGTCCGGCGGATATTCGCCGCGGACGCTGCAGCGCCGGGCATAAATCATTGTGGCATGAGAGCTGGGGCGGTTTGCCGCCGGCCAGCTTCTTTGATGAACTCGACCCCATCATCAACCAGCATCTTGACTACCCCCTGTTTACCGACACCTGGACTGCGGAGATCCCCGTGGGCAACCTCAGCCCGGAATGGGCGACGCGGCTGGGCTTGCCGGAAAGCGTGGTGATTTCCGGCGGCGCGTTTGACTGCCATATGGGCGCGGTGGGCGCAGGCGCTCAGCCTAATACGCTGGTAAAAGTTATCGGCACCTCCACGTGCGACATTCTTATTGCAGACAAGCCAAGCGTGGGCGACCGCGCGGTGAAGGGCATTTGCGGCCAGGTAGACGGCAGCGTGGTGCCGGAATTTATCGGGCTTGAAGCGGGACAATCTGCCTTCGGCGATATTTACGCCTGGTTTGGCCGCCTGCTCGGCTGGCCGCTCGATCAGCTGGCGCAGCAGCATCCGGAGCTGAAAGAGACCCTCGCCGCCAGCAAAAAGCAGCTGCTTCCCGCGCTCACTGAAGCCTGGGCGAAAAACCCTTCGCTTGATCATCTGCCGGTCATTCTTGACTGGTTCAACGGCCGTCGTACGCCGAACGCCAACCAGCGTCTGAAAGGGGTCATCACCGATTTAAATCTGGCTACCGACGCCCCGCTGCTCTTCGGCGGACTGATCGCCGCCACCGCCTTCGGCGCCCGCGCCATTATGGAGTGCTTTACCGAACAGGGCATCGCGGTGAATAACGTGATGGCGCTGGGCGGCATCGCCCGTAAAAACCCGGTGATCATGCAGGTCTGCTGCGACGTGCTGAACCGTCCGCTGCAAATCGTCGCCTCCGATCAATGCTGCGCGCTGGGCGCGGCGATTTTCGCCGCCGTCGCCGCAGGCGTGCACACAGATATTCCCGCCGCGCAGCAGGCGATGGCGAGCCAGATTGAAAACACGCTGCAGCCTGTTCCGGAACGGGCCGCCCGCTTTGAGCAGCTCTATCGCCGCTATCAGCAGTGGTCCGCCAGCGCGGAACAGCATTATCTCCCTTCACTACCGGCCTGCGGCGCAACCCACCGCGAAGGCCAGGCAGCACTGACACATTAAGGATATGACGATGACTATTTTCGACCAGTATGAAGTGTGGTTTGTAATTGGCAGCCAGCATCTGTATGGACCCGAAGCGCTGCGCCAGGTGAACCAGCATGCCGAACAGGTGGTGAATGCCCTCAACGCCGAGGCGAAACTGCCCTGCAAGCTGGTGCTGAAACCGCTCGGCACGACGCCGGACCAGATTACCGACATCTGCCGCGACGCCAACTATGACGACAAATGCGCAGGCCTGGTGGTATGGCTGCACACCTTCTCGCCCGCCAAAATGTGGATAAACGGCCTCTCTATCCTCACCAAGCCGCTGCTGCAGTTTCATACCCAGTTCAACGCGCAGATCCCGTGGGGCAGCATCGACATGGACTTTATGAACCTGAACCAGACCGCTCACGGCGGCCGCGAGTTCGGCTTCATCGGCGCCCGCATGCGCCTGCAACACAGCGTCGTCACCGGCCACTGGCAGGATGGCGAAGCGCATAAACGCATCGGCGCGTGGATGCGTCAGGCGGTCTCGAAACAGGACACCCGCCACCTGAAAGTGGCGCGCTTTGGCGACAACATGCGCGAAGTGGCGGTCACTGAAGGGGATAAAGTGGCCGCGCAGATCAAGTTCGGCTTCTCGGTAAACACCTGGGGCGTCGGCGATCTGGTGGCTGTCGTGAATGAAGTAAGCGAAGGCGACATCAGCGCGCTGGTGGACGAATATGAAAGCAGCTACCGCCTTACTCCCGCAGCCCAGGTCAATGGCGACAAACGCCAGAACGTTATCGATGCGGCGCGTATTGAGCTTGGCATGAAGCGCTTCCTGGAACAGGGCGGCTTCCATGCTTTCACCACTACCTTTGAAGATTTGCACGGCTTAAAACAGCTTCCCGGTCTTGCGGTGCAGCGCCTGATGCAACAGGGCTACGGCTTCGCGGGCGAAGGCGACTGGAAAACCGCCGCCCTGCTTCGCATCATGAAAGTGATGTCCACCGGCCTGCAGGGCGGCACCTCCTTTATGGAGGATTACACCTATAACTTCGAATCGGGCAACGACATGGTGCTCGGCTCCCACATGCTGGAAGTGTGCCCTTCTATCGCCACCGATGAAAAACCGATCCTCGACGTGCAATACCTCGGCATTGGCGGCAAAGCGGACCCGGCGCGGTTGATTTTCTCCACCACCACCGGACCTGCCATTAACGCCAGCCTTATCGATCTTGGCGATCGCTTCCGCCTGCTGGTCAACTGCGTAGATGCGGTAAAAGCGCCGCACGACCTGCCGAAGCTGCCGGTCGCCAACGCCTTGTGGAAAGCGCAACCGGATCTGCCGACCGCGTCCGAAGCGTGGATCCTCGCTGGCGGCGCGCACCACACCGTCTTCAGCCAGGCGCTGAATCTTGACGATATGCGCCAGTTCGCTGAGCTGCATAACGTAGAGATCGCGGTTATCGACAACGACACTCGCCTGCCCGCCTTTAAAGACGCGCTGCGCTGGAACGAGGTCTACTACGGTTTCAAACGGTAAAAACAGGGTTCGGCCAGCTCGCAAGGGCTGGCCCTCTTTTTTATCAGGAGGTTCAGGATGCTCGAAGAGTTAAAATGTCAGGTGCTGGAAGCGAACCTGGCGCTGCCGAAACATAACCTGGTGACGCTCACGTGGGGCAACGTCAGCGCCGTTGACCGCGAACGCGGCGTTTTCATTATTAAGCCTTCGGGGGTCGATTACACCGTAATGACCGCCGAAGATATGGTGGTGGTGAGCATAGAGACCGGCGAGGTGGTGGAAGGAACGAAAAAGCCCTCTTCAGATACGCCGACGCATCGTCTGCTCTATCAGCAGTTCCCGACTATTGGCGGCATTGTGCACACCCATTCGCGCCACGCCACTATCTGGGCGCAGGCGGGTTTGCCGATTCCGGCGACGGGCACTACGCACGCGGACTATTTCTACGGCGCCATCCCCTGCACCCGCAAAATGACGGACGCGGAGATAAACGGCGAATATGAGTGGGAAACCGGCGTGGTCATCGCCGAGACCTTTCGCGAAAAAGGGATCGATCCGGCGCAAATGCCTGGCGTACTGGTACACTCGCATGGCCCTTTCGCCTGGGGTAAAGACGCCTCCGATGCGGTGCATAACGCCATCGTGCTGGAAGAGGTCGCCTACATGGGCATCTTCTGCCGCCAGCTCGCCCCGCAGTTGCCGGATATGCAGCAAACGCTGCTCGATAAACACTACCTGCGTAAGCACGGCGCGAAGGCTTATTACGGGCAATAGGCCTTTTATCCTGTTAAGATTTGGCCAGAAAAATGTCTCAGGGAGAGCGACTGGCCATGAATATCAGACAATCGTTCGGCCTGCTCGCTGCGGTATTGCTGCTTATCGCTACGTTGGGCGTGGTCAATGCCGTATCGATTTACCAGTACAGCCTGCTTAATGAAACGCAGCGCGCCGATTGCGCTATTGTGGCAGGCGCCGGGATAGCCGACAGCCAGCCCTCTCCCGTCTTTAAGGAACGCCTCAACCATGCTTTTGCACTATATCGTCAGGGTTATGCGCCAATAATCATCCTGACGGGTGGAACCAGCGCGGGCAGTTCTCTATCGGATGCGGCTATCGCCCGCACTTACCTTCTTACTAAAGGGGTGAGCGAAAAAGCCATTCTCCTCGAAGAAAAATCTCGTGTGACGCGGGAGAACTTCCGTTATGCCCGGCAGATTATGGCAGCGCATCATTTACGTACGGCTTTACTGGTTAGCGATCCATTACATATGAAAAGAGCCATGCTCATTGCCCGCGATGAGGGGATTGACGCCCGACCTTCTCCCACGCCTACAACCCGCTATCGCTCTTTCGAAGCCCGGCTCTCTTTTCTTATCCGCGAGACGTTTTATTACTCTGGCTATCAGCTGCTTCGGTTAAAGCAGAGCCTGCTTAGCACTGTATAAAACACCAGCAAAATAGCCCAAGCCAGGCTATAATCAGGCCTGGTTTTTTGTGCGGGATAACGGTGTGTCTGAAGCGCGTCAGGGTTTTATATTGACCCGCCACTGGCGGGATAGCACGCAAGGTACGGAAGTGGAATTCTGGCTGGCGACCGACGACGGCCCGCTGAAGGTTCGCCTGCCGCCGCAGGAATCCGTCGCATTTATCCCCGAAGCTCAGCGCGCCCAGGCGCAGCGTCTGCTGGCGAATGAAAGCGATGCGCGCCTTGCGCCGCTCGCCCTTAAAGATTTTCATCATCAGCCTGTCTGCGGGCTTTACTGTCGCTCCCACCGCCAGCTGATGCGCCTGGAAAAACTGCTGCGCAAACAGGGCGTTACGCTCTATGAAGCAGATATTCGCCCGCCAGAGCGTTTTTTAATGGAACGCTTTATCACCGCGCCGGTGTGGGTGAGCGGCGAGCCGCAGGGCGCGATGTTAAGCAACGCGCGCCTGAAGCCGAATCCACACTACCGTCCCCCGCTGAAATGGGTATCGCTGGATATCGAAACGAACCGCCATGGCGAACTCTACTGCATCGGGCTTGAAGGCTGTGGTCAGCGCGTGGTTTATATGCTGGGTCCGGAAAACGGCGACGCCAGCGCGCTCGACTTTCAGCTTGACTATGTGGCAAGCCGTCCGCAGTTGATTGAGAAACTCAACGCCTGGTTTGCGCAGCATGACCCCGACGTGCTGATAGGCTGGAACGTGGTGCAGTTTGACCTGCGCATGCTGCAAAAACATGCCGAACGTTACGGCGTGCCGCTGCGCCTGGGGCGCGGAAACAGCGAGCTGGAGTGGCGCGAACATGGCTTCAAAAACGGCGTCTTTTTTGCCCAGGCCGCGGGCCGGCTGATTATCGACGGCATCGACGCGCTAAAATCCGCGTTCTGGAATTTCGCCTCTTTCTCGCTGGAATCGGTGTCGCAAGAACTGCTGGGCGAGGGCAAAGCCATCGACGATCCGTGGCACCGTATGGCGGAGATAGACCGCCGTTTCGCCGAAGATAAGCCGGCGCTCGCCACCTATAATCTAAAAGATTGCGAACTGGTGACGCGTATCTTCCATAAAACCGAGCTGATGCCCTTTTTGCTGGAGCGCGCGACGGTAAACGGCCTGCCGGCGGACCGCCACGGCGGCTCCGTCGCCTCTTTCAGCCATCTCTATTTTCCGCGCATGCACCGTGCGGGCTTCGTCGCGCCCAATCTCGGCGACGTGCCGCCGCAGGCAAGCCCTGGCGGTTACGTGATGGATTCCCGTCCCGGCTTGTATGACTCCGTGCTGGTGCTGGATTACAAAAGTCTTTATCCGTCGATTATTCGCACTTTTTTAATAGACCCGGTGGGACTGGTGGAAGGGCTCGCGGAGCCTGATCAGCAGCACAGCATTGAAGGCTTTATCGGCGCGCGGTTCTCACGCGTTAACCACTGCCTGCCGGAGATAGTGACGCAAATCTGGCAGGGACGCGAAGAGGCGAAGCGCCAGGGCAATAAGCCGCTTTCCCAGGCGCTGAAAATTATCATGAACGCCCTGTATGGCGTGCTTGGCACCAGCGCCTGTCGCTTCTTCGACCCGCGTCTCGCCTCCTCAATTACCATGCGCGGCCATGAGATCATGCGCCAGACCCGCGAACTGATTGAAGCGCAAGGGTATGAGGTGATTTATGGCGATACGGATTCCACCTTCGTCTGGCTTAAAACCCCTCATAGCGAAGCGGAGGCCGCGCGCATCGGCCAACAGCTGGTGGAGCATGTCAACGCCTGGTGGCGCGCGCATTTACAGCAAACCCTGGGGCTAACCAGCGCGCTGGAGCTGGAGTTCGAAACGCACTTCTGCCGCTTCCTGATGCCAACCATCCGCGGCGCGGAGCTTGGCAGCAAAAAGCGCTACGCCGGGCTTATTCAGGAAGGCGAAAGCCAGCGCATGGTTTTTAAGGGCTTAGAGACGGTGCGCACCGACTGGACGCCGCTCGCCCAGCAGTTCCAGCAGCATCTTTACCTGCGGGTTTTTCGCAAGGAGCCCTATCAGGATTTTGTGCGCGAGACTATCGCAAAGTTGATGACGGGCGAACTTGATGACCAGCTGGTCTATCGCAAACGGCTGCGCAGACCGCTGGCTGAATACCAGCGCAACGTGCCGCCGCACGTGCGCGCCGCAAGGCTTGCGGATGAAGAGAACCTGAAGCTTGGCCGCCCGGCGCAGTACCAAAACCGGGGCACCATTAAATATGTCTGGACCACCAACGGTCCTGAGCCGGTCGATTATCAACGCTCGCCGCTTGACTACGACCACTATCTGGAAAAACAGCTTCAGCCTGTTGCGCAAGGCATTTTACCTTTCCTTGAGGATGACTTTGCTACACTGATGACGGGGCAGTTAGGGCTATTTTGACAGGTGACGAATGCGTTGCCATCCAGTACCATAGCGCCCTTTCCAAAACCGTACCCAATCTCGACCCCCCGCCTCTTCGCAGGCGGGAGTCATACTATTGCCTGCAAATTTGTAACGAGAATAGAGCCGATATATGCCTTTTACACTTGGTCAACGCTGGATCAGCGATACGGAGAGCGAACTGGGACTGGGAACCGTAGTGGCGATTGATGCCCGCATGGTCACCCTGCTTTTCCCGGCTACCGGTGAAAATCGTCTGTATGCCCGAAATGACTCCCCCATCACCCGCGTGATGTTTAACCCGGGCGACACCGTGACCAGCCATGAAGGCTGGCAGTTGAAAGTGGATGAAGTAAAGGAAGAGAACGGCCTTCTGGCCTATATCGGCACTCGTCTGGATACGCAGGAAGCGAACGTGATGCTGCGCGAAGTGCTGCTCGACAGCAAGCTGGTGTTCAGCAAGCCGCAGGATCGCCTGTTCGCCGGCCAGCTTGACCGCATGGATCGCTTCGCCCTGCGCTATCGCGCCCGTAAATACCAGAGCGAGCAGTACCGCATGCCGTGGAGCGGCCTGCGCGGCCAGCGCACCAATCTTATTCCTCACCAGCTCAATATCGCCCACGACGTGGGCCGCCGCCATGCGCCGCGCGTGCTGCTGGCGGACGAAGTGGGGCTTGGGAAAACCATCGAAGCGGGCATGATTATTCACCAGCAACTGCTCTCCGGGGCTGCCGAGCGCGTGCTGATCGTGGTGCCGGAAACGCTGCAACACCAGTGGCTGGTAGAGATGCTGCGCCGCTTTAACCTGCGCTTCGCCCTGTTTGACGATGAACGCTACACCGAAGCGCAGCATGAATCGGATAACCCGTTCGATACGGAACAGCTGGTGATCTGCTCGCTCGATTTCGTGCGCCGCAACAAGCAGCGACTGGAGCACCTGTGCGAAGCGCAGTGGGATTTGCTGGTGGTCGACGAAGCGCACCACCTGGTCTGGAGCGAAGGCGCGCCGAGCCGCGAGTATCAGGCAATTGAACAGCTGGCCGAGCAGGTGCCGGGCGTACTGCTGCTGACCGCCACGCCGGAACAGCTGGGCATGGAAAGCCATTTCGCCCGCCTGCGCCTGCTGGACCCGAACCGTTTTCACGACTTTGCGCAGTTTGTCGAAGAGCAGAAAAATTACCGTCCGGTGGCCGACGCCGTGGCGCTGCTGCTCGCCGGCAACAAGCTCAGCAACGAAGAACTCAATACCTTAAGCGATCTGATTGGCGAGCAGGATATCGAACCGCTGCTGCAGACCGCCAACAGCGACCGCGACGGCGCCGAAGATGCGCGCCATGAGCTTATCGATATGCTGATGGACCGCCACGGCACCAGCCGCGTGCTGTTTCGCAACACCCGCAACGGCGTGAAAGGTTTCCCGAAACGCGAGCTGCATACCATCAGACTGCCGCTGCCGACCCAGTACCAGACGGCGATTAAAGTTTCGGGCATTATGGGCGCCCGCAAATCGGTGGAAGATCGCGCCCGCGATATGCTCTACCCGGAGCAAATTTATCAGGAGTTCGAAGGCGACAGCGGCACCTGGTGGAACTTCGATCCGCGCGTGGAATGGCTGATGGGCTACCTTACCAGCCACCGCTCGCAGAAAGTGCTGGTTATCTGCGCAAAAGCGGCCACGGCGTTGCAGCTGGAGCAGGTGCTGCGCGAGCGGGAAGGCATTCGCGCCGCCGTGTTCCATGAAGGCATGTCGATTATCGAGCGCGACCGCGCCGCCGCCTGGTTTGCCGAAGAGGATACCGGCGCGCAGGTGCTGCTCTGCTCGGAAATCGGCTCCGAAGGCCGTAACTTCCAGTTCGCCAGCCAGCTGGTGATGTTCGACCTGCCGTTTAACCCCGATCTGCTGGAGCAGCGCATCGGCCGTCTGGATCGTATCGGCCAGATGCACGATATCCAGATCCATGTGCCTTATCTGGAAAAAACCGCGCAGTCGGTGCTGGTGCGCTGGTATCACGAAGGGCTGGACGCTTTCGAACACACCTGCCCGACCGGCCGCGCGATTTATGACAGCGTTTACGATTCGCTTATCGGCTACCTCGCCGCGCCGGAAGATACAGAAGGCTTCGACGAGCTCATCAAATCCTGCCGCGAGCAGCATGAAGCGCTGAAGACGCAGCTGGAGCAGGGTCGCGACCGCCTGCTGGAGATCCACTCCAACGGCGGCGAGAAAGCGCAGCGCCTGGCAGAGGAGATCGCCGGCCAGGATAACGACACGAGCCTCGTGAACTTCGCCATGAACCTGTTCGATATTATCGGCATTAACCAGGATGACCGCGGCGAGCATATGATTGTGCTTACCCCTTCCGATCATATGCTGGTGCCCGATTTTCCGGGCCTGCCGGAAGACGGCTGCACCATTACCTTCAACCGTGACGTGGCGCTTTCCCGCGAAGACGCGCAGTTTATTACCTGGGAACATCCGCTGATTCGCAATGGCCTGGATCTTATCCTCTCCGGCGATACGGGCAGCAGCGCGCTTTCGCTGCTGAAGAACAAGGCGCTGCCGGTAGGAACGCTGCTGCTGGAGCTGATGTATGTCGTCGAGGCAAAAGCGCCAAAACAACTACAGCTCAATCGCTTCCTGCCGCCGACCCCGGTGCGCATGCTGGTGGATAAAAATGGCACTAACCTGGCTTCGCAGGTGGAGTTTGAAAGCTTCAACCGCCAGCTGAGCGCGGTGAATCGCCATACCGGCAGCAAGCTGGTGAACGCGGTGCAGCAGGACGTGCACGCTATTCTGCAACTGGCGGAAGTTCAGGTAGAGAAAGCGGCGCAGGCGCTGATCGCGGCGGCGCGCGAAGAGGCGGATGAGAAACTTTCCTCGGAGCTTTCTCGCCTGGAAGCGTTGCGGGCGGTGAACCCAAACATTCGCGATGATGAGCTGAGCGCCATTGAGACGAATCGCCAGCAGGTGCTGGAGAGCCTCGACGAGGCGAGCTGGCGTCTGGACGCGCTGCGTCTTATTGTCGTAACGCATCAGTAAACGGAGCCGGACGATGCTCGAATCTTACCATCCGCCGCAGGACCCCTGGCTGGTCATCCTTTATCAGGATGACCATATTATGGTGGTCAATAAACCGAGCGGCCTGCTCTCCGTGCCGGGCCGTCTCGAAGAGCACAGAGACAGCGTGATGACGCGCATCCAGCGCGATTTCCCGCAGGCGGAATCCGTGCATCGTCTGGATATGGCGACCAGCGGGGTGATTGTGGTTGCCCTCACCAAAGCGGCGGAGCGGGAGCTTAAACGCCAGTTCCGCGAGCGGGAGCCGAAAAAGCAGTACGTGGCGCGGGTGTGGGGCCATCCCGTGAAGGCCGAAGGGCTGGTGGATTTACCGCTGATTTGCGACTGGCCGAACCGGCCGAAGCAAAAAGTGTGTTATGAAACCGGCAAGGCGGCGCAGACGGAATATGAAGTGCTGGAATACGCGCCGGATAACACTGCGCGCGTATTGCTGAAACCCATTACCGGGCGTTCGCATCAACTGCGCGTGCATATGATGGCGCTTGGTCATCCGATTCTCGGCGATAAGTTCTATGCCACGCCGCAAGCGTTCGCGCAGGCGGACCGCCTGTTATTGCACGCGGAGTCGCTGACCATCACCCATCCCGCCTACGGCTCGTCTATGACCTTCCGCGCCCCTGCGGATTTCTGACGCCGCAACAGTATAAGGTGGGTAGCGCTCTGCTCACCCACCTGACAAAAGCGGCAACCTTTTTTGAAACATCACTGCCGTGAAAGGTCGGCGGCGCTGCGCCTGTTCGGCCTGCAAATACGCCCGTTGATTGCACCATAATAAAGAGATTGGCCTCCTCTCCTCGTAGAGGAGAGGACGGGGATGGAGCATCAAAGCGCGCTTACTTGCCCCCTTTCGCGGCCTTAATGAGATCGTACGCCTTTTGAATTTCCTGCGCTTTTTGCTTGGCCATCTGCATCATTTCAGGCGGCAGCCCTTTTGCGACCAGCTTGTCCGGGTGATGTTCGCTCATCAGCTTGCGGTAGGCGCGCTTAATGGTGGTCATGTCATCCGTGGCCTTCACGCCTAATACGTTGCAGGCATCTTCAAGCGTTGGACCGCGCTGCGCCTGCTGCCAGCCGCCATTCTGCTGCGACTGCTGCTGGTACCCGCCGTTGAACTGCGCGCCGCCCTGCATCATGCGCAGGAACTGGTCGAACTGCACGCGTGAGATGCCCAGCTCTTCTGCGATGACATACAGCACTTCGCGCTCGTTTGGGTGAAGCGTGCCATCGGCAAAAGCCGCCTGAATCTGAATTTCCAGAAACATCCGAATCAGGTCGAAGCGGCCAAAACAGACGCTTCTGAGCTGGCGCATTTTTTCCCGCAGCGGATAGCCGTTTTCTTTACCAACGCGAAAAGCATGCTGCGCCGCGCGGCGCGACTCGCCGTGAAGGTTCATTCGGTCCATCAGCAGCGTGGCGATATGGATATCCGCCTCGGTCACTCGCCCCTTGGATTTAGTCAGATGCCCCATAACCTCAAAGGTAGTGCTGAAAAAGAGCGACTGACGCTCGCGCTGGCTGGCAAACCAGACGGTACGACGACTTTGCGCTTTATCAAACATGTGGCCTATCAGCAAGCCGATGACGGCGCCCCAGAAACCGCCGCCCATCAGCAGCGCTATCGCCACGCCAACCACTTTTCCCCAATACTGCATATACTCCCCAAATCGTCATGCCGTCGGCTAGAATTTGCTTTATCATACCCGTCATTCTAAGCCGTGCCTAACACAGAGGCTCGAAAGCGGGCAGGATTAACACTAGCGCTGTGGTGATGAGTAAGTTAGTCTCTGACCGTTTGCCGGCGCCAAGCCAATGATGACGGAACAACGAATAACACGTATGAAAAAACGTATTCCCACCTTGCTGGCCACGATGATTGGCACAGCCCTCTATAGCCAACAAGGGATGGCTGCCGATCTCGCTTCACAGTGTAAGCTCGGCGTGCCCAGCTATAACCGCCCTCTGGTACAAGGCGAGCCAAACCAGCTACCCGTAACTATCAATGCCGATAGCGCAAAGGGAAACTACCCTGACGACGCGGTATTCAGCGGCAATGTGGATATTCAACAAGGTAACGGTCGGCTTCAGGCTGACGAAGTTCAGTTGCATCAGAAACAGGTAGAAGGCCAGCCGGATCCGGTGCGTACGGTCGACGCCCTGGGTAATGTGCACTATGACGACAATCAGGTCATCCTGAAAGGTCCGAAAGCCTGGTCGAATCTCAACACCAAAGACACTAACGTCTGGGAAGGCGACTACCAGATGGTAGGGCGTCAGGGCCGCGGCACCGCCGACCTCATGAAACAGCGAGGCGAAAACCGTTACACCATACTCGAAAACGGCACGTTTACCTCCTGTCTGCCGGGTTCCGACACCTGGAGCGTTGTGGGCAGCGAAGTTATTCACGATCGTGAAGAGCAGGTCGCGGAAATCTGGAACGCCCGTTTCAAGCTGGGCCCGGTTCCGGTCTTTTACAGCCCTTATCTGCAACTGCCCATAGGCGATAAACGCCGCTCCGGTTTCCTTATTCCGAATGCGAAATACGGTACCAACAATGGGTTCGAGTTCACTCTTCCCTACTACTGGAATATCGCGCCTAACTTCGATGCGACGATTACGCCGCATTACATTGAAAAGCGCGGCAACGTCCAGTGGCAGAACGAGTTTCGTTATCTGACGCAGGCGGGCGTTGGCCTGATGGAGTTTGATTACCTGCCTTCCGATGATGTCTACCGGGACGATACCGCCCGCACCGATGATAACGAGCACCGCTGGCTGTTCTATTGGCAGCATGCGGGCGTGCTGGATCAGGTATGGCGCTTCAACGTTGACTATACCAAGGTCAGTGACGATCGCTATTTCAATGATTTTAGTACTAAATATGGTTCAAGCACCGACGGCTACGCGACACAATTCTTCAGCGTGGGCTATGCGGTGGAAAATTTCGATGCCCGCCTCTCGGCGCGTGATTTTCAGGTATTTAACAATATCGGCAACACCTACCGCTCGTTGCCGCAGCTTGACGTTAACTTCTACCAGAATGACGTAGGGCCTTTCGATACGCGTCTTTATGCGCAGGCGGTGAAGTTTACCAACGTAAACGAAAACTACCCGGAAGCGACACGTCTGCATCTGGAACCGACCATCAACCTGCCGCTCTCCAATGACTGGGGCAGCATTAACACCGAAGCCAAGCTGATGGCGACGCATTATCAGCAGGATAATCTGGAGCGCTATCGTAACTACCGCGGTGGTAATGATGCTGCGGCCAACAACCTGGAAGATTCTGTCAATCGCGTCCTCCCGCAGTTTAAAGTTGACGGTAAGATGGTCTTTGAACGTGATTTCAGTTCCCTTGCTGAAGGTTATACGCAAACGCTGGAGCCGCGCGCGCAGTATCTTTACATCCCTTATCGCGACCAGAGCACCATCAATAACTACGACTCTTCGCTGCTGCAGTCTGACTATTCCGGCCTGTTCCGCGACCGCACCTACGGCGGCCTGGACCGCATCGCTTCCGCCAACCAGGTAACGACCGGCGTCACATCCCGCGTTTATGACGATAAGTCCGTTGAACGTTTTAACGTTTCTGTTGGTCAAATCTACTATTTCACCGAGTCCCGTACCGGTGATGACAACATTAACTGGGAGAAAGACAAAGAGACCGGCTCGATGGTATGGGCGGGAGATACTTACTGGCGCATCAGCGACCGGTGGGGCTTGCGCGGCGGCGTACAGTATGACGCGCGGCTTAACAACGTGGCGACGGGCAACGGCGTAATTGAATATCGCCGCGATGAAGACCGGTTGCTGCAGTTGAACTACCGTTACGCCAGCCCGGAGTATATCCAGGCGACGCTGCCTTCCTACTCTACTGTTGAGCAATATAAAGAGGGCATTAACCAGGTAGGCGTAACCGCGAGCTGGCCTGTTGTCGATCGCTGGTCTGTGGTTGGAGCCTATTACTATGACACCAACGCCAGCAAACCAGCCGACCAGATGCTGGGCGTGCAATATAACTCCTGCTGCTATGCCATCCGTGTCGGTTATGAGCGGAAGATTAACGGTTGGGAAAAAGATCAGAGCAAGTATGACGAAGTGTTCGGTTTCAACATTGAGCTGCGCGGCCTGAGCTCCAACTATGGTCTCGGCACGCATCAGATGCTGCGCTCCAACATTTTGCCGTACCAAAGCTCGCTGTAATGCACTGAATTAAACGTAATCCGCTTTGCGGTTAATCGAAATGGAAAAGGTATGAAGAACTGGAAAACGCTGCTTCTTGGTATCACTTTGGTAGTGAATACCAGCTTCGCTGCGCCGCAGGTTGTCGATAAAGTTGCAGCCGTCGTGAATAACGGCGTAGTGCTGGAAAGTGACGTTGATGGCCTGATGCAGTCAGTAAAGCTCAATGCAAACCAGGCGGGGCAGCAGCTTCCTGATGACAGCACGTTGCGTCATCAGATCCTGGAGCGTCTGATCATGGATCAGATAATGTTGCAGATGGGCCAGAAGATGGGCGTCAAGATAACTGACGAACAGCTTGATCAGGCTATCGCGAATATCGCAAAGCAAAACAATATGTCTTTGGATCAGATGCGCAGCCGTCTGGCCTACGAAGGGGTGAACTACAGCACCTATCGCAACCAGATCCGCAAAGAAATGCTTATTTCTGAAGTGCGTAATAACGAAGTGCGCCGTCGCGTAACGATCCTGCCGCAGGAAGTGGAAACGCTGGCGAAGCAGGTTGGCAACCAGAATGATGCCAGCACTGAACTGAACCTGAGCCACATCCTGATTCCGCTGCCGGAAAACCCGACTTCTGCGCAGGTAGATGAAGCAGAAACGCAGGCGCGTTCTATTGTCGATGAAGCACGCAACGGCGGTGATTTCGGCAAGCTGGCTATTACCTATTCCGCAGACCAACAGGCGCTGAAAGGCGGCCAGATGGGCTGGGGACGTATTCAGGAACTGCCTTCTCTCTTCGCTCAGGCGTTAAGCACAGCGAAAAAAGGCGATATCGTCGGCCCGATCCGTTCCGGCGTCGGTTTCCACATCCTGAAAGTCAACGACATGCGCGGTCAGTCGCAAAGCATTTCCGTCACGGAAGTTCATGCGCGCCATATTCTTCTGAAGCCTTCGCCGATCATGACCGATCAGCAGGCGCGCCTGAAGCTTGAAGAGATCGCGGCGGATATCAAGAGCGGTAAAACCTCTTTTGCTGATGCTGCGAAAGCCTTCTCGCAAGATCCAGGTTCAGCTAACCAGGGCGGCGACCTGGGCTGGGCTTCTCCGGAAGTTTACGATCCGGCCTTCCGCGATGCGCTGACCCGCCTGCAGCGCGGTCAGTTAAGCGCTCCGGTGCACTCTTCTTTCGGCTGGCATTTGATTGAGCTGATGGATACGCGCAACGTGGATAAAACCGACGCCGCGCAGAAAGAGCGCGCTTACCGCATGCTGTTTAACCGTAAATTCTCTGAAGAAGCGGCAACCTGGATGCAGGAACAGCGCGCCAGCGCCTATGTCAAAATTCTGAGTAACTGATGGCAAACACCCCTCGTGTGACCCTCACTCCCGGCGAACCCGCCGGGATTGGTCCCGACCTGGTCATCGCGCTGGCGCAACGCGACTGGCCCGCTGAACTGGTCGTCTGCGCCTCTCCTGAATTGCTCGCCGAACGCGCTACGCTTCTTGGTCTGCCGCTAACGCTCCTTCCCTATACGCCTGATGCGCCTGCCGCTGCGCAACGTGCGGGTACGTTGACCGTCCTGCCCATCGCCCTGCGGGAGCCAGTTACTCCGGGTGTCCTGGATGTTCGCAATAGCGACTACGTAGTAGAGACGCTGGCGCGCGCCTGTGACGGCTGTCTGAACGGCGAATTCGACGCGCTCATCACGGGCCCCGTGCATAAAGGCATCATTAACGATGCGGGCATCCCGTTTATCGGCCACACGGAGTTTTTTGAAGCGCGTTCGCACAGCGAAAAAGTCGTGATGATGCTGGCGACCGAAGAGCTGCGCGTCGCGCTGGCTACCACTCATCTGCCGCTTAAAGCGATTGCGGAAGCGATTACGCCGGAGCTGCTGCGTCATATCATCACCACGCTGTATCACGATCTGCAGAGCAAATTCGGTATTGCGCAGCCGCATGTGCTGGTCTGCGGCCTGAACCCGCACGCGGGCGAAGGCGGTCATATGGGCACCGAGGAGATAGACACGATTATCCCTGTGCTGGAAGAGATGCGCGCACGCGGCATGAACCTCACCGGCCCGCTCCCTGCCGATACGCTGTTCCAGCCGAAATACCTCGACCACGCCGACGCAGTACTGGCGATGTACCACGATCAAGGGCTGCCCGTGCTAAAATACCAGGGCTTTGGCCGCGCGGTTAATATCACGCTTGGTCTGCCCTTTATTCGCACCTCGGTCGACCACGGCACTGCGCTGGAACTCGCAGGCCAGGGCACCGCCAGTGTCGGCAGTTTTATTACGGCGCTTAACCTCGCCATCCAGATGATTTTGAACAGTAAGAACGAATGAATAATCGAGTCCATCAGGGCCATTTAGCCCGCAAACGCTTCGGGCAAAACTTTCTTAACGACCAGTTCGTTATCGACAGCATCGTCTCCGCCATCAATCCGCAGAAAGGCCAGGCGATGGTGGAAATCGGCCCCGGTCTCGGCGCGCTGACCGAGCCGGTAGGCGAACGGCTGGACAAGCTCACGGTTATTGAGCTGGACCGCGACCTCGCCGCCCGCCTGCAAACGCACCCTTTCCTTGCGCCTAAGCTGACCATTTATCAGCAGGATGCGATGACCATGAACTTCAGCGAGCTCTCTGCCACGCTTGGCCAGCCGCTGCGCGTATTCGGCAATCTGCCGTACAACATCTCAACGCCGCTGATGTTTCATCTGTTTAGCTATACTGATTCGATTGCCGACATGCATTTCATGTTGCAAAAAGAGGTGGTAAATCGACTGGTTGCAGGGCCGAACAGTAAAGCGTATGGTCGTTTA
Organism: Franconibacter sp. IITDAS19; assembly: GCF_023079515.1. Taxonomy (NCBI): domain Bacteria; kingdom Pseudomonadati; phylum Pseudomonadota; class Gammaproteobacteria; order Enterobacterales; family Enterobacteriaceae; genus Franconibacter; species Franconibacter sp. IITDAS19. Next base: position 200,825 of record NZ_JALJCP010000004.1, on the reverse strand, counting down.
AGCGTTATGGCGCAATACTACTGCCAGATAATCCCTGTGCTGGAAGTGCCGCCGACAGCGTTCGCGCCGCCGCCGAAAGTAGATTCCGCTGTGGTTCGCCTGGTGCCGCACGCACAGTTGCCGCACCCGGTAAAAGATCTGCGTTTACTGAGCCGCCTGACGACAGAGGCGTTCAACCAGCGCCGTAAAACGATCCGCAACAGCCTCGGCAACCTCTTTAGCCCGGAAGTGCTGACGGAGCTCGGGATAGACCCGGCCCTGCGTGCAGAAAACATTTCTGTGGCGCAATATTGTCAGATGGCTAATTATTTAGCCGACAATCCTCCCTCGAAGGAGAGCTAAGCCATGCTAGATTCGCCCCGTGTCTGCGTTCAGGTGCAAAGCGTTTATATCGAATCGCAATCCTCGCCGGATGAAGAGCGTTTCGTTTTTGCCTATACCGTTACTATCCGCAACCTGGGGCGAACTCCCGTTCAGTTGCTGAGCCGTTACTGGCTTATCACTAACGGCAACGGACGCGAAACGGAAGTTCAGGGTGAAGGCGTTGTCGGTGAACAGCCGCTTATCGCCCCGGGCGGCGAATACCAGTACACCAGCGGCGCGGTGATAGAAACGCCGTTCGGCACGATGGAAGGCCATTATGAAATGGTCGATGAACAAGGCAGCCGCTTTCGCATCGCCATCCCGGTTTTCCGGTTGGCCTTACCAACACTCATTCATTAATACGATGTCAACATACCTGATTGGCGACGTTCACGGTTGCTACGATGAACTGGTCGCCCTGCTAAAGCATGTCGAATTTACTCCCGGCAAGGATACGCTGTGGCTGACCGGCGACCTGGTGGCGCGCGGACCGGGTTCGCTCGAAGTGCTGCGCTATGTCCGCTCGCTTGGCGACGCGGTGCGCGTGGTGCTGGGCAACCATGATCTCCATCTGTTAGCGGTTTACGCGGGCATCAGCCGTAATAAGCCGAAAGACAGAATTACCCCGCTGCTGGAAGCGCCCGACGCCGATGAGCTGATCAACTGGCTGCGCCGCCAGCCGCTGCTGCAGGTCGATGAAGAGAAAAAACTGGTGATGGCCCATGCCGGCATCACGCCGCAGTGGGATCTGCAGACCGCCATGGGCTGCGCCCGCGATGTGGAAGCGGTGCTTGCAAGCGACAGCTATCCGCTGTTTCTTGACGCCATGTATGGCGACATGCCAAACAACTGGTCTTCAGAACTGACCGGCCTTGCGCGCCTGCGCTTTATCACTAACGCGCTGACCCGGATGCGCTACTGCTTCCCGAATGGCCAGCTTGATATGTTCTGTAAAGACACGCCGGAAAATGCCCCCGCGCCGCTGAAGCCGTGGTTCGCTATTCCGGGTCCGGTTTCGCAGAACTATTCCATTGTCTTCGGCCACTGGGCGTCGCTTGAAGGCAAAGGCACGCCGGAAAATGTCTACGGGCTGGATACGGGATGCTGCTGGGGAGGCACGCTGACCTGCCTGCGCTGGGAAGACAAAGCGTTCTTCGCTCAGCCGTCGAATCGCCAGCTCGATCTGGATGAAGGCGAAACCGCAGTAGCGTCGTAATAAGCGTCGGCGCCCTCTGGCGAGGGCGGCCGAATGAGAGGCGTCGGGTAACGTTATACCCGCAAGCGGCGCCGCTTATCGGCGCTCCAGAATCTCAAAGCAATAGCTGTGCGAGTTCTGCTCGTCAGCGTCATGAAACTCACTGAAAACTGACTGCCATTCGTCCGGTTCATAATCCGGAAAATGGGTGTCTCCTTCCACTTCTGCATCAATATGCGTGAGATAAAGACGCTGCGCTTTCGGCAGGAATTGCTCATAAACGCGACCGCCGCCGATCACCATGATCTCTTCTGCATCGCCGCAGGCCTTCAGCGCTTCTTCCACCGAGCTCACCCACACCACGCGATCGTCATCGCCTGCTTTGCTGCTAAGCACAATATTTTTACGGCCCGGCAGCGGACGGCCAATTGATTCCCAGGTAAGACGGCCCATGATGACCGGTTTATTCAGGGTCGTGCGCTTGAACCAGGCGAGATCGGCCGGCAAATTCCACGGCATGGCGTTCTCCATGCCAATAACGCGATCCACAGCTAACGCTGCAATCAGACTGATCATTGATTGATTCCCAGATGGTAAAAAAATTGTCGCCACTATACGTAAAGCGCATTCCTTAGTCGACTAACGCAACGCAGGGGATCGGTAAAATTTTTGGTTCTGCCAGCTTACCCACAACGTTCGCTGGACAGAGGACCATCCACTTAACGCCCTGGCTCAACATCGTGGCCAAACGCGACGATCTCAGGCGACCTCAGCGATCATTTTGACAACGTTTTGCGCTATAGTTCTGCCCACGTTTTACGATGAGGTTTGCGCATGCTTGAAACCACTTTGTTTGTGGCGACCATCGCCGCGCTGGGAATGCTCTCCCCCGGCCCCGATTTTTTTCTGGTGATTAAAAACGCAGCCCGCTATCGTCGCGCCGCCGCACTCACCACCGCAGCGGGCGTCATTTTCGGGGTGATAACACACATGACTTATTGCGTGGCAGGCATCGCCGTCGTGATAACCACCACGCCCTGGTTGTTTGGATTGCTGAAATACGCGGGCGCCGCCTATCTCATCTGGCTCGGCGTACAGGCGCTGCTTGCGCGAGGCGGGAGCAAGCTTGCCGTGAGCGATGTCGCCTGTGAAGAGGTGTCGCTGAGGAAAGCCTTTTTACAGGGCTACCTGTGCAACCTGCTTAATCCGAAAGCCACGCTTTTCTTCCTGGCGATGTTTACTCAGGTGTTAAACGTGAATTCGGGCCTCGGTGAGAAACTCTGGTATGCGGGCATTATCGTCGGCCTGACGGTAGTGTGGTGGCCACTGCTGGTGGTGCTGATTCAGAGCGAGCCGGTGCGCCGCGGGTTGACCAAAGCGCAGAAAATTATCGATAAACTGCTCGGCGGCATGCTGCTGGCGCTGGGCATTAAAGTCGCGCTGAGCTAAAAAAACGCCCCTTTCGGGGCGTTTCTTATCACGCTTGCGGTTTCACTTCCGGTTCGTCCGCCTCGTTGCCGGTATGTTTGCCTTCCTGCGTTCCCTGCCAGCCGTGGCGTTGCACCACCGAAAGATGCGCCCGGTCTTCGCTGATTATTTCGGTCAGCATCGCGCTGGTGCGACGGAACGTCGCGGCGCGAGCGGCGGTATCGTTATCGCCATCCGCCATCTCTTCCACCATCTGCTGGTTATAGTGGCGGAACACATCGGCACGCTCGCGCGCTTCATACGGCCCCAGCCCTAACCCTTCCAGCGCCAGTCGTCCCACTTTTAAAGCGCCTTCGAAGGTTTCACGCTCAGGCTGCTCCACGCCCGCCTGACGCAGCCGAATGTAATGATCGACATCGCGAGCGCGGGCGATGATGCGCACCTGCGGGAAGTGCGCCTGCACCAGCTCGGTAAGCTGCAGGTTAGTTTGCGGATCGTCTATTGCGTTGATTAGCACCTCGGCTTTCGCCACCCCCGCTGATTCCAGCAAGTCCACCCGCGTGGCATCACCGTAAAAGACCTTCATGCCGAACTTGCGCAGGGTTTCGATGTGGTCCGGGTCGTGATCGAGCACCACCATTTTTACGCCGCTTGAAAGCAACAAACGGCCGGCGATCTGCCCGAAGCGGCCGAAGCCCGCGATAATAACCCGCGGCTGCTCTTCGTCGATTTCATCCGCCTCACGCGCCTGCGCCGGCGCCGCTTTCTCAAGACGCGTCAGCAACACCAGCAGCACTGGCGTTGCCGCCATGGAAAGCGCCACCGCGAGAGTGAGCGATTTCGCCCATTCCGGGTCAAGCACCTGCGCCATCTGCGCCGCGCCGAAAATCACAAAAGCGAATTCGCTCCCCTGCCCCAGCAATACAGCGAACCAGCGGCGCTGTTTGCCAGGCACCTTCAGCGGCTTCGCCACCAGCCACAGCGTTACGGTCTTGATGACAAGAAACCCGACCAGCAGAATAATCACCCGCAGCGGGTTCGCCACCAGCGTGCCAAAATCGATGGACATGCCAACGCCGATAAAAAAGAGACCGAGCAGCAACCCCTTAAACGGTTCGATATCGCTTTCCAGCGCATGGCGATATTCGGAGCTTGCCAGCAGCACGCCCGCGAGAAACGCCCCCATCGCCATGGAAAGCCCGGCTTCTTCCAGCAGCAAACCGAAGCCAAACACTAAAAACAGCGCGACGGCGCTGAACACTTCGCGCAGCCCGGAGCGCGCCACGAAGCGCAGCGCCGGACGCGCAACGTAGCGGCCAAGCAGCACGACTATCGCCAGCGCAGCGATCACTTTCAGCGCGGAAAGCGTGAAAGCGCCGAGTGTGGTCGCCGCGCCGCTGGCGGCCAGCAGCGGGATCATCGCCACCAGCGGAATCGCGGCGATATCCTGAAACAGCAGCACCGCAAAGGCGCTGCGGCCCATTTGCGACACCGTCAGGTTGCGCTCATTCATTGCCTGCATCGCTATCGCCGTAGAGGAGAGCGCGAGCGTCAGGCCAATCAACGCGGCCACCTGCCAGCGCAGACCCAACGTCATACAGAACAGGCCCAGCAACAAGCCGCAGGCGATCATCTGCAACGCCCCGCCGCCGAATACCGACGCGCGCAGCGTCCAGAGGCGACGCGGGTCCAGCTCCAGTCCGATGACAAAGAGCATCAGCACCACGCCAATCTCGGCGAAGTGCAGGATGGACTGTGCATCGGTGACAAGCCGCAAGCCCCACGGGCCGATAATGCAACCTGCAATCAGGTAGCCGAGCACCGAACCCAATCCCAGCCGTACCGCCAGCGGCACGATCAGCGCCGCTGAGCCAAGGTAAATAAGAGCCTGAATCAGAGTATGACTATCCACGGCGCCCCTCCTGCCATTCCATCAACCGTTGCTTATAGTGACGCGCCTGGCCTTCCAGCGTTTCATCGTCGCAGACAAAAGCGCCATGCAGCGTAAAAGGCGGCAACCATTTTAGCCCGCAATAGATTGCGGTAGCCTGCAGCGGTTGGGCCAGTACGTCAAAACCCGGATGATCGCCAAGGTCAAAATGGTGCGCGTCGCCGCCGGTAGTAACCGCCCAGAGCACGCTTTTGCCATGCAACGCCGTGCCGCCGTGACCATAGGCCCAGCCGTGAGTCAGCACTTTATCTATCCAGAGTTTAAATAGCGGCGGCACGCTGTACCACTGCATAGGATGCTGCCAGATGATTAACTCCGCCCGGCTTAGCGCTTCCTGTTCGGCGAGAATATCGATATTGAAATCAGGATAGAGCTGGTAGAGCGAGCGAACTTCCACATCCGGCAAATTGCTGATTTGCTCAAGCATATGGCGGTTGGCATGGGAGTGTCGCGGGTAGGGATGTGCATAAATAATCAAAATCATGGAGTCGCCTGTCTTGCGGACGCGGTTAATCCTCAGAGTGTAGACGGATTGACGTTTCGCTTACAGAGACAATATGCAGGGCTTTTAGGAAAGAAGAGGAAGCAGTGGCAGATGCCACTGCTGCTGCGGTAAAGCGAAAGGATCAGTTATCCAGCTCGTTCATCGACTTAACCTGATCGCGATTAATCTGCTCGGTTTTACCGGTTTCCGCGTTTTCATAGGATACCAGCCCGGTATCGTTATCTACCTGCGGTTTGCCATCGGTCACTATGGTGTGACCGTCAGTGGTTTTTACCGCCTGGTTAGAGGAGCAGCCGCCCATCAGCAGCGCCGCAGCGGTAAAAGAGGAAGCGAGAAGTAATTGCGTTCGCATGGTTATCTCCCTGCGTCTTTGTTGGTTTCATTTCAAAGCCTAGCTCAGATGGCTAACAGGTCGCACAGAAACGGAACATTCCTGAAAAGTAAAAAGCCAGCCTCATCATGAGGCTGGCTTTTGGCTAAGCGGTGTAGAAGTTACTTCGCAATCTGCGCGTGCATCTCCTGCACTGACGTGACTTTTTCGGTCGCGTCGGCATTCAGCGCCATCGCAGTGGCGAAGCCGCCGTTCAGCGTGGTGTCGTAATGCACCTTGTACTGCAGCGCGCTGCGGCGAATCAGCTTGGAGTCTTCAATCGCCTGACGGCCTGCGGTGGTGTTGATGATGTAGGTGTATTCGCCATTCTTGATGCGGTCCTGAATGTGCGGACGGCCTTCATGCACCTTGTTCACCAGACGCGGGTTGATGCCCGCTTCGCCCAGCACAATCGCCGTGCCATGGGTGGCGTCCAGCTCAAAGCCGTATTTCAACAGCTTGGCGGCCAGATCCACCACGCGTTCTTTGTCGCCTTCGCGTACGGAGAGCAAAGCGCGGCCCTTCTTCTTCATGGTGGAGTTGCTGCCAAGTTGCGCTTTCGCGAACGCTTCCGCGAAGGTGCGCCCTACGCCCATCACCTCGCCGGTGGAGCGCATTTCCGGCCCCAGCAGCGGGTCGACGCCCGGGAACTTGTTGAACGGCAGCACCACCTCTTTCACCGAGTAGTACGGCGGGATGATCTCTTTGGTGTGGCCCTGCTCCACCAGCGTTTTGCCGGTCATGACGCGCGCGGCGACTTTTGCCAGCGCCACGCCGGTCGCTTTAGAAACGAACGGCACGGTACGCGCGGCGCGTGGGTTCACTTCAATCAGATAAACTTCGTTATCTTTCACCGCGAACTGCACGTTCATCAGGCCGCGTACCTGCAGTTCCATCGCCAGTTTCTGCACCTGCTGGCGCATCACATCCTGAATTTCCTGGCTCAGCGTGTAAGCCGGCAGCGAACACGCGGAGTCGCCTGAGTGCACGCCCGCCTGCTCGATGTGCTCCATGATGCCGCCAATCAGCACGGTTTCGCCGTCGCAGATAGCATCCACGTCGACTTCCACCGCATCGTCCAGGAAGCGGTCAAGCAGTACTGGCGCGTCGTTAGAAACGCTGACCGCCGTCATGAAGTAGCGACGGAGATCCGCCTCGTCATAGACGATTTCCATCGCGCGTCCGCCCAGTACATAGGAAGGGCGTACCACCAGCGGGTAGCCAATCTGCACCGCTTTTTCGACGGCCTGCTCAATGGTGGTTACCGTGGCGTTAGCTGGCTGCTTGAGCTTCAGGCGCTCAACCGCCTGCTGGAAGCGCTCGCGGTCTTCGGCGCGGTCGATGGCGTCCGGGCTGGTGCCGATAATCGGCACGCCTGCGGCTTCAAGCTGGCGCGCCAGCTTCAGCGGCGTCTGGCCGCCGTACTGCACGATAACCCCTTTCGGCTTCTCGATGCGGACGATTTCCAGCACATCTTCCAGCGTAACCGGCTCGAAGTAGAGGCGGTCGGAGGTATCATAGTCGGTCGAAACGGTTTCCGGGTTGCAGTTCACCATGATGGTTTCATAACCATCTTCGCGCAGCGCCAGCGACGCGTGTACGCAGCAATAGTCGAACTCAATGCCCTGGCCGATACGGTTCGGCCCGCCGCCCAGCACCATGATCTTGTCGCGATCCTGGTTCGGATTCGCCTCGCACTCTTCTTCATAAGTGGAGTACATATAAGCGGTGTCGGTGGCGAACTCCGCCGCGCAGGTATCCACGCGCTTGTAGACCGGATGCAGGTTGTACTGCTCGCGCAGCTTGCGGATTTCCGTTTCGCGAACGCCAGCGAGCTTCGCCAGCCGCGCGTCGGCAAAACCTTTGCGCTTAAGCGCGCGCAGGAAATCGGCGTCAAGGCCGGTGATGCCCACTTCCGCCACTTTCTCTTCCAGACGCACCAGCTCTTCAATCTGCACCAGGAACCAGCGGTCGATATTGGTCAGGTTGAAAACGCCGTCGACGGACAGCCCGGCGCGGAAGGCGTCGGCGATGTACCAGATACGCTCGGCGCCCGCGTCTTTCAGCTCACGGCGGATTTTGGTCAGCGCTTCCGGGTCATCCAGGCTCACTTTCGGGTCGAAGCCGGTTGCGCCCACTTCCAGGCCGCGCAGCGCTTTCTGCATCGATTCCTGCTGGGTGCGGCCAATCGCCATCACCTCGCCCACCGATTTCATCTGGGTGGTCAGGCGGTCGTTCGCGCCGGCGAATTTCTCAAAGTTGAAGCGAGGAATTTTGGTAACGACGTAGTCGATAGAGGGTTCGAACGACGCCGGGGTACGTCCGCCGGTAATGTCGTTCATCAGCTCGTCGAGTGTGTACCCCACCGCAAGCTTCGCCGCCACTTTGGCAATCGGGAAGCCGGTGGCTTTAGACGCCAGCGCAGAGGAGCGCGATACGCGGGGGTTCATCTCGATAACAATCAGGCGGCCATTTTTCGGGTTAACCGCAAACTGCACGTTGGAACCGCCGGTTTCGACGCCGATTTCACGCAGTACCGCCATCGAGGCGTTACGCATGATCTGGTATTCCTTGTCGGTCAGCGTCTGGGCTGGCGCCACGGTGATGGAGTCGCCGGTGTGAATACCCATGGCGTCGAAGTTTTCAATGGAGCAAACGATGATGCAGTTGTCGTTCTTATCGCGCACCACTTCCATTTCGTACTCTTTCCAGCCGATAAGCGACTCGTCAATCAGCAGCTCTTTAGTTGGGGAGAGGTCGAGTCCGCGCGCGCAGATCTCTTCAAACTCTTCGCGGTTGTAAGCGATGCCGCCGCCGGTGCCGCCCATGGTGAAAGAAGGACGGATGATGCACGGGTAACCGACGTCTGCCGCGACCGCCAGCGCTTCTTCCATGGTGTGGGCGATACCGGAGCGCGCGGTCTCAAGACCGATTTTTTTCATCGCCACGTCAAAGCGACGACGGTCTTCGGCTTTATCAATCGCATCGGCGGTGGCGCCAATCATGGTGACGCCAAACTCTTCCAGCACGCCCTGGCGCTCCAGCTCCAGCGCGCAGTTCAGCGCCGTCTGGCCGCCCATGGTCGGCAGCACTGCGTCCGGGCGCTCTTTTTCGATAATTTTGCGCACCACTTCCCAGTGAATCGGCTCGATGTAGGTGGCATCCGCCATTTCCGGGTCGGTCATAATGGTCGCCGGGTTGGAGTTCACCAGAATAACGCGGTAGCCCTCTTCACGCAGCGCTTTACACGCCTGGGCGCCGGAGTAGTCGAATTCGCACGCCTGGCCGATAACAATCGGGCCTGCGCCAAGAATCAGGATGCTTTTAATGTCTGTACGTTTTGGCATGTTTCATTTTCTCCTGATTATTTGGCGGTCTTACGGTATTGCATAATTAAGTCAATGAAATGGTCAAACAGCGGCGCGGCGTCGTGCGGGCCCGGGCTCGCCTCCGGGTGTCCCTGGAAGCTGAAGGCGGGTTTGTCGGTGCGGTGAATCCCCTGCAGCGTGCCGTCGAACAGCGATTTATGCGTGACGCGCAGGTTGGCTGGCAGCGTCGCTTCATCTACTGCAAAACCGTGGTTCTGCGCAGTAATCATTACGCGGTTGTTCTCCACGTCTTTCACCGGGTGGTTGCCGCCGTGGTGGCCGAACTTCATCTTCACCGTTTTCGCGCCGCTCGCCAGCGCCAGCAGCTGGTGACCCAGGCAGATGCCGAACACCGGCAGGTCGGTTTGCAGGAATTTGTCGATCGCGTCGATGGCGTAGTCGCACGGCGCCGGGTCGCCGGGGCCGTTTGAGAGGAACACGCCGTCCGGATTCATTTTCAGCACCTCTTCCGCCGGGGTTTTCGCCGGCACCACGGTCAGGCGGCAGCCGCGGTCTACCAGCATACGCAGAATGTTGCGCTTCACGCCGTAGTCGTAAGCCACCACGTGGTAAGGCAGCTCTTCGTCTTTCTTCGCTTCCGGCAGCTCGCCTGAAAGCGTCCAGCTTCCCTGTGTCCAGCTGTAAGGCTCAGCGGTGCTGACCTCTTTCGCCAGGTCCATGCCGTTCAGCCCCGGGAATCCCTTCGCTTTTTCCAGCGCCAGACGCGCGTCCAGATTGTCGCCCGCAATGATGCAGCCGTTCTGCGCGCCTTTCTCACGCAGCAGGCGGGTCAGTTTACGGGTGTCGATGTCGGCAATCGCCACGATGTTATGGCGCTTCAGGTAAGAAGAGAGATCCTCGGTGTTGCGATAGTTGCTGGCAATCAGCGGCAGATCGCGAATGATGAGGCCTTGCGCGTGCACCTGGGAGGATTCTTCATCGGCTTCGTTAGTACCGACATTACCAATATGGGGATAAGTAAGAGTGACAATCTGGCGGGAGTAGGAAGGATCAGTGAGGATTTCTTGATAACCGGTCATTGAAGTATTGAAAACGACTTCCCCAACCGCCGAACCTGATGCCCCAATGGCCCGACCGTAAAATTGGGTCCCGTCTTCCAGAACCAACAGCGCTGACTTAATCAAAACGTCCTCCAGGGAATAAACAGTCAATTTATTTGCATATTAATTCAAACAGCAGGGATGAATCAATTGCAAAACAGCCTGCCTGACGAATTTTTGGCAAACGGCGGCATTCTAGAGAGAACACAGGGCAAAGTCTACTCTGCAGGTGATTTTTTCTGATATTTTTAGCTCACTGACAGTGAATACGCTTAAATGCAGCTAAAAATAGAGTAAAACTCAGTGACGAAACCGTTTCGTTGACAACGAAAACCGAAAACAAAACGTCAGGAAGGAAAAAAGTGGACCATTTGGTCAAAATTTACAGTATGGCAACATAAAAACTAAAGAAGACCACCTCTTATTGAGATTTAGCCATGATATAAACGCAAGAACGTTGAAATGCAATAAAAATAAAAAGGGCAATAAATTATTGCCCTTCCAATCAAAGAGTTATGATTGTAACAACCACATCACGATGGGTAATTCTGACTACAAATTGTTTAAATCGAGCACGTCACGCATATCATAAAGTCCATTTTCATGGCCTTTTAACCATAAAGCAGATCTAACCGCGCCATTTGCAAAAGTCATCCGGCTTGAAGCCTTATGCGTAATCTCAATGCGTTCACCGATATCAGCAAACATAGCGGTATGCTCGCCAACGATATCGCCTGCGCGAACCGTAGCGAAGCCGATGGTGCCAGGCTCCCGCTCGCCGGTATAACCTTCGCGCGCATAAACAGCGCACGCTTTAAGATCTTTATCCAATGCCTGAGCAATCGCCTCCCCCATCGCCAGCGCCGTGCCGGATGGCGCGTCCACTTTATGGCGATGGTGAGCTTCGATAATTTCGATGTCGGTGTAGTTGCCCATTACTTTCGCCGCTTTCTCCAGCAGCTTCAGCATGACGTTGACCCCAACGCTAAAATTAGCGGCAAAAACGACCGGGATGGACCTGGCGGCTTCGCTGATGGCCTGCTTGCCCGCCTCGTCGAAACCGGTCGTGCCGATGACCATGCCTTTGCCATGCTGGCGGCAAAACGCCAGGTGCGCCAGCGTGCCTTCCGGTCGGGTAAAATCGATGAATACATCGAAATCATCGACGATCGCATCGAGACTGCTCTGGACGATGACTCCTGACTTACCCGCGCCCGCCAGTTCTCCGGCATCGCTGCCGACCAGCGATGAGCCTTCACGCTCCAGCGCCGCGCCAAGCGCCACGCCATCCATCTGTAATGCCGCCTGGATTAACTGCCGCCCCATGCGGCCGCTTGCTCCGGCGATGGCGACGCGGATTTGTGCTTCTTGCATAGTTATACTCTTCGTATGTTAAGGAATTGCTTATAAAACGTTCTCAGGTTAACCAGCCCACCCACGAGCTGCCAGCGAAAAACGCGCATAATTAGAAATTTATGACAAAACGGAGGGGATATCAGTAAAAGACATTAAAGGCGCATGCTTTTTATGGATAAGCATACGCCTGTGAGACAGAAGCGCTTAATAGTTGCAGAAAAGACTATTCTGCCAGCTGGTAGGCCACGATCAGTTGCCCTTTTTTCACTTTCAGGCTGGTGAGTTTCACTTCCCCTAACTCCGCCAGCGAAACGACATGCGTGCCGCCGCAGCCGTAAACGGGTAAATCACCAAAGCGCACCTGGCGAAGCGCATTGTCGAAGGTGACCAGGCGCGGCAAATCGTCAGCTATCCAGGCGGCGATTTTTTCACTTAGCGCGCAGGCCTCAGGCGCAAGCGCGCCTTCTGTCGCATTAAAGGTGATTTTGCCTTCGCCCGGCCAGTGGTGCGCTTTTACCGGGCGCCAGCCATGCTGCTCGCCTGCATAACCAATCAAATGCCCTGCTGAATGCCAGCGGGAATGCAGCTTACGCAACGACGCATTCACCTCCAGCTTTACTCTTTCTTGCGCCACAGGCTGCCCGAGAAAATGAATAACCTTATCGCCGCGGTTCTCCAGGCGCACCAAAGGGATCCCGTTAATCGTACCGCTGTCAGCAGGCTGCCCGCCGCCCTGGGGATGAAACAGCGTGGCATCAAGTTCCACTTCATAGAGCCCGTCGCTGTTCGCCTCGCAGCGCAGCACCTGCGCTTCGCCGCTTACGGCATCGCTGGTGTAATAGCGTTTTTCAGTCATTATTGTCCTCCCGGTTATCCAGACAGTATATTGATTAACCCGGGGAAGATAATCCCGCCCTCAGACAATGCACCTTTGCATACGACGCATAAATATGAACCTGACGTTATTGCCCGAAATCGCCGCCTTCGTCATCGTGGTGGAGAGCGGCAGCTTCTCTGCCGCCGCCCGCAAGCTCGGCGCAACGCCCTCTTCCGTCAGCCGCAGCATTTCACGGCTGGAGAAAGAGCTCGGCGTTAAGCTGCTGCATCGCACTACCCGCAAGCTGCGCCTGAGCGACGCAGGCAGCGAGGTGTTAAAATCCGCCACGGTAATGCTGGACTCAGCGCGCCTGGTCCTTTCGCAGGGCGGCATCGATCAACAGGCGCCGCAGGGCAAGCTCACCCTGAGCGTGCCCAAAGCGGTAGGCCGCTTTGTACTGCACCCGGTAATGGCGGAATTTCTGGCTCGCTATCCGCAGGTAGACATCTGTCTGCGGCTTGAAGATCGTTATATGGACCTGATTGACGATGGCGTGGATCTCGCGCTGCGTATCACCAATACCCCTTCGCCGGGGTTGCATGGCAAAGCGCTAATGCCTATCACACATCTGTTGTGTGCCACGCCGCATTATCTGGCGCAGCATGGTGCGCCGCAGCACCCTCAGGATTTGCGGGCTCACAGCTGCATCAGCCTTGGGGAAACGCCAGTCGACTCGCGCTGGAAGTTTCGCCAGCACGGCAAAACGCTGGTGGTGCAAACCCACGGGCGCTATGCGGCAAACCATACCGGGGTGCGGCTGGACGCGGTGAAGCAACACCTGGGCATTGGCAGCCTGCCGCTGTTCACCGCCCGTGAAGCGCTGGCGAACGGCGAGATTGTACAGGTACTGCCGGAATGGGAATTTATCAGCACCTATTCCGGCCAGCTCTGGCTGCTCTGGTCCGCAGGCCGCCAGTTGCCGGTAAAAATGCGGGTGATGATTGATTATCTGGCTGAGAAGCTGGCCGTTAACAATCGATAATCTCTCTCTTTCGCTATGGCGCCAGCGCGAGGGTTTGCGCCACCCACGCCTGGAAGGCCGGGACGTCAATATCCAGCGCGACCTGCGCATTAGCGGGCTGGTCCAGCCTGCCGTCAAGGTCGACAACCGTTGTGCCAGCGGTGTATTCACCCTGCGTCTCCACAGCCACAAAACACGATTTCAGGGTAAATAGCTCGGGCTTAACCAGAAATGCAATCGCACAGAGATCGTGCATCCGAAGCCCAGTAGCCATACTGCCGCTGCGGTAGTGACTAAAAAGCGCATGCAGCATCGCGCCGGTGCGGTTAAGGGTAGCAAGCGCGGCGAGATATGCTGGCGTTAACTGCGCCCGGTTAGTGACATCAAGACCACACATCACAATCTCCAGCCCGCTTCGAAAAACACGCGCCGCCGCCTCCGGGTCGATAGCGATGTTAAATTCAGCGTTAGGGGTAAAGTTACCGCGCCCGGCAGAGCCGCCCATCATCACCAGCCGTTTGATTTTACTAATACAGTCGGGGTAATGGGTCAGCAGCAGCGCGATATTGGTCAGCGGGCCGATGGTCACCAGCGTGACGGGTTCCTCGCTTGCCGTCAGGCAATCATAAATAGCCTGAAAAGCGGGCGTCTCCAGCGCGAGCCTGTCGTGAGCCACAAAGTGATACCCCTCCATGCCCGACTCGCCGTGAACATAAGCCGCATCGCGAAGCGGACGCACCAGCGGCATGGCGGCGCCCTGCGCCAGCGGCACGTCCTGCTGCCAGAAATGGAGCAGTTGCAGAGCGTTGCGGGTTGTTTTCTCCACGCTGACATTGCCCGCCACGGTGGTAACCAGCCGCAGTTCGAGTTCAGGCGAGAAGATGGCAGCAGCCAGGGCGACGGCATCGTCGATGCCCGGGTCGGTATCCAGAATGAAGGGTAACGGGCTCATGATTTTCTCCATAAAAAAATGCCAGACGGGATTAGCGTCTGGCATCTTCTCATAAACAGAGCGGATGAAGGTTAGTTGACTTCACGAACGTCCATGCGCAGCTCTTTCGGCACTTCAAAAACAATATTTTCTTCCCGGCCTTCCAGCGGCACCGCTTCGCCGCCACCCAGTTCCTGCAGGCGGGCAATGACATTCTGCACCAGGATATCCGGCGCGGAGGCGCCAGCGGTGACGCCGACGCACTTCGCCGCTTTCACCCACTCTTCCTGGATATCGGTCGCGTCGTCAATCAGAAATGCCGTTTTCCCCATACGCTGCGCCAGTTCGGCCAGGCGATTGGAGTTAGACGAATTTTTCGAGCCGACCACCAATACCACGTCAGCCTGTTCAGCCAGCGCGCGTACCGCTTCCTGACGGTTGGTCGTGGCGTAGCAGATGTCGTCTTTACGCGGTCCGACAATTTTCGGGAAGCGATTCCGCAGCGCGTCGATAACCTCGGAAGTGTCATCCACAGAGAGCGTCGTCTGGGTCATAAACGACAGCTTCGCCTCGTTTTTAACGTCAAGTTTCCAGACGTCGTCCGGCGATTCGACAAGATACATGCCCCCTTCCGGGTTGCTGTACTGACCCATCGTGCCTTCTACTTCAGGGTGGCCCGCGTGACCGATAAGGATAGACTCTTCGCCGCGACGGCTGGCGCGTGCCACTTCCATATGCACTTTCGTCACCAGCGGGCAGGTGGCGTCAAAAACCGTTAAGTCGCGGCTTTTCGCTTCGTTGCGCACCGCCTGAGAAACGCCATGGGCGGAGAAAATCAGGATCGCGCCGTCCGGCACTTCGCTTATCTGTTCGATAAAAATAGCGCCGCGCTCGCGCAGGCTGTCCACCACGTAACGGTTATGCACCACTTCATGACGGACATAAATGGGCGCGCCATAAATCGCCAGCGCGTTCTCAACAATGCTGATAGCGCGGTCCACGCCCGCGCAAAAGCCGCGTGGGTTAGCCAACAGGATCTGCATCAGGCTCCTCCAGTACCGGATCGACTTCCAGCACTTCGATATCAAAATGGATGGTCTGCCCGGCGAGCGGGTGGTTAAAGTCAACGGTGATGGAGTCGCCGTTCACTTCGCGAATCACGCCAGGCATTTCACTGCCATCCATTGCGGTAAATAACATAATCGCGCCGATTTCCGGCTCGCCCGCGTCGATAAAATCGCGACGCGAAAAATATTGAATCAGGTCCGGGCTCGGTACGCCATACGCCGCATCGGGTTCCAGCGAAAACGCTTTTTTGTCGCCCGCATGCAGGCCCAGCAACTGCTGTTCCAGCCCCTCGGAGAGTGAAGTATCGCCCAGGCGAAACAGCGCCGGCTTGCCGTTATTGCGCGTGGATTCCGCCGTGGAGCCATCTTCGAGTTTCAGCGTGAAGTGCACCAGCACTGCGCTGTTGCTCTGTACAGAGTTAGTCATGCATTACAGCCTTTTATGTGTAGCGGATATCTGCGTTGTTGTCTTCGCGAGGCGGTTAATCTCTGCTGAAAAAACGAATGGCGGATGGCTCCGCCATTCATCAATCATCAGGCCTGGTTGGGCTGCTTTTTACCCGGCGAAGGTAAAAACCCTTCCAGCACTACCAGCGCCGCGCCAATGCAGATGGCGGTATCGGCCAGGTTGAAGGTGGCGAAATGCCAGTCGCCGACATAAAAATCGATCATGTCGACAACAAAGCCGTGCCAGAGGCGGTCAAAAAGATTGCCGAGCGCGCCGCCAATAATCAGCGCGTAAGCAATGTTGTTAAGCTTCTGGCTCGCTTTCGCACGGTACATCAGCACCGCCAACACCACACAGATGCCGATGGCGATACCGGCGAAGAACCAACGCTGCCAGCCGCCTTTATCCGCAAGGAAGCTAAAGGCGGCGCCATAGTTACGCGCATAGTGCAGATTAAGCGACGGGAACAGAGAAACCGTCTCTCCCAGCGCAAAGTGCTGAAGGATTAACGCCTTACTGCCCAGATCGATAATCAGTACGACTACCACCAGCCAAAGCCAGCGGAGCCCGGTTGAGAAGATCGGTTTACTCATCAGGCAAACTTACGTTTTTCGCCGTCACCGGCTACGTTGCTGACACAGCGACCGCAGATATCTGCGTGTTCCGCTACCAGACCGACATCGGTGGTGTAATGCCAGCAGCGCGGGCATTTCTCACCTTCGGCTTTTGCGAGCGCCACTTTCAGCCCCTTCAGCAGTTCGCTCTGCTGGGCTTCGTCCGTCGCCTGCGCATAATCCTCAACCTTCGCCTGCGAGGTCAACAGGACGAATCGTAATTCATCGCCCAGCGCCGTCAGCTTCGCCGCCAGTTCCGGCTCGGCAAACAGGGTAACGGCCGCTTCCAGCGAACCGCCGATGCGTTTATCGGCGCGCGCCTGCTCGATAACCTTGTTCACTTCGCCGCGCACTTTCAGCAGCTCATCCCAGAAAGCGTCGTTCATCGCTTCGGTTTCCGCCAGACCAAACAGGCCGGTGTACCACTCGCCGGTAAAGACATATTTCTCGCGTTCGCCCGGCAGGTAGCCCCAGATCTCGTCAGCAGTGAAGGACATGACAGGCGCCATCCAGCGCACCAGCGCTTCGGCTACGTGATAGAGCGCAGTCTGGCAGCTGCGGCGCGCCACGCTGTCCGCTTTCGCGGTGTACTGGCGATCTTTAATGATGTCGAGGTAGAACGAGCCCATTTCGATGGAGCAGAAACGCATCAGGCGCTGCACTACTTCGTGGAAATCATACGCTTCATACGCTTTGATGATATCTTCCTGCGCCGCTTTCGCGCAGCCCACCGCCCAGCGGTCCAGCACGACCATCTCTTCCGGCTTGACCATGTCTTTCACCGGGTCGAAACCGTTCAGGTTAGCCAGCAGGAAGCGCGCAGTGTTGCGAATACGGCGATAGCTGTCGGCGGCGCGTTTGAGGATCTCGTCAGAAACCGCCATTTCACCGGTGTAGTCAGTGGAAGCGACCCACAGACGCAGAATATCCGCGCCCAGTTTGTTCATCACATCCTGCGGGCTGACCGTGTTGCCGATAGATTTCGACATCTTGCGGCCCTGGCCGTCCACGGTGAAGCCATGCGTCAGCACCTGACGATACGGTGCTTTGCCTTTCATCGCCGTGGAGATCATCAGAGAAGACATAAACCAGCCGCGATGCTGGTCGGAGCCTTCCAGATACATATCCGCCGCGTGACCTGCGAATTCCGGGCGCACATCGACGACAGAGGCGTGCGTAGAACCAGAATCGAACCAGACGTCGAGGGTATCCGGCACTTTTTCATAGCTATTCGCGTCGTCGCCCATGATGTCGCGCGGGTCCAGATCCCACCATGCCTGGATGCCGTCTGCTTCCACGCGCTTCGCCACTTCTTCCATCAGCTCCTGCGTGCGCGGATGCAATTCCTGCGTCTCTTTATGGACGAACAGCGACATCGGCACGCCCCAGGTGCGCTGGCGGGAGATACACCAGTCCGGACGGTTAGCAACCATGGATTCGATACGCGCCTGGCCCCAGTCCGGGATCCACTGCACGCCTTTAATCTCTTTCAATGACTGCTCGCGCAGGCCTTTTTGATCCATGCTGACGAACCACTGCGGCGTAGCGCGGAAGATAATCGGCGTTTTGTGACGCCAGCAGTGCGGGTAGCTGTGCAGCAGTTTTTCTACGTGCAGCAGCGCGCCTTTCTCGCGCAGCAGGTTAACCACGATGTCGTTGGCTTTGAATACCTGAACGCCGTCAAGCGTCGGGTAAGTGCCCGGCAGATAGGTGCCATCCGGCCCAACCGGGTTCGCTGTCTCGAGGCCATATTTCTGGCCGATGACATAGTCGTCAGGACCGTGGCCGGGAGCGGTATGCACCGCACCGGTACCTGCATCAAGCGTAACGTGCTCGCCAAGGATGGCCGGCACGTCGAAATCCAGGAACGGGTGCTTAAAGCGCATCAGTTCAAGATCCGCGCCCTTCACGGTGCCAAGGATCAGCCATTCGCTGATGTTGGCGCGCTTCATAACGCTTTCTACCAGATCTTTAGCGAGGATCAGCGCCTGGCCTTCTACCTGCACCAGCGCGTATTCGATCTCCGGATGCAGCGAGATAGCGCGGTTAGCCGGCAGGGTCCACGGCGTGGTGGTCCAGATAACCAGAGAAACCGGGCCGTTGACATTTTGCGCGCCGAATTTAGCGGCTACGGCGCCCGCATCGACCGCATTAAAGGCGACGTCGATAGACGGCGATGTCTTGTCGTAATACTCCACTTCCGCTTCCGCGAGCGCAGAGCGGCAGTCAACGCACCAGTGCACCGGCTTCGCGCCTTTGTGCAGGTGGCCGTTGCCGATGATTTTACCGAGCGCGCGGATGATGTTGGCTTCGGTTTTAAAATCCATGGTCAGGTATGGATGCGACCAGTCGCCCAGCACGCCCAGGCGGATAAAATCCTGGCGCTGGCCATCTACCTGCTCAGCGGCATATTTTCGGCACGCGGCGCGAAACTCGGCGGCGGAGACTTTCTCACCCGGCTTGCCGATAAGCTGCTCGACTTTCAGCTCAATAGGCAGACCGTGGCAGTCCCAGCCCGGCACATAAGGCGAGTCGAAACCGGAAAGCCCTTTGGACTTAACGATAATGTCTTTCAGAATCTTGTTAACCGAGTGACCAATATGAATGCTACCGTTCGCATAAGGAGGGCCATCATGCAGAATGAAGGTTTTTTTGCCCTTTTTCGCATTACGGATGATGCCGTACAGATCGTCATCATTCCAACGCGCCAGCATGCCCGGTTCGCGTTTGGCGAGATCGCCGCGCATCGGGAACCCTGTTTCCGGCAAATTCAGGGTAGATTTATAGTCACTCATCAGATTCTCGGTTCCGTATTTCGGTGTGATAATTAGCCGATCAGGCGTTAAGCCGGTGTCGGTAGCCCAAAAAAGTCGCGGGCGGTGATTACATCTCTGGCGATTTGCGCTTTCAGCTCGTCAAGCGAAGCAAACCGCTGCTCGTTGCGTATTTTTTTACGCAGCACCACATCTATATGGCGTCCATAAAGGTCCATTGCAACATCCAGCAGATGAACTTCCAGCTGCTGGCGTAGACCTGCCACCGTTGGACGGGTGCCAATATTGGCGACGCCTGGCACAGGCTTTTCGCCAAGCCCCATCACTTCCACCGCATAAACCCCTTTTACCGGGGTGACCTGACGGCGCAGCGGGATATTCGCCGTCGGAAAACCTATGGTGCGTCCCAGCGCGTCGCCGTGCACTACGCGGCCAGAAAGGGCGAATGGACGGCCCAGTAACGTCTGCGCTTGTTCAAGATTGTCTTCAGCCAGCGCCTGGCGCACCGCCGTGCTGCTGATGCGCAAGCCATCCTGACAAAAGCTTTGCGTGCTGGTGACTTCGAAGCCATATTCGCGCGCAGCCTTTTGTAATAACAAGAAATCGCCTTGCCGACCAGCGCCGAAGCGGAAATCGTCGCCAATGGCGAGAAAACGCACGCCGAGGCGCTTAACCAGCAGTTCGCTGACGAAACTTTGCGCCGTCAGCGCCGCGAAGCGCCGGTCAAAGCGCACGCACAGCACATAGTCAACGCCGCACTGCGCCAGATAGCGCAGCTTTTCGCGCAGGCGCGTCAACCGCGCGGGGGCTTTTTCGGCGGCGAACAGTTCCAGCGGCTGCGGTTCGAAAATCATCACCATGACCGGAAGACGGCGCTCGCGCCCTTTTTCACGCAGCCCGTTAAGCAATGCCTGATGGCCACGGTGAACGCCATCGAAATTGCCGATGGTAAGGACACAGCCGTGGTGTTCAGGAGTGAGATTATGTATGCCGCGTATCAGCTTCATGACAGGCTCAGGACAGTGAAAATCGTCGGATTATACCTTGTACAGCGCCCAAGGTTAACCGGCGATTGGCGCTGCCGGGCAGAAAGCATCAGGGTTTTCCTGATACAGTACCGCAATTTGCGAGAAATCAGGCCTGCAGGCACGAATTTTGTCCGATAAAGACTGTATTCAGGGCGGGCAAGCTGGTAGAATCTTGCGCCATCACTACGTAACGAGCGCCGCCATAGTAAACGGCGCTTATTTGCACAAATCCATTGACAAAAGAAGGCTAACGGGGCATATTCCTCGGCCTTTGAATTGTCCACATAGATCATATTTGGGAGTTGGACCTTGGCTAATATCAAATCAGCTAAGAAGCGTGCCGTTCAGTCTGAAAAGGCCCGTAAGCACAACGCAAGCCGTCGCTCTATGATGCGTACTTTCATCAAGAAAGTATACGCGGCGATTGCAGCAGGCGATAAAGAAGCTGCACAGAAAGCATTTAACGAAATGCAACCGATCGTGGACCGTCAGGCCAGCAAAGGTCTGATCCACAAAAATAAAGCAGCGCGCCATAAGGCTAACCTGACCGCGCAGATCAACAAACTGGCTTAATCGTCCGTTCGTTGTTGCTTGTTAAAAAGACCCGCTTAATGCGGGTTTTTTTATGCCTGCCGTTCAGTCTTCGTGAAGATTAAATAACGCCGAATAGTTCTTGTTGCAGATACGCTGCACAGCGGGATGCTGGATCATCCGCTCGGCAAAAATCGCATGATACTCTTCCATCACGTTATCTATTCGCCCTATCTCAATAATGCTGTCATCGCTGTAAAAATCCTGCGCGTAAAGCGTCGGCGCGATAAATATCGCATTATGCGCCGCCCCAAAGGCTTTCATTAGCGCCGCATCATCAAACTCGCCCAGGATTTCCACCTTCAGCCCCTGAGAGTTAATCCAGTTAAGCAACTTACGTCCGAGCATGGAACGGCGGCCCGGGACGAGCAGACGGCGTTCTTCCAGGCATTCCGGGAACGGTTTGTTCGGCGGCGGGTTCTGGCACCAGAAACTGATGCTGCATTCGCCAATCTTCACGGAAAAGAGCCCTTCCTGCTGAGTGGAATCGATGGGGCAATCCGAGATAATCATATCCAGCTTATGCTGGCTTAGCTGTTCCAGCAGCATTTCATGGGTGGACTCGAAGCAGCGCAGATGAATTTGTTCATTCTCAACCACCACCGCTTCCAGCACGCCACTCACCAGATGTTTAGACAGCGCGTCAGCCACACCGACATCAAACAGCAAATGCGACTCTTTGCGGTAGTTCACGATATCCAGCATCTCCTGGCTCAACGTGAACATCCGATCGGCATAGCGAAAAACCAGTTGCCCCAATTCGCTGGGCTCAAGCCCGCGCCCCTTGCGCTTGAACAGTTTTCCCTGAAGGCGCTCTTCCAGCGCTTTAATCTGACCGGTTATCGTCTGGGGCGTAAGGTAAAGCGCCTCGGCAGCCCCGACTACAGAGCCTTCTTTGTAAACATGCCAGAAGTAGTACAAGTGGTTGTAATTGATATGCGACATAGCCTTTCGCTCCCTGATGTTGAATGATCAATAAAGCGCGCTCCCCCCTGGAGCGCGCCACGCGAAGTCAGGCCCGATGCGGAACCTTAAAACTGAACCTCAGCAGGCTGTAACCTGTTACCGCCGCCAGTAGCGAACCAATGAGAATTCCCAGCTTGGCCCATTTGACAAGGGCAGGCTCCACATCCCCAAACGCCAGCGTGGAGATAAAAATCGACATGGTAAAGCCGATGCCGCATAGCACGCCCACCGCCATAATCTGACGAAAAGTCGCACCCTGCGGCAGCTTCGCCAGCCCAAGCTTCAACGCAAACCAGCAGAAAAGGCTAATGCCGAGCGGCTTGCCGATAAAGAGGCCAGCGATAATGCCAAGCGGCAGCAGCGAAGCCAGCCCTTGCGGAGTTACGCCTTCGAGCGAGACGCCTGCGTTAGCGAAAGCAAAAAGCGGCAGGATCAGAAACGCAACCCACGGATGAAGCACATGCTCCAGCGATTTCGCCGGCGATTTCCCGCCCTGCTCTTTTAGCGGAATAAAAAAGCCAATCGCCACCCCAGCGAGCGTGGCGTGAACCCCTGATTTCAGCACCGCCGTCCACAGCACCAGTCCGACCAGGATGTAAACCCCGGTGCGGCGAACATTGCAAACATTCAGCAACGCCAGTACAAAAATCGCTCCAGCAGCAATCATCAACGACAGCAGCGAAAGCTCATGGGTGTAAAACAAGGCGATAATGATAATCGCGCCCAGGTCGTCAATAATCGCCAGCGCCATCAGAAATACTTTCAACGCCGGCGGCACGCGGCTGCCAAGCAGCGCGAGCACCCCGAGCGCGAAAGCGATATCCGTTGCGGCCGGAATAGCCCAACCTTCACGCGTAATAGGGTCCTGAACGGTAAACGCCAGATAGAGCGCCGCCGGGATAACCATGCCGCCCAGCGCGGCGATGATCGGAAAAGAAGCCTGACGCAAACTGGCAAGCGAGCCCTGCAGTAATTCGCGCTTCACTTCCAGGCCAATCAACAAAAAGAAAACCGCCATCAGCGCGTCGTTGATCCACAGCAGAAGGTTTTTATTTATCTCCAGTGAACCAATACGCAGCTCAACAGGCGTATCCAGAAACGCCTGATAAGGCACGCTGGTGACATCAAGGTTTGCCAGCACCATCGCCAGCGATGCGGCGATAATAAGGATAATGCCTCCGCTCGCTTCGCCAGCCATTAAACGTTTCACTACCTTCATCATTTGTAACCCTGCGCTTTATAAAGTAAGTATCCACTCAAGCCTATCGCGCAGGAATACTCGTTAAAAGCAGATTATAACGGCTTATTGTATCGGTTTTTTCGCATAAAATGCATTGATGGAGGATCTATTAGCGAACTTATTATAGAACAGCAAACAGTGATGCTTTGATTGATAAAGGGTTTTATTGCGCCAGCAGAGTATGCTGCCTTAATCCAAATCGCAGAGGAAGCGCCAGGACTCACAAAAAGGCCATAAAAAAGCCCGAGCGCTGAATAAGGCTCGGGCTTCTGTCGTAAGACAGACGATTAGCGAGTCAAATCGTCAAAAAACTTCTTCACGCCGTCGAAAAAGCTTTTGGAGCGCGGGCTGTTCTTCTCGCCCGTCGGGCCGCCGAAGCTTTCCTGCAACTCCTGAAGCAACTGTTTCTGACGGTCATTCAGGCCAACCGGCGTTTCCACCACGACACGGCACAGCAGGTCGCCCTGCGCCCCGCCGCGCACCGATTTCACCCCTTTGCCGCGCATGCGGAACAGCTTGCCTGTCTGGGTTTCGTTCGGCACTTTCAGCATCACGCGGCCATCCAGCGTCGGCACTTCGATTTCACCGCCGAGCGCCGCCATCGCGAAGTTAATCGGCACCTCGCAGTAAAGGTTATTGCCTTCGCGCTCAAAGATCGGGTGCTGCTTCACCTGTACCTGAACGTACAGATCGCCTGCCGGCGCGCCGTGCTCGCCCGCTTCGCCTTCGCCTGCAAGACGGATGCGGTCGCCCGTATCAACCCCCGCCGGTATCTTAACGGACAAGGTTTTGGACTTCTCTACGCGACCGTGGCCGTGGCATTTGGTGCACGGATCTTTAATCAGCGTACCGCGTCCCGAACAGTGCGGACAGGTCTGCTGCACAGCAAAGAACCCCTGACGCATCTGTACCTGACCGGAACCATGACAGGTCGGACAGGTCTGCGGCTGGGTGCCCGGTTTAGCGCCGTTGCCGTGGCAAACGTCGCACTCTTCAAGCGTAGGAATGCGGATCTCTTTGGTTACGCCGCGAACCGCTTCTTCCAGCGTTAACTCCATGTTGTAGCGCAGATCGGCGCCACGCGCGGCGCGACGACCACGTCCGCCGCCAAAAATATCGCCGAATACGTCGCCGAAAATATCGCTGAAATCTGCCCCGCCGCCGAAGCCGCCATTAAAGCCGCCGCCCATGCCGCCCTGCTCAAACGCGGCGTGGCCATACTGATCGTAAGCCGCGCGTTTTTGTGCGTCGGTCAGCACTTCATAAGCTTCTTTAATCTCTTTAAATTTGGCTTCCGCCTCTTTATCGCCCTGATTGCGGTCCGGGTGATATTTCATGGCAAGGCGCTTATAGGCCTTTTTGATTTCACGCTCTTCCGCCGTCTTCGGAACGCCTAAAATCTCGTAATAGTCTTTCTTCGCCATTTTGGTTTTCTGCCCTTAACATGCGAGCACGGGCGTGGAGATAACTCCTACGCCCGTGCTGGTTTATCTACCCTGCATCAGGGCGATTATTTTTTATCTTTCACTTCTTCGAACTCAGCGTCGACAACGTCGTCATCTTTCGCATTGCTTGCGGAAGCGTCAGCGCCGCCCGCCTGCTGCTGCGCGTGCTGCTGCTGAGCGATTTCCATCAGCTTCTGGGAAACCTGCGCCAGCGCCTGCATTTTCGCTTCGATATCCGCTTTGTCTTCGCCTTTCAGAGCGCTTTCCAGCGCGCTCAGCGCCGATTCGATAGCGGTTTTGTCGTCAGCCGGCAGTTTGTCGCCTGCTTCTTCCACCTGCTTACGGGTGCTGTGCACCAGGTGATCGGCCTGGTTGCGGGTCTGCACCAGCTCTTCGAATTTACGGTCAGCTTCAGCGTTCGCTTCCGCTTCGCGCACCATTTTCTGGATCTCTTCCTCGTTCAGACCGGAAGAGGCCTTGATGGTGATTTTCTGTTCGCGGTTGGTATTCTTGTCTTTCGCAGAGACGTGCAGAATACCGTCGGCGTCGATGTCGAAGGTAACTTCGATCTGCGGCATACCGCGCGGCGCCGGGTTGATGCCATCCAGGTTAAACTGACCCAGAGACTTGTTATCGGCAGCGCGTTTACGCTCACCCTGCAGCACGTGAATCGTTACCGCAGACTGGTTGTCTTCCGCCGTCGAGAACACCTGGCTGTGCTTGGTCGGGATGGTGGTGTTTTTGTTGATGAGCGCAGTCATCACGCCACCCATCGTTTCGATACCCAGCGACAGCGGCGTTACGTCGAGCAGCAGAACGTCTTTCACGTCGCCGGTCAGTACGCCGCCCTGCACCGCTGCGCCGATTGCCACAGCTTCGTCCGGGTTAACGTCTTTACGCGGCTCTTTGCCAAAGAACTCAGCCACTTTCTTCTGCACCATCGGCATACGGGTCTGGCCGCCAACGAGGATAACGTCGTTGATGTCAGACACGGACAGGCCGGCATCCTGCAGAGCGACTTTCAGCGGCTCGATGGAACGGTTCACCAGGTCTTCCACCAGGCTTTCCAGTTTCGCGCGAGTCACTTTAATGTTCATGTGTTTCGGACCGGTCGCGTCTGCGGTGATGTACGGCAGGTTCACGTCGGTCTGCTGAGCGGAAGAGAGCTCGATTTTCGCTTTCTCAGCCGCTTCTTTCAGACGCTGCATCGCCAGCGGGTCGTTACGCAGATCGATGCCCTGGTCTTTCTTGAACTCTTCTACCAGATAGTTAATCAGACGGCTGTCGAAGTCTTCGCCGCCCAGGTGGGTATCACCGTTGGTAGCCAGCACTTCAAAGGTTTTTTCGCCGTCAACTTCATCGATTTCGATGATGGAGATATCGAAAGTACCGCCGCCCAGGTCATAAACCGCGATGGTGCGGTTGCCGGTCTCTTTGTCCAGACCGTAAGCCAGCGCTGCCGCAGTCGGTTCGTTGATAATACGTTTTACTTCCAGGCCCGCGATGCGGCCGGCGTCTTTGGTCGCCTGACGCTGAGCATCGTTGAAGTAAGCCGGAACGGTGATAACCGCTTCCGTTACCGCTTCGCCCAGGTAGTCTTCCGCCGTTTTCTTCATTTTTTTCAGCACTTCAGCGGAAATCTGCGGCGGAGCCATTTTCTGGCCTTTTACGTCCAGCCATGCGTCGCCGTTATCAGCCGCGATGATCTTGTACGGCATGATAGAAACGTCGCGCTGCACTTCTTCGTCCTGGAAGCGGCGGCCAATCAGGCGCTTGATCGCAAACAGGGTGTTCTGCGGGTTCGTCACTGCCTGACGTTTAGCCGGCTGACCAACCAGAGTCTCACCATCCTGGGTATAAGCAATGATAGAAGGCGTGGTGCGATCGCCCTCGGCGTTCTCCAGCACACGTGCAGTAGTGCCGTCCATAATCGCTACACAAGAGTTGGTCGTACCCAGGTCGATACCAATAATTTTACCCATCTAAACGTCTCCACTAAAAATTCGGTCAATATGTGGTGTGAACCTGTTATGCGGGCGAAACGTGCGGTTTCAACTGCCCAAATCATCATTTTTTTCAGGTTCACCCTTTTCGGTTAACCAGAAGATGGGGTCGCATCACCGGGCATCAAGGGGGACGGCTGAAAATTTTTTTCTTTTCCCCCTGTTCAGATCATAGACGGTGAAAATTGCCGCGATTATGATGCCGCGCCCCGCTCAGAGCATGCTGGCGACGGGCCTTTTTAATTTCAATTTATTACCTATTTTATGAGGGTTTATGGGTAACACCACACTGGCAAATCCGGCTCCTCTGGGCCTTATGGGCTTTGGTATGACGACCATTCTGCTCAATCTGCATAATATCGGCCTGTTCCCGCTGGATGGCATTATCCTGGCGATGGGCATTTTCTATGGCGGCATCGCGCAAATCTTTGCCGGCCTGCTGGAATATAAAAAAGGCAATACCTTCGGCTTAACCGCCTTTACCTCTTACGGCTCTTTTTGGCTGACGCTGGTCGCTATCCTGCTGCTGCCGAAGCTCGGCCTGGCGGAAGCGGCGAACGGCCACTTCCTTGGCGTTTATCTTGGCGTCTGGGGCGTGTTTACGCTGTTTATGTTCTTCGGCACCCTGCAAGGCGCGCGCGTGCTGCAATTTGTTTTCCTGAGCCTGACGGTGCTTTTTGCGCTGCTGGCGGCAGGTCATCTGCTGGATAACGAAGGCATTGTGCGCGTGGCGGGCTGGATTGGTCTCATCTGCGGCGCCAGCGCCATCTACCTGGCGATGGGCGAAGTGCTGAACGAGCAGTACGGCCGCACTGTATTGCCGATTGGCGAACGCCATGAAGCTTCAAACGCCGCGATGACCGCTCTGGCGCAGTAATACGAAAAGCCCACCCGCACGGTGGGCTTTTTTCTCTCTGTAATAGATCAGATATGCGCTGGTGAGCTTTCAGAAACGCTATCCGGCTGATGAATATCCTGACGCAGCCAGATCCCTACCCCCAGCCCCAGCAGCGCCAGTGCAAGCACATACCAGGCCGGCGCCATCGGCGATACGTTCATTAGCAGCGTCACCAGAATCGGCGTCAGGCCGCCAAAAATAGCGTATGCCACGTTATAAGAGAACGAAATGCCGGTGAAACGAACCTCCGCCGGGAAAGCGCGCACCATCACATAAGGCACCGCGCCGACTACGCCAACGCTGAACCCAACCAGCCCATAAAGCGGGAATAAGTAAGCGGGATTGCCTGCCGTCAGGTGATAGAAGAGCCAGCTGCATACCGCCAGCAGCAGGCTGCCCGCGATAAAGGTTTTACTCGCCCCTACGCGATCCACAACTGTCCCTGCCGCCAGGCATCCCAGCGTCAACATAACGGTAGCGAGGCTGTTGGCCTGCAGGGTCAATGCCGGCGCGATGCCCAGTTGCTTTTGCAGCCAGACAGGAGACATCAGGATAACCACGACAATGCCTGCGGAAAGCAGCCAGGTCAGCAGCATAGATACCACCACCGCTTTCCTGTGATTCACCACCACCGCTTTTAACGGCAGTTCTTCCGCCAGCGCTTTACGCTGCTGCATCTCGATAAAAACAGGCGTTTCCTGCAGCCAGCGGCGCAGGTACATCGCGACCAGACCAAACGCGCCGCCGAGCAGGAAGGGGATACGCCAGCCGCCGTCATGGATCGTTTGCTGAGTCATGCTGGTGTTAATAAGCGTGGCGACCACTGAACCGAGCAGAATACCTACCGTCAGCCCCGCCGTCAGCGTGCCGCAGGCGATGCCGATACGCTTAGCGGGCACGTGCTCCGCGACAAAAACCCAGGCGCCAGGCACTTCGCCGCCAATGGCCGCGCCTTGCAATACCCGCATTAACAACAGCAACAACGGCGCAGCGATGCCCAATGAGGCGTAAGTCGGCAGCAAACCGATAGCCAGCGTAGGCACCGCCATCAATAAAATGCTGAGCGTAAACATCTTTTTGCGGCCGACCAGGTCGCCAAAATGCGCCATGATGATGCCGCCCAGCGGTCGCGCCAGATAGCCTGCCGCGAAAATACCGAAGGTCTGCACCTGGCGCAGCCATTCAGGAATATCCGCAGGAAAGAAGAGCTCGCCTACCACGGCGGCAAAGAAAACGAAGATGATGAAGTCATAAAACTCCAGCGCGCCGCCAAGAGCGGCAAGCGTCAGGGTCTTATAATCCTGTCGATTGAGAGGTCGCGTGTGTTCTGACATAAGAAAGCCGTTTGTAAAGAGAATTGTTAGAATTAATTTACGACGAAGCCGTAAACCTATCCTTACTATAACGGCATAAATACTTCACGCCAGAGCGTTCTGGCGTTTATCTTATAATCAAAAAATAATCAGCATTTAATTTCACGTATCGCGTTTTTAGGGCGAAAAGCCGCTACCACTTGCGGGTCAGTTTCAATATAAGGCCCATCGAGAAGCTGTATGCAATACGGTACGCTGGCAAAAATGCCCGGCACTACGACTTCACCGTTTTCCTGCTTTAGCCCTTCGAGCGTCTCTTTAATCGATTTCGGCTGGCCCGGCAGGTTAAGAATCAACGCCTGTTTACGAATGACGCCCACCTGACGTGAAAGGATAGCGGTAGGGACGAAGCGCAGGCTTATCTGGCGCATCTGTTCGCCGAAGCCCGGCATTTCGCGGTCGGCGACGGCAAGCGTGGCGTCTGGCGTCACATCGCGGCGCGCGGGGCCGGTGCCGCCGGTAGTCAGCACCAGATGACAGCCCATTTCATCCACCAGCTCGCATAAGGTTTGCTCGATAAGCGGCTGCTCATCGGGAATAAGGCGGGTTTCAATAACAAACGGCGTGGTCAGCGCCTGCGCGAGCCACTCCTGCAAGGCGGGAATGCCTTTATCCTGGTAAACGCCGCTGGAGGCGCGATCAGAGATGGAAACTAAGCCGATGCGTAACGTGTTCATATCAATTCCGAAAACAGATTCACTTTGCGAAATGATACACGCGAGCGGGGTAAAGCGGGAAGAAACGTGGCCGGAATGCCCGGCCACGGAGGGATTACAGCAGCGCTTCGACCATTTTTTCCAGTTTTTCCTGGTCGACGGCGAACTTGCGGATGCCGTCCGCCAGTTTGTCTACCGCCATCGGATCCTGGTTATGCTGCCACAGGAACTCAGACTCGGTGATGCGCTCCGGACGCGCTTTTACGTCGCCAGAGTAAGCAAGCTTGCGCTCCACAGCACCTTCGCTTTCCGCCAGCTCTTTGAGGAGCGCCGGAGCGATAGTCAGACGATCGCAACCTGCCAGCTCAAGGATTTCGCCTGTGTTGCGGAAGCTTGCGCCCATCACCACGGTTTCATAACCGTGCTGCTTGTAGTACTGGTAGATTTCGCTGACGGAAACCACGCCCGGATCTTCCTGCGGCGCATACTCTTTTTTGTCCGTATTGGTTTTGTACCAGTCGAGGATACGGCCTACGAACGGGGAAATCAGGAACACGCCCGCTTCAGCGCAAGCACGCGCCTGCGCGAAGGAGAAGAGCAGCGTCAGGTTACAGTTGATGCCCTCTTTTTCCAGCTGCTCCGCCGCGCGGATACCCTGCCAGGTCGAGGCCAGCTTGATCAGGATGCGGTCATTGCTGATGCCAGCATCGTTATAAAGTTTGATCAGACGCTTGGCTTTGGCGATGCTGCCTTCAGTGTCATAAGAGAGACGCGCATCCACTTCGGTAGAGATACGGCCCGGGATGAGCTTAAGAATTTCCAGACCAATATTTACCGCCAGCTTGTCGGTCGCGTCCACAACCTGCTGCGCACGGTCGCTGCTCTGGCTTTTCGCCCAGGTCACAGCGTCATCAATCAGCTTGCGGTACTCAGGAATTTGCGCGGCGTTAAGGATCAGAGAAGGGTTGGTGGTGGCATCCTGCGGCTGATACAGCTTCATTGCCGCGATGTCTCCAGTGTCAGCCACTACGGTGGTGAACTGACGAAGGGAGGTCAATTTATCCGTCATGATAATGTTTCTCTTAAAACTTCGTGTTAGGGAGATGTAACCGGCCTGCGCTGATGATAACACGAGACACTTTCAGCGCAACCGGGGCAAGCGGGCCTGGCCGCTGTGGTAAACTGCGCTGGCCTGTTCGTTGTCAGTCCCGGCGGCACAGAGAACAGCATGCCAGCACCGGACAAGGCCAGACGGCGGCAAGAGGGAAATGAATGTCCGATTTTCTGTATTTTATCAGCGATATACTCTGGGGTTCGGTGATGATTTACCTGCTGCCTGGGGCAGGAATCTGGTTCACCTTTCGCACTGGCGGGATTCAGTTCCGTTATCTTCGCCATTTCGCGAAAAGCCTGCGCAGAAGCGTAACTCCCGCCACCGATGGGCTAACCTCCTTCCAGGCTCTTTGCACCAGTCTCGCCGCCCGCGTCAGTAGCGGCAATATCGCAGGCGTGGCGATAGCCATCGCCACGGGCGGGCCGGGGGCCGTGTTCTGGATGTGGGTAACGGCTCTTGTGGGTATGGCGACCTCTTTCGCCGAATGTTCTCTGGCGCAGCTCTATAAAGGGCGAGACGCGAGCGGGCGCTTTCGCGGCGGCCCCGCCTGGTACATGGAGCGCGGTCTCGGCATGCGCTGGATGGGCGTCTTGTTCTCTATTTTCCTGCTTATCGCCTTTGGCCTGGTTTTTAATGCCGTACAGGCAAACTCGCTCACCCTTGCCCTGAACCATGCCTTCAATGCCCCTAAATGGTTTATCGCTGTGGTGCTGGTAGCCGCCACGCTGCTGGTTATTCTGCGAGGCATGAAAGGCGTGGCCCGCTTTTCGCAGTGGGTTATGCCCATAACGGGGGGCGCATGGGCGCTGACCGCCGCTATTGTCGTGCTGCTGAATTTGCCCCGCCTGCCTGACGTAGTAGCGCTGATTTTCAAAAGCGCGTTCGGCTGGCACGAAGCGGCCTCCGGCGCGCTCGCCTGGACCCTGAGCCAGGCAATAACCAGCGGCTTTCAGCGCGGCATGTTTTCGAATGAAGCGGGAATGGGCTCCACGCCGAATGCAGCGGCCGCCGCCGCATCATGGCCCCCTCATCCCGCTGCGCAGGGCATCGTCCAGATGATTGGCGTGTTTATCGATACGGTGATTATCTGTTCCGCTACGGCGGCTATTGTGTTGCTCTCCGGCGCGCAGGAGCAAACCAGCGCCTCTTACGATGGCATCATGCTCACGCAGCAGGCGCTCGCCACGCTTGCAGGCAGTTGGGCCTCCGGCTACGTCGCCATTATTGTGATGTTCTTTGCCTTTACCTCGATTGTGGCGAATTACGCCTATGCCGAAAATAACCTGCTGTTTTTGACCCGCAGCACGCCGCTGCGCCTGTGGCTGCTTCGCGCGGGTACGCTGTCGATGGTGCTTTTCGGTACGTTCGCGACCTTCCCCACCGTCTGGCAACTGGCTGATATCGCTATGGCGCTGCTGGCGATAACCAATCTCATCGCCATTTTGCTGCTTTCACCCGTCGTTAAGCTGATTGCGGATGATTACCTACGCCAGCGCAAGCTTGGCATAAAACCTGTTTTTGACGTCAGACGCTATCCCGATATCGAAAGACAACTAGAGGCGGACAGCTGGAAGGATCTGCCCCGTGAATGAGCGGTTTTCAATCACACCTATTGGTCACTCCGGCGACGTTTTTTGGTAAAGTTCGGGGAAATTTCGAGAAGGAAAAGAGATGCTGATTCTTATTTCACCCGCCAAAACCCTGGATTACCAGAGCCCGCTCGCAACGCAGCGCTTTACGCAGCCGGAACTGCTGGACCATTCACAACAGTTAATCGATGTGGCGCGCCGCCTTTCTGATGCAGAGATAGCGGACCTGATGAGCATCAGCAGCAAGCTTGCGGCGCTTAACGCGACCCGCTTCCACGACTGGCACCCGGAATTCACGCCGGAAAACGCCCGTCAGGCGATCCTCGCGTTTAAGGGCGATGTTTACACCGGGCTTGAGGCGGAAACCTTCAGCGAAGCGGATTTCGATTTCGCTCAGCAGCATCTGCGCATGCTCTCCGGCCTCTACGGCGTGCTGCGCCCGCTCGATCTAATGCAACCTTACCGCCTGGAAATGGGCACCCGCCTGGAGAACGCCCGCGGTAAAGATCTCTACAGTTTCTGGGGCGAGACGATCACCCATAAGCTTAACGAAGCTATCGCCGCGCAGGGCGACAATATCGTTATCAATCTGGCTTCCGATGAGTATTTCAAAGCGGTGAAGCCAGGCAAGCTGAATGCGGAAATCATCAAGCCCGTGTTCCTGGATGAGAAAAATGGCAAGTTTAAGGTGATCAGTTTCTACGCCAAAAAAGCGCGCGGGCTAATGAGCCGTTTTATTATCGAAAAACGGCTGACGAAGCCGGAGCAATTGCAAGATTTCAACAGCGAAGGCTATTTCTTTGACGACGCGGCGTCCGGACCGACAGAGCTGGTCTTTAAGCGCCACGAGCAATAACAAAAACGCCAGCTTAAGCTGGCGTTTTTTATTAGTGATGATGACGTCCATGGTCGTCACGACCTTCAAAGCGTGGGCCCGGGCGATGGTCGCGTCCGTGCGGCTGCCAGTGTTTGTCGCGCCACTCGTAGTGTTTGTTCCACCAGCCGCGGTCGCGCCAGTGGCCGCCGTCCCAGTAATTACCGTGGTTGTCTTGGTCGCCAATGTGCAGTTTTACAGCAGGCAGCAGCGTAATCTCGGACGCCTGCGCCGCGAACGGAGCCACCATCATTACGGTTAACGCCAGAATCATTGATTTCAAAATAGGTCACTCCTCGCAACATCATTACCCTGAATGGGTCGATGGGGAGAGCTTATGCCGAACGCGCGCCATGCGTTAGTCTCTGCAATCCTAATTGCTTAGTTAGCGCATTTATTGGGAATTTCTGCTTTTTTCCTGCCAGATTCCTGCCGATTTTCTTCACAGTTGGCGGTAAAAAAACAAAAAAAGGAGAGGTCTGGCCTCTCCCTGAAGGGTTACTGCGCTTTGCTCATCATCAGCTCGCGCAGCGCGGCGAAATCCGCCGGCAGGTTATGTGAGAGCAGCTCCAGCCCGGCGCGCTCCGCCAGCGCCTGCGGCAACGTCAGCGTTTCGCCCAGCACCGCTTCCACGCTCTCGCTGAACTTCGCCGGATGCGCGGTGCCGAGGAACAGCCCATATTCGCCCGGGTGCAGCTGGTCGCGCAGCGCGCGGTATGCCACCGCCGCGTGCGGCTCTGAAACGTACCCTTTCGTTTGCAGCTCACGCATGGTGGCTTTCGTGGTTTCGTCGTCGATAGCCGCCACGCCCAGATCTTTCAGACGCCAGTTTTTGCGACGGAACAGCTCCTCCACGCGCGGCCAGTTGTTCGGCTGGCTGACGTCCATGGCGTTGGAAAGCGTGGCGACGGTAAGATTTGGCGACCACTCGCCGTTTTGCAGAAAACGCGGCACCGTGTCGTTAGCATTGGTAGCGGCGATAAAGCGTTTTACCGGCAGCCCCAGCGCTTTAGCGAGCAGCCCCGCCGTTAAGTCGCCGAAGTTGCCGCTCGGCACAGACACCACCAGCTGATTGCGCGCTTCCTGCGGCAGTTGCGCCACCGCTTCGAAGTAGTAGCAAATCTGCGCCAGCAGGCGGCTGATGTTAATGGAGTTCGCCGAGTTAAGCCCCAGCTTCTGCTTCAGCTCTTCATCATCAAACGCCTGTTTTACCAGCGCCTGGCAGGCGTCGAAATCGCCGTCGATGGCCACGGTTTCAATGTTGCCGCCAAGCGTACAAAACAGCTTCTCCTGCAGCGGGCTGATTTTGCCGCGCGGGTAGAGGATAACAACGCGCACGTTTTTCAGGCCATAGAAGGCGTGGGCCACAGCCGCGCCGGTATCGCCGGAGGTGGCGGTAAGAATGGTGACCGGTTTATCGCCGCTAATGTGCGCCAGCATCTGCGCCATAAAGCGCCCGCCGAAATCTTTAAACGCCAGCGTCGGGCCGTGGAACAGCTCCAGGCAACCAATATCTTCTTCAACCGGCTTCACTGGCGCCGGGAAGGTAAATGCCTTGCGCACGCGCTCTTCCAGAATCTCTTGCGGAATTTCGTCGCCGATAAACGCAGAGAGGATCTTGCTGCTGCGCTCGACGAAATCGAGCTCCAGCATGGCGTCGATATCCGTCAGGCTGAATTCCGGCAGGTCGTGCGGAAAGAAGAGCCCCTGATTTTTGCCAAGGCCCTGCGTGACGGCCTGTGCGAAGGAGACCTGCTCGTTATGATCTTTAAGGTTATAGAGTTTCATTTTTTATCCCAGTACTCGTGCGCCCGCCGTGTCGAGACGGCAAATATGTACAAAGCCTTCCTGATTTTGCAGATAGTGTTGGCCCAGCCACTCCGCCACGCGCTGCGCGGTTTCCGGTTTATCGCAGACGGCGAAAAGCGTGGGTCCGGATCCGGAGATGCCGCACGCCAGCGCGCCAGTCTCCATCGCCGCCTGGCGCGCCTCGCCAAAGCCTGGCAGCAACTTA
Organism: Franconibacter sp. IITDAS19; assembly: GCF_023079515.1. NCBI lineage: Bacteria > Pseudomonadati > Pseudomonadota > Gammaproteobacteria > Enterobacterales > Enterobacteriaceae > Franconibacter > Franconibacter sp. IITDAS19. Next base: position 165,765 of record NZ_JALJCP010000004.1, on the reverse strand, counting down.
GTGCGATACGGCTCGGCGATAACGTCCTGCATCAGTTTCGCGGCAAGCGCAGGCTGACGCGTATGACAGGCGTGAATGAAGCCCGCCAGATGACGGCCGTGAGCGATGCAGTCCTGGCGGCGATACTGCGCCGGAAGAATGGCCCGCGCTTCGGCGGTGGAAACCTTAATTCCCGGATAAGCCAGCACCCATAACCACTCCTCAAAGCCTGGCACGGACTGGCTGATAATGCCGTTTTCCTCAATCATCAGCTGCATGCCGCCAAGAAAACAAGGCGCGACGTTGTCGTAATGCACACTGCCGGAAATACGCCCTTCCAGCTCGCCCATCAGCAGCAATAACCGCGAGTCGCTAAGCGGCTTGCCGCAATATTCGTTCATCGCCACCAGCGCCGCGACCACAGAACAGGCGCTGGAGCCAAGCCCGGAACCGATAGGCATATTTTTCTCAAGCGTCATCGTAACCGGCACCGTTTTGCCAAGTTCCTGACAGAAACGCTCCCAGCACTGCCAGACGATATTTTCCCGGGGCTCCGTTGGCAGCTTATCGGCGAAGCGGCCAAGGTTTTGCACGCTGAAGCGATCTGCCGCTTCTACCGTAACGTAATCGCCAAGCAGCGCGCCATCCACCGGCGTCACCGCCGCGCCCAGCACGTCAAAGCCGACGCTCATGTTCGCGCTGGAAGCGGGGGCATAAACTTTAACCATATTAGACTCCTAACTTCCATGAGAGCGTACGCAGCAGGTCAGCGAATACGCCCGCCGCCGTCACGTCATTCCCTGCGCCATAGCCGCGCAGCACCAGCGGCAACGGCTGATAATAACGGCTGTAAAAGGCCAGCGCGTTCTCGCCGTTTTTCACTTTATAGAGCGGATCGTTGCCGTCCACGGCGGCAATCTTCACGCGGCAGACGCCGTCTTCTTCAATATTGCCGACATAACGCAACACTTTGCCTTCGTCACGGGCCTGCGCCACGCGAGCGGAAAACTCGTCATCCAGTTGCGCCAGGCGCGCCATAAAGCTTGCCACGTCGCCGGAAGCATCGAAGCTTTGCGGCAACACCGACTCCACCACAATATCGGAAAGCTCAAGGTGGCGTCCCGTTTCTCGCGCCAGGATAAGCAGCTTGCGCGCCACATCCATGCCAGAGAGATCGTCACGCGGGTCCGGTTCGGTGTAACCCATTTCACGTGCAATGCCGGTCGCCTCCGACAGGCTCATGCCTTCATCCAGCTTGCCGAAAATGAAAGAGAGCGAACCCGACAGGATGCCGGAGAAGCGCTGCAATTCATCGCCCGCGTTGAGCAGGTTTTGCAGGTTTTCAATGACAGGCAACCCGGCGCCGACGTTAGTGTCGTAAAGGAACTTACGGCGCGATTTTGCCGCCGCGTGGCGCAACTGATGGTAATACGCCATCGAAGAGGTATTCGCTTTTTTGTTCGGCGTGACGACATGAAACCCTTCGCGAAGGAAATCAGCGTACTGGTCGGCAACCGTCTGGTTGGAAGTACAGTCGACAATCACCGGGTTCAGCAGATGATACTCTTTCACCAGGCGAATCAGGCGGCCCAGATTAAACGGCTCTTTCGCTTCCGCCAGTTCCGCACGCCAGTTTTCCAGATCGAGACCATGCACGTTGGTAAGCAGCGCTTTTGAGTTGGCTACGCCGCAGACTCGCAGGTCAATATGCTTCTGCTTAAGCCAGGCCTGCTGACGTTTCACCTGTTCCAGCAGCGCGCCGCCCACGCCGCCAACGCCGATAACAAAGACTTCAATCACCTGGTCGGTATTAAAGAGCATCTGGTGCGTTACGCGCACGCCGGTGGTGGCGTCGTCGTTATTAACCACGACAGAAATAGAGCGCTCGGAGGAGCCCTGGGCAATCGCGACGATATTAATATTAGCGCGAGCGAGGGCGGCGAAGAACTTCGCGGAAATGCCACGCAGCGTGCGCATGCCGTCGCCTACAGCAGAAATAATCGCCAGACGCTCCATGATGGAAAGCGGCTCCAGCAGCCCCTCTTTCAGCTCCAGATAAAACTCCTCTTCCAGCGCCTTACGCGCCCGCACGCTATCGCTTTGCGGTACGCAGAAGCTGATGCTGTATTCCGAAGAAGATTGGGTAATGAGCACGACGGAAATGCCCGCGCTGGACATCGCGGCGAATACGCGCGCCGCCATGCCGGGCATGCCTTTCATGCCTGGGCCGGAGACGTTAAACATCGCCATGTTATTCAGGTTGCTGATGCCTTTTACCGGCAGGCCATCTTCGTCGCTGGTCGCGCCAATCAGCGTACCTGGCGCTTGCGGGTTACCGGTGTTTTTAATCAGGCAAGGGATCTGGAACTGGGCGATGGGGGAAATGGTGCGGGGGTGAAGCACTTTGGCGCCGAAGTAAGAGAGCTCCATCGCCTCCTGATAAGACATGGATTTCAGCAGCCTGGCGTCCGGCACCTGACGCGGGTCGCAGGTATAAACGCCATCCACGTCGGTCCAGATTTCACAACAGTCGGCGCGCAGGCAAGCGGCCAGCACGGCGGCGGAGTAATCAGAGCCGTTACGGCCCAGCACGACCAGTTCCCCTTTGTCATTGCCAGCAGTAAAGCCCGCCATCAGGATCATATGATCCGCCGGGATTTTACTGGCGGCGATGCGGCGGGTTGATTCGCCAATATCGACGGTAGATTCAAGGTAATGCCCCACGGCGAGCAGTTTTTCGACCGGGTCGATAACCGAAACTTTATGGCCTCGCGCTTCCAGCAACCCCGCCATAATAGCGATGGAAAGCTTTTCGCCCCGGCAGATAAGCGCGGCGTTGATACTGTCCGGGCACTGCCCCAACAGGCTGATGCCGTGCAAAACGTGTTTGATTTGAGCGAATTCCTGGTCGACCACCGCCTTCAGACGAGCCAGCGGAAACCCAGGCTGCGCTTCGGCAAGGCCGTTAAGCAGATCGGCAAAAATATGTTCAGCGTCGTTGATGTTCGGCAGTGCATCCTGGCCGCTAATGGTTTTTTCAATCATCGCCACCAGATGGTTAGTAATTTTCGCCGGGGCAGAGAGCACGGTCGCCACCTGCCCCTGTCTGGCATTACTTTCCAGAATATCGGCAACGCGCAGAAACCGCTGCGCGTTCGCCACTGATGTACCGCCAAATTTCAACACTCGCATGGTGGATCCTCTTGATTTTTGGTCGAAAAAAAAGCCCGCACTGTTCAGGTGCGGGCTTTTTTCAGTATTTCCTGTACGCGTCAGCCCGCACCGTTACCTGTGGTAATGGTGGTGGTAATAATTGTGGTAATCAGGCTGATGCGAATCATGGATGTTGTGTGCTCTTAATCAGGACTTTCTTGTGTTAGTGCTCTATTGGTTAAAGTATTGGCTGCGGCAAGTCAATGAATATTTCATTTACGCACCGGTCGTAAATATCCGCCGTTGCGCTGCCTTACCGTCTCCTTTCATCCTGTTCCGTTGTCATTGGCTACGCTTATCCAGCATATAAAACCAATATGGAAAACTTATAAGGCGTTTTATCCGGCGAGCTTTTTTTCAATATCATGCAGCAATCTGTGCAACATGGCGGTGTCGCGTTGCTCAAGCAGCCCAAGACGCTGCTGAACCCAGTCGGCCATTTTTACATCATCCGCCACTTCAAGACGCGTAAGCAGATCGTTCATTCGCTGGCGCAAAGCCTGCAGCTGATGATTGTCGGCGTGTTGCGCTTTAACCGACGCCGTTTGCATTAACGAGGTTAACTGATAACAGTAGACCATCACCGCCTGGCCCAGATTCAGCGACGGGTAATCCGCGACCATCGGCACGCCGGTGAGCATATCCGCCAGCGCCAGTTCTTCATTGGTTAGCCCCGAATCTTCGCGACCAAACACCAGCGCCAGCGTATTCATCCACTGCGCTTTTTCCGCTAAAACAGGCAAAAGCGTGTGCGGGGTGGCATAGTAATGAAACCGGGCCCGGCTGCGGGCCGTGGTGGCGACGGTAAAATCCACATCGGCCAGCGCCTGCTCAAGCGTTTCAAATTCTTTAATATTATCAATGATATCTCCCGCTCCGTGCGCAACTATACGGGCTGCTGGCTCCCGGTGCGCTTCGCTTGCGACGATGCGCAACTCGGTAAACCCCATGGTTTTCATCGCGCGGGCGGCCGCGCCAATATTTTCAGCCCTGGCGGGAGAGACCAGGATTACAGGCAAACGCATAAGCTTTCTCAATGTCAGGTTAACAGGTCAGAAAGACAGCACAGGTCACATAATACGCAGCGCAAATTTACATTAGATCAACATAAACGGGCGAATCGGTGCCTTATTAATCATAAATAGTTTTGATACTTCATTCAAAAAAACGCGGCGTATAAACCCGGCATTTTTATGTTATCCTTTTGTTTATTATAGATAAAATCAATGCAATACGGCAATTTTATTAGATCGCGAATTGTTTATTAATTATTTGGCGCAACGGCCTGAGATATTAAGAGAATGTAATTAAAGTCAGGAATACGCTACGATGATTTCATTGAACTGTTAACGTGCTACAATTGAATTTGATATATGTCAACGAAGCGTAGTTTTATTTGGTGTCGGCAGCGTCTCAACCTGTTATGTTGCTGTTAAAGTGGTTAGGATGTCAGCCGTTTTTGACACCGTCGGGTCCAGAGGGAAAGTACCCACGACCAAGCTAATGATGTTGTTGACGTTGATGGAAAGTGCATCAAGAACGCAATTACGTACTTTAGTCACATTAGGCCGGACATGTTAATTCGGGACATGTACCAGGCAGGTCAGGGACTTTTGTACTTCCTGTTTCGATTTAGTTGGCAATTTTAGGTAGCAAACATGCAGACCCCGCACATTCTTATCGTTGAAGACGAGTTGGTAACACGCAACACGTTAAAAAGTATTTTCGAAGCAGAAGGCTATGATGTATCCGAAGCGACCGATGGCGCTGAGATGCACCAAATCCTCTCTGATAATGATATCAACCTGGTCATCATGGATATCAACCTGCCGGGCAAAAATGGCCTGCTGCTGGCGCGCGAATTGCGCGAGCAAGCGAACGTGGCGCTGATGTTCCTGACGGGCCGCGACAATGAAGTGGACAAGATTCTGGGCCTTGAGATCGGCGCAGATGATTACATCACTAAACCCTTCAATCCTCGCGAGTTGACTATCCGCGCGCGCAACCTGCTCTCCCGCACCATGAATCTGGGTACAGTGAGCGAAGAGCGTCGCAGCGTGGAAAGCTACAAGTTCAACGGCTGGGAATTGGATATCAACAGCCGTTCGCTGATTAGCCCTAACGGCGAGCAGTACAAACTGCCGCGCAGCGAATTCCGCGCTATGCTGCATTTCTGCGAGAACCCGGGCAAGATCCAGTCCCGTGCGGAATTGCTGAAGAAAATGACCGGTCGCGAGCTGAAGCCGCATGACCGCACTGTAGACGTCACTATTCGCCGCATTCGTAAACATTTCGAATCAACGCCGGATACGCCGGAAATCATCGCCACCATTCATGGCGAAGGTTACCGTTTCTGCGGCGACCTGCAGGAATAAGCCTGTCAGGCGCAAAACAATAAGGGGCGGTTAATCCGCCCTTTTTTTATTTCCACGGCATAATCGGCACCGCGCTCAGCGCATTCTTCGGCGAGCCTTCCACGACTTTGTCAGAGTAAGCAAGGTAGGCAAGCGTATTGCGCTTCTCGTCATAAAAACGCACCACCTGCAGCTTTTTAAAGATAAGCGACGTGCGTTTCTGAAAAACAACGATCCCCTTACCCTTTGCAGATTTGATTTTTTCGCTAAGCTCAATCGGCCCTACCTGCTGACAGGAGATAGCGGCATCCGACGTGTCTTCCGCCAGCCCGAGCCCGCCTTTGATACCGCCGGTTTTCGCCCGGCTCAGGTAGCAGGTAACGTTTTTCACATCCGGATCGTCAAACGCTTCAACGACAATTTTATGGTCCGGCCCAAAGATCTTGAAAACCGTATCAACCGAGCCAATTTCCTCGGCATGGACGCCGCCGGCAAAAGCAAAAAGCAGAACTGACGCTATTAAGGCCTTACATTTCATATTGTTACCATCTTTAAAAATTGATCGGAGTGACTATTCGTCTTTTTATAGAAAAAGTATTAAATATCAGGTTTTTACAAAAAATGTGCGCTGGCGCGGACCTGGTAAGCACATTCAGTTAAAAAAAACACGCAATGCTAAAAGAACAAAAAATGCTACTATTCGCTACCTTAATATCGAAGGCACTCGCATTCAGGATGAGGATTAACTATGGATCAGGCTGTGATCATTCGCGATCTGCTTACCTGGCTTGAAGGCCATCTGGATCAGCCCCTTTCTTTGGACAATGTGGCGGCCAAAGCGGGTTATTCCAAGTGGCATTTACAACGAATGTTTAAAGAGGTAACGGGTCAGGCGATTGGCGCTTATATTCGCGCGCGTCGTCTGTCTAAATCCGCTGTCGCCTTACGCCTTACTGCTCGTCCTATCCTGGATATCGCGCTGCAATATCGCTTTGATTCGCAGCAAACCTTTACGCGCGCTTTCAAAAAACAGTTTTCTTTGACCCCCGCGCTTTACCGCCGCGCCGCGGACTGGAATGCTTCCGGCATTTGTCCGCCTATCCGGCTGGGCGATTTCACGCCGCCGCAGCATAAATTCGTTACGCTTGCGCAGACGCCTTTAGTGGGCTTAACGCAAAATTACACCTGCTCGTTGGAAGAAATTTCCGATTTCCGCCACGAAATGCGCGTGCAGTTCTGGACGCAGTTTCTCGCCAATTGCCCGACGCTGCCGCCGGAACTTTACGGCCTGAATGAATCACGCCCAAGCTACGAAAAAGACGACGAGCAGGAGGTTTTTTACACCACCGCGCTTTCACCGGAACTGGCAAACGGCTACATCCAGAACGCCCACCCGGTCATGCTTGAAGGGGGCGATTACGTCCAGTTTACTTACGAAGGGCCAGGCACCGGGCTGCAGGAATTTATCCTGACCGTTTACGGCACCTGCATGCCCGCGCTGGGCCTCACGCGCCGTAAAGGCCTGGATATCGAGCGTTACTTTCCGGCAAGCGAAACGCGCACAAACCAGCGCCCCGTCTATTTACGCTGTGAATATCTGATTCCGCTGCGCCGTTAACGCTGAAGCTCATCCAGTGCGGGAGCGTCCAGATGCGAGACGTCTCCTGCCGTTTCCACCACCCAACCGGAAGCCAGCCACGGGCTTTGCTGATAATCTACGCGAGAAATTGAACAGTTGCGCAGACGCAACCGGCGCTCCGCATAAGCGGGCAGCCCGAGAATGGTGCTGACCAGACAGCCGAGCGCCATGCCGTGACTGACCAGCAGCGGACGGCTTCCCGGCGGCAGATCCAGACAGGCGTTCAGCGCCGCATGCATCCTTTCGCTCATCTCCTGCATCGACTCGCCATCCGGAATACGTCCATCCGGCGTACCGTTGACAAGCTGCCGGCGCCAGCCCTCTTCTTCTTCAGTCAGCGACTCAATATGGCGTCTTTCCAGTACGCCCATATCGAGCTCACGCAGACGCGAGTCGAGTTGCACATCGCAGCCGCACGCCTTAGCGATAATTTCAGCGGTGCGCCGCGTGCGGCCCAGATCGCTTGCGATAATGTGGGTAATGCCGAGCGTTTTTGCCCGCTCTCCCACTTGCCACGCCTGGCGCTCGCCTTTATCGGTAAGCTGACTGTCAGACTGCCCCTGAATACGGCGTTCGGCATTCCACTGCGTTTCACCGTGGCGAACAAGGTATACCTGTAACATGCTTTTTATCCGTTATACTGCTTCGAAATTTAGTCGTCAGAGTGTTAGTTGATTATGTACGAAGTTGTCTGCGCCACCACTAACCCAGCCAAAATTCAGGCTATTCTGCGAGCGTTTAGCGAGATTTTCGGTGAAGCATCCTGCCATATCGCCTCTGTGGACGTCGAGAGCGGCGTTCCGGAACAGCCCTTCGGCAGCCACGAGACACGCACCGGCGCGCGTCAGCGCGTCATCAATGCCCGTCAAGCGTGCCCGCAGGCCGATTTCTGGGTCGCCATCGAAGCGGGCATCGACGACGACAGCACCTTCAGCTGGGTCGTGATTGAAAATGCGCAACAACGTGGCGAAGCGCGTTCCGCCACGCTGCCGCTGCCTGCGGTGATTCTGGAAAAAGTGCGGGCGGGCGAAGCCCTGGGACCGGTAATGTCTGCCTGGACCGGCATTGACGAAGTGGGACGCAAAGAAGGGGCAATCGGCGTGTTCACCGGGGGCAAGCTCACCCGCAGCAGCGTTTATCACCAGGCGGTGATCCTCGCGTTAAGTCCTTTCCACAACGCGATTTATCGCTGATGATTCAGCAGTTCCTGCTCAAGCCACGCGCGCAGCTCCGGCGGGGCGGCCTTCAGGCTGTTGGAGCCGCGCGTAATCGTGGCGATGCCCGCCCCGAGCTCGTTTTTCAACTCGCGCTGGCTCATTTCGCCGCGCAGCAACTCTTCGATAATCCGCACCCGCGTGCCGAGCGCAGCGCGTTCATCTGGCGTGAGTAAAAGCGTTAACAGAGGAAGATGCAGTTGTTCATCGAACGACTGTTTCAGCAACTCGACGAAGCGAAGCCACTCCTGGTTACTCTGTTCGGCATGCGCCGCGGAATAGGTAGAATGCTGGGTCATGATAGGCTGCCATACTCTTTAACTAGTACGGCAGCATAGCACAAAGCGGAGAGGATCAGTAACGGCGCTGCCATTCTGCGTCGGTCATCAGCACCGGTTTATCGCCCATGAAATAGCGATAATAGGCGTCGTAGGCCAGCACATTTTTTACGTAGCCGCGCGTTTCCGAGAACGGAATGCTTTCAACAAAGGCCACCGCGTCAATGCGCGCCGCACTATTGCCAAGCCAGGTGCGCACCCGCCCGGGACCCGCGTTATAACCCGCTGAAGTCAGAATGCGGTTGTTACCGAACTGCTGATAAACATACTGCAGGTAGCTGGTGCCGATGTTGATATTGGTTTCCGGGTCCAGCAGTTGGCCTGCGTTGCTATAGCCGGGAATATTAAACATCTTCACCGTATGGGTGGCGGTGCCAGGCATGATCTGCATCAGCCCCGACGCGCCCACCGGCGAGCGGACTTTCGGGTTCCAGGCGCTCTCCTGGCGCGCTATCGCCATAGCGTAGCTTGCCGTAACCGCTTTATCGCTGACGTAGCGGGCGAACAGATCTTTGTACGCCAGCGGGAAACGCTCTTCCAGTTGATCCCAAAGTTTACCGGCTATGGTCGCCTGTACGCTGAGATCCCACCAGCGCTGATCAAAGGCGTAACGCGCCAGCGCCGCCTGCTCCTGCTTCGGACGGCTGGTAATCAGGTTCGCCCATTCGCTGCGCGCCGTGTTATCCATGTTCCAGTACATCAGCTCGCGCACGCGGGCCATTTCCGGCCCCTGAAAGAGCGCGGCGTTAACCGCAGGCGCTTTATCGACGCGCAATGGATAATCTTCATTCAGCCGCTGCGCGGCCGCCATCGGGTAGAAACCGCGCTGCTGCATCAGCGCATGCAGGATGGTTTTCGCCTCTTCGTCACGTCCGCGCTCCAGCAATAGATCCGCCTGCCAGTAGCGCCACTCGTCTTTATCTTTCGCCTCCATCGGCAGACGCGCAAGCCAGGTGTTTAGCCCGTTGCGGTCGCCTGCGCCAAGCGCGATACGAATGCGGCGTTCGATAAGCGAAGTGGATTGCGAACGCATAATCACGTCGTCGCGCCAGCGCGCCTGTTCACTGGTGATGTCGTTGCCCATCAGGCGCCACGCCACAATCTCTTTTAGTTCCTGAGTTTGATCCTCGTTAAGCTGTTGCGCCTGCGCAAGCGAAGGGATCATCAGTCTCGCGTTTTCCGCATCCTGACGCGCCACGCTTGCGAACGCCACGGCCGCCATCTGGCGCGTAAAATCGGTAGCGCCGACGCTGCGGGCGAAAGTCATCACGCTGTTGGGATCGTTGGCGAGACTCACCAGCGCGCTGGAGACAGTCTGGTAATCGGCGGGCAGCTGGTTTGCCAGCGTATTCACCAGCCGAGTATTGCCAGCTTTCATCGCCAGCCGGATACGCTCCAGATAAGCAAGCGGATCCTGTGTTCCGGAACTGCGCCATACCGAGAAGAGGCGGTCGCAGGCATCTGGCAGATTTTTACCGGTCAGCCAGAGGGTTTTGGCTCCTTCCCAGGCGGATTGCGCATCGCCCGTGTTCCATTTCGCATAGTAGTAGTTGCATTGGGCCTCTGTGCTGCCCGGCGGCTCAGGGCTGAAGGCAAGCAACCCACGCCAGTCTTCGCGCCGCGCCAGCTCATTCACAAAACGCGATTTCAGCGTGCGCGAAGGCGGCAGCGTCGGGTTAGCCTGAATAAACTGGCTGACAGTCAGCGAAGGCTGATTCATTAAATCATCGCTGAGCTGGCGATATTGCAAATAAGGATAGAGGGGATAATTTTGCAGTGTGGGCATCAACTGCTGCACCACGTCCATCTGTCGGTTATCCCATGCTTGTTTGATTTGCGCATAACGGCTGCGCTGTTCATCCAGCGAATCAGCGCGTGCAGCCTGGCTTAGCGAAAGCAGGCACATCCCTGCCGTTAACAGCCGCCAGGCAACCTGTTTGGCTTTCCCCACAACAACTCCTCACAGTGAAATGGCATCGCAGCATCTTGCCGCTTTGATAAGGCGATTACTTCATGCTAACCAGGGTGGTGCGGTTGCGCCACGTTACAGACACTTTTTTACCCATCTCACGCTCCTGCACGCCGGGCGCTTGCGCACGCCTTGTTGGCTGGGATTAGCGACGGAAAAAGGCTACACTCCGCAGTTGGGAAACACCTTTATCACGATAAAAGAGGCGAAGTCGCAACGTGGCTCAATTCGTTTATACCATGCATCGCGTCGGCAAAGTGGTTCCGCCGAAGCGACATATTCTGAAGAATATCTCTCTGAGCTTTTTCCCGGGCGCTAAAATCGGCGTGCTGGGCTTAAACGGCGCCGGTAAATCTACCCTGCTGCGCATTATGGCTGGCATCGATAAAGATATCGAAGGCGAAGCGCGTCCGCAGCCTGGCATCAAGATTGGCTACCTGCCGCAGGAGCCGCAGCTCAATACCGAACATACCGTTCGCGAATCTATCGAAGAAGCCGTTTCCGAAGTGGTTAACGCGCTTAAGCGTCTGGATGAAGTTTATGCGCTGTATGCGGACCCGGATGCCGATTTCGACAAGCTCGCCGCCGAGCAAGGCAAACTGGAAGAGATTATCCAGGCTCACGACGGCCACAATTTGAACATGCAGCTGGAGCGCGCCGCAGACGCGCTGCGCCTGCCGGACTGGGACGCGAAGATAGCCAACCTCTCCGGTGGCGAACGCCGCCGCGTCGCGCTCTGCCGCCTGCTGCTGGAAAAGCCGGACATGCTGCTGCTCGACGAACCGACTAACCACCTGGACGCCGAATCCGTCGCCTGGCTGGAGCGCTTCCTGCATGATTTCGAAGGCACCGTGGTGGCTATCACCCACGACCGCTACTTCCTCGACAACGTAGCAGGCTGGATCCTCGAGCTTGACCGCGGCGAAGGCATTCCGTGGGAAGGCAACTACTCCTCCTGGCTTGAGCAGAAAGATCAGCGTCTGGCGCAGGAAGCGTCTCAGGAAGCGGCTCGCCGTAAATCCATTGAGAAAGAGCTGGAGTGGGTGCGTCAGGGCGCCAAAGGCCGTCAGTCTAAAGGTAAAGCGCGTCTGGCCCGCTTTGAAGAGCTTAACAACGTCGAATACCAGAAACGTAACGAGACCAACGAGCTCTTTATTCCGCCGGGACCGCGTCTGGGCGACAAAGTGGTTGAAGTCAGCAACCTGCGAAAATCTTACGGCGACCGCGTGCTGATTGACGACCTGAGCTTCTCCGTGCCAAAAGGCGCGATTGTCGGCATCATCGGTCCGAACGGCGCGGGTAAATCCACACTGTTCCGTATGATGTCCGGGCAGGAACAGCCGGACAGCGGTACCATTACCCTTGGCGAAACCGTGAAGCTCGCCTCCGTTGATCAGTTCCGTGACGCAATGGACAACAGTAAAACCGTCTGGGAAGAGGTTTCCGGCGGGCTGGATATCATGAAGATCGGCAACACCGAGATGCCAAGCCGCGCTTATGTTGGTCGCTTTAACTTCAAAGGTGTAGACCAGGGTAAACGCGTTGGCGACCTTTCCGGCGGTGAGCGTGGTCGTCTGCACCTGGCGAAGCTGCTGCAGGTGGGCGGCAACATGCTGCTGCTTGATGAACCGACCAACGACCTGGATATCGAAACCTTGCGTGCGCTGGAAAACGCCCTGCTGGAGTTTCCGGGCTGCGCGATGGTTATCTCGCATGACCGCTGGTTCCTTGACCGTATCGCCACCCATATTCTGGACTACCAGGATGAAGGTAAAGTGGAGTTCTTCGAAGGTAACTTCACCGAATACGAAGAGTACAAAAAACGCACGCTGGGCGCGGAAGCGCTGGAGCCGAAGCGTATTAAGTACAAACGTATCGCGAAATAAATCACAATGGCCTTCTCTGCGAAGGCCATTTTTTTATCTGTTCTAATTCTTCTGGATATTTATTTTTAATAAATAGCGAATTTAATTTCAATTAAAGAAAGCAGCATTCAATTATTTTCCTACATATTAAACATCTTTTTTTATATTTTTCTAAAATAATACATTTATATTATACACCTGTCCTTTCTGTACGTTCTGTTCTCTCGACTAAAAACAGACGAGCCATTATAGTTTTTACTTACTTCCTCGCTGGGTCAGAAGCGCGCTATTGCCACTTCGTGATAAGCCTTAGCCATAACAGGAATAACAGGAACAAAACAGGGATAGCCGCTTCAGGGCGTTGTTAAAACGCGCTGCCAGTAGCGTTCATCAAGGCCGATGGTGTTCCAAATTTGGCAGGTTAGCACACATTAATTGTTACTGGTGTGCTAATAGCAGAGCACCTCTCGACATTACCGCAATCGAGTCACAACAGTCGTATGCGCATTAAAAAACTGACCGCTTCATTAGCCGGGCTTTTTAAAAAAGGCTTATCGGCAATATTTACTGTTTTGCAACACTATACGGGCCGGGTAATTATTTTAATCCCCATGGTTTTGCTGTTGCTTTACTTAGTTATTTTCAGCCAACCGCGGTACTTAAGCGAATCCAAAGTCGCCATTAAGCGGGCTAGCGATATCGATAACGCCAGCTTAAATATCGGCTTGCTGATGGGCGCATCGAATCCCAGCTCCTCTGAAGATGCGCTCTATCTGAAAGAATATCTGCATTCGCCGGATATGCTGTCAATTCTCGATAAGCAGCTCGACTTTAAAAAAGCCTTTGGCGAAAGCGGCTTAGATTTTTTCTATCATCTTTCACGTAATGCCACGGCGGAGGAGTTTCTTGATTACTACCGCCACCGCATCACCATTAATTTTAATAATAAAAATGGCCTGCTGACCATTCAAACCCAGGGGTTTACGCCCGAGTTCGCCCTGCGCTTCAACCAGGCGGCGCTAAAAGAGGCGGAGCGCTTTATCAACGAGCTTTCGCATCGCATCGCGCGCGATCAGCAGCGTTTCTCGGAAGAGGAGCTGGCCCGGGCGAGCGAGCGGCTGAACCGAAGCAAAGGCGCCCTGCTCGCTTACCAGAACAGCAACAACGTGCTGGACCCGCAGGCGACGGCGCTGGCGGCCAATACGCTGGTAAACAATCTGACCGAGCAGAAAATTAAGCTCGAAACCGAACTGCGCAACCTGCTCACCTATCTGCGTGAAGATGCCCCGCAGGTCGTTACCGCTAAAAACGCGCTTGCGTCTGTCGAGGCGCAGATTGCAAAAGAGCAGCGCAACATTACCGCGCCGGAAGGCGACAAACTCAACCGTATGGCGGCGGATTTCGACGAACTGAAATCCAAAGTCGCCTTTGATACCGACCTTTATCGCCTTGCGCTGACGGCAATTGAAAAAACCCGCGTTGAAGCTGCACGCAAGTTAAAAAGCCTTTCGGTTATCAGTTCGCCGCAACTGCCCCAGCAGTCTCGCTTTCCGGATGTGCCCTGGCTGCTGGCAAGCTGGCTTTTAGTCTGCGGCCTGCTTTACGGCACCCTCAAGCTTTTACTGTCCATCGTGGACGATCACAGAAACTGATTTTTTTCAGAGATAGTTATGAAATTACGTAAAACAGGGACGCTTTTCCTGCTGCTGACGGCCACCAGCGTCAACGCAGTCGATCTCACAGCAGACCCTGCCCTGACTGGCGCGGCGCCATTCCCGGCCTTGTTGGCCGCCGCCAGTACGCAGAGCAGCGCCGAGGGGTTTGATAATACCCCGGCTCCCGCCGCGCCCGCACCGTTGAGCCGTATGTTCGGCGCGCAGCTTTTTACGGCGCCGGGCGCCGACAGCGGAACGGGCATCGGTTTCAACCCTAACTACATCATTGGCCTTGGCGACACCGTGCAGGTGCGTCTGTGGGGCGCGTTCGTTTACGACGGCACGCTGACCGTCGATCCGAAAGGCAATATCTTCCTGCCCAATGTCGGGCCGCTGAAGGTCGCAGGCATCACTAACGGCCAGCTCAACACGCTGGTGACTAACCGGGTAAAAGAAGTCTATCAGGCGAACGTTAATGTCTACGCTTCGCTCCTGCAGGCGCAGCCGGTGAAGGTGTTTGTCACAGGCTATGTTCGCACCCCGGGGCTGTACGGCGGCGTCGCTTCCGATTCCCTGCTTTCGTACCTGAACAAAGCAGGCGGCGTGGACAGCGAGCGCGGCAGCTATGTAGATATCACCGTCAAGCGCGGCCAGAAGGTACGCTCGCACGTCAACCTGTATGATTTCCTGCTCAACGGCAGCCTTGGTCTTTCTCAATTTTCCGAGGGCGACACCATTGTAGTCGGGCCGCGCCAGCATACTTTCAGCGTTGAAGGGGATGTCTTTAACGGCTATGACTTTGAGTTTGAAGATGGCGCCATTCCGGTCACTGAGGCGTTGAAATGGGCGCGGCCGAAACCCGGCGCTACGCACGTTACCCTGATTCGCCAGCAAGGCGCGATGAAGCAAAGCGAGTATTTCCCGATCAGCAGCGCGGCAGGGCGTACGCTGCAGGACGGTGACAGAATGGTGATAAGCTCAGACCGGTATGCAGGGACGATTCAGGTGAGGATCGAAGGGGCGCACTCCGGCGAGCATGCCATGGTGTTGCCTTATGGCGCCTCTATGCGTCAGGTGCTTGCAAAGATCCGCCCGAACGCGATGTCGCAACTTGGCGCCATCCAGCTTTACCGTAAATCGGTCGCCATAAGGCAGAAAGAGATGCTGGATCTCGCCTTGCAGAAACTGGAGCAAGCCTCACTCTCCGCCCAGTCTTCCACCCAGGAAGAGGCGCGTCTGCGCATGCAGGAAGCGCAGCTTGTCAGCCGCTTTGTCGCTAAAGCGCGCACCGTCGTGCCCAAAGGCGAAGTTGTTCTTAACGAAAGCAACCTCGACCAGGTACTGCTGGAAGATGGCGATGTGATAACGATTCCCGAGAAAACGTCACTGGTGATGGTGCATGGCGAAGTGCTCTTCCCGAACGCCGTTAGCTGGCAGAAAGGGCTGGATCCGCAGGACTATATCGATAAATGCGGCGGCATGACGCAGAAGTCGGGTAATGCCAAAGTCATTGTGATCCGCCAGAATGGCGCAGCGCTGGACGCTGATGATGTTGATGAGATGCAGCCTGGCGATGAACTGATGGTACTGCCGAAATACGAGACCAAAAACCTTGAAGTTTCTCGCGGTATTTCCACCATTCTTTATCAGTTAGCCGTTGCCGCTAAAGTTATTTTGACGTTGTAATCAGATACGTTTATGGCGACAGGCATTTACTCAAGGGGGATGTGGCGTATCCCCCATCTCGACAGTTTCCTTCTTACGGAGTGCCGGAAGCTCTGTTTATACAGGCGCTTACCCAAAGACATTCATACCATTGCGGTATGGGGTTATCGACCAGGCACAGCACGGGCTGTGAAAAAAAGTCGCCTTGCCAATCTGCCTGTCATTCGTCTGGAAGATGGGTTTATTCGCTCGCTGCGCCCTGGGGTAACAGGTGAAGCGCCGCTTGCGCTGGTTGTAGATGAAGAGGGAATTTATTACGACGCCAGCCGTCCTTCCACGCTTGAGCGCTTAGTTCAGGATAACACGGGCAACCAGTTGCGCATCGCCGAGGCGAAGCAAGCTATCAGCCTTATCCTTAAGCATCAGCTTTCGAAATATAACCACGCGCCTGCCTTTCGTGCCGACAATAGCGAAGAAGCGGTGCTGGTAGTCGATCAGACTCGCAACGATATGGCCGTACGCTACGGCAACGCCGATGCGCTTTCTTTCAGGCGGATGCTGGAGGCTGCGCTGGCGGAAAACCCGCAGGCGAAGGTCTGGGTAAAAATTCATCCGGATGTACTGTGCGGTAAAAAAACAGGCTATCTGACAGGTCTCGAGGCGCATCCGCGGGTACGCATTATTGCCGAAGAGGTTGCTCCGCTTTCGCTGCTTCGCCATGTGCAGCGCGTATATGTTGTGACTTCGCACTATGGTTTTGAGGCTTTGCTTGCCGGTAAGCCTGTAGTTTGCTTTGGACAACCCTGGTATGCGGGTTGGGGCCTGACGGATGACCGCCATCCCCAGGCCGCCACGCTTGCCGCTCGCCGGCAGCCTGCGCCGCTGGAGCATCTTTTCGTAGCCGCCTACTTACGTTACAGCCGTTACATCCATCCGCTTACGGGCCGCCCCGGTACATTGTTTGACGTAATTGATTATCTGCAACGTCAGCGCCAGTTTTGCGCAACGCGCGCTGGCGAACTGTGGGCGCCGGGCTTAACCCTGTGGAAACGGGCGATTCTGACGCCTTTTTTAAAAACGCCTTTTTCCGGGCTGAGTTTTACCAAAGCCAGGCCGCAAACGACCGCTTGCGTGGTCTGGGGCACCAAAGGCGAGCAGCGATGGGAAAGCGCGGCCAGCGCGCGGCGACTGCCCGTCTGGCGTATGGAAGATGGTTTTCTGCGCTCGGTCGGCCTTGGCAGCGACCTCCACGCGCCGCTTTCGCTGGTGCTGGATAAACAAGGCATTTACTACGACGCCACCAGGCCAAGCGACCTGGAGGCGCTGCTGCAACACAGCGAGCTTAACCAGAGCGAAGCTCAACGGGCGAAGCGCCTGCGCCTGCGTCTTACCCAGGCGCGCCTGTGTAAATACAATTTCGGCGAGCCGTGGCGGCTGCCTGAATACGCAAAAAGAGAATCAGTCGTTCTGGTGCCGGGCCAGGTTGAAGACGATGCTTCTCTGCAAACCGGCGCGCCAGGTATCACGACTAACCTTGCGCTGCTACGCGCCGTGCGTCAGGTCCGTCCTGATGCGTTTATCGTTTATAAACCGCATCCGGATGTTTCTTACGGTCATCGCCCCGGACTTATCACGCCGCGGGAAGCGTTGCGCTGGGCGGATGTCATCGCCGAAAAGGCGAATATTATCGACTGCATCCGACAGGCGAATGAAATCCATACCATGACTTCGCTTTGTGGTTTTGAAGGCCTGCTGCACGGCAAAAAGGTGTTTTGCTACGGTTTGCCTTTCTATGCCGGATGGGGGCTGACAACCGATGCTTTTAGCTCTCCCAGGCGCACCCGAGTACTCACGCTCGATGCGCTGGTTTACCAGGCGCTAATCGCCTACCCCACCTATATCCACCCTATCAGCAAAAAGGTTATCGCCGTTGAGGACGCGGTGGATTATCTGATTTGCGCTACTGCCAGGGCGCGCCCTTCACCGGTGCCGCTCGCTCGTTATCTGCGCCTGGTGCGCGAACTGCTGGCTCTCACCTCACTGAAGCATCGCTAACAACGGAACGCCAGCATGAACAGCAACGCCATGAAAACCCTGCTTGCAGGACAACGTTATTTACTGCTGCAGGGACCTATGGGGCCTTTCTTCAGCGAGCTTGCCCGGTGGCTGGAAAGGCAGGGGCGCCAGGCGGTAAACGTTGTTTTCAACGGCGGCGATAAGTTTTATTGCCGCAAAGTAAAAGCTTACGCCTGGCGAAAGACAGCGGCAGAGTTTCCGCAATGGCTGGAAGAAACCTGGCAGGGATATCGTTTTGATACCGTGATTTGCTTTGGCGATTGCCGCCCGCTGCATCAGGCCGCCAGGCAGTGGTCGCAGGCAAATGGGGTACGTTTTCTGGTGTTTGAAGAGGGCTATCTCAGACCACATTACATCACGCTTGAAGAAAATGGCGTTAACGCCTGGTCTTCATTACCTCGGGATGCCGCGTTTTATCGCAATCTGCACGATCTTCCCCCCTTGCAGGCTGAAGAGATCAAAGCCTCCGCTTTCCGGCGTTGCTGGCATGCGGCCGTTTATTATCTGATGGGCAGCTATCATCGTGATGATTTTCCCCATTACCGGCACCACAAATGTTTTTCTCCCTGGTACGAAGCGCGTTGCTGGTGGCGTGCCGGCTGGCGGAAACAGTGGTACAGGCTGCTGGAAAGTAAAATATTGAAGAGATTGGGTAACGAACTTAGTCAGCATTATTATCTGGCAATCCTGCAGGTTTATAACGACAGCCAGGTAAGCCAACACAGTAACTATGGCGATGTAAGGGAGTATATTGAAGAGGTTATCGCTTCTTTTGCCAAAAACGCGCCGCTGCGCGAACACCTTGTGATCAAGCATCACCCGATGGATCGTGGACACCGCATGTATGGCCCGTTAATTAAACGGCTCAGTGATATTTACGGCGTTAGTGATAAGGTAATTTACGTACACGACCTACCGATGCCGCAGTTATTGCATCATGCCAGAGCCGTAGTGACTATTAACAGTACTGCGGGTATCTCTGCGTTGGTACATAAAAAACCCCTGAAGGTCATGGGCCGCGCAATGTATAACATAGACGGCTTAACCTTTCAGGGGCACCTGGACGCGTTCTGGACGTCAGACTTCAAACCCGACGGCGAACTGTTTTGCAAGTTTCACGCTTATTTGAAAACAAGCACACAGATAAATGCGGTTTTTTATAGCAAAAATTATAAATTGTTTTCAAAGTAGTTTACAGAGATTAACCTGGAGTATGGTTTTTGATCTGACGACTGAAATACATATACAGATAATTATTATAATGATAAGGATGCCCCCCCCATTTATGTCGATAATCACAAAACATCATCCAGGGCAAGGGCTCTATAATTTTTATATCTGGATGGGCATCTACAAGAAAGGCTTTAAACAATTGCAGCATTTCGTTGTATTCATTAATCTTGTACCTTGATTCATCAAAGGTCACGATGTCGCTCTCGCGATAGTATATTCTTGTCATTGCCGGTAAAAATATAATTATATTTTTACGGAGACACGACTTGCTCACTTTATTAATAAATTCCGAGAAGTTATCTTTCCATAATTCAAGCTTAAACTGGGAGTAGAACTTGTGAACTGTATCAGGTATGACATGCTTTTTACAGAGTGTCGTCTCGCGATAGTCCCAGGAATTAGTTATTAATGAACCTTTCACTTCGACCAAATCAAAACGCTCATCCATAAAATCCAATAATAACAATCTATTCCGGGCTAATGAATTTGCAATATGTTCAACTGTCTTTTTCTCGAGGTCATAAGTAATGCATTTAGTCAAAAAATTGCTGGGTAATGATGCGGTTCCCTCAGGATATATTACTTTCTTCGACCCAAATGCTGCGATGCTATTTCGACCAATATACTCAATGACATTTAGCTTCAAAGGCGACACGACATTATTTATTTCCATTGAATCTCGTGCAACACAGCTGCCAAGAATCACGACCTCATGTTTATGAAGATGCTCTTCTTTGCCTAAAAGACTCATTGCTCCTGGACTTGAAATATCAATAACGTAAAATTTTCGCGTTATAAAATCCAGAGCACTAACATCATAACTTGAGTCATTTGCCACAACATATATTGATGTATATTCAGGAAACACCGTTAAGAAAGTTGCCAGATTTCTTCGTACATTTAAGGGCAATGACGTAGCAAGTTCAATACTTATAATAACCGAATTAATATTAGTAATACCATTAGCAATTTCACAAAAATCACGCACTGTTTGAGTATTTTCAATGAAGACATTGCTCACCTTAGGTAGTTGAAATAAAAGGTGTAAAATGTCAGCAGAAAACGAGTAGTCAACTCCATAGCCCCGGCTTGCGATAAATTCTTTAACCGCTTCATTTTCATTGCCTATTAATAATGTTTTGTTCATTTCTCACCTTCAATTAACTGGAGAACTCTCCTGCTATTATTATTATCCCTATAGGAAAAGAATTTGTTTGCAGCTTTAACATATCGAGAAGAGGGTTGACAATTATTATCAAGAAGATTTTTCAACTCATCTATTAAAGAATCTAACGTCTTTGTCACAGGCCCGGGAAACTCAGTTAATGGACAAATCAATGGCCCACCACGAGTAGCAAAAAAACGAGCAGAATCGAATTGATAATATATCACTGGTTTTTTCTGATATAGCACATCGAAAGAAGCAGAGGAATAGTCCGTAATCATCAGATCGCAAGCAATAATTAGTTCCTGAACATTGATTTCCTGAATACACAAAAATTCAATATTAGAAAAGTTTCTTTTGAAATTATCAATATGTTTTTTAAGTTGGTGATGAATGCAAATATTCATCTTATAGTTATATTTGGCAAGTAATTCATTTATATCTTTCGACAAAAAAAGCTCTGTGAGTTTTTTGTAAAACTCGGATTTAATGAAAGCATCATCATTAGTATTTGTCAGCCATTCACGCCATGTTGGCATAAAAAGTATGCTGCGATGTTTTTTATCATTATTTTTAGGAAGATAATCAAATCTGGTCAACCCGGTTACAGCGATTTCATTTTTCAAGAAACCAAATTGCCGTTGCAATAACTTCTCTTCATAAGTTGAACTTACCACAAACTTATCTGGCAGCTCATGTCTGCGTAACATTGAGTTACGATCATAATAGCCTTTAGCTCTACTGGTAGCGAATATACCGTGCTGTAAAAATATTTTCTTTTTATGGGAATGCTCTTTATGTACGTCTGACCAATGATGAAAAACATCCCTTAAGCTATCGCTATATACGTAAGTAGATGCTTTGTTAAAATAAATAAAATGCTTTAAAGAACCATAATGTAATACATTAGGCAAGCCAGCCAAATTACTTGTAGTGGTCGCTTTTTTATTTATCACATAATAAAAATTATTTTTTGTTTTAGTTTGGCATGCTTTTTTAAAGAGAAAATAACTCGTATCATTAGCTGTTTGGCCTAATCTCTCTCCAACAAGAACGACATTTTCGGTCTTTATAAATTTACTTAAAAATTGAGAAATCTTATACTTTATTACCCATTTGGATAGATTAAATGGTTTTAAAGCCTTTCTCTTATAGTAATTAATCTTCCTTAATCTATTATTTTTTCTAAGCGCAACATAGTCATGAACGATAAACTCATTATTTAGAGCAATACCTTTCCTTAAGCAACTTCTTTTAAGCTGCTTATTGAACACTCGATGCGTTTCCGAATAAAATGAATAATATATCAAATTCATCACTAAACGGCGCTGAGAGGTAAAAATATTAATAATATCTAAGCCAATGTGCTCTCTAAAAAAGACGCCTAGCGCTTTGTATATTTTTTTACAGTCGGCGAAAGATTTTTCTTGTGAATATTTTTCAAGACGGTAAAGTATTCCTTTAATTACAAATAACTTTGCTAGCCTGGTTTGTCTCTCTGGCAATTTAAATTGGTAAGTAAGTTTATATACTTCTATAAAATCATAGAATACTTTCTCGTTAACTACTTGTGTGCAGGAAGGGTTATCCTCATCTTCACGAGCACGATACAAGTAGGTTATATCAGGTGAAGAAGAAATATGGTTAGCATGAAACATGGCATTTAAGACAAAGATCCAATCTTCACCAATTTTAATACCTAAAGGAAATCTAACATGGTGTTTTAAAAGCAAGCTTTTTTTGTATAATTTCGCTACAGGCCCGGGTGTATTCATCAATATTGAACGATGAGAAAATTTGACCTGCCTAAAACATGAACTAGCAACCTCGGCATGATCATCAATAAACCAACTTCTTCGACTGTTAAAGGCTTTGCAATGTGTTATAACAACATCCGAGCCCGTATTTATTGAAAGCTTATAAAGCGAGGATAGCGCACCAGGGGGTAAAAGATCATCTGAATCCAGGAAATAGATATACTCCCCCCTGGCCACTTCAATACCATTATTGCGGGCTACGGACTGGCCAGCATTTTCTTGGTGAATAGCTATAATATTTGCATAGTTATTAGCATATTCATTAATAATTTTACCACTGGAATCACGCGAACCGTCATTTACTAATATGATCTCTATAACATTGACGGCATTTATTCCTTTAATATTTTGCGCAAGGACAGAATCAATACACTCGGCAAGATATTTCTCTGTATTATAAATAGGTATAATAACCGAAATTAGATAGTTCGTTCCGTTTACTATCTTATCAACATTCATGTTAGCTTACTCAATTAAATCGTTTAGATTTTTCTTTAACAGGAAATCATAATCTTTAAGTGCAGTATTCTTTGAATTGAAATCATTAGCACAAATAGAATGAGGATAAAAGCGTCGTTTTTTTTCTTGTGATAACGCACTATACACTCCCCGAGCTGCAGGAGAGCGGATATTAAAATAATAGCATATGTCACGAGATTGTACGGCCAGGCCTTTAAAATAAGTAAACCATGGCACCAGAAAAGTAGCAAGATTGAGGTCATTATTATTTCTAAACTTATTTTTTAAAAAATCTCAATCTCCTCACTATATGTTTTCCATACCTGTTCATACATGCTCTTTTTAAGAGGAACGTAAGTATGAACTAATGGGTTGTTTACAGTCGACTGAAAATCTCTTTCCAGCAGGTCAATACTACGCAAAGAGGCACTTAGCGTCGGCGTTTGAACCCCCTGCTTGACCATTTGGTTAATATTTTTTAATGATATAAAGAGCGAAGCTATTCCATTACTTTTAAAGAAATGCCCTGCTGGCAAAGGCCTTGCCACAAACACATCATCATTGAAATAAATAAAATTTTCACTTAGTGAAGGGATTTTATGTAAAAAAGCCTCTATCACATGTGAGTTGAACGTGGGCAGATAATTTTGCGGAATAATATCTTTATGATCAATTATAGTTATGTTGCTAAATTCATTAATCCAACGAGGCTGTTGTGCATCAGTAACTATATAAATGTTATTAACCCAAGGTAAATTCTTTACTATGCTTTTTAAGGCATAATAAATTTCATCGTGATTTTTAAAACGTGACTCATCCTGCGAATAATTTCCTTCGGCAAGATAAGTAATTTTCTTGAATTTTTCAAACTTTGACTGCCAGACCGGGTCTGTGTTATCAACCCAAGTAAAAACCACATCTATAGGAAAATCATTCGACATTAATGATTCAAGCATTAAGTCATTTTTTATAAGAATATACTCTTCCTCTTCAGGGCATTTAATCTCGTTCCTGACTACTGGGTATCGTTTGTTGAAATAATCTCTAAAAAATAAAGATGGATGCTTAAATAGTTTTTGAATCCGTTTCATATGTTATCTCCTTAACTTTTTAAGTAACAACTACAATCAGCACGCATCATCCATTGATGGCTATAATTTTTTCGTTAACTAAATATGCGTCTATCGCTTCTTGTACGTCATTATAAATAGTTACTTTCGCTTCTCTTGTTATATATAAAGCAATATCGCAATAACTTTTTAGCGTTTCCATACTATGAGAAACCATCAAAAATGAAGAATCTTTATGCCGTTCTTCAAAAATTTGCTGGCACTTCGCTTTAAACCTCGCATCCCCCACAGACGTCACTTCATCAACCAGATAATAGTCAAATTTAAACGCCATGCTCAGCCCAAAACTGAGCCGGGAACGCATGCCGGACGAGTAGGTCTTAATAGGCATATCAAAGTAGTTGCCAAGCTCAGCAAACTCCTCGACAAAAGCCACCTTCTCTTTCAGCTCCGCTTTACTGGCGTAGAGGCGAGCCACAAATTTTACGTTCTCCCGCCCTGTCAGGCTTCCCTGAAAACCGCCGGAAAGCCCCACCGGCCAGGAGATTGAGCGTTGGGAAACAATGCGCCCACAGTCAGGCTTATCAATACCGCCTATCATGCGCAATAAAGTGGATTTACCTGCCCCATTGCGGCCAATCAGCGCCACACTTTTCCCGGCGGGCAGTTCAAGGTTGAGATCTTTAAATACATAGTGCCTGCCGTTCGGCACGCGATAAGACTTGGTAAGGTTTTCAATTTTAATCATGAGGTCAACATCGCCTCTTCACGGCTGCGGTAAAGCAGTAGTCCAACAAACAGCACAATCAGCGTGCTAAAAGCGAGATAAGCGAGGCTTGCGCCCTCGCTCTGGTAGTTAATAGCCAGCGACTCGCGGGCAAGCTCCACCACATGAAGCAACGGGTTCCAGAGAAGCCAGCCCCAATACTCTTCAGGCACCGCATTCAGCGGAAACATAATGCAGGAGATGAAATAAAGCGGCTTGATAATAACAGGAAGAAATTTTTCCATTTCTGGAAAAGCATTACCCACGACCATGACGATTAACCCCAGGCCGAAAGAGAAGACAACCAGCAGGAATCCTACGGTGCAAAGCTCAATAAGATTAATTTTATCAATAACTTCCCCATTCAGCAGCAACAACGCCATTAACAGAAAATACACCATGGTATAAATAAATGTTTCCAGAACAGCGCGTGCAATAACAGTATCGACAGGCTTTACCGGGCGATAGTTGAATAACCCCTGGTTTGCCTCAAAAGCATTAATGGACCGCGTGGCGATGTTGCTGAACAAGAAATAGGGAATGAGTCCGTTAAGCAAGAAAACGGGGAAAGAAATATCGGACATTGCCCGTTGCATCACATAGTCAAAAACAACCCATAGTACGAACAAATGCAGGACGGGCTCCAGCAATGCCCAACAGTAGCCGAGTCGGTATTTACCAAAACGGGTTTTAATCTCACGCAAAAATAGCGCAATCACTGTTGATTTCTGAATGTGAAATCCTTTTCTTATCATAAACATAATCCGTATTTAAGAAGGGCCGCGCAGGCTACCGCACAGGCAATGACGCATCCGCCACCGCCTGCAGGCAATGAATTAAGTCAATTTTTCGTTAAGAGGAGTAAAACTGCGCCTGAGGAGTTATGCTGCATTGCGCAACATTCATAAATAAAAAATATAATCCATGGGATTATATTGATTCAGGCAATACTCATTTCCACTATGCGGGCAAAAAGATAACGCTAATCCTTTATTCAGGCAATAACTAAGAAGAGTCTTATTCACCTGAATGATTAATAATAAACAAAGCAGAATATAACCCTGGCAAAAAAATATATACGCCAAGCCATGGCGTATTAATTTATCAGGATCTGCCTTTTTCTATCCCCTATTAAAATTAACTATTTATTTCCATATAAAAATGCCTTACTTCATCGGAGCGCAGGACAAAATCTATATAACGCATTAATGCCGGCGAATTGAGCTTACGCCCTGGATAGATAAGCCAGAGATCGTTGCCCGCGACCTGCCACTGCGGCAGTACAGGCGCCAGCAGCCCCTTCTCAAGGTTATCTTCCAGTAAGAAAGCGGGAAGTAACGTTATGCCCGCTCCGGCAATGGCGCTGCCGCGGGCATAAAGCAGGTTATCGGTCTGGTGAGCGGGGTTCAGCAGGCAAAGATAGTCTTCGTTTTCTCGCTGAAACAGCCATTGCGACCAGGCTTTATGCACAATGCAGCGGTGTTCAACCAACTGGCTCGGGTGGGTAATCGGCGCGTAGCGAGCCAGATAATCGGGCGAGGCGAGCAGATAGCGCGGGCAGTGGCCAATCATCCGCCCCACTAGCGAGGAGTCCTGCGGCTTACCGGTCCGTAAGGCCACATCGAACCCCTCTTCCACCAGATCCAGCACGTCATCCGAAACGCACACGTCCAGCGAAACATCAGGATAGCGGGCCTGAAACTGCGCGTTCATGTGCGCCAGCAGCGTAGCGCCAATTCCCGCCGGACAAGTGATGCGCAGCCTGCCGCTTGGGTTATCGCGCAGGCGCTGCACCGCCAGTTCCGCCCGTTCGCTTGCCGCCAGCATCTCACGACAGTGCACCAGATAATGCTCGCCCGCGAAAGTCAGGTTGAGCTTGCGGGTGGTTCGGTTGAGCAGCCGCAGCCCTATCTGGCTTTCAAGCTGACTGATGCGCTGGCTGACGCTCGACTTAGGCAGCCCCGCTTTGGCAGCCGCTGCGGTAAAACTGCCGGTTTCCGCCACCAGGGCAAACAGGGCCATATCCTGCAGCTGTTTAAACATGATTGTTCATCCTGTATGAACACTTCGTTCGGGATTGTCCATCTTATCACCCGCATCGTCGGCGCGTAGTCTACATTCATCAAGTCACGTACTTCACCGTCTCTATGAGGAGTTCCTTATGTCCGTTAAATCCATTGCCGTTAACCCGCAGGATCCGAACAGCTTTATTGAAATCACCTCCGGGATGCCGCAACCTGGCGACTACGATCTGCTGGTTGAAGTAAAAGCGGTATCCATCAACCCGGTGGATACGAAGGTTCACGCCGGTCTGCAAAAAAATGGCCTGCAGGAGCCGCGCGTGCTGGGGTGGGATGCCAGCGGCGTTGTGAAAGCCGTGGGCAGCAAAGTGAACGGTTTCAAAACCGGCGACGAAGTCTATTACGCAGGCGATATTACGCGCCCCGGCAGCAATACGACGCATCAGCTGATTGACGCTCGCATCGTGGGGCATAAACCGGGCACGCTGGACTGGGCGGCTGCCGCATCCATCCCTTTAACCGCGCTGACAGCCTGGGAAGGATTGTTTGAACGCCTGAATATTCAGGACGCGGCGGAGGATAAAACGCTGCTGATTATCGGCGGCGCAGGCGGCGTGGGTTCGCTCGCCATTCCCTTTGCCCGTCACCACAGCAAAGTAAAAATCATCGCCACCGCCTCACGCGAAGATTCCGCGCAGTGGTGTCGCGACCGCGGCGCCGATCTGGTAGTGAACTATCACGATCTGCCGGGCGAGCTGGCGAAACATGAGATTAAGTTCGTCGATTATATCTTTATCCTCAACGATACTGACGGCCACTGGGAGGCAGTAAGCCAGCTGATCGCGCCGCAGGGCCATATCTGCACCATTGTTGAAAACAAACATCCGTTAAATCAGGATGCGCTAAAATCGAAATCCGCAGCGCTGCACTGGGAGTTTATGTATACCCGCAGCATGTACCAGACCGCCGATATGGCGCGCCAGGGCGAGATTTTAGATAACGTCGCGAAGCTTGTGGATGAGGGTGTGGTGGAAAGCGCGCTGAGCGAAACGCTGCACGGGCTTAGCGTGGAAAGCATCGCTGAAGCGCATGCGAAAGTGCTCGAAGGCCATATGCGCGGCAAGGTCGTGGTGGCGTTTTAAGGTTCAAAAATAAGAGCCCGCCCTGTTTAAAGGGCGGGCTCTATTTTCAGATGGCGGGTGATGCTTCGCTTACCCGCCACAGAAAAGCCGGACGGCGTAAAGCGCCGCTATACTTGCTCGCCCATGAGTTGCTTAACGAGTTCGACGCAGCGCAGAAAACGGGCGTCATAATCCGCTTCTTCAACATGCACAAAATCGACATTGTTCGCTTCCAGCATCGACACCAGCATGGTTTGAAACTCCTTACGGTCTACCGAACTGCCAAGGCTTCTTAACCCATCGGCCACCCAGGGCGTGTTGTTTTCCAGCAGGATAACCAGGTCGAAGCGGTACTCGTCTATCAGCGCCTGCACAAAGGGGTGCTCCCTCCCCTCATATTTCTTACAGAACGCCTGCGTGGTGACGAAATCCGTGTCGACAAACGCCACCTTGTTGGCGTATTTCACTGCAAAATCAATGTACTGCGCGTGGCCGAGGGCGATTTTATCGTAATCGGAATATTGCAGCGCCATCTCGTCGCCGCCCAAATGCGAAAAGACATAATCGCGGCCATACTCCCAGGCGCTGGTGGTGTTGAAAATATTGGCGAGCTTATTCACCAGCGTCGATTTGCCGCTTGATTCCCCGCCCAGTATCGCCACCGTGCGCACGAAGAAAGGTTTTACCTCGGTAGGAATGTATTCCCAGTAGCGGAACGGGTTTTCGCGGATCTGCGCGCCGCTGATGTTCATAAACGTGCGTTTCGGGTCGATAAGCACCGTCTCAATGCCAAGGTGCTCGCGATACTGCGGCGCATCCGCCTCTTCTGAGGTGTAAACCCGGTCGGGATGGATGCCCTTTTCTTCAAGAAACGCCTTAATGCCGTTGCTCCAGACATCCCAGCCGTGTGGGTACGGCTCCATGTCCTCTTCGTTAAAGGCGTGAATGCGAATATTCTTTTGATACTTGAAGGTTTGCAACAGCCAGCGCAGGCGGTCAGGCACGGTGGGCTGTTGCGACATGGCGCTCTCTTCGAACAGCTGACGGTCGCGTTTTTCGTCAAAGCCCATAATGATGTGCAGCTCATCCACCTGGCTACAGGCGCGCTGGATAAGATAAATATGGCCGGTATGCAGCGGGTAAAACTTACCGAAGACCACACCGACGCTTTTTTGCAGGCGGGGAAATTCCAGCCCGAGAAAGCGATGCAGCGCCTCAAGCTTCTGGGCGCTGGGGCTTTTGATTTTGGCGTTCAGGAGCTGGCTTAAATAACCCTTGGTCATGCCGCAAGCTTCCGCGACTTCCTGCAAGGTGCAGCCCTTTTGACGGATCGCGGTTTTAAGATAGTCGAATGATGACACAAGAGCCTCCTGCTGAATGGTCGTGCCGGAAAATAATGGCTGAATATACAGAACGCAGTAAGGCGGGTCAGCAGCATGCCACCCGCCAAAACATGAGCTTATGGATTATAGGTCGTCGAAGACGGCTAATGCATCCGACAGTTTTTTCACGCCAAAGATTTTCATCCCTTCCGGCACTTTTTTCGGCACGTTGGCCGCGGGCACAATGGCGCGACGAAAGCCGTGCTTCGCCGCCTCGGAGATGCGTTCCTGGCCGCTCGGCACCGGGCGAATTTCGCCCGCCAGCCCCACTTCACCGAAGACCACCAGGTCCTGCGGCAGCGGACGGTCGCGCAGGCTTGATACCATCGCCAGCAGCAACGCCAGGTCGGCGCTGGTCTCGGTGACTTTTACGCCGCCCACCACGTTGACGAACACATCCTGGTCCGCCATCTGCAAACCGCCGTGGCGGTGCAGCACGGCAAGCAGGATAGCCAGACGGTTTTGCTCAAGCCCCACCGCCACACGACGCGGGTTACCCATCATTGAGTGATCCACCAGCGCCTGAATTTCAACCAGCAGCGGGCGCGTGCCTTCCCATACCACCATCACGGAGCTGCCGGACGTCACTTCATCGCCGCGGCTTAAGAAGATGGCGGAAGGGTTGCTCACTTCGCGCAGCCCCTGCT
This sequence comes from Franconibacter sp. IITDAS19, assembly GCF_023079515.1. Taxonomy (NCBI): domain Bacteria; kingdom Pseudomonadati; phylum Pseudomonadota; class Gammaproteobacteria; order Enterobacterales; family Enterobacteriaceae; genus Franconibacter; species Franconibacter sp. IITDAS19. The sequence continues at coordinate 136,117 of NZ_JALJCP010000004.1, read as the reverse complement.
CGGTCATGGCGAATACACCAAGCTCGTTCACCGCGCCGAAGCGGTTTTTATGGCTGCGCAGGGTGCGAAAGCGGGAGTCGGCGTCGCCATCCAGCAGCACTGAACAGTCGATACAGTGCTCCAGCACTTTCGGACCCGCCAGCGAACCATCTTTGGTAACGTGGCCGACCATAACAATCGCCACGCCGCGCGTTTTCGCAAAGCGCGTCAGGTAGGCTGCGGTTTCGCGCACCTGGGCAACGCTGCCCGGCGACGACTGAATGTCCGCCATGTGCATCACCTGAATGGAGTCGATAACCATCAGCTTCGGCTGCTCTTCTTCCGCAATCTGGCAGATGGTTTCGATGCTCGTCTCAGAAAGCATATTCAGGTTAGTGGTCGGCAGGCCCAGACGGTGGGCGCGCATCGCCACCTGCTGGAGCGACTCTTCGCCAGTCACATACAGCGTTTTCATCTGCTCAGCGAGCTTGCACAGCGTTTGCAGCAGCAGCGTAGATTTACCCGCGCCGGGGTTGCCGCCAATAAGAATGGCGCTGCCGGGCACGACGCCGCCGCCAAGTACACGGTCGAACTCTTTAAAGCCAGTGGAGAAGCGCGGCAGCGCCTCCAGGCTGATTTCAGAGAGCTTCTGGACTTTGGCCGAGCCCGCGCTGCCCGCATAGCCTGCCAGCCGTTCATTGCGCGCCGCTTGCGGCGAGGCGGCGATACGCACTTCCGTGATGGTATTCCAGGCATGACAGGCGCTGCACTGTCCCTGCCAGCGCGGATAGTCCGCACCACACTCATTACACACAAACGCGCGTTTTGGAGCTTTCGCCACCTTTTACCTCTTTATTTCTGGTTCAGGCTGCCTGAAAGAATGCAGAACACCCCCATCAGGTCAGCGTGACGGATAGTCACTTCCGTCTTTTCGTTCACTTTCGGTTTGGCGTGGTAGGCGATGCCCAGCCCCGCCGTCTGGATCATCGGCAGATCGTTGGCGCCGTCGCCAATCGCCACCGTTTGCGCCATCGGGATCTCATACTGCTCTGCCAGCGCTTTAAGCGTCTGCGCTTTAAACTGCGCGTCGACTATCTGGCCGATAACTTCACCCGTCAGCTTGCCGTCGCGGATCTCCAGCTCATTCGCCACCACGGCGGTCAGATGCAGCTTCTCGCGTAAATAGTCGGCAAAGAAGGTGAAGCCGCCGGAAGCGATAGCCACTTTCCAGCCGAGCGACTCAAGCTTTAACACCAGCGACGTCAGCCCCGGCATCAGCGGCAACACGTCACGCACCTGACGCAGGATATCGGCGTCCGCCCCTTTCAGCGTGCCGACGCGGCTGCGCAGGCTGGCGGTGAAATCGAGTTCGCCGCGCATGGCGCGCTCGGTCACTTCCGCCACCTGGTCGCCCGTGCCGGCAAGCTTTGCAATCTCGTCGATACATTCAATCTGGATGGCGGTGGAGTCCATGTCCATCACCAGCAGGCCTGGCGTTTTTAAATGAGGAATTTTACCGAGCGGCGCAACGTCGAAACCGGCTTCGTGCGCAAGGCGGGTAGCGCGCGGCGTCAGCGAACCGGCCAGACGGATCACCTGATAATCTTCCACGCACCAGGCGGTGACGATAACCATCGCCGCGCCCAGTTTACGTTGATATTGGGTCAGCGACTGCTTATTTAAACCCCGTCCATACAGGAGCCAGCCGCTGCGGCCGGCATGATAATCGAGCGGCATCACTTCGTCGCCGCTTAAGGAAAGCGGCAAGCCGGGCCAGTGGGATACGTCGTTCGGCAGGTCGCACCAGGTCAGACTGTTCGGCATTCAAGCTCCTGTAAATATAATCAGGTCGGGACAAAACAACGCATGAGGCTACCTTGTCCGCAGCGCTTCTGGCAACATTAAGATTCACATTTTAAGCAGGTAAATTATGACCCGCGCAAAACTAAAATTTCGGCTGCATCGCGCAGTCATCGTCCTTATCTGTCTCGCCCTGCTGGTGGCCTTAATGCAGGGCGCCTCCTGGTTCAGTCAGAGCCACCAGCGGATGCGCAACGTGCAGCTTGAAGAGCTGGCGCGCACGCTGGCCCGCCAGGTGAGCTTTAGCCTCGCGCCGCTGATGAAAGGGGAAAACCCCGACGAAAAACGCATCACCGCCCTGCTGCGCCAGCTTACCGAGGGAAGCCGCATCCTTGATGCAGGCGTCTATGATGAAGAGGGCGAACTTATCGCCCGCGCCGGCGAAGGCGTGGAGGTGCGCGACCGCCTGGCGCTGGATGGCAAAAAGGCGGGCAGCTACTTTAACGAACAAATCGTCCAGCCAGTACAGGATAAAAGCGGCCCGATTGGCTATTTGCGCATTACGCTTGATACCCATACCCTGCCCACCGAAGCCAAGCAGGTGGATAACACCACCAACATCCTGCGTCTGATGATGCTGCTCGCGCTGGCGATTGGCATTGTGCTGACGCGAACGCTGTTGCAGGGCAAGCGCACTCGCTGGCAGCAATCTCCTTTCCTGCTTACCGCCAGCAAATCGGTCCCGGAAGAGGAGACCAGCGAGAACGATTCGCCGCCGCGCGGCGGCTCGTAAAAGGCCCTTTTTCGCACCGCCCGCGCCGCGCGGGCGTGATAACCTTGCTTTTCATCTTCACGAATGGATATCGCTATGTCTTCTTTGCGTCTGCTGATTTCAGATTCCCAAGACCCGTGGTTCAACCTGGCGGTGGAGGAGTGCATTTTCCGCCAGATGCCTGCGACTCAGCGGGTGCTGTTTCTGTGGCGCAATGCCGATACGGTGGTTATCGGGCGCGCCCAGAACCCCTGGAAAGAGTGCAACACCCGAAGAATGGAAGAGGATAACGTGCGCCTGGCGCGACGCAGCAGCGGCGGCGGCGCGGTCTTCCACGACCTCGGCAACACCTGCTTCACCTTCATGGCGGGCAAGCCGGAATATGACAAAAGCGTCTCCACGGCGATTGTGATTAACGCGCTGGCGACGCTTGGCATTCCGGCGAGCGCTTCGGGGCGTAACGATCTGGTGGTGGCGACAGCGGAAGGCGACCGCAAGATCTCCGGCTCCGCCTACCGGGAGACGATGGATCGCGGTTTCCACCACGGCACGCTGCTACTGAACGCCGACTTAAGCCGTCTCGCCAACTACCTGAACCCGGATAAGAAAAAACTGCAGGCTAAAGGCATCACCTCGGTGCGCGGGCGCGTGGCGAACCTCAACGATCTCTCTCCCGGCATCACCCATGCGCAGGTTTGCGCGGCGGTAACGCAGGCGTTTTTTGACTACTACGGCGAGCAGGCGGCGGCGGAAGTGATTTCGCCGGACGCCGCGCCGGATTTGCCCGGCTTTGCGGAAACCTTTGCTCGCCAGAGTAGCTGGGAGTGGAACTTCGGCCAGGCGCCCGCGTTTACCCATCTGCTTGACGAGCGGTTTACCTGGGGCGGCGTGGAGCTGCATTTCGATGTCGAAAAAGGCCACATCACCCGCACGCAGGTCTTTACCGACAGCCTTAATCCCGCGCCGCTGGAGGCGCTGGCCAATCGTCTGCAGGGCTGTGTTTATCGGCCAGAAGCGCTTAAGCAGGAGTGCGAAACGCTGATTGGCGATTTCCCGGCGCAGGAAGCGGAGTTACGCCAGGTCGCGGAGTGGATTGCGCAGGTGGTGCGCTAGATTTTCACCTCCCCCCTTAAAAGGGCGCTGGAGAAAACCGCGGGCGGGTGCGTTCCGCTTCCCCCTGCAAGGCTACAAATCACGCTTTTACCTCCAGGGCAGGTAAACGGAGCGCCAGTCGTTATCCCGCACCCACAAAAAAGGGCGCCGCAGCGCCCTTTTCACTTCCAGTAAACGCTTACTCTTTATCGCCCAGCAGTACGGATTCCAGCGCGATTTTGATCATGTCGTTGAACGTGGTCTGACGTTCAGCCGCCGTGGTCTGCTCATGGGTACGAATATGGTCGGAAACGGTGCAGATAGTCAGCGCTTTTGCGCCGAACTCCGCCGCCACGCCATAAATGCCCGCTGCTTCCATCTCCACGCCGAGGATGCCGTATTTTTCCATGACGTCGAACATGGACGGGTCCGGCGTGTAGAACAGATCTGCGGAGAAGATATTGCCCACGCGCGCGTCCACGCCCAGCGCTTTCGCCGCGTCCACCGCGTTGCGCACCATGCCGAAATCCGCAATCGCGGCGAAGTCATGGTCTTTAAAACGCAGACGGTTAACTTTGGAGTCGGTGCAGGCGCCCATGCCGATAACGACATCGCGCAGCTTCACATCCGCACGCACCGCGCCGCAGGAGCCGACGCGGATAATTTTTTTCACGCCGAAATCGGTTATCAGCTCTTTGGTGTAGATGGAGCAGGACGGAATGCCCATGCCATGGCCCATCACAGAGATTTTGCGGCCTTTGTAGGTGCCGGTGAAGCCCAGCATGCCGCGCACGTTGTTCACTTCACGCACGTCTTCAAGGAAGGTTTCTGCAATGTGCTTCGCGCGCAGCGGGTCGCCCGGCATCAGCACAACGTCAGCGAAATCGCCCATCTCTGCATTAATGTGTGGGGTAGCCATTTTTATTTTCCTTAACGTTTAAAACAAAAAGCAGGGCGGAATAATCCGCCCCGTAAAATCAGAACATCGCCTTGCCATATTCCATATCAGAGAGGCCAAAATATTTGGCGACGGTCTGACCGATATCGGCGAAGGTTTCACGGTGGCCGAGCGAGCCCGGTTTCACTTTCGGGCCGTAGATCAGTACCGGAATGTGTTCGCGGGTGTGATCGGTGCCTTTCCAGGTCGGGTCGCAGCCGTGGTCGGCGGTAAAGATGATAATGTCATCTTCGCCAACGAGTTCCAGCAACTCCGGCAGACGGCGGTCGAACAGCTCAAGGCCGCCCGCATAACCCGCCACGTCGCGACGGTGGCCCCAGGAGGAGTCAAAATCCACAAAGTTGGTAAAGACGATGGTATTGTCGCCAGCGTCTTTGATCTCTTTGATGGTGGCGTCAAACAATGCGTCAAGACCGGTGGCCTTCACCTTTTTGGTGATGCCCATGTTGGCGTAGATGTCCGCAATTTTACCCACGGAAACCACCTGGCCGCCCTTCTCGTCCACCAGTTTTTTCAGCACGACAGGTGACGGCGGTTCAACCGCCAGGTCGTGGCGGTTGCCGGTGCGCTGGAAGTTACCCGCTTTGTCGCCGACAAACGGACGCGCGATGACGCGGCCAATGTTATAGCCGCCTTCGGTCAGCTCTTCACGGGCGATTTCGCACAGCTTATAGAGCCTGTCGAGGCCAAAGGTCTCTTCATGGCAGGCAATCTGGAAAACCGAGTCGGCGGAGGTGTAGAAAATCGGCTTGCCGGTTTTCATATGCTCTTCGCCCAGCTCATCCAGAATCACGGTGCCGGAAGAGTGGCAGTTGCCGAGATAACCAGGCAGATCCGCACGCTCAACCAGTTTGTCGAGCAGTTCCTGCGGGAAGCTGTTTTTCTCGTCGGTGAAATAGCCCCAGTCGAACAGCACCGGCACGCCGGCGATTTCCCAGTGGCCTGACGGGGTGTCTTTACCGGAAGAGAGTTCATGCGCCCAGGCGTAGGCGCCGGTGATTTCCGCTTCGCCATCCATACCCGCGGGGATAAAACCGGTCGCGCCTTCATGCGCCTTCGCCAGACCCAGTCTGGTCAGATTCGGCAGGTAGAGCGGGCCCTGACGGCCTTTATCCGCCTCGCCCTTCGCGCAGGCCTCGGCGATATGGCCGAGGGTATCGGAACCCGCGTCGCCAAAGCGTTCCGCGTCTTCCGTTGCGCCAATTCCGAAAGAGTCCAGCACCATAATAAATGCACGTTTCATATGTTCTCCGTACCTTTTGCGCTGTAAAAAAGTGATCAGATCAGTATGCCACTTATTGGCTGATTCTGCGATAGACAACCGGCGAGCTTTCCGGTACGGCATCGTTAATTTTGATTGCCGCTTTTACCGCTTCCGCCGCCTGTTTCCAGTTCGCTTCACTGCTGGCGTGAATGATAGCCAGTGGACGCTCGCCATCGACCTTCTCGCCAAGGCGCGCCATGTCGGTGAAGCCGACGCTGTAGTCAATGCGGTCTGAGGCCTGGCGACGACCGCCGCCCATGGCAACCACCGCCATACCGAGCGCGCGGGTGTCCATTTCGCTGACGAAACCGGCGCGGTCGGCGTAAACCGCTTTGCTCAACATCGCGGTCGGCAGGTAGCGATCGTAATTTTCAATAAAATCGCCCGGCCCTTTCTGCGCCGCGACCATACGGCCGAAGATTTCCGCCGCGCTGCCGTTATCCAGCACCGCCTGAAGCTTGCCGCGCGCATCGGCTTCGTCTTTCGCAAGCTGGCCGGAGATGAGCATTTCCACGCACAGCGCCATGGTCACTTCATACAGACGGGGATTGCGGTACTCGCCGGTCAGGAAGCGCACCGCTTCACGCACTTCTACCGCATTACCGGCGCTGGAAGCCAGCACCTGGTTCATGTCGGTAAGCAGCGCCGTGGTGCGCACGCCCGCGCCGTTGGCAACGCCGACAATCGCTTCCGCCAGCTCTTTTGAGAGCTCCCAGGTCGGCATAAACGCCCCGCTGCCGACCTTCACATCCATGACCAGCGCGTCCAGTCCTTCGGCGAGCTTTTTCGCAAGGATAGAGCCAGTAATAAGCGGAATAGAATCGACCGTGGCGGTAATGTCGCGGGTGGCATAAAAGCGCTTGTCGGCAGGCGCCAGCGAGTTGGTCTGGCCGATAATCGCCACGCCGACCTCTTTAATAATCTGACGGAAGCGGTTGTCGTCCGGGAAAATATCGAAGCCCGGAATGGCTTCCAGCTTGTCGAGCGTGCCGCCGGTATGGCCAAGGCCGCGCCCGGAAATCATGGGAATGTAGCCGCCGCAGGCCGCCACCATCGGGCCAAGCATCAGCGAAGTGACATCGCCCACGCCGCCGGTCGAGTGTTTATCAACAATCGGGCCATTCAGGTTAAGGCTCTTCCACTCCAGCACGGTTCCTGAGTCTCGCATCGCCATGGTCAGCGATACGCGTTCCGGCATCGTCATATCGTGAAAGAAAATGGTCATCGCCAGCGCGGCGATTTGCCCTTCGGAAACCGTATTATCGCGAATGCCGTTGATAAAAAAACGAATCTCTTCATCGCTCAGCGGCTGGCCATCGCGTTTTTTTCGAATAATTTCTTGTGCGAGAAACAAGGTAACCCCCTGACGTCATCAGGTTAAAAGCGGCGGTGGCCCGCCGCAGAAGAGATTAGTACTGGCTGGCGCTTTTGCCGTCGCCGTGGCCGAGCGCTTTCAGCAGGCTCGCCAGCAGGCTGGAAGCGCCGAAACGGTAGTGACGGGCATCAGCCCAGTCAGCGCCGAAAAGCGCATCCGCCACCGCCAGGTATTTAGCCGCGTCTTCCGCCGTGCGCACGCCGCCCGCCGGTTTGAAACCTACGCTGTCCTGAACGCCCATATCGCGGATCGTTTCCAGCATAATGCGGGCGCTTTCCGGCGTGGCGTTAACCGGTACTTTACCGGTAGATGTTTTAATGAAGTCGGCGCCCGCTTTGATAGCGATTTCTGACGCTTTGCGGATTAACGCTTCTTCTTTCAGCTCGCCAGTTTCGATGATGACTTTCAACAGCACGTTAGCCGCCGCGCACGCGTCTTTACAGGCTTTAACAAGGTCAAAACCCACCTGCTCATTGCCAGCGATAAGCGCGCGATACGGGAACACGACGTCCACTTCATCCGCGCCATACGCGATGGCCGCACGGGTTTCCGCCAGCGCTATCTCAATGTCGTCGTTGCCGTGCGGGAAGTTAGTCACGGTTGCGATACGAACATCCGGCGTCCCCTGCGCTTTCAGGGTTTTACGAGCAATCGGAATAAAGCGCGGATAAATGCAGATGGCGGCGGTGTTGCCAACCGGGGTTTTCGCCTGATGACAAAGCGCAATCACCTTTTCATCGGTGTCGTCATCATTCAGGGTAGTGAGATCCATCAGTTGCAGCGCACGCAGGCTGCTTTTGGTCAAATCAGTCATAAAAATCTCCAACAAAAAAACGTATCTCAGAGGAGAAACTCAACACGTTGGAGCGGGCTTGGTTCCATGAAGAGGCGTGGCGCTAACCGCCAACACGTTAAGATCCTTCTCACCGCCGTTCACCACAGAGGATGTTAGAATTTTAACATCAGCGCTGAAGATGATTTTGTGTCGCGTTTCACAATTTGAAAAGCATGGATTGCATTCGTACAACCATTATATGTGATTAACATAACACTATAACAGCCTGTACACGGGCCATGTATTAAAAATAGCGTGCTCGCCTGCGTCAGATTGAGGCGACGGCAAATGTTATAATAGTAACATATGCTACAGCAACGAGCGGTTTATCGCTGTTAGAGTGAAGCGTAGCAAACCCGCGTTACGCGCAGGCGAACACTCTTCACAGGAGAGAAGAAAAACGCCGGATTTCAGGCGGAAAAATCGAACAGCTGCAGGGTATTTTGCAAAATGGTGTCGGCAATCAGTTCAGGCGGCTCAGGGCGCAGCTCACAAAGGACGTCAAACACGCCGTTTACTCGTTCCGGACGATTCGGCTGCCCCTGAAAACCGTTGAGCGGCATATCAGGCGCGTCGGTTTCCAGAAGCAGCGCTGAAAGCGGCAATTGCGCAATGACGTTGCGTGTTTTACTGGCGCGGGGATAGGTGATAGTGCCGCCCACGCCAATACGATAGCCCATCTCGACAAAACGCTGCGCCTGTTGCAGGCTGCCCGCGAAACCGTGCACCACCCCTTTACGCGGCAGGTCGTGCCGCTTCAGATGCATCGCCAGCTTATCGTGAGTGCGGCGGGAGTGAAGGATAACCGGCAGTTCATAACGTTTCGCCAACTGCAACTGCGCATCGAGTATCGCTTCCTGGCGCTCAAAAAGCGGGTTATCCATATAGAGATCGAGGCCAATCTCCCCTATCGCCACCATTTTCTGCGGCCGGTTTTGCAAGTGGTGTTCGAGCAATGCCAGCGCCGCGTCGTTATGTTTGTAAATCACGATGGGATGCAGACCGAGCGCGGCATGGATGCCTTTATGCTCCTCAGCAAGCGACAGCACAGTAGCGAAACGCTCGGCTTCAATGGCGGGTAAGATTATCTTCTCAACGCCTGCCTGCGCCGCCTGCGCAAGACTTCTCGCCTCGTCGCCGGGAAAAGGCGCAAAATCAAAATGGCAATGGGTGTCGATAAAGCGCCGCATCAGGCCAGATCCTCGTTATCAAAAGCCGCATCGTTAGCCTCCGGCGCAAAAAGCGGCGTCGTCGCGACCGCGTCGTTGGCAACGGTAGCTGGCGGCACCACGAGCGTAGGCGGCGTCGCCACCCGATGGCGATGCAGCGGCGGCTTCGAGGTCAGGAGCTTACCGACTGTCGCCAGAAAATAACGCCCGCACAGACGGCCAGTTTTATAATCCGCCATCAGCGCCGGCAAACGGCTGCCAAGCGCCATGCTCATCAGCGGCTTAGGCGGGTAGATTTCAAAAATACGCAGCTTGCCGGGGGGCTTTTCAATAAATTCCTGAATGGCGCGATAGCTGGTTTCATGGTGCTGCACCAGGTTTAATAGCGGCTGCAGGCTGCTGTCAGTGAGCCAGCGCTCCATGCGCTTAAACCACTGCGGAGTGTAATACATTTGCGAAGGCACGGTGCGGATAACCACAAGCGTGGTTGCCCCTCTGCGCGCCGCTTCCTGCACCGGGATAGCGTCGCTGATGCCGCCATCCTGGTAGCTTACGCCATCCAGCATTACGCCTGTGCGATAAAAGCCCGGTATGGCGCTGGACGCGCGAATAATATCAAGCCATGTCTGGTTTTGCGGCGCAAAGTAGCCGGGTGAGTAATCGTCGCTTCGACAAGCGCACATGTAAAATTCTTTACCGGCGTCAAACAAACGCGCCGCGCTGTCCATCGCCAACGGCATTTTGCTTGAAGTCGCCTCCACCAGCCAGTCAAGGTCGATAAGGTTGCCGCCCCGTACAAAACGAACGGGATCAAAAAATTCGCGGGTTGTGGTATAGCGTGTAATGACGCGCCGGGCATAGCCGGGCTGGTTACAGACATAAGCAGAGAGATTTTGGGCGCCGGCGGAAGTGCCGTAGAACGCGTCGAAGGGGTTAAATTCAGCGCGCATGAACTCATCCAGCACACCGGCTGTGAAGATCCCGCGCTGCCCGCCGCCCTCGCATACGATAGCCAGCTTGCCGGGACGAAACGGCTTTAACGCCAGCGGCGCAATGTTGCCGAGCGTTACCGGAATACGTTGTCCCACCCTGCCACCTGCTTTTTATCGCGCCCTTGAAGGCGCTTATTTTGCTCCCAAAGCGTGAAAGCCAGTCATAAAGACTGGCCTTCCCGTCTGCCTGTTACAGTTTTATCACACTATGGACGACGACGGCCCATGAAAAGACTGACCAGGAACAGAATAATACCCACAACGAAGACGATCTTCGCAGCGCCTGCTGCCGTACCCGCCAGGCCACCAAAGCCCAGAGCGGCGGCGATTAATGCGATAACCAGAAAAATAATGCCCCAACGAAACATAAGACTCTCCTTTACCATAGTTAAACTTTACCGCTTCTTAGTGAGCGTCTGACCCACTGACGGTGTTTTCTTGGTGGTCATACTTACCTTCTCTCCCGGCCACATCCGGGAGAGTGGGTCTGGGGTGTTACGACTTCACTTTCAGATCGTTTTTGACGCTTTTCACGCCATCAACGGCTTTAGCGATGCTTTCGGCCCGGTCAGACTGTTTCTGAGAATCCACGGTACCGGAGAGCTGAACGACACCGTCAGTGGTTTCCACTTTAATCTTACGAGACGGCACAATGTCATCAGCCAGAAGTTTAGCTTTGATTTCGCTGGTAGTCGCTGCATCACCTGCGTAACCTTTCACCGACTGGTCTTTACCATCGCGAACATGCAGTTTGTCGCTGACGGACTGTACGCCTTCAACGCCTTTCGCGATTTTGACCGCCTGTTCAGCCTGCGCCTGGCTTTCTACGAAGCCGCTCAGGGTGACCACGCTTTTCTCGGTTTTCACGGAGATATCGGTGCTCTTGATGTTTTCATCGTCCACCAGGGCCGCTTTTACTTTTGCGGTGATGGCGCTGTCATCCATGAAATTACCGACTTTATTCATAGAGCTATCGATTTTTTGCCCTGCGGTATCGGCAGTGGATTTTGTTTTGTCCGCAACGGAGCTTTCAGCGTGAACCGCAGAAGTCGCCATTACAGAACCCAACACAACGGCCAGCAGAGTTTTCGAAATCTTAGTCTTGTTCATCGATTCATTCCTGTAGTTTGCTCAGAATTTGAGCCTTAAGCCATAACGACACTGGCTTTTCCTAAACAGCAGGGCTTGTGGCCTTGCTCAAGGTTGCTCAGACAGTGAAGCGTTCTGTCAACAGCCTCATGCTATTGCAGTAACTCTCGCCACACCGGCTTAAGTCAGTTATTAATATCAAACAAGTGATAAGTTCGCGGTTTAAACACTGCCAAACACGCATTGAATGGTTGTTTAAACCAGCGACCTTGCCATCACAGTGTTAAATATAGATCACTCTCTCAAAAACGCATGGTGGCGAAGGCGAAAAAACGGCAAAACGGCAAAGAAAGCAGGAATTTAAGAAATTTCCGCAAGCGGGAAAACAGAGGGATAAAGCGCGGAAAAAAGAGGCGGGGCGCGGCTTGCGGCGCGCCCCGAAAGAAAAATTAATGCTCGCGTGTTTTACGGAAAACGACGTCAGGATAACGCTCCTGCGTCAGGTTCAGGTTGACCATGGTCGGCGCGATGTAAGTCAGGTTATCGCCGCCGTCCAGCGCCAGCTGCACTTCGTTTTTACGCTTGAACTCTTCAAACTTCTTCACGTCCGCGCATTCAACCCAGCGGGCGGTCGCCACGTTTACCGATTCGTAAATCGCTTCAACGTTGTACTCGCTCTTCAGGCGCGCCACGACCACATCAAACTGCAGCACGCCTACTGCGCCTACGATCAGATCGTTGTTAGCCACCGGGCGGAAAACCTGCACCGCGCCCTCTTCCGAAAGCTGCACCAGCCCTTTCAGCAGCTGTTTCTGCTTGAGCGGATCTTTCAGGCGGATACGGCGGAACAGTTCCGGCGCGAAGTTCGGAATGCCGGTGAACTTCATCATTTCGCCCTGGGTAAAGGTATCGCCAATCTGAATGGTGCCGTGGTTGTGCAGACCGATGATGTCGCCCGGGTAAGCTTCCTCAACATGAGAACGGTCGCCCGCCATAAAGGTCAGCGCGTCAGAGATAACCACATCTTTGCCGATACGCACCTGGCGCAGCTTCATACCCTTCTCGTATTTGCCGGATACCACACGCATGAAGGCCACGCGGTCGCGGTGTTTCGGGTCCATGTTGGCCTGGATCTTAAAGACGAAGCCGGAAAACTTCTCTTCTTTCGCTTCGACTTCACGGGTGTCGGTTTTACGCGGCATCGGCGCAGGCGCCCATTCCACAAGACCGTCCAGCATATGGTCAACGCCGAAGTTACCGAGCGCGGTGCCGAAAAAGACCGGCGTGATTTCGCCGCTCAGGAACAGCTCCTGGTCGAATTCGTGCGAAGCGCCTTGCACCAGCTCAAGCTCGTCACGAAGCTGCTGAGCGAGATCGTCGCCTACGGCTTTATCGAGATCCGGGTTATCAAGACCTTTAACGATGCGCACTTCCTGAATGGTGTGGCCCTGCCCTGTCTGATAAAGGTAGGTTTCATCTTTATAAAGGTGATAAACGCCCTTAAAGAGCTTGCCGCAGCCAATCGGCCAGGTGATCGGCGCGCAGGCGATTTTCAGCTCGCTCTCCACTTCATCAAGCAACTCCATCGGGTCGCGGATGTCGCGGTCGAGTTTGTTCATAAAGGTCAGGATCGGCGTGTCGCGCAGGCGGGTCACTTCCATCAGCTTGCGGGTGCGATCCTCAACCCCTTTCGCGGCGTCGATAACCATCAGGCAGCAGTCCACCGCCGTCAGGGTGCGGTAGGTATCTTCGGAGAAGTCTTCGTGGCCTGGGGTATCAAGCAGGTTTACGAGGCTCTCTTTATAAGGGAACTGCATCACGGAAGTGGTAATAGAGATGCCGCGCTGCTTTTCCATCTCCATCCAGTCTGATTTCGCATGCTGGCTGGAGCCGCGGCCTTTTACCGTACCGGCGGTCTGGATAGCCTGTCCGAACAGTAACACCTTTTCGGTGATAGTAGTTTTACCGGCGTCCGGGTGAGAGATGATGGCAAACGTGCGGCGTTTGGCCACCTCTTGCAAATAAGGAGACAACGTCATAGTCAAAATCTTCTGTGTAAGCGCGTGGCAAGGCGCCCCGCGGCGTGTGAGTCGAAAAATGCGGCTATTGTACCCATCAGTGGCGGGCAGACAATTATTGTTTACACAGCAGTTGCTCCAGTTCGCTCAATGAGGTGACCTGATAAAGCGGGGCGATATCTTCCGGCAGCGTACGCCCATGGTGGTTTAGCCAGCAGGTCGCTATCCCGGCGTTAATGCCGCCAAGAATATCCGACTCCGCCGTATCGCCCACCATCAGCACGCGTTCGCGCGGCGGGTTGCCCATGCGCTCCAGCGCATAATCAAACACGCGCGGGTCCGGCTTCGCCACCCCTACCTCTTCCGAAATCACAATGAGATCAAAATAGTCACGCAGCCCTGTGCGTTCAAGACGAATTTGCTGCAGCGCGGTAAAGCCGTTGGTAATGATGCCAAGCTTCGCCTTGCCTTTAAGCGAATCGAGCAGCGACACGGCGCCCGGCAGCGGCGCGCAAATTTCCGCCATCGCGTTGAGAAAAGCGCGGTTGAGGTCGCTTGCCGGCACATTAAGACGCTCGGCCCAGCTTTCAAAACGCTGGTGTTGAAGCTGCAAAGCCGTGATGGCGCCGTTCTGATAATCGACCCAGAGCGGCTTATTGATGGCCTGGTAGTCCTGATAATCCTCGGCGGTGAAGGTCACGCTGTAGTCGAGAAACATCCGCTGTAAGCCGCCGAAAGCGTCAAAGGTAAACAGCGTTTCGTCAGCATCAAAGAGTATCCAGTCCCACTTCATTACATCACCTTTTCTTTGTTATCAGCCCAGCGGCAGGGCCATGATTATCGCGTCTTCGCGCCCCTCTTTGGTGGGGTAGTAATTACGGCGGATAGTCGCCTCGTTAAAGCCCAGGCTTTCATATAGCGCGATGGCGGCCACGTTAGAAGCCCGCACTTCAAGCCAGAGCGTGAGCACGCCGCGGGTTTCCAGCTCGCTGATTAAATGTTCGAGCAGCTGACGGCCAAGCCCGCGCCGCTGATAAGCGGGGTCGACCGCGATATTAAACAGGGTTGCTTCGTCGAGCACGACCTGGGTAATGGCGAAAGCCGCCATCTTGTCCGCCACATCCAGGCGGTAATTGAGGTAGCGCTCGCCCTGATTGCTGGCGAAAGTTTTCTCGCTCCAGGGAAAGGCGTGACTTCGCGTCTCAATGGCGTAAGCCGCCGCGAGATCAGTCGGCTGCAGGGAAGAAATCGTCATCATTTTCGCAAATTTGTTGCCACAAAGCGGCGCGAGCGGCGCTGCTGCGCCGAAGCCCTTCCAGCCCCGGCGAGACCAGCTTCGCGCCCGGCAGCGCAAGAGGCTCCGTCACGCCAAGACACCAGCTGTTGCAATGCCCGTCGTGCAGCATCGCCACCCGATCCGGCGTAAGCAGCATAACCTCATCGGGACGCAGCTTCAGCGTACGCAGCACATCCTGAATAATCGGCTCGCTCAGCGCAGGAAGTTCTTCCGCCACCATGACCAGACGGACATGAGCAGGCAGCGCGATAGCAATTTCGCCCAGCAGCGCGGCGGGGCGACGTAATACCCACTGGGTGATGCCCAGCTGTTGTAAACGCCAGTCTCGTCGGGATGTCATAGCGGTGCCTGAGTGAATGCCGGAGGGGCGCAAATATAGCAAATCCGTCGAACATGCGCCAACAAACCACTATAATCGCCCCTCAAGTTTCCAAAGGAGTTTTTCATGTCCGCTTTTTCCCCGGCAAGCGAAGTCCTGCTGCGCCACAGTGATGATTTTCTGGAAAGCCGCGTGCTGTTCGCCGGCGATATGCAGGATGACCTGCCCGCGCGCCTCGAGACGGCGGCAAGCCGCGCGCATACGCAACAGTTCCACCACTGGCAGGTGCTCAGCAAGCCAATGGGAGAGCGGGCGCAGTATGGCCTGACGGCTGACGCCGAACTGGTTGGCGACAGCGACACGCTTATCTACTACTGGCCGAAGAACAAACCCGAAGCGCAGTTCCAGTTGATGAACCTGCTTTCCCTGCTGCCGGTAGGAAGCGATGTGTTTGTGGTCGGCGAAAACCGCAGCGGCGTTCGCAGCGCCGAACAGATGCTGGAAGAGTACTGCCCGCTGACTAAAATCGACAGCGCCCGCCGCTGCGGTCTTTATCACGGTCGCCTTGAAGCCAAACCGACGTTCGATAAAGACGCCTGGTGGAACGAGTATCAACTGGACGAACTGACCATCAAAACGCTGCCGGGCGTTTTCAGCCGCGACGGGCTTGATGTCGGCAGCGATCTGCTGCTCGCTACCCTTTCGCCGCATACCAAAGGCAAAGTGCTCGATGTGGGCTGCGGCGCCGGCGTGCTGGCGGCGGTGCTGGCCAGCCACTCGCCGAAGGTGCGTCTGACGCTGTGCGACGTGAGCGCGCCTGCGGTGGAAGCAAGCCGCGCAACGCTTGCCGCGAATGGTTTTGAAGGCGAAGCTTTCGCAAGCAACGTCTATTCTGAAGTGAAAGGCCGCTTCGATATGATTATCTCCAACCCGCCGTTCCACGACGGGCTGCAGACCAGCTTTGAAGCCGCTCAGACGCTGATTCGCGGCGCGGTTAAGCACCTTAACAATGGCGGCGAGCTGCGCATAGTCGCGAACGCTTTCCTTCCTTACCCTAATTTGCTTGACGAAATGTTTGGCAACCATGAAGTACTGGCGCAAACCGGGCGCTTTAAGGTTTACCGCGCGGTCATGGGCCGTAACGCAAAGCGTTAATCGCTCCGCGTCACAAAAGTGCCGCTTTTTGCACCATTCAGAAAAGCGGCACGCAATTAACTGTTGACGAAGCCCAGAAAACATCTAGAATGCGCCTCCGTGGTTGCAATACTTCCCGGTATTGCTGGTATGCGAAGGTGGCGGAATTGGTAGACGCGCTAGCTTCAGGTGTTAGTGTCCTTACGGACGTGGGGGTTCAAGTCCCCCCCCTCGCACCAAAGACCACATGATATTGCTCTCACCGGGCGAAGGTGGCGGAATTGGTAGACGCGCTAGCTTCAGGTGTTAGTGTCCTTCGGACGTGGGGGTTCAAGTCCCCCCCCTCGCACCAACGAGGCGATATCAAGATTCAGAATACAGTGCGAAGGTGGCGGAATTGGTAGACGCGCTAGCTTCAGGTGTTAGTGTCCTTCGGACGTGGGGGTTCAAGTCCCCCCCCTCGCACCACTTTCTGAATACCCCTTCTCTTTTTCTTTCCTTGAGTTGCCTTCCTTAAGCTTTACCCTTTCAGGTTCATTACCATCAGCATGAGTCCGCTTGCGAATGCAATGCACGACGGCAGCAGCAGGAAATGGCGTAACCGTTTGTGAAAAAGCATTAGTGACGTGGAAAGCAGCGCCAACACCACAATCAAGCGCCACTGCGCAAAGCTAAGATCGCTCAACGCCAGCAGCATCACCAGGATGCCGGGCACGATAATTCCCCATCCGCTTTCCAGCCGCTTTTGCAACATGTCTCTGTCTCTCGCATCGATAATGATAAACAATATCATATGATATTAATTCTCATCTGTCAGCGTTTACAATGAAGCGGGTTATCCTTTGCGCATGGCTAATGACATGCCTGCGCTAAGGTGATAAATTGGTCATCATTACAGCAGCATTAAACTCTTATTTAACTTTTGCGAAACTATTGTTTCGCCCGTTATTTCTTTCACCTGGCTTTTAAATCTGTTACGGCGCTGATAAATAACGACTTATATATGACAGCTCAAACCTGGCGAGCCCTGCTTAAAGAGAAATATCAACTCTCTCTACGCTTGTTTCTGTTTCTTAACGCTTTCTCCGCACTGTTTAGCATCGTGAGCCCGCTTTATGCCGCTCAACAAGTTACGCTGCCTTTAACCGGCGTGCTTGTCGGCAGTACAGGGCTGCTTATCTGGCACGCGCTGAACAGCCAACGACGCATTAATATTAACCTGGTGTCTTTACTCTTCGGGCTGATGTGGGCTGCGCAAATCGCCCTTAAATTCACGGCGATTCCGAAACCCGATCTCTCGTACCTGCTGGTGGCGTTGCTCACCGTACTGTTTATCGGCTCGTTATCTTTTATCAATAACCTCATCGCTTTTACCTGCCACTGCCTGCCGGTTATCGTCACTGTTATCTGGCTTGACCAGGCACAGCATTTGATGCGCATGGCTTATGCCGTCGCGCTGCCAATGCTCGGCATCGCCATTCAGCACCTCATTCAGAAACGCAGCGACACCTTTTCGCAGGGGCTGATGTTAAAGCTGCTGGAAGAAAAAGAGACGTTGACTGATTTAAGCATGATGGACCCGCTTACGGGTCTTTATAACCGACGCGGCTTTCAGAACCGGCTGGAGCATGTGCTGGCGCTCGGCACCGGCCAGCATTTCGTCATGCTGATGGATATCGACCATTTCAAAGCTTATAACGACCACTACGGGCATATGATGGGCGACCAGGCGCTGACGCGGGTTTCCGCCGCTATTCGCGATTCGGTGCGCTCGCGCGATATCGTTACCCGTTACGGCGGCGAAGAGTTTCTGGTGCTTCTGACGAATTCCGATCCTCAGAGCGCCCGCCAGGCTGCGGAGCACATTCGTCAACGCGTTTATGATTTACGTATCCCGCATATGTTTAACGAAAGCGTGGCGACCAATGTGACGCTAAGCATTGGCATTGCGCCGCTGGAAAATCAGGATATCGATTCGGCGCTGCGTCAGGCGGATGCCGCGCTTTATGAAGCTAAAAATCAGGGACGTAACCACATTCTTTTCTCTGAATCTCGCCACGCTGCCTGAGCATTTTGCGTCTGGCTCCACATCTCCAGGAATTACGGATACCCGCTTCGGCGAATCCGCTTGCTATCGGCTCCGCCTATAGTTAGGATTGGCAATCATTATCATTTAGATTTGCTATTAAGCAGGGTCATGGCTTACCACTCCTTTCAGATTGCTGATGATCTTATCTGGCGCGCCCCGCTTTACCGGCCCTCTTCTGAGCTGGCGGAGGCGTTACGCGAAGCGTTTACCACCCATCGCGCGCATTTTCATGACATCATTCGATTGAATGAGACGCCGCCAGACGCGGCGATGACGCTGGAACAATGGGCGCATCCCACCCGCCTTGCTTCTCTGATGGCTATCTATTCCGATCATATCTATCGTAACCATCTTACGCAGCCGCGTGAGGCCAAGCCGCTGGTTTCGCTCTGGGCGCAGTGGTATCTGGGTTTACTCGCGCCGCCGCTCATGCTGGCGCTACTGACGCAGCCGCAGGCCATCGCCGTTACGCCTTCGCATATCCATGTTGAATTCCATGAAACCGGTCGAGCCGCCTGCTTCTGGCTGAACGTGCAGGAAGATCACCTCGCCAGTGCGTTATCCGCACGCGAACGTATTGAGAAGCTGGTGACAGAGTGTTTGCAGCCGGTTGTGAAAGCGCTTGAGGCGACCGGCGATATTAACGCGCGGCTTATCTGGAGCAACACAGGCTACCTGATCAACTGGTGCCTTGGTGAGTGGAAGGGGTTTCTTGGCGAAGAGACGGTAAACGCCCTTCGCGAAGCCTGCTTCTTTGAAAAACAGCTACGCAACGGGCAGGATAACCCGCTTTACCGCACCGTTGTGCTGCGTGAAGGTTTGCTGGTTCGCCGCACTTGCTGTCAGCGTTACCGTCTGCCGGACGTGCAGCAATGCGGCGACTGCACCCTGAAATAGATAACGGCGGGTCTCCCCGCCGTCTTTAATTACGCCACCTGGCGCCCTTCGGCTTCCGCCTCTTTTTGTGCATCCGCTTCCGCCGCTTCCTGCGCCAGCAGCTGTTTTTCATACACTTTAAAGAACGGGAAGTAGATGACGGCGGAAATGACCGCCAGCACTACCACCAGGATAGCCGCACGAAAATCCCATCCCAGCCCCCAGGCGGCGCCAATAGGCGCAGGCGCCGTCCACGGCACGACCGAAATGACGCGCCCAATCAGGTCAAGCTTCATCGCCGCCCAGGCAATGATAGCGTTAACCATCGGCGCCAGCAGGAACGGGATAAAGAAGACCGGGTTCATCACGATAGGCGTACCGAAAATAACCGGTTCGTTGATGTTAAAAATGCTTGGCACTACGCTCAGACGGCCAATCGAACGCAGATGCACCGAGCGACTGCGCAAGTAGCAGAGCACCAGTCCCATGGTTGCGCCCGACCCGCCCACCACGATAAAGAAAGTCCAGAAAGCTTCCATAAAAATATGCGGCAACGGCGCGCCCTGCGCCAGCGCACTCTGGTTCATCCCAAGGTTTGTCAGCCAGAACATCTGCAACATGCCTGAGACAATGGCTGCGCCGTGAATGCCGGCAAACCAGAGCAGGTGGCCAATCAGCACTGCCAGCAGGATCGCAGGCAGCGAGTCCGCTGCTGAAACCAGCGGTTTAAAGAGGGACATGATCGCCTGTGGGATCAGCATATCGAACTGCGTCTGGATAAACAGGCTCAGCGGATAAAGCGTCAGCACGACCACCAGCACCGGTATCAGCAGGTCGAAAGAGTTTTTAATCATCGGCGGCACTTGATCCGGTAAACGTATGCCGATGTTGTGCGCTTTCAGAAAACGCATCATCTCTACACAGTAAATCGCCACCAGAATGGCAGTGAAAATGCCGGTACCGCCCAGGCTATCGACGGGTAAGGTGCCTTTGGTTTTCGGCGCCGCAACCAGCAGAAAAGCCATCAGCGACAGCATGGCGCACATAAAGGGATCGAGCTGATGGGATTTAACGTAATGTTTGCCCAGGTTATAGGCGATAGCGGCGCAGATATAGATAGACATAATGCCCATCGTCATATCAAACGGCGTCAGGATTTGCCCTTCAAATTGCTTTGCGAGATCAAGCCAGCTGCGCGCGAACCCCCAGGTGGTGTCCGGCGAAAAAGGCGGATAGGCGAAAACCAGTAAAAATGACCCGACAATCATAAACGGCATGGCAGAAATAAAACCGTCACGAATGGCCATTACGTGACGTTGGGAAGAGATGCGCCCAGCAATAGGGCTAACATAATTTTCTACAAAGCGAAAAATCACATTAAAGGCGGCATGGTTGGCAGACATAGCGGCTCTCCTGTCAGGCTAATAACGCGAGTGCGTCAGCGAGAATTTTGTCGCCGCGCATCATTCCATAGTCCATTGAGTTAATTACAGATACAGGTATCTGGCTGGTGGCTGCCTGTGCCCTGCATGCCTCAAGATGTGTTTTAACCTGTGGCCCCAGCAGGCAACAGTCATAACGGGAAAACGACTCCGTGAATACGTTCATGCCCGCCGCGTTAAGCTCCACAGCGATATTCTGCTGCTCTGCGGCCTGCCTCATACGATTCACTACCATGCTGGTCGACAAACCAGCGGCACAGCATACAAGGATACGTTTCATAGACGGCTCTTATTATTTAAGGGATACAGAGGGTGGTTACGGAACCAGTATTAATCGCCCGGAGCCGGGCTGCAACCGGTTACAGTAACCGGTTTCTGTGATTGTGAAGAAGATCCAGAAAACACCGACTTGTTACCGGTGGGTTAATCAATAACAATCATCAGCCCATTCTGGTTTATATCAGCAAAGGAAAGTCTTCAGCAGGAGAAACACATGAGTCTGGAATCTGTACGGCAGTTTTTCGCCGAGAAAGCCCCCGACATCGACATTATTGAACTCAACGAAAGTACGGCGACCGTCGCGCTGGCCGCCGCCGCGCATAACGTTGAACCAGGACAGATAGCCAAGACCCTGTCGTTAAAGGTAAGGAACGAGATTATCCTTATCGTGGCGAAAGGCGATGCCCGACTGGATAATAAAAAGCTCAAAGCCGCCTTTGGCGCTAAAGCGCGTATGCTGAGCAGCGATGAAGTGATCACCTGGACTGGCCATCCGGTCGGCGGCGTTTGCCCTTTCGGCCTGGAACACCCGCTTGCGGTCTATTGCGATGTATCGCTTAAGCGTTACCAGGAAGTGTTACCCGCCGCTGGCGCCATTCATAGCGCCGTGCGCATCTCCCCTTCTCGCCTTGCAGAACTGACCGAGGCGCAGTGGATAGATGTCTGCCAGTAAAAAACGATGTTGCCGCGCAGCCTGATCCTGAACCCTTCTGAATGGGCAGGAATAAAAGTGGTGAGAAAAAAGCTCCGGTCAGATCCCCTGCCGGAGCCTGAAAATCAAAAAGGGGTAGCGCGATGTAGCAGCATATCTGCCGCGTTAAGCAGGCCAGCATCTGTATTGACGCCGAGTTTGAGCATAGCGTTGAACTTATGAGCGCGAATCGTCTTGATGTTACGCTCCAGCTGAGAGGCAATTTGTGAAATAGAGTAGCCGTCCGTCAGATAACGTAAGATTGTACGCTCTGTTGGGCTTAAAAGGCGCGGTGCCGCTTTTACCGGGTTAGCCTTATTAGCGCCTTCACTGTTTTTGGGATTGTCACCCAGCGCTGCGAAAATATTTTCTGCAAAGCTATTAAGCGGCACGGATTTATCCAGTACGCCATGAAATGAGGTTAAGGAAAGTTGGTTTATCAGCCGCGCTTCCGCTTCGTTGTTCGCCATTACCAGCCGCTTGACTTTCGGGTGGCTTTTTACCATTTCACCAAAAAAGGTAAGACATTCGCGCCGATGCTCACGCGTACCCGGTAAAGAGAAGATAACGGCGGAAAAAGATTCTGCTTCTTGCGCCGCAAGAAATTCTGCCGGCGTCGTAAAAGTGAAAACCTGATAACGCGGCCTGCGATTTTGTTGCAGCAATACACTGACCCCTGCTGCGCTCATCACGCAGCTTTCAATAAGGGCGATTTTCACTTCTGATGTGATAAATTCCATTCTGCCTGTTCCTTTTGCAGTGAAAGCAAATTCAGTTCTTTGACGCCCTGAAAGCTATTAATCCAGGCGTACATTTCCGCATTACCTTTTAGCGATAAGCGTTTCATAGCGCTGTTCTTCTGAGCACTGATGGTTTTATTACTTTTCTTAAGCAGTTGGGCTATCTGGTTAATACCCCAGCCTTTTCCCAAAAGGCGTAATACTTGTCGTTCTGAAGAGGTTAAAGTACAGGCCGTACTAACTTGACCAGATATTTTTACCTCGTGAGGAGAAAGCAATAACTGACTGATACGTTCTGCGCGCTCGCTGCCAAGACGTATAGCTTCAATCAAGCCTTCAACCGATTCCGTCGTCGCCAGCAGCGTAGTTTGCGGACGCATTAAATACTCTACCGCCAGGCTGAATACGTTCTTCGGCACCATAAAAATCCAATGGATGCCTGGCAGTTGGGCGATAAGCCGATAGCAGGCTTCACATTCCGCCCGGGCATCGTCTGCTACTGGCGGGATTTCCTGAATAATCAGGTTGGCGCACCGCATTACCAACGGAGAAAGCCCACAACTGCTCTGATAATGATGTAATTCCATGTCAGGGAAATGGTGGGTAATAATGGCTTTAAGCCCGTTATGCATAACGGGTAGCGCGCTGATAATAATTCCCTGCTTGCAACGTCCTGGTATCATATATCCTCCGGCTAAACCCTTCCGGCAAAAGCATGACGACTAACTAATAACAACGCTTATAATAATGAGATGATTAAATATAAAAAGAAAAGCCATTAGGCGTTATTGTTAATAAAACGCGCCAGGGCTTTTATTCAAAACAGACAATTAAAATTCATCCGGGATGAGCGTCAGTAGTTTATGAAGCCTCCAGGTGAGTGTCAATGCGTTAAAAATAACAAAACCGCCCTTCTCTACACACTGATATACTCTTATTTAAAATAGTCAAAATCATGTGGATTAATACACATTAAAAAAGGAAAGTTTTAATAAGTAATATCGCAATTAGATTATCTAAAACAGAGTTTTTAGTTTAATTATTTCTTTAGCAAAGCGTTTACCGCGCCCGCATCGCGAAACGCCTTCGGCGTAACGCCAACCGTACGGCGAAAAAAACGGGAGAAATAGGTGACGTCGCTAAACCCCAGATAATCTGAAACCTGGCTTATCGTCATGCTGGTATAAAGCAATGTGCGGCGGGCTTCCAGCGTGAGGCGCTGGTGAAGAAGATTTAACGCGCTGGCGCCATGAAACTCGTGACATAACGTATTGAGGTGCGTGACGGAGAGCCCAAGCTTTTGCGCATATGCCGTTACAGGCCATTGCTCACGGTAGTGGCGTTCCAGCAGTTTTGAGAACTGGCGCATCGCCGCCTTGTTGCGTTTTGGCCGCTCCGGCAGCGCCTCGCTCTGGGCGCACTGTCGATTTAGCCAGACCAGCAGCGCGCTGATAAGCGAATGCAGCATCATCTCGCGCGCCAGGTTGTCGCCTTCATATTCGCTCTGCAGCGTGCTGAATAAAGCATTAATGCGATGGCGCGACGCTTTTACCGGCAGACAGCGCGGCCGGGTAAGCACTTCCAGCGGTTGTCCGAAACGTTGCTCAAAAAGCGCGACCAGCGGAGAAGAAAAGGAGAGCGAGTAACCCTGCGCGCCTGGCGAAAATTTAAAGCTATGCACGCAGAGCGCAGGCACGACCTGAATACAAGCCTCAGAAACGCGCCGCTTTCCTCCCTCAATTTCGATTTCCGCACTGCCTGTATGCAGATAAAGCAGTTGAACGATATCCGCATGCTGATGGATGCGGATATGCCATTCATAAAGGCTGCTGCGGCTGTGAATGGATTCACAGTGCAGCAGATCCGGCGTTGGCCAGTTAAGGCTTTCGCCATAAAGCGTAAATACGGGAACCGGCGTTACAGGCTTCATGTTCTGACTTCTTCGCTCATTTTTAAAGAGTGTAGAAAAGATCCTGCCGATCACCGCACCGCTTCAAACGGCAGCCCCACGTAGTTTTCAGCGATGGTGGTAAGCCCGGCCTGCGATCCCAGGAAATAGTCGCGCTCAGCCTGCTGCATCCGGCGGTCAAAACCGCTTTGCTCCTGAAAATCATGCAGCAAACGCGTCATAAACCAGCTGAACCGCTCCCCCTTCCATACCCGACGCAGCGCCAGTTGCGAGTAACAAGCCAGCAAGTCCCGCCTTCCCTGATGGTAAACGCCGCATAAAATGCGATAGAGATAATTAACATCTGATGCCGCCAGATTTAGCCCCTTCGCCCCTGTCGGCGGGACGATATGCGCCGCGTCGCCCACCAGAAACAGCGAGCCGTACTGCATAGGCTCCACCACAAAACTGCGCAGCGGCGCGATGCTTTTCTCAAGCGAAGGGCCGGTAACCAGCTTACCCGCAAGATCTTGCGGCAGGCGGCGCTTCAGCTCATCCCAGAAGCGATCGTCGGACCAGGCTTCGGCTTTATCGGTAAGCGGCACCTGCAAATAGTAGCGGCTGCGCGTTAGCGAGCGCTGGCTGCAAAGCACAAAACCCCGGTCATGGTGGGCGTAGATAAGTTCATGGTGAATGGGCGGCGTATCGGCAAGCAACCCCAGCCAGCCGAACGGGTAAACGCATTCATATTCCCGCAGTACGCCTGTGGGTATCGCTTTGCGTGAAACGCCATGAAATCCGTCGCAGCCGGCAATGTAATCGCAATCAATGCGGCACGGTTCGCCGTCCTTACTAAAAGTGACATACGGCTTATCACTTTTAAGGTTATGCAGCGCAACGTCACTGACATTGTAAAACGTTGGCGCGCCGGCTTCGCTTCGCGCCTGCATCAAATCACGCGTGACTTCAGTCTGGCCGTAGACCATGACCGATTTGCCGCCGCTCAGGGCTTTGAGCGGCACCGGAATACGCCTGCCCTCGACCAGAAATTCAACGCCGTCATGCACCAGACCTTCCGCGTCCATACGCTGATGCGCGCCCGCTTCCCGCAGCAGCTCGACAGTACCGCTTTCCAGAATGCCGGCGCGAATGCGGCTAAGCACATAGTCCGGAGTCTGGCGTTCAAGAATAATGTTGCTGATGCCAGCGTTATGCAGCAACTGGCCAAGCAGCAGGCCGGACGGACCGGCGCCAACGATCAGAACCTGAGTCTTCATAGGGTCGCTCGCCTCGGAAAGGTGATTGAAATGTTATTTTTATGTTTCACAAATGAGTGAAAATGCATTTTTCACCGTTCTCCATGCGAAAAGAAGGTCAATTTCGGGTTAAAAGTTGCACTTTTCGACACTCACACAATTTTGCGGACGGGTTCAAATTTTCCACCTCCAGGTAAAAACGTCTGCAACCCGCTGAAAATTTGATCTGCCTGCGCCCGTGCCGTTTCAGCCCTGTGCTACAACCTTTTTTCGCCTTTTCGCGCCCCGGGCGCCTTACTTAACGGCAAGGGTCAACTATGGAAGTTGAGTCTTCATCGCAACGCGATATCACCCGCCTCTGCATTGAGTGCGGGCTTTTCCTTTTACAGCACGGCGCGGAAAGCGCGCTGATAGATGAACTCTCTACCCGGCTTGGGCGCGCGCTCGGCATGGATAGCGTCGAGAGCGCCATCTCAGCGAACTCCATCGTGCTGACTACCATTAAAGACAACCGTTGCTTAACGACTACCAGAAAGAATGTTGATCGCGGCATTAACATGCATGTGGTAACCCAGGTGCAGCGCATCGTCATCCTGGCTGAACATAAGCTGCTGGATTATCGCGATGTGGAAAAGCGCTTCGCGCAGATTAAACCGCTGCGCTACCCGCGCTGGCTGGTCGTGTTGATGGTAGGCCTCTCCTGCGCCTGTTTTTGCAAAATGAACAACGGCGGCTGGGACGGCGCGCTGGTCACGTTGACCGCCAGTTCCCTCGCCATGTACGTTCGTCAGGTGCTGACCAGCCAGCACCTGCATCCGCAAATCAATTTCTGCATTACCGCTTTTGTCGCCACCACCGTATCGGGGCTGATGCTACGGCTGCCGCTTTTCGCCCAGGTGCCGACCGTAGCAATGGCGGCCAGCATCCTGCTACTGGTGCCCGGCTTCCCGCTTATCAACGCGGTAGCGGATATGTTTAAAGGCCATGTGAATACCGGACTTGCGCGCTGGGCTATGGCGAGCATGCTGGCGCTGGCGACCTGTATTGGCGCGATAATCGCGCTGGCCTTATGGGGGCTGCCAGGATGGGCATAATAAATATTGCGCTGATTCTGCTGCAGGATATGGTGCTGTCGGCAATTCCCGCGGTGGGCTTTGCGATGGTATTTAACGTGCCTTTGCGCGCGTTGCCGTGGTGCGCGCTGCTCGGCGCTATTGGCCACACGTCACGTACGGCGATGATGCTTTGCGGCCTCAACATTGAGTGGAGCACTTTTCTCTCGGCGATTCTTGTCGGCAGCATCGGCATTCAGTGGTCCCGCTGGTATCTGGCGCACCCGAAAGTCTTTACCGTCGCGGCGGTGATCCCGATGTTCCCCGGTATTTCCGCCTACACGGCGATGGTCTCCGCCGTTAAGCTCAGCCACTTTGGCTATGACGAGGTTTATCTTATCGCGCTCGTCACCCACTTTCTGAAGGCATCGTCCATTGTCGGCGCACTTTCCATCGGTCTTTCGTTGCCGGGTTTATGGCTTTATCGTAAACGTCCGCGCGTGTGAGCCGCCCGACTCTCTTTTTGGTTTAACGCAGAGAATTGCCATCGCGGGCTTGTGCATCGCGCCCGCGCTGCCATAATCGCCCTGCTCATCCCTGCGGGACCAAGGAGTTGTAGTGGAAAATCATGATGTTTACCTGCCCACGCGCTTTGACGAAGCCAGCCTGAAAGAGAAGATTTTCTTCAGCGCCATTGAGCTGTTTGCCGAATACGGCCTTAACGGCGCGCGCATGGAGCAAATTGCCGAAAAGGCGGGCACCACCAAGCGCATGGTGGTCTACCACTTTAAAACGAAAGAGCGGCTCTATGTGCAGGTGCTGGAGTATGTCTATACCCAAATCCGCGCCAGCGAAAAAGCGTTAAACCTGTCGGCAATGCCGCCGGTTGAAGCAATGGTGCAGTTGGTGGAAGCCAGTTTCGACTACCACGCCGCCCATCCGGATTTTGTTCGCATCATTTGCATGGAGAACATGCAGCGCGGCCGTTATATGCGAGAATCGGCCTGGATCCGCGATATCAACCGCAGCGCCCTGACGCTGCTGGAAGAGATCCTGGCCCGCGGCCAGGCGCGCCAGCTCTTCAGCAAACAGGTTAACGCCCGCGACGTTCATCGCCTGATAAGCAGCTTCAGCTTTCATCACGTCGCCAATAGCTATACCTTTTCTATGCTGTTTGAAGAAGAGACCGACAGCCGCGCCCAGCTCGACTATTACCGGGAGATGGCCGTCCAGGTCGTTCTGCGCTACATCTGCCCGTAAAAAATAACTTGCAATTAAATTGTGCGCTATCTATATTGAAAACCATGAAAACGACATTACCTGCTGACGAAGAGACAACGCTCCGGCTGGATAACCAGCTCTGCTTCGCGCTTTACTCCGCGAGCCTTGCGTTAAATAAGCTGTACCGGCAATTGCTGGCGCCGCTTGGCATTACCTACCCGCAGTATCTGGTGTTGATGGTGTTGTGGGAGCAGGATGACATTACCGTCTCGCAGATTGGCGAGCGGCTGTTTCTGGACTCCGCTACGTTGACGCCGCTGCTGAAGCGGATGGAAAGCGCCGGTTTGTTGTTGCGCCAGCGCTCACGCGAAGATGAACGCCAGGTCGTCGTCACCCTGACCGGGAACGGACGCGACCTCCAGGCGAAAGCGCTATCGCTGCCGGAATCGGTGCGTTGCGCCGCGAACTGCGACATTGATACGCTGGTTAGCCTGAAGACCCAGCTTGAAACGTTCCGTGACAGCCTGAATAAAGCTTAATACCCTCCTGCGGGAGGGTTTTAAAAAAAACATATGTATAGCGCGCTATTTTGTAGCTCGATATTCTTTACCCTAAAACGAAACGACGAGGAACCTGCCATGTCATTAGAAAAAGTGATTTACACCGCTAAAGCAAAAGCCACCGGGGGCCGTGACGGCCGCGCCACCTCCTCTGACGGCGTGCTGGACGTGAAGCTTGGCGTGCCAAAAGAGATGGGCGGTATGGGTGGCGACGTTACCAACCCGGAACAGCTTTTTGCCGCCGGCTACTCCGCCTGTTTCCTGGGCGCGATGAAGTTCGTTTCTGCGCGCGACAAAATCGCCATGCCGAAAGAAGCGTTCATTGAAGGTGAAGTGGGCATCGGACCGCTGCCGACCGGCTTTGGCATCGAAGCGAAGCTGAATATTCACCTGCCGGGAATGGACGCAGCGGAAGCGAAAAAACTGGTCGATGCGGCGCATATTGTTTGCCCTTATTCCAACGCGACCCGCGGCAACATCGACGTTACGCTGAACATCATTAGCTAACTCGCTGCATTACTTTAAAATACTGCCCTGCCGGGGAAATACAGGCGCGTAAGTCGACTTGCGCGCCTGCGTTTTTTTTCAGCATATCTGCCCTTTCCTGCGCCTGCGGCCTCAAACACGCAGCCCGACTGTGCTACTATGAAGCCATAAACGCTATGATGCGTTCCCCCTCAAGCGAATCTTAGCTAACCCGTTGATTGAGATAGTTTTATGTCTTCCAGAGTATTAACCGCAGACATCGTCGACATTAACGCCTTCCGGCGCGATCCCGACAGCGTGCTGGCGCAGGCCGAACGCGGCGCCGTGGCGGTTTTCGATAACAATGCGCCTGCTTTTTACGCCGTTACGCCGGAACGCATGGCGGAACTGCTGGCCAAAGAAGCGCAACTTGCCGCGCCGCAAACGGATGTCGTCCTGGATGCGCAGCTGTATGAAGAGTTTGTCGACCCTGCGCAGCCTGTCCCTGCGCCGGCGGGTAAATTTCGCATGTACCTGGGCTGGCAGCCTGACGCGGAGTTCCAGCGCATGGCGGCGCTATGGGGCATCCCGCTTTCTCAGCCAGTCACGCCGCAAGAGCTCGCCTCTTTCGTTACCTACTGGCAGGCGGAAGGCAAAGTGTTTCACCATATCCAGTGGCAGCAGAAGCTGGCGCGCAGCGTGCAGATGAACCGCGCCGCCTCTGGCAATGGAGCGCGACGCGATGTGAATACCATCCCGCAACCAGACGACCACATTCCTGACGGATTCCGAGGTTAACGATGAAAAACGTCACTGACCTGATGGCGCGTCTTAAGCGGCTTATGCCGCCTGACGTGACGCCCGCGTTTAAAACCGGCGAAGAGCTTCTCGCCTGGCAGCAGGAGCAGGGACGTCTTCGCTCAGAAGCCATCGAGCGTGAAAACCGGGCGATGAAAATGCAGCGTACGTTTAATCGCTCCGGCATTCGCCCTCTGCACCAGAACTGCTCCTTCGACAACTACAGAGTTGAAAATGAGGGGCAGATGAATGCGGTTAACAAGGCGCGCCAGTATGTCGAGGCGTTTGATGGCAACATTGCGAGCTTTGTGTTTGCAGGCAAGCCAGGAACCGGTAAAAACCACCTTGCCGCTGCTATCTGCAATGAGCTGCTGTTGCGCGGCAAGTCGGTCATGATAATCACGGTGGCCGATATTATGTCCGCGATGAAAGATACCTTTGGCAATCGTGAAACCAGTGAAGAACAGCTGCTTAAGGATCTCAGCAACGTTGACCTGCTTGTCATCGACGAGATAGGTATGCAAAGCGAATCGCGCTACGAAAAAGTGATAATCAACCAGCTTGTGGATCGCCGTTCCTCCTCCAAACGTCCCACCGGCATGCTCACTAACCAGAACATGGAAGAGATGACCAAGCTTCTGGGTGAGCGCGTGATGGACCGTATGCGCCTTGGCAATAGCCTGTGGGTGAATTTCAACTGGGACAGCTACCGCAGCCGCGTCACCGGCAAAGAGTATTAATTTTTACGCTCCCGCCCACGCCTGGCGCTCATCCCCCCCGATGTCGCTGAATACGCTTCGCCCGCACCGCCCGCTGCCCGCGGCGGGCGAAGGCGTGAGTATCAGCATCGCCCTGCGCAAAGCCGATGACCAGCGCCGTTTTGGTAAAACGCGCCCTGCCGCCTAAGAAAAAACTGGAAAGTGCCGTTGTGCAGGCCGTTTTGCGAATTAGCGCGCAGTGAGAGCTTATTTACGCCGTCAGCGTCGTTATACTCGGGCCAGTTTTCCGGCGTTATTGCCATAAAAGAGAGTAAGCGTGATGAAAGCAGTGAAAAGTATTTGCCTTGCGGCGATCGCCGCTGGCTTTATGTGCGGCAATGCCCAGGCCGCCAGCTGGCAGGAATCCCTTTCCAGCGCCGCCAGTCAACTCAGCCAGCAGAGCAGCAACGGCGCAACCGCCTCCACGACCCAGCAGGGCGGCCTTTCGCTCTCCTCGCTCACCGGCCTGCTTAACGGCGGCGCCTCAACGCTGAGCGCCGAAACCATGCCTAACGCGGCAGGCATTCTGCAATATTGCATTAAGCAGAAGCTGGTCTCCGCCACCAGTACGGAGAATATTAAAAATCAGGTGATGGAGAAGCTCGGCATCACGACGCCGCAGGAGCAGCAGCAGGAGCCCGATTTCCTGCAGGGCGCTCAGGGCCTGCTTGATACAGGCGACGGCCAGCCTTTAAACCTGAACAACATCGGCACCACGCCGCTTGCCCAGAAGGTGAAAACCAAAGCCTGCGACATCGTGCTAAAACAGGGCGTGAATTTCCTTTCCTGACGCCTCTCCCGGCGCGCGTCGCCGCGCCGGGTTCGCTTTTTCTCCCCTCGCTTATCTGGCTTACCACGCGTCCTGAAGCCCCTGCTTATTTCGTATTGACCGCATGGTGCAAACCGCCAGACAGGAAAAAGGCTAACAGGCGGCAAAACGCCGCCGCACAGCGATGCGATACGCGTCAAAAAATAACGTATCTAAACCAATTCCGAACAACAGCACAAAACCATGACACTAGAATTGCAGGAGCGTGACAGCAAAGTTAGATTGTAGCGCTAAAAAAGTGGAATTAAGCCTGTCGGCGTGAGCCGTCTGTGAGGGTGCGGTAGTGTCAGAATTGCTTTCCGTGGTCTTTTTTCTCGCCTCCGTGGCGATTTACGCGCTAAAAGCGGGCCGCAATACCTGGTGGTTTGTCGCCACGCTGGTGGTGTTAGGGCTGTTTGTCATCCTGAACATTACGCTTTACGCCAGTAACTATTTTACCGGCGACGGCATTAACGACGCGGTGCTTTACACCCTTACCAACAGCCTTACCGGCGCAGGCGTGACCAAATACATTCTGCCCGCCGTCGGGCTTATCGCCATCCTGGTGGCGGTGTTCGGCCTGCTCGCCTGGATATTGCGCCGCCGTCGCCATCCGCATCACCTTGGCTATAGCCTGTTGGCGCTGGCGCTGGCGCTCGCCTCGGTGGACGCAAGCCCGGCGTTTCGCCAGATAACCGAACTGGTGAAATCGCAAAGCCGCGAAGGCGACCCTGATTTCGCCACGTATTATAAAGAGCCGAATAAAACGATCCCCGACCCGCAGTTGAACCTGGTGTATATCTACGGCGAAAGCCTGGAGCGCACCTATTTTGACGATCAGGCGTTCCCGCAGCTTGCGCCGGAACTGGGCGCGTTGAAAAACGAAGGGCTGGATTTCAGCAAAACGATGCAGCTCCCTGGCACCGACTACACCATCGCCGGTATGGTCGCCTCCCAGTGCGGCATTCCGCTTTTTGCGCCGTTCGAGGGCAACGCCTCGGCCTCGATGTCGAGCTTCTTCCCGCAAAATATCTGTCTTGGCGATATCCTGAAAAACTCCGGATACGAAAACTACTTTATGCAGGGCGCGAATCTGCGCTTCGCCGGCAAAGATGTCTTCCTGAAATCCCATGGTTTTGACCACCTGTACGGCGCGGAGGAGCTGAAAGGCGTCGTGGCGGACCCGGCCTATCGCAACGACTGGGGTTTCTATGACGATACGGTGCTCGAGCAGGTCTGGAAAAAGTATGAAGAACTGTCAAAAGCGGGCAAACGCTTTTCCCTTTTCGCGCTGACGGTGGACACCCACCATCCCGACGGCTTCGTCTCGCGCACCTGCCAGCGTAAAAGCTACGCGTTCGAAGGCAAACCGAATCAGTCATTCAGCGCCGTAACCTGCAGCCAGGAGCAT
The DNA here is from genome assembly GCF_023079515.1 of Franconibacter sp. IITDAS19. Lineage (NCBI taxonomy): Bacteria > Pseudomonadati > Pseudomonadota > Gammaproteobacteria > Enterobacterales > Enterobacteriaceae > Franconibacter > Franconibacter sp. IITDAS19. The sequence goes on along the minus strand of NZ_JALJCP010000004.1, from coordinate 103,690 downwards.
ATCGCGGCGCTTATCAACAAAATCAAAGCCTCGCCGTACTTCAAAAATACGGTCATCGTGGTCTCTTCCGACCATCTGGCGATGAACAACACGGCTTATAAATACCTGAGCAAGCAGGACAGGGAAAATCTGTTCTTTATCCTGCGCGGCGATAAACCGCAGCAGGACGTGGTGGCGGTGAAGCGCAGCACCATGGACAACGGTGCAACGGTGCTGGATATCCTGGGCGGCGACAACTTCATCGGACTGGGGCGCAGCAGCATCTCCGGCCAGTCGCTCTCGACTGTGTTCCTGAACATGAAAGAGAAAGTGCTCGCCTGGAAGCCGGACATCATCCGTCTGTGGAACTTCCCGACCAAAATCGATGACTTCACGGTCGATCAGCAGAAAAAAACCATCGCGTTCTCCGGCAGCCGCTTCCACTTGCCGCTGCTGCTGCGCATTGCCGATAAGAAAATAGAGCCGTTGCCGGAGAGTGAATACTCCGCGCCGCTGCGCTACCAGCTGGCGGATTTCGCCCCGCGCGATAATTTCCTGTGGGTGGATAACTGCTACAAAATGGCGCGCCTCTGGGCGCCGGAACTGGCGCTCTCTACCGACCTCTGCGTCTCGCAGGGCCAACTGGGCGGCGAGCAGAAAGTGCAGCGGGTGGATAAAGCCATCTGGCAGGGCAAAGCGGCGTTTCGCGACACCGTCATCAGCACCGACCGCTACCAGCGCAACGTCGACCTGCTGAAAATCGTCGATAACGATATTCGCTACAAAGCCGACAGCTTCGTCTTTAACGTGGCGGGCGCGCCGGAAGAGGTGAAGCAGTTCACCGGCATTTCGCGTCCGGAATCCTGGGGGCGCTGGTCAAACGCGCAGCTCGGCAATGAAGTGAAGATTGAATATAACGCGCCGCTGCCGGAGAAATTCGACCTGGTTATCACCGCGAAAGCCTTCGGCCCGAACGCCAACAAACCGATTCCGGTGCGGGTGGGAGACAAAGAGCAGACGTTGACGCTTGGCAACGATGTCTCAACCACCACGCTGCATTTTGAAAACCCGTCGCGCAGCAACACGCTGGTCATTGTGCCGCCGGACCCGCAAACCACTAACGAGGGTAATATCCTCGGCCACTCGCCGCGCCAGTTGGGTATCGGCATGGTGGATATCAAAGTGGTGAATGTCGAAGGGTGACAGACCGCGCCGCTGGCCCTTTACGCCAGCGGCCTGACGCCGTTTCTGCCTCGCCGCACATGCTGCTATGCTGCTCTTTTCCTTTTCGTACGCGAGAACGCCATGACCACGCCTTCCCCTGCCGAACTGGCCGCCGCTTTTCCCTTACTGAACGATCTTATCGCCCTGCGCGAAACCGCCTGGTTTAACCCCGCCGCCACTTCCCTTGCTGAAGGGCTGCCTTACGTCGGGCTGACGCAAGCCGACGTGCGCGACGCCGAAGCGCGGCTGGCCCGCTTTGCGCCTTATATCGCCGAGGTGTTCCCACAAACGCGCGCCACACAGGGGATCATTGAATCGGAGGTGGCGCCAGTGCCCGCCATGCAAAACGCGCTGGCGCAGCGTTACGGTCAGCCGCTGCCCGGCGCGCTGTGGCTGAAAAAAGACAGCCATCTGCCTGTCTCCGGCTCCATTAAAGCGCGCGGCGGCATCTATGAGGTGCTGGCTCACGCCGAGAAGCTGGCGCTGGAGGCGAAGCTGCTTAGCCTTCAGGATGATTACCGTAAACTCGCCACTCCCGCCTTTCGTCAGTTTTTTAACCAGTATCGCATCGCGGTAGGCTCTACCGGCAATCTGGGGCTGTCCATTGGCATCATGAGCGCAAAGCTCGGTTTTAACGTGAGCGTGCACATGTCCGCCGACGCCCGCCAGTGGAAAAAAACGCTGCTGCGCGAGCATGGCGTAGAGGTAGTGGAATACGAGCAGGATTACAGCGTGGCGGTGGAGCAGGGGCGCAAGGCGGCAGAGCGCGATCCGCGCTGCTTTTTCATTGATGATGAAAATTCCCGCACGCTGTTCCTTGGCTACGCGGTAGCAGGGGAAAGGCTTAAACAACAGTTTATACAACAAGGCGTGACCGTGGACGCCGATAACCCGCTATTCGTCTACCTGCCCTGCGGCGTGGGCGGCGGCCCGGGCGGCGTCGCCTTTGGTCTGAAGCTCGCTTTTGGCGACAACGTTCACTGCCTGTTTGCCGAACCCACGCACTCTCCGTGCATGCTGCTTGGCGTGCACACCGGCCTGCATGAGGCGATTTCCGTTCAGGAACTGGGCATTGATAACGTCACGGCGGCCGATGGTCTTGCCGTTGGTCGCGCCTCCGGCTTCGTGGGGCGGGCGATGGAACGGCTGATAGACGGTTACTTTACGGTAGCCGACGAAACGCTGTTCGCCCTGCTGCGCCAGCTCCATGAAGCAGAACATATTACGCTTGAGCCTTCCGCGCTGGCGGGCATGCCAGGCCCATGGCGGCTGACGGCGGATTACCTCTCCCGTTTCACCACGGCGCAGCTTAACAACGCCACCCATTTGGTCTGGGCCACGGGCGGCGGCATGGTGCCGCAGGCTGAGCGGGAAAAGTACCTGCAAGGCCAGCGTTAAGATCATCACGCGATCCTGGCGGTGTAGCCGGGATCGCGTTTTTTATCGCCAGCAATGTACATTTATATTCATTGATGTACATTCATGAACACTCCATACCAATGAAATGGCGATATGAAACTCTTTCCTGATGAACGGCAGACCATCATTCTTAACATCCTGAAAGAGGATGGCAAAGTGATGGCCGCCGACCTGGCGCTGCGCCTTGGCGCTACCGAAGCGACCATCCGCCGCGACCTGCGTGAGCTGGCCCGCCAGGGGAGATGCAAACGCACCTACGGCGGCGCGTTGCTTCCCTCCCCCGCCAGCGGCACGCCGCAGATGCGCCTTGCGGTAAGCGCCGATGAAAAGCAGGCGCTGGCGCAGGCGGCGCTGCACATTCTCTGCCCCGGCCAGCTGCTCTATCTCGATGCGGGCAGCACGCACCTGCTGCTGGCGGATTTGCTGCCGCGCGACAGCGACCTGACTGTCGTCACCAACAGCGTCGATATCGCCGCCCGGCTGCTGGCGAAACCGGGTATCCGCACCATCATGCTGGGCGGAGAGCTGAACGAGCAGGTCGGCGGCGCGGTGGATATCCGGGCGCTTGAGCAACTCAGGCCCTTTCGCTTTGATGTCGCTTTTATCGGCGTCTGCGCCTTTGAAACGCAGAGCGGCTTCGGCGCGCTGCATTATCAGGACGCGCAGTTTAAGCAGCAGCTTCTGGCCCATACAGGAAGCGTGGCGGTGTTGTGCAGCAGCGACAAACCCGGCCGCTTTGCCCCGTACCATTTCATGGGCGCAGCCGATGTCGATTACCTCATTACCTCACGCAACGCGCACCCGGAGATGGAGCTGGACGTTCGCCAGCACGGCGGCGCGGTGCTTCATGCCCTCTTACCTTCGGGAGAAAATGTGAATGAAAATCGCCCATGTCGCACTGTGGACAACTGATCTCGACGCGCAGGCCCGCTTCTGGGCCGACTGGTTCCATGCTGAAGCAGGCGAGCTTTACGTCAGTAAAAACCGCCCGGGCTTTACCTCGCGTTTTGTAACGCTGTCGGAAGGCGCCACGCTTGAGTTGATGTCGCTGCCCGCGCTCCCCGACGGGCCTGCCGATAAAGAACATGGCGGCTGGGCGCATATCGCGCTGGACGTCGGCGATAAACAGGCCGTGGATCGGCTGGCGCACCGGGCGAAAGAGGCGGGCATTCTGCTGAGCGGGCCGCGCATGACCGGCGACGGTTTTTACGAAGCGGTATTGAAAGACCCGGACGGCAACCTTGTAGAGATAACCGCAGGCTAAAGACAATAAAAAAACCCGCGCTGCGAGGCAGCGCGGGCCGGTTTTGCTGAAGCAAGATTATTTGCGCAGCAGCGGATCGTCATCCTCTTTCAGACGGTCGCTATCGGTATCGGAAAGGCGGTCGGCGCCAGATTTATCCACTTCCACCTCCTGGCGGCGCACCGTATCTTTTACCGTTTCTACCCGCTCGTTGCCTTCGGTGCGCAGGCCCACTTCTTCACGCACGCGGGCGGTTTTGTTCACCGTCGGCACTTCATGAGACTCTTCCACTTCGATGGTTTTTTCCGACCAGTCAACGTCGTTCAGGTAGGCGGGTTCGTCTACCGCATGGCGGAATACGTCGGCATGCTGATCGAAAAGCGAAATATCCTCCGAGACATCTTCTTCCACGGTGTAACGACGCAGACGCACGACACCATCGCTCACGCGTCGTTTGCCAATTTCCACCTGCTCTTCTGCAAGCTTCAGCGTCTCATCGCGGTCGGCACCGCTTATCGCGCCAGCCGCTGTCGGTACGGCGCTGCCCGGCGTGCCGTAGCCGCGGTTAGCAATGTCGTCATCATCCGCTATGCCTGTGCGGCCAGTCAGATCGCGGTTGCTAATGTCATCATCATCCACCAGCCCCGCGCCAGTACGGCCCGTAACATCGCGATCGCGCAGGGTATCGTCATCCACGTAATCCGCGCCGCCCTGGCCGGTCAGGGTGCGATCGCGGGTTAAATCATCCGCATCCGGCACCGTATCATCGCTTGTGCCGGGCACTTTTTCAGACGGATCGTTAATGGTGCCGCCCGCCACGCCTGCGCCTGCTGCGCCGATGCCCGCGAGGCCGCTGTTCAGGCTGCCCGTCGTGCGGCCGGTGCCGGTCACATCATCGGTTTCGCCCATAAATTCGCGGTCGCGGTCGGCATTTTCCGGGCTTTTACCCACGCCGTAGCCGCCGTAAGTGCCGGAGGAAGCATAATCAGATGAATATTCATCCAGCAGCGCCTCAATACGGTCTGCGTCATCTTTATCCACGCGCGCTGTCAGCAGCACGCCGCCAGTACGAATCGCCTGGTTGTACTCTTCTGCGTAATCATCATCCACGTCGTCGCCAAACAACCGCTGCCAGAAGCTTGGGTGGCGTATTTCTTTGTCTTCAACCCGCAGCCGTTCACCCGAGATGATATCGATGTTGTGTTCCGCGATACCCTCTGCAATCAGTTTCTCTTTTGCCACTTCCGCCTGCTGAAGCTGTTTAAAAGCAGTAACGATTTTCTCATGTGCCATAACAGATTCTCCTCGTGCTTCGGTTTTGGGTTACGTTCCGTTTATTCCTCATCCGTGGAAATATCAAACTCCTGGCGTCGTAAAATCACTTTTTCCTGATAAGGCTCGGTCGTTTTCACTTTGCGAATATGAACTTCCTCTTTCAGGACATAACGCCTGATAATTTCGACCTGCTCTTCTATTACCGGGATAATTAATGTATCCCCCTGCTCACGAACCTGCGGAATGTTATTTTCATCAACGGGTTCATTTTTTATGACATGCTCGATGAATACCTGTTCCTGAGATAATTCCGTTTCAAGTATTTTCTCTTCTGAGTGCGTAGTTCGGGTTAAGCGAATACGGCGATCCACAACTTTCGTTTTAGTGATTTCCGCCTGCTCTTCGGCCAGCGTCAGCGCCTGCTCTGCGTCCGGCTTTGTCGTTTCGTTATCATCATGTTTATCTGACATAGCGTTTCCTGGCTCTGGTCGATATTCCCGAACAATATTCGCGTAATAAATAGTCATTATTCAATCACATAGTTATAAGCATAGACTACGGCACGGGGGAAAAATAAAATCGGAGCGAAAGAAATTGTTAATAAATATAAAAACGCTGTTAGCTTACGTAATTAATAAAAAATCAGAGAGGAAATTTTATTTTTATCGGCACGGAAGGCGAGATTTTACCGCCACGCTTATACATGGAGCCACATAAAAATAAGCGAAGCGCATAAGCCCGCCGTGTGGAAATTATTTCAACGAAACCAGAAAAGCGGCTAAGAATATTCCGGCAATAGTTTTATCGCTGGGCTGAAAAAAGAAAACCCCCGTCACAGGACGGGGGTTGATGGACTTAGCTGAGAAGAATCAGAAGGTTTCCCAGTTGTCGCCGCCATCGGCCACTACCGGCTTGCGCGGAGCGACCGGGGCGACAGGCGCTTTCGGCGCAGGCGTCGCCTGAACCACTTCACGGGCGTCCTGCTTGATGCGGAACACCGTGACAGCCTGCGTCAGGCGGCTCGCCTGCTCTTCCAGCGCCGCCGCAGCCGCAGCGGATTCTTCCACCAGCGAGGCGTTCTGCTGGGTCACGCGGTCCATTTCAGACACCGCCAGGCCTACCTGGTCGATACCGCGGCTCTGCTCGTCGGAAGCAGAAGCGATTTCGCCCATGATGTCGGTTACGCGCGTCACCGCGCTGACGATTTCACCCATGGTTTCGCCCGCGCTTTCCACAAGCGTTGAGCCCACGTCGACTTTGCTCACGGAGTCGTCGATAAGGCCTTTAATCTCTTTTGCCGCCTGAGCGCTGCGCTGCGCCAGGTTGCGCACTTCGCCTGCAACCACCGCAAAGCCGCGGCCCTGTTCGCCCGCGCGCGCCGCTTCGACTGCGGCGTTAAGCGCGAGGATGTTGGTCTGGAAGGCGATGCCGTCGATAACGCTTGTGATGTCGGCGATTTTCTGCGAGCTGCCCGCGATATCGCGCATGGTCTGCACCACATTATCCACCACTTTGCCGCCTTTCTGCGCCGTTTCAGAGGCGCTCAGCGCCAGCTGGCTCGCCTGACGGGCGTTTTCGGCGTTCTGCTTCACGGTTGCGGTCAGCTGCTCCATGCTGGCTGCAGTCTCTTCCAGCGAAGCCGCCTGCTGCTCGGTACGGGAGGAGAGATCGTTATTGCCGGCGGAAATTTCGCTGGCGCCGCTATAGATAGCGTCCGCGCCGGTGCGCACCACGCTTACCGTGCGTACCAGTTCGCCCTGCATATGGCGCAGGCTATCGGCCAGCTGGCCCATTTCGTTGGTGCCTTCCACGTCGATACGACGCACCAGGTCGCCGCTCGCGATATGGCGAATGCTCTCAATCAGGCTGTGAAGCGGCGCCAGCAGCGCTTTCTGAATGCCGAACCAGACCGCGATAATCACCGCAAGCACAACCGCCAGCACGCCAATCAGGATCCAGATAGCCAGGCTGTAAGAGCCGTTATTGCCATCTACGGCCAGCTGATAGAGGCTGTCGTTCTGCTGCATGTAGTCGTTATATTCTTTCTCGAAGCCATCCTGGTATTTCTGGGTCGGCTGATCGAAGAAATCATTGATTTTGCCCGCGCCCAGCAGCTGGATAAGCTCGGCCAGCGCGCCGTGATAGATATCGTAGTTGCGCTTAATTTCCACCGCCGCCTGCTCGCTCTGGCGAGGGTCGCGCGGCAGCGCCTGATAGGCCGCCCACTTCTCTTCCGCCTGCTTAAGCGAGGTGGTGGCAATCTGCATCAGTTCGTTAACGGTCGCGCCGCTGCCCATGTTGTTGGCGTCCATCATGTAGCGGATGCCGGCGCGGTTCAGGGTGTTGCGGGTCTGGAGCAGGGCCACCCAGCTGGCATTCAGCGTAGACTGCTGCTGGCGGATGGTTTGCAGAATTGTGAAGTTCTCTTTGTCATTTTTGATGGCATTGAAGAACAGACCACCGGAAGCCATTTGTAAAATCCCAAATAGCCCCAGCACAAATAATAAGCTGGTAACAACTTTGACTCGGTTTAACATGGTTTCTCATTTCCGGTACGACAGAATCACTGGTTTCGGCACATACCGGGAAAACTTTATACAAAATGAAGGGTTTTCATGACGTATCGCCTGTGGTCAGGCCTGTAAACAACCGCGTTCAGATGACGATATAACAAAATGGCGTATCTTCAATGGGTTCCAGCAGTACGTGCCTGTCCCGGCTTTTCGTCTGGTAGTACTTATCTATCAGGTAGCGATCGATTAGCGTTTCCAGCCTTTCGCGTTCAATCGTACGGGTAATGCCAAGCGTCCAGAAGCTGCGCAGATCGATTTCCGACGCTTTGATGCGCGCGCTTTTCTCAAGGTCGAGCACCATGTTGCGCACGCAGCTGGTCGGATCGTTATTCTGCTTAATCTCCAGCGCGATATAGCTGTCCAGGGTCCAGCCTTTCTTGCGCAGCAGGAAGTCGGTGCGCAGCGAGTTGCGTACCGGGTTTTTACGTAAATCGGCGTTCAGCGTTTGCTCGCGCCACCACTCATGCCCGGTGGAAACCAACAGGCTCGAAAACTCAATCTGCAGCCAGACTTCCCAGCCGGTAATGTTGTTCTGGTCGATAATATTGAGCTTCTGGCGAATATCTTCGCGGATAAAAAACGGGTGAAGGAGCGTGCAGAGGTGGTCAAAATCGCGGTTAATCATTTTACTTTTCTGCTGTGCTGATAAAAAACAGCATGTTACGAGCCCAGACTGACAGCGAAAAGCGCGGATAAACCCCTGGCGTTAATAAGCCATCTTCCTCTTCCCTGAGGAAAATTTGCCTGACGATATGCTAAAAACCGCCGCAGGTTAGATCCCCAGCGCTTTTTTCACCGCCGGCTCCGCAGGTTTCCCGTCGCGGGTCGTCACGCCGTTAAGCCAGCCGGAGAGCAGTTCCGGGCGCTTCGCCAGCTCCGCTTTCGCCGCCTCGTTCACATCCTGTTTGTCGTCCAGCACGCGGGCGATAACTGCGTTTTCCAGCGCGACATCGAACTTCAGCTGGGTAAAGAAGCGGTTAAGGTTCGGGCACTGCGTCGCGTAGTCCTTGCGCGTCACGGTGTTTACGGTGGCGCTGCCGTAGTTCGGGCCGAAATAAGCATCGCCACCGCTCAGGTAGGTGAGCTTAAAGCGGGTGTTCATGGCGTGCGGCTCCCAGCCAAGGAACACCACCCACTGTTTGCGGTTCACGGCGCGGGTCACCTGCGCCAGCATGCCGCTCTCGCTCGATTCCACCAGGTTCCAGCCCTGCAGGCCAAAGTCGTGTTTATCGAGCATCTTTTTGATGTTCTGATTAGCGGGCGCGCCGGGAGCGATGCCGTAAATCTTATGGTCGAACTTATCGGCGTTTTTTTGCAGATCGGCAAAATCCTTCACGCCAGCGGCGGCGACATAGTCGGGAACCGCCAGAGTGAATTTCGCGGCAGGCAGGTTCGCGCCTACCACCTTAACCGAGCCATCTTCGGTAAATTTGCTGATAACCGGCTGCTGGGCGGGCATCCAGTTGCCAAGAAAAACGTCGAGCTGGCCGGTTTTTAGCCCCTGATAGGCCAGCGCCACGGAAAGGTTCTGCACCTTCTGCTCGTAGCCCAGCGCTTTCAGCACCGTGCCGGAGAGCGCATTGGTCGCGGCGATATCGGTCCAGCCCGGATCAGACTGACTGACGGTGGCGCAGCTTGCCGGCTCGGCGGCAAAGCCCGGGAAAGCGGTGAGCAAGGCGATGCCAGGCAACAGCATGGCGGCGAGTTTTTTCATTTTCATTATTTGTCCCCGGCTGGGTGGGTGTGAGGACGCGGGTAGCGGGCGAAGGCTTCCTGCTCGTCCAGCGTCTGGTGGTTGCGAATATAGCGCTCTGAGGCCGCCCTGAAGGGCTGAAAGTCCCATTTCGCAATAGCGTCGCGGCCCGCTACGCGGGTTAAAAACAAACGCTTCTTCTGGCTTGCCAGCACCTGCTGGTTCAGATCTTCCACGTTCCAGTGCGCGGCTGCGCGCGCGGCGAACTCGCGGGCGATGTCCTGATGCGAAGCCTTGCCGGCAAGGTTGTTCAGCTCAAACGGGTCCTGCTCCAGGTTGAAAAGCTGCGGCGCGTCGCTCAGCGAATACATATATTTCCACGGACCGCGACGCAGCATCAGCATCGGCGCGATAGCGCCCTCCGCCAGATATTCGCTCACCGCCCCGTCCGGCCCCGGCTCGCCGCGCAAATGCGGCACCAGGCTCTGGCCGTCCAGCGGCGCGACAGCCTCATCGCGGCGGTCTTCGCCGCTCGCAAGCTCCACAAGCGTCGGCAGCAAATCTACCAGCGACACGCTCGCTTTTATGCGCCCCGGCGCAAAGCGCGACGGGCTGTGGACAATAAGCGGGATGCGCGCCGCGTTCTCAAAGAAAGACATCTTGTACCAAAGGCCGCGCTCGCCGAGCATTTCGCCATGGTCCGAGATAACAAAGACCACGGTGTTATCCGCAAGCCCCGTCTCCTCCAGCGTGCGCAGCACTTCGCCAAAGCAGTCGTCAACGTAAGCCAGCGCGCCGTAGTAGGCATGGCGGGCGCGTTTGATTTGCTCTTCGCTCAGCAGCCCCTCTTCTGACTGGTACATGGCGCGCAGCCGCGCCGAGTGCGGATCGTTTTCTACGTCCCGGGCCTGAACCTGCGGCAGATCGATATCGTCTTCCCTGAACCGGTCGAGGTAGCGCTTAGGTATCGCGAAAGGATCGTGCGGGTGCGTCAGCGAAAGCGTCAGCAGGAACGGCCGCTCGTCGGGCTGGCGCGCGGCGTCGTAGAGCCGCTGGCGCGCCATAAAGAGCGCCTCGTCGTCAAAATCAAGTTGGTTGGTGCGCACGCACTCGCCCGCCTCCAGCACTGAACTCATGTTGTGATACCAGTCGAGGCGGCGCTCCGGGTGTCGCCAGTCCGGCGTCCAACCGAAATCGGCAGGGTAAATATCGGTGGTAAGCCGCTCGTCAAAACCGTGCAGCTGGTCCGGGCCGCAAAAATGCATCTTGCCGGAAAGCCAGGTGCGGTAGCCCTGTTCGCGCAGGTAGTGGCAGAAGGTGGGCGAATCGGCGCGAAACTCAGCGGCGTTATCAAACACCTTGTTGCGGGAGATAAACTGCCCTGTCATCAGCGAAGCGCGTGAGGGCGCACAGAGCGGGCTGTTGCAGTAGGCGGATTCAAATACCACACCTTCACGCGCCAGCTTATCGATATTCGGCGTCAGGCTGACTTTATTTCCATAGGCGCGCAACGCGCTCGCAGTTAACTGATCCGCCATCAGAATAACGATATTCGGTTTATTTATAAGCATTATTAACTCGCCACAGAAATAAAAACATGGCAGGTTTATCGCACGCCATTTTCATTCTGTGAAGAGGCTATTTTATTATCATGACATAAGGTCAGTTTATGGCAGGTAAATTACAGCTTCCGCCTTTACAGGTATTAGTCGTATTTGAAGCCGCAGCCCGTCACGGTAATTTCACCGCGGCGGGAAACGAGCTTGGACTTTCGCAACCGGCGGTCAGCCAGCGTATTCAGCTGCTGGAAAATCTGCTCAACGCGCCGCTATTTGAACGTCGTCATCGGGGGGTGCAGCTGACCGAGGCGGGCAGCGGGCTTTACCAGATAGTGCGCGCAAGCCTCAACGAAATAAGCGAGCAGATTGAGCGCACGCGCTACCAGCGCAGCGTGCTTCGCATCGACACCGATATGGGCTTCGCCAGCTACTGGCTGCTGCCGCGCATGAACGCCCTGCAGGCGCTGATTCCGGGCGTGGAGGTGCAGGTATCCACCTCGCCTAACGACTATAACTTTCGCGACAGCAACGCCCATCTGGCTATCTATTTCGGCGCGGGGAACTGGCCGGGAACCCAGGCGCAGCGGCTCTTTCCTGAATCGGTCATTCCGGTTTGCAATCAGAGCCTTGCACAGGAAATCGGCGGCAACCCGACGGCGCAGCGGCTGCTTGATTTCCCCCTGCTGAAGCTTCCGGAAACCCGCCCGCAGCGCTGGCTTAGCTGGGAAGACTGGTTTCGCCACCACCAGATCAGGGGCCAGAGCCACGGCGCGTCGCGCACCTTCAACGCCTACTCGCTGGTTATCCAGGCGGCGATTGAAGGACAAGGCGTGGCGCTTGGCTGGCGGCCTCTGGTTACGCCGTTTCTGGCAAGCGGCCAGCTTCTTCAGTGCGGGCCGGAAGTGCGTACCGAGCGCGGGTACTATTTAATCTCCGCCAGCGGTAAACCTTTATCCGCACAGCAGGAGAAAGTCCGCGCCTGGTTATTAGATGAAGCCTGGCATTTTCACCTGAACCATAATCCATTGCCGGAATATAAATAAGCTAATGCGGAAATTGTCTATTGCCTGCATTAAAAGCATTAACTTTATTTTGCTTTTTTAATGTAGGGTGTAAACATTGCTGAAAAAGATAATTACGCCATGTCTGAACCGATAATTGAATTACGCGGGGTAAATAAACATTATTACCCAACGGCGAAGCGCGCATTTTTTTCACGCCCGGAAAACGCGCAGCCGGTAAAAGCCCTGAATGCGGTTTCGCTGTCGATATTTCCCGGCGAGATTTTTGTCATTGTCGGCCTTTCCGGCTCCGGCAAATCTACGCTCTTGCGCACGCTTAACTACCTGATACCGCCGAGCAAAGGCGCGGTGCTGTTTCAGGGGCGCGAGCTTGGCTCGCTGACGGCCGCGCAAACTGTCGCTCTGCGCCGTGAGCACATCGGCATGGTCTTTCAGTCTTTTGCGCTTTTTGATGAGCGAAGCGTGCTGGACAACGTCGCCTTCGGGCTGGAAGTGGCAGGCATGGCGCGTGCAGAACGCCACGAGCGGGCGCGCGCCATGCTTGCGAAAGTAGGGCTTGGCGACGTGGCGAACCAGTACCCGCACCAGCTCTCCGGCGGCATGCAGCAGCGTGTGGGGCTTGCCCGGGCGCTGGTGGTGAACCCTTCGGTGTTGCTGATGGACGAGGCGTTCTCGGCGCTCGACCCGATTATCCGCCGCGAAATGCAGTCGCTGCTGCTGACGCTTCAGGCCGAATCTCGCCGCACCGTTGTTTTCGTTACCCATGACATGGAAGAGGCGCTGCGCCTCGGTACGCGCATCGCCATTATGGAAAAAGGCGAGCTGGTGCAGGTGGGCGCGCCGGAAGCGCTGATCAACGCCCCTGCCACCCCTTATGTGCGCCATTTCTTCTCCGGCGTGGACACGTCCCGCTGGCAGATGGCGGAAACCTACACCGACATCTGGCAACCGCGCTGAGGAGCTTATGACCTACCCGCTTGATTTCAGCCGCCAGATTGACGAGGCCATCCACTCGCTGCTCGCCCACGCGGGCGGCTTTTTTGATGCGCTGGCGGTGGTGATTGATACCTTCGCCGGCGGCCTTGAAACCGTGACCGCCTGGCTCACGCCCTGGGGGCTGGTGATACTGGCGACCGGCATCGGCGCCTGGCGCATCGGCAAGGGCTTTGCGCTTTTCGCCCTGCTCGCCACGCTCTACATCATTTACAGCGGCTACAGCGAGCACGCCTCAATTACGCTTGCGCTGACGCTCTCCTCCACCTTTTTCAGCCTGCTTATCGGCATTCCGCTTGGCATCTGGAGCGCCCGCCGGGCGCGGGTGGGAAGCGTGGTGCGCACCCTGCTCGACTTTATGCAGACCATGCCCGCCTTCGTTTACCTTATCCCGGCCACCATTCTGTTTGGCCTTGGCAGGCCGCCGGGCATCTTCGCCACCATTCTTTTCTCTATGCCGCCGGTGGTGCGCCTGACCGATTTGGGCATTCGCCAGGTCAGCGCCGCGCGCCTTGAAGCGGGCATCGCTTTTGGCTGCACTCCCTGGCAACTGCTGTGGAAGGTGCAGTTGCCCGCCGCCCAGCCTTCCATTATGGCGGGCGTGAACCAGACCATCATGATGGCGATGTCGATGGTGATTATCGCCTCGATGGTCGGCGCAGGCGGGCTTGGCAACGATATTCTCAGCAGCATCCAGCAACTGGATATCGGCCTTGGCTTGCAAAGCGGCATTGTGGTGGTGCTGATGGCTATCCTGCTCGACCGCCTCTCGGCGAGCTTCGCCCGCCGCAGGGAGAGATAAAAATGAAAAAAGGCTTTCACCTGATGGCCAAGCCCGCCAGCTTTCACTGCAACCTGGCGTGCGATTACTGCTTCTACCTGCCGAACGGCGAAACGGTGCTGCACGGCCAGCCGCCGTCGCGGGCGATGTCCGAACCGGTGCTGCGCCAGTTTATTAAGCGCTATATCGAAAGCTCGCCTGGCAATGAAGTGGCGTTTACCTGGCAGGGCGGCGAGCCGACGCTCGCGGGGCTGGACTTCTACCGCCGCGCCGTGGCGCTGCAAAAGCAGTACGCGGGCAACAAGCGCATCACCAACAGCATGCAGACCAACGGCGTGCTGATTAACGACGAGTGGGCGCGCTTTCTGGCGGAACATCATTTCCTGATGGGCATCTCTGTAGATGGCCCGCAGCCGCTTTACGACGCCTACCGCAAAACCCAGTCGGGCGGCAGCGTTTTTCACAAAGTGGTCGACGCTATCGGCCACCTCAAGCGCCACGGCGTGGCGTTCAACCTGCTGGCGGTGGTCAACGACGTCACCGCGCAATACCCGCTGGAGATCTACCGCTTTTTGACTCAGGAGTTAGGCGGCCAGCACCTGCAATTTATCCCGGCGGTGGAGCCGATGCCGCGCGCGGCGCAAGCGGCCCGCTTTGGCGAAACCATCGCGCTGGAGCACGGCAGCGCGGTGGCGCCGTGGTCGGTCTCCAGCGAAGCGTATGGCCGTTTTCTGATAACGCTCTTCGATGAATGGGTGCGCCGCGACGTAGGCCGCGTTTTCGTGCAGATGTTTGATAACACGCTGACGGCCTGGACCGGCAACACGCCGGAGCTGTGCGTGATGCAGCCAACCTGCGGCGCGGCGCTGGTGGTGGAGCAGAACGGCGATGTCTACAGCTGCGACCACTTCGTCGCGCCCGAACACCACCTCGGCAACATCCTGCGCGACGCGCCGGACAAGCTGGTCGCCAGCAAGCAGCAGCGGCGCTTCGGCAATGCCAAAACGCCCACGTCGCCCACCTGCCAGCGCTGCGAATACCGCTTCGCCTGCCAGGGCGGCTGTCCGAAGCACCGCCTGGCGCGAGACGGCAAGCACCGGCAAAACCACCTGTGCAGCGGCTACTACGCCTTTTTCCGCCACGCCGCGCCTTATATGACATGGATGGCGCAGCAGCTGGCCCGGCGCCAGCCGCCGGCAGAGATTATCAACGTCGCGCCGTTTATCGCGGCAAAGCAGCGTGAGCGCGACCAGGCGTAAGCCATTGGCGCAAAACGCTATAAGGCCTGTTTTTTCACTGTCAGACAAAGCAGAAGCCCCTTTTTATGCTCGGGCTGTTTACGAAAACCTATAACTATTTCACGAGAGGGATCGATTTTGGCAAGGTTAATCAATGTATTACAACTCGCTTCGCCGTCTTTTCTGAAGGCGGCGCTGGTCGGCGGCGCGGTCGTGTTTTCCTCGCTGAGCCTCGCGGACGATGTGCTCAAAGAGGGCATTACGCCCGCGGCAGACGCAAGCCAGCTCCCCGCTGCGGCAAAGCTTCGTAAAGACACGGTGGTGGCGGGCATCTCTGAACCGCAGGGGATCTTTAACCCTTACTTTTTTGTTAACGGCTGGGATGAGAACGTGACCAACGTCATTTTCTCGCGCCTTATCGACTGGGACAGCCAGGGCAAACTGGTGCCGGGACTGGCTGAAAGCTGGACGGTAAGCCCCGATGGCAAAATCTATACCATCAAGCTTCGCCCGAACCTCACCTTCAGCGACGGCTCGCCGCTCACCGCCGAAGACGTGGCGTTCACGCTCACGCTTTTGCATGACCCGAAATATGACGGCGACACCGACATCACGCTTGCCAATATCGAAGGCGGCGCAGACTACAAAGCCGGCAAGGCGCAGCGCGTCAGCGGCCTGAAAGTGCTCGACCCGCTGACCTTGCAGGTCACCACCACCCAACCGGGCGCCACCACGCTTGCGAAAATCGGCGGGCCGGTGCTCTCGAAGGCGTATTACGGCAAAGGCTACCAGCCCGGCCAGCTTGATTATCTGCGCACGCTGCACGGCAAGCCGCTCGGCAACGGGCCCTACGTGTATGAAAAATACATCCCCGGCCAGGAGATCCGTTTCCACGCCAATACCCATTTTTATCGCGGCACGCCGCCTACCCCGCGCTTTATCTACCGTGTGACTAACCCGTCCACCAACTTCCAGCTGTTCCAGACCGGCGAGACGGATTATGACGCCTTCACCTCGCGCCCGGATGACATCGAACAGCTCAAGCTGCTGGGCTTCGCTAACATCAACCTTTATGGCTCAAGCGACTACAGCAAGGTGGAGTTCAACCTCAAGCGCCCTGCCCTGCAGGATGTAAAAGTGCGCCAGGCGCTGATCTACGGGCTGGATCGCCAGAAGCTGATTGACGTGGTCTACCAGGGCTACGGCTCGGTAGCCATCGAACCCATCGCGCCTATCTCCTGGGCCTACGACACAAGCGGCGTGAACCCGTATAAATATGACCCGGCGCAGGCGAAAAAGCTGCTGGAGGAAGCAGGCTGGAAGCCCGGCCCCGACGGCATTCGCGTGAAGGACGGCAAGCGTCTGGAGCTGAGCCTGCTGGTGAGCAAGAAGGTGCTGAACGACGCGCTGGTGCCTGTCGCCAAAGAGAACTACCAGCAGATTGGCGTGCTGCTCAAGCCGCAGGTGGTGGACTTCAACGCCCTGATGGCGGCGCGCAAAGCGGGCAACTATGACCTGGCCTCTTTCAGCACCAGTACGCTGAACGACCCGCACGACGGCGTCTGGGATTATTACAGCAGCGAGGCGGCCGTGCAGGGCTACCACAACGCCGAAGTCGACAGGCTCATCACCGAAGGCAACGCCACGCTGGAGGTGGAAAAACGCAAGCCGATTTACCACCAGCTCTACAAGGTGCTGGCGGAAGACCCGCCGGTTATCCTGCTCGGCAACCGCAAAATTTTGTCGGCCAGCAGCGCCCACGTCACCGGGTTTAAGCCCGACATTTATAACGGCCTGACCGGCAGCCTGCCGGATGTGAAAATCGTTAAGTAAGATCCGTTGAACCCCCGGCCGCCGCGTCTTACCGGGCGCGGCGGCGCTGAGAACGTCATGAGAAACTTTATTCTACGCCGGCTGCTGCAAACGCTTCCGATGCTGTTCTTCGCCTCGTTCATTATCTTTCTGCTGTTCGCTAAAACGCCCGGCGATTTTATTGACGGCAACGTGACGCTGACCGCCCAGCGCGCCGCCGAGCTGAAGGCGCTCTACGGCCTCGACCAGCCGCTGCTTTCGCGCTATCTGCACTGGCTGGGCCAGCTGCTGCGCGGTGATTTAGGCTTTTCGCTGCAATACCAGATCCCGGTCAGCCAGCTGCTGAACCAGTACATCTGGAATTCCTTTCTGCTGGCGAGCATCGCCATGATCCTCTACTGGGTTATCGCGCTGGCGGTGGGCATTATCTCGGCCATGAAGCCCGGTTCGCTGTTCGACCATCTGGTGAGCGTGTTGATTTTCGCCGCGATGTCTTTTCCCACCTTCTTTCTCTGCCTGCTGCTGATTAAGTGGTTCGCAGTCGATCTGCACTGGCTGCCGGTGGGCGGCATGACCAATACCGGCAGCGATGCGACGGGCTGGGCGTGGGTCGCCCAGGTCGCGGCGCATCTGGCATTGCCGGTGCTGGCGCTGGTGATGCTGCAGGCGGGCAGCCTGACGCGCTATTTTCGCGCCAGCCTGCTTGATGTGGTGAAGATGGATTTTATCCGCACCGCCCGCGCCAAGGGGCTTCGCGAGCGTACGGTTATCCTCAAACACGCCCTTCGCAACGCCCTGCTGCCCATCATCACCCTGCTCGGCTTTGAGCTGCCGGGGCTTTTCTCCGGGGCGTTGATTACCGAGAAAGTATTTAACTGGCCCGGCGCCGGGCATATTCATATCGACTCGCTGGCCGCCCGCGACTACCCGGTGCTGATGGGCTTCACGCTGTTTCTGGCGGTGTTAACCATTCTTGGCAACCTGCTTGCCGACGTGCTTTACGCGTGGGCCGACCCGCGCATTCGGGTGAGGTCGTGATGCTCAATTCGCTTTTTTCCACTCAACGTCGCCTGCGCAAGGCGGAGATCCCGGCGCTGGCGCAGGCCGCGCCGTCTCCCTGGCGCCAGGCATGGCAGCGGCTTAAGCGCAACCGGCTGGCGATGCTTTGTCTCGCGCTGCTGGCGGTGATGGCGCTCTGGTGCGTGCTGGGGCCGCTGTGGTCGCCCTGGCGCAACGACGCCACCGACGCGCTGATGATCAACAAAGCGCCGAGCGCGGCGCACTGGCTCGGCACCGATTTTCTTGGCCGCGACATTTACACCCGCCTGCTGCTGGCCGGGCGCATTTCGCTGATAGTCGGGCTGCTGACGATGCTGCTCTCCGTCACCCTCGGCTACCTGCTGGGCGCGCTTTCCGGCTACGTGGGCGGCGTGACGGACAAGCTGATTATGCGCTTTGCCGACCTGGTGATGACCATCCCCAGCCTGCCGCTGTTAATTGTGATGGGAGCTATGCTCTCGGAACTCGATTTCTCCGCCGATGCCCGGGTTTATATGGTGATTATTATGCTAAGCCTGCTGGAGTGGCCGAAGCTGGCGCGGCTGGTGCGCGGGCAAATTCTCTCGCTGCGCGAGCGGGATTTTATGCAGGCGACGAAAGTGCTGGGCTTAAGCGCCCGCCGACGCCTGTTCGGCCACCTGCTGCCTAATACGGTGCCGATTCTGGTGGTGATGGCGACCATGGCGGTGGCCAACGCGATTCTCAGCGAATCGGCCTTAAGCTACCTCGGCCTCGGCGTGGTGCCGCCTACCCCTTCCTGGGGCAACATGATGGACGCCGCCAACAGCCTTATCGATTTTCAACGTCGCCCGTGGCTGTGGATGCCGCCAGGCGTGGCTATCCTGCTCACCGTTATCGCCATTAACGTGCTGGGCGACGGTCTGCGCGACGCCCTCGACCCAAAAATGCAGCGGAGGATCAAATGACCGAACCGCTTATTCGCTTTAATCAGCTCTCCCTTTCTTTCGCCGCCGACCACGGACGGGTGCGGGCGGTGCAGGAGGTCTCATTCGGGGTGAAGGCGGGACAGATTGTCGGCATTGTCGGCGAGTCCGGCTGCGGCAAGAGCGTCACGGCAATGTCGCTGATGGGCCTGCTGCCTCCCCAGAGCGCGCGCATCGACGGCGGAGAAATCCTTTATCAAGGCAGCGATTTGCTCAAGCTGCGCCCGTCTCAAATGGGCGACCTGCGCGGCAACCGGCTGGCGATGATTTTCCAGGAGCCGATGAGCGCGCTCAACCCGGTGCTGACGCTTGGCGAGCAGCTGGTGGAGCCGCTTATCCGCCACCGGGGCGAGTCGCCTAAGGCCGCCTGGCAACACGCCACGCAGCTTCTTCGCGAGGTGGGGCTGGCGCGGGCGGAAAGCCTGATGGAGAGCTACCCTCACCTGCTTTCCGGCGGCATGCTGCAACGGGTGATGATTGCGATGGCGCTTAGCTGTAAGCCGCAGTTGCTGATAGCCGACGAGCCCACCACCGCGCTGGACGTGACCGTGCAGGCGCAGATCCTCCGTTTGCTGCGCGATCAGGCAAGGCGGCAGCAGATGGCCTTGATGCTGATCACCCACGATCTGGGGGTGATCGCCCAGATGGCGGAGCATGTGGTGGTGATGTATGCCGGCCGGGTCGTGGAACAGGGGCCGACCGCCGACGTGCTGCGCCAGCCGCAGCACCCTTACACCCGCGGGCTTATCGCCGCGCGCCCGGTGCCGGGCACGCGACGCCGCCGCTTAGGGTCGATTCCAGGTCAGGTGCCGGACCTCGCCGCCCTCCCGCCCTGGTGCGCCTTTGCGGACCGCTGCGCGCGCGCCACCCCGCGCTGTCGCGAGGGCATTCCGCCCTTAAGCGGGCAACGACAGCAGGCGGCCTGCTTTTATCACGGTCAACTTTCCCCTCAGGAGCAAGCGGAACAGGAGGCGCGCCCGTGAGCAACGATTATGTAATTGAAGTCGAAAACCTGGTGAAGCACTTTCCCGTCTACGACGGTCTTTTCGGCGCGGCCACCGGCCAGGTGCGGGCGGTGGACGGCGTAAGTTTCGCGATTCGCAAAGGAACGATTTTCGGGCTGGTGGGCGAATCGGGCAGCGGGAAAACCACCGTGGGCCGCACCCTGCTCGGGCTTTATGCGCCAACGGCGGGCAGCGTGAAGTTTCACGGCGAGCCGCTGCACGCCTTAACGCCCAAAGCGCGCAAAGCGTTAAGCCCGAAGCTGCAAATGGTGTTTCAGGACCCGTACAGCTCGCTCAACCCGCGCATTCGCGTGGGCGACGCCATCGGCGAGGCGATGCTGGAGCATAAGCTTTGCAGCAGAGCGGAGCTTGCAGGCAAGGTGGCGCAGGTGATGCAAATCTGCGGCCTGCCGGCGCAATACGCCAGCCGCTTCCCGCATGAGTTTTCCGGCGGCCAGCGCCAGCGCATCGGCATCGCCCGGGCGCTGATTTTACAGCCGGAGTTTATCGTCGCCGACGAGCCGATTTCCGCGCTGGACGTGTCGATCCAGGCGCAAATCATCAACCTGTTTGCCGACCTTCGCGATGACTTAGGCGTGACGTTTCTTTTTATCTCCCATGACCTCGGGGTAGTCGAACACCTGTGCGACGACGTGGCGGTGATGTACCTGGGGCAGCTTGTGGAAACCGCAAGCCGCGACGCCCTCTTTCGCCAGCCGCTGCACCCCTATACCCAGGCGCTGCTCGCGGCGGTGCCAACGCTTGACCCGAACAGCGAGCCGGTGGCGGCCGTCCAGGGCGATATCCCGGACCCAACCCGCCCGCCGCCGGGTTGCCGCTTCTCCTCGCGCTGCCCCAACGCCACCGACCTGTGCCGGCGCGAAGCGCCGCTTTTGCGCGACGTCAACGAGCCAGGGCACCGCGTGGCCTGCCATCACGTGTAGCGGTTTTACGCCACCGCGCGCTTTCCGCTTAACGCATCGAGTCGCCTTACTCGACGGCCCGCCAGCACCGCACCGCGCAGCCGCCCTCACCTTCGCGCAGCGCCTGGGGTTGTTCGCAGCCGCTTGCCGCCCTGGGGCAGCGGTCGCGAAAATAGCAGCCCTGCGGCAACCGACGGTTGCCAGGAAGCTCGGTTTTGCGCGGGGCGTCGTCCAGCAGCGGGCGCCCGGCCTGCGGCACCGACTCCAGCAGCAGCCTCGTATAGGGATGCTGCGGCGCGCCCAACACCTGCTGCGCCTGGCCCAGTTCGACAATCTGCCCGAGATACATCACCGCCACCCGGTCGCTCATGTGGCGCACCACCGAGACGTTATGAGAAATCAGCACATAGGTGAGGTTGCGCTGCTGCTGAAGCGTCACCAGCAGGTTGAGGATTTGCGCCTGCACCGAGATATCCAGCGCCGACGTGGGTTCGTCCAGCACGATGATATCGGGCTCGGAAGAGAGCGCCCGGGCGATGGCGATGCGCTGGCGCTGCCCGCCGGAAAAGGCGTGCGGCAGCCGGTCGAGGTATTCCGGGCGAATGCCCACCTGCAGCGCCAGCTTCTCCGCCAGCGCCCGACGCTCGTTTTCGCTGTTGTGCTTTTGGATCCACACCGGCTCGGTGATGATGCGCCATACCGGCAGCCTGGGGTCAAGGGAAGAGAGCGGGTCCTGAAACACCATCTGCATGCCGCTACCCGCCCAGGAGTTGGGGCCGCGGGCGCGGCTGCATTCGCCCGAACTGGGTTTCAGCATGCCCATCAGCAGCTGCGCAAGGGTGCTTTTGCCGCAGCCCGACTCGCCGACGATGCCCAGCGTTTCGCCGCGACGAATCTGCAGGTCCATCCCGTTTAGCGCATGAACCCGCTCGGTGACGCGCCCCAGCCAGTTGCGGCGCGCCGGGAAATTCACATGCACATTATCAAGTTCCAGCAGCACGTCAGACATGAGTTACCTCCCCTTGTGGATACCAGCAGGCGGCCTGTTGACCGGGCGACGCGCACGGGCGCAGCGCGGGCTTTTCGCCGCAGCGCGGTCCCGCCGCGAAACAGCGGTCGCGAAAGGCGCAGCCGGCGGGCAGTTGAGTGAGATTAGGCACCGTGCCGGGAATGGCGGGCAGCGGCGCGCGCGGTTCGCCATTCTCCGGCGCGCAGCGCAGCAGCCCCAGCGAATAGGGGTGCGTGGGATGTTCAATTAGCTGCGCCGTCGGGCCGCTTTCAATCACCGCCCCGGCGTACATCACATACATACGGTCGCAAAGCTGCGACACCACGGCCATATCGTGGCTGATAAACAGCACCGCCGTGCCGCTCGCTTTCGCTTTTTGCTTCAGCAGACGCAGCACCTGACGCTGCACGGTCACATCAAGCGCGGTGGTGGGCTCATCGGCGATAATCAGCTGCGGCTCGCAAGAGAAAGCAAGCGCAATCATTACCCGCTGGCGCATGCCGCCGGAAAGCTCGAACGGGTAGCGGGCCAGCACCTGCTCCGCGTCCGGGATCTGCATCTCGTCGAGCAGGGAAATCGCCTTTTGCTTCGCCGCCTCGCGGGAGAGCGATTGATGCTGGCGGATCACCTCCACCATCTGTTTGCCGATGCGCCGCGTCGGGTTCAGCGCCGTCATCGGCTCCTGGAAGATCATCGATACCCGCGCGCCGCGCCACTGGCGCAGCTGTTTCTCGCTCGCGTTCAGGATATCTTCGCCAAGCAGCGTGACGCGCCCGCCGCGAATGCGGTAGCTCTCCTCCGGCAGCAGACGCATCGCCAGCATCGCGGTCACGGATTTACCGGAGCCGGATTCCCCCACAAGGCCCACTATCTCGCCGCGCTTCACCTCAACCGAGACGCGGTTGAGGGCGCTTACCTCGCCGCGCCACACCGGGAAGCTCAGTTGCAGATCGTCGATGTGCAGTACGGTATCGCTCATCAGTGTCGTCCTCCCGCTTTCGGATCCAGCAGGTCGCGGATGCCGTCGCCAAACAGGTTAAAGCCCACGGCGGTGATAAGGATCGCCGCCCCCGGAAAGGTGCAGTACCACCACTGGTCGAGCACGTAGTTGCGCCCGATGGCCACCATCGCCCCCCACTCCGCCGAAGGCTGTTGCGCTCCCAGGCCGATAAAACCGAGGGTGGCGGCCATTAAGATAGCGCTGCCGATATCGAGTGACGCCTGCACCACCAGCGGCGGTAGCGCGTTGCGCAGAATATGCCAGCTGATGAGGTGCCAGCGCGATGCGCCGAAGGTGCGGCTCGCCTGCACGAAGGTGAACTGACGCACCACCAGCGTCTGCCCCCGCGCCAGGCGCACGTAAAAAGGAATGCGCACAATGGCGATGGCGAGCATGGCGTTGAACAGGCTCGGCCCGAGCGCCGCCGCCAGCGCCATGGTCAACACCAGTGACGGAATGGAGAGCATGATATCCATCAGGCGCATGATGGCGGCGTCACCGCGTCCGCCAAGCACGCCGGAGAGGCAGCCCAGCAGCGAGCCGAGGCCGCCCGCAATCACCACCACCACCAGCCCGGCGGTGACGGACTGCTGGCTGCCCACCAGCACCCGGCTGAAGAGATCGCGCCCCACTTCGTCGGTGCCGAACCAGTGCAGCGCCGAGGGCGGTTGCAGCCGGGCGGTGAGATCCAGCGCGTTCGGATCGTAAGGTGTCAGCCACGGCGAGAAGATCATCAACAGCAGCATCAGCGCCATAATGACGCCACCCGCCAGCGTCAGCGGGCTGCGTCTGAGCAGCCAGAAGGTTTTCGCCCAGTCGATGCGGCGACGGCGCGACGCGATCGCAGCCGGTCTCTCTTCGGTCATCATCATTGTGTCTCTCCCCGACCGATGCGCGGATCGATCCACAGATAAAGCAGGTCCACCAGCAGGTTAACCAGCACGTACGCGAACGACACCACCACGGCGAACCCCATCACCGCCGGGAAATCGAGCGCCTGAATGGAAGCCACCACGTAAGCGCCCATTCCCGGCCAGGCGAAGACGGTCTCTGTCAGCACCGCGCCGTAGAGCAAGTCGCCCAGCGCCAGCCCGAGCACCGTCACGGACGGGATCAGCGCGTTCGGCAGCGCATAGCGCAACACGATGTACCAGCCCGGCAGCCCGCTCGCTTTGGCGGTGCGGATGTAATCTTCGCTAAGCTGCTCCAGCATGGCGGAGCGGATCTGCCGCGCCACTATTCCTAAATGGACGAAGGCCAGCGTCAGCGAAGGCAAAATCAGGTGCTGGAGGGCGTTAAAAAAGACCTCGCCATCGCCCGCCAGCAGCGAATCGATAAGATAAAACCCGGTCACGCGCGCGGGGGGATCGAGCCAGTCATCCAGCCGCCCGCTGCCCGGCAGGATCTGCCAGTGGCCGTAGAACAGCACGATGACGCCAAGCCCCAGCCAGAAAGCGGGCGTGGAGATCCCGGTGATCGCCATCAGCCGCACCAGGTGATCGAGCCAGCGGTTGCGGTAAACGGCGGAGAGAATGCCGAGCGGGATGCCGATGACCATCGCCAGCACCAGCGAGCAGAGCGCCAGTTCAAGCGTCGCCGGGAAAAAGGTTTTGAGATCCGCCAGCACTGGCCGCCCGGTGCGGATCGACGTACCCAGATCGCCCTGAAAAAGATCGGTCACATAGCGATAAAACTGGATGTAGAGCGGTTGATCCAGCCCCAGCTGCTGGCGGATGTGCTGCACTATTTCATCCGTCGCTCTGTCGCCCGCCAGCAGGCGCGCCGGATCGCCTGGGATCAGATGCGAAATAATAAACGTAATAACGCACACGCCCGCCATTACGAGAACAAGCCCCCAGCTGCGCTGGCGCAAAATGGTCCAGAAAGTCATAGATCCCCCTCGCGGAGCCGCTGCTTCGGCCCCGCGTTTCAGTGCTTACTTGCTCATGGTGGCGACATTGAAGACCTGCTCCAGCATCGGGTTGAAGACGAAGCCCTTCACCTCTTTGTTCATCGCCAGCTGGTAGTTTTTCTGGAACAGATAGACATAGGCTGCCTCGTCGATAACGGTTTTCTGCGCCGCCTGGTAATCCTTCGTGCGCGCCGCCTGGTCAGTGGTGGCGAGCGCCTGTTGCAGCAGCTTGTCCACCTGCGGGTTTTCATAGAACGAGCGGTTGCCCGGCAGACCTTTTTTATCCGACTCGAACCAGTAGTTCATAAACATGTACGGGTCGGCGAAGTCCGGGCTCCAGTTGCCGATGGCGATGTCGTAGTCGCCCTTGCCGACGCGGTCGCGCATGGTGGCGTTGGCGAGTTTCTCAAGCTTCACGTTAATGCCAAGCTTGCTGAGGCTCGCCTGGGTGGAGAGCGCGATAGGTTCCCAGTTCGGGTCGTTGTCGGAGTAGAGGAAGCTTAAGGTTTTCGGCTTATCCGCCACTTTCTCGAAGGCCGCTTTCGCCTTCGCTTCATCGAACGTGTACTGCATCGCCCCCGCGTCATAGCCCCACATCCCTTCCGGGATAGGCCCGCGCATCTGCTTGCCGTTGCCGCTCAGGATGCCTTTCACCATCCCCTGATAGTCGGTGGACCAGGAGATAGCGCGGCGCAAATCCGCCTGGTTCAGCGGCGCTTTGCTGTTGTTGAGATAGAGATAGGTCACGCGCAGCGCCGGGAACTCCGCCACCGCGACCTTGCCCTCCTGCTTCAGCGCGGTGAGCTGGTCTGTCGGCAGAGAATCCGCGATATCAATATCGCCGCGGGAAAGCTGCAGGCGACGCGAGGCGCTCTCGCCAATAATCTTCACCGAAACGCGCTTAAAGTTGGGCTTCGGCCCGGCGTAGTGCGGGTTCGGCACCAGCACCAGTTGCTGCCCTTTCTGCCAGCTTTTCAGCATAAATGGCCCGGAGCCGGCGGTGTTCTCCGCTAAAAAGCCGCGGGCGTCGTCCGCCGCGTGCGCTTTTAATACCGCCGGGTTGATGATGGAGGCGCCGTCGTTGGCCAGCGTGTAGAGAAACGGCGCAAATGGCGTCGCCAGCGTGAACTTCACGGTGTGTTCATCCACCGCGTCCACTTTCAGGTCTTTGGGAAACGCCTCTGACGGCCCCTGGTTGATTTTCAGCAGCCGCTCGAATGACTGTTTCACCGCATCAGCCGTCACCGGCGAACCGTCGGCGAACTTCGCGTTTTTGTTAAGCGTAAAAGTCCAGGTTTTCTGGTCTTCCGAAGCCTGCCAGCTTTCCGCCAGGTCCCCTGTCACCTCTGTCGACCCCTTGCCCCCGTCGGTTTTGTACTGCACCAGACGCTGGTAGGCGGGATAGGTAATCGTCCAGTCGTTGTTGTCGATGGTGACCGCCGGGTCGAGGGTTTGCGGGTCCGCCGCTTTGCCGATAACCAGCATATCTTTCGGCACCGCCGCCTGGGCTGCGGGCAGGCAGAGGGCGATAGCGGCGGCAATCAGGGCCGGACGTAACAGCGAAACGCAGGTGTGTGTTGTCTTCATCACAAAGCTCCGGATCAAAGGGGAAGTGTCGTTATGGTTTTTGGCGCATAGCAGCCGAACAGGTCGTTCAGCAGTGGATAACTGGCGGCGTTGGGCAGCTCGAAGTGCCACCATTCGCTTTCGATGCCGACAAAGCCGCCGCCGTACATGATGGCGTTCAGCAGCAGGCGGTTGCGCTGGGCGGCGGGCGGCACGGAGGGGTGGTACGCGTGCGAGCGGTCGTGCATTTCGTCAAAGCCCGCGCCCATATCGAGAATGCGGCCCTGCTCGTCCATCAGCGTAAGGTCTATCGCGGTGCCCCGGCTGTGGTTGGAGCCGATATCCACCGCGACGACATATTCCGGGTTCGGGCAGGCCTGCCAGAGCAGCGCCTGCGCCTGCTGCGGGCGATACGCGTCGTAGACCATCAGCCGCAGCCCCGCCAGCGCGGCGATGTGGATACTTTTTGAAAGCGCCTGCGCGGCGTCCGGGTGCAGCAAACAGCGGGCTTCGCGATAGATTGGCGCGCCGGTGATGTTATCTGCGCTGGCGTATTTCAGGTCGATACAGAGCGTCGGGAAAACGGCGTCCAGTTCGACCAGTTCATATGGCTGAGTCATAGCACCTGTCCTGTTTAGCGTTCAAATTGACCAAATTCCTGCTGCAGCTGGCGGTTCGCCGCAAGACGGCCCGCCAGCCGCTCGCCCAGCTCATCCACCACGGCGGAGAGCAGCAGGTTGAAAAGACAGCTCACCGGCGCGAGGGAATCCCAGAAATGACCGGTGTCGGTTTTGACCTGCAGCAGATCGAGCTCAAAATCCCGCGCCCAGGGGCACCAGAGATCGGTGACCAGCGCAAGCCCGATGCCGCGGCTGCTCGCTACCCGACAATACTGGCGAGCCACGGTTGAGTAAGCGCGGGTGTCCGTCACCACCACATAGGGGCGGGCGTATTCGGAGTTCAGCGACTCAAGCCAGCTGCCGGAAAGCCCTTCGGCGTAGCTCACGCGGGGGCGCAGATATTCCAGATGGCTAAAGAAGGCGTTGGCGATGCCGCGCGTGGACTGAATGCCAAGAATAAAAACCGCATCAGCGCTGGCGAGCCGCCCCGCCACGCGGCGAAACGCCTCGCCCTGCGCCAGCTGGTAAACGTGATTGATGGCGTCGAGTTCCAGCGCCAGCGACTGGCGAGCGCGGTCTGGCAGTCCGCGCTGCTGCTGCCAGGAGTCGAGCCGCTCGTTGATGCCCCACGGCTGATAGGGCACCTGCGGCTGCTCGCGCAGGCTGCTTTTCACATCTTCCAGATTGCGGTAGCCGAGCTTGCGCAAATAGCGCCCGACGGTAATGCCGCTGGTGCCGGTGGCGCGCGCAATGCTGTCTGCCGTTTCAAACGGGATTTGCGCCGCGTGGTTGAGCAGCCACCCCGCCACGCGTTTGCCGCTGGGGGTTTGCTGGCTGAATGTCGCTTCGATTCGGGCAATCAGTTCGGGTTTGCTCGCCATTACCGCCTCGATGTTATTTCGCTGTCATCGCTCGTCACGCTGTTACATGACTAACAATGCACGGCGTGTGCCAGGTTTACGCCGAAGGCAAAAACGGCGCGCTGCAGCGGGCTGGCAGGGTCATAAGAAATACTTCTGGTTAACAAAAGATCAACAATTGTGCAGCATAGTGCAGTTTTGGTGCAGATAAACGGCAAGGCGCGGGTTTCGTCGGCGGGGTCACGGTTCAGGCCCGGGCGAAGCAAGAAGAAGTGATAAAGGCGGCAAAACGGACGCGCTGTAAGCGTTGTTTCGGATTATATAAATAGTCCGTTAAATTTAACTGTATATAATCACAGTATTTTAAGGGTAAGCCGCAGCTCGTTTTGCAGCTTACCCGTACCGCAAACCGCTTCAGGAGGGAAATGATGATGTCAGTGGATGGGAATAACATAACGTCAGAGCCGGGCGTGGAAGAGGCTTCGCTGCATCGGATTAAAGTGAGCTACGCCACCCGCCACAGCGACCACGTGCCTGTTCCGGCGCTGAACCTCAAAGGCAAATGGCTCGAAGCCGCCGGTTTTCCCACCGGCGCCGAAGCGGATATTCGCGTTATGGCGGGCTGCCTTGTCATCACCGCCCGTCCCGCCGCGCGGGAGCCGGAAGAGCCGGAGCTGATGAAAGCGCTGCGCAAGGTATGCAAGCTTTCGGCGCGTAAGCAAAAGCAGGTGCAGGAGTTTATCAGCGTGGTGACGGGAAGCGCGGCGAGGAAATAAACGCGGAAGCGCGTTTTACAGGTCGTGCCCTGCCAGAATATGGCGTATTAAACCTAAAGCGAATTCTCTAATATGACGCTTTTAGCCGGGCTGCAAAGTCCGGCACGCCGCGCCGTTAAGGGAATGCCCGAATGAAAAAACGCTATGTTCTTTTGCCTACCGTAGCCATTGTTGTTATCTGGCTGCTGGTTTACATCCTCTCTCGTTATATTGCGATGTCGGATGTCAGCGAACCCACAAATACCCTCTTTAATATGTTTAACGTGCTCTTTACGGCGCTTGCCTTTACCGGGGTGATTGGCTCTCTCTATTACCAGACGGCTGAATCCCGACGCGCCTCTAAAGAGTTGGTGGAACGCTCCATTCTAGAGCTTTTTACGCTTTATACCGCCAGCGATTTTCAAAAAACAAAAGACAATGCTTTTTTCTGTCTGCTATTGGCGGTGAAAGACAGCCAGTATGCGCGTTTTCTTACCAGCCGACTTTTCCCGATTGAACGCAAACCGTTTCCGGATTCGGTGCTGGCGCATTACAGGGCATTTAAACCGGAGCTGGCGACTAAAAGCCGCGAAGAGATCATCGACTATGACCGCGCCGCCCGGCTGAAGCTCGACGATGCGCTTAACTTTTTCGCCATGCTTTCCCACAAAGAGGCGGCGAAAGAGGTCATAAAACATGTCGATTTCGCTTATGACTGGTGGCGTCCTACTCTCTGGCTGATAGCGCAGTTGCAAAAAGAGAACCGCGAACAGCATGCGTCTATTCAGCGATATTGCCGTAACCCGCTGCTGCACGTCACGCTAAGCCAGCTCGATGCAATATACGGCTACCCTCTCCTCACTACAGAGGAAGAGATCTATGGCTATCTTCGCGCCCACCCGTGGTTGCAGGAACAACATATCGACCCGGCGTTTTTTGCAGGAAGACCGTAAGAAGAACCGGTAGCATTGCCGTTATATTTAAAGGCTCAAAAAACTTATTACAGCTAATGGTTTAATCCGGATGTGCTGTTTAGCATCTGAGATCAATAACAAGAGTTCCCTGTAAATTTAAACACGCAGCAAGGACGTTCCTATGTCGACTTTCGATAGCACTAAGCTCCCGCTGAAAGATCTTCTTAAAGAGATTGTGAGCGGCAAAATACAGTTACCCGACTTTCAACGCGGTTGGGTGTGGGATGACGAACATGTCCGCAGCCTGCTGGTAAGCCTTGGCCGCTCGTTTCCTGTCGGGGCGGTAATGTTGCTCGAAACCGGCGGCGAGGTGCGTTTCCAGGTCCGTCCCGTAGAAAATGTTCCGCCGCAAGGGCTTGCTGCTCCGGAAAAACTGATTCTGGACGGGCAACAGCGCTTAACCACCCTGACGCAAGTTTTGAAGCTTTCAGGCCCGGTAAAAACCACAACGGAAAAAGGAAAACCGGTCGACCGCTATTATTACATTCATATTCCAACGGCGCTGGCGGGGCCGGACAGACTGGATGACGCCCTGATAGCGACTGACGGCAGCCGCCAGATCCGCAGCGATTTTGGCCGCAACATTGTTCTCGATCTTTCCACGCGAGAGCTGGAATGCCAGCAGCTTTATTTCCCTTGCTCGGAAATTCTGGAAGCTATGGGATGGCTACAGGATTTGTATCAAATGAATAGCGCTGCTGTACCGCAATTCTTTGAGTTTAAATCGCAGGTGCTGGACGCTTTCAACGATTACCAAATCCCGCTGATCGTGCTGAAAAAAGAGACCAGCAAAGAAGCGGTGTGTCTGGTATTCGAAAAAGTGAATACTGGCGGCGTACCGCTTTCCGTCTTTGAACTGGTGACGGCAAGCTACGCTGCCGATGGCTATAACTTGCGCGATGACTGGTACGGCAGCGAACTACGCAACGTTTCATCCCGCCGGCAACGGCTTGCCGTTGAGCCGCTCCTGCGCGGCGTGGAGAATACCGACTTTCTCCAGGCCATAACCATGCTCCACACGCTGGAAAAAAGAAGAGCCGATCTGGCAGCAGGCAAAACGGGTAAACAAGTGTCTCCCGTAAGCGCCAAGCGCGCCTCCGTACTGGAGTTGCCGCTTTCAGCGTATCTGAAATGGACGGATACCGTTGAGCAAGGGTTCCTGCGGGCAGCCAAGTTTCTGCGCCAGGAGTGTTTTACATCACAACGGGACTTGCCTTACCGCACACAGCTGGCGCCTCTTGCGGCCGTGCTGGCGGTCATGGGCGATAACGAACGATGGCGCGAACCGCAAATCTACCAGAAGCTGGCGCGCTGGTACTGGTGCGGTGTTTTAGGCGAGCTTTACGGCGGCGCGGTTGAAAGCCGTATGGCTAACGATGTTGAAGAATTACTGGGCTGGATTGAACACGCAGGAGATGTGCCTCGTACCATTAATGATGCCACATTCCAGATCGATCGCCTCAGTTCTCTTACCTCTCGCTTAAGCGCGGCTTATAAAGGGATTAATGTTCTTGTCTTAAGAGAAGGCGCGCACGATCTTTTCTGGAAATCGCAGATCCGCAATCTTGAAGCGGATGAAGTCGCATTAGATATTCATCATATTTTTCCTAAAGACTGGTGCGAGAAAAACGGCATTACACGACGCCTGTACGATTCGATCATCAACAAAACGCCGATCTCTTATAAAGCGAACAGAATGATTGGCGGCTCGGCTCCTTCGGTTTATCTGGCGGCGCTGCAATCCCACCCGCAAGTTCAACTGGACGATGCCTCTATGGATAAGCTGCTGGCAAGCCATCACATGCCGGTTGCCCCATTGCGTGAAGATGATTTCATCACCTTTTATGAACTGCGCCAGAAAGCGCTATTAGCCCTGATTGAAAAAGCGATGGGCAAGGCGTCTAACCCAGCGTAAAAGTGGTTATTCCTGCAAGTGAAGACCGGCCCGGCAAATTACTCATGCCGGGCTGCTGTATATCCTTCTGGTTCACTGCTGTTTTTCTCTGTGCGCTCATTGCCCAACCTGAACGAGAGGGGTTTTGCTTTACTTTGCGCTCTGGCAAAACCGGTCTGCCGGGGTAGCCGTACATTTCCCCCTTTGCACCATCCCCCCCTTCGCCTCTATGCTTACCCCATGGAAAAATTAGCTGAACTCAAACGCACCAAGCGCCTGGCGCTTTCGCTGCTGCTGGTCGCGATAGCGACCTTTATCACGACCCTCTTTCTGCCGCCAAACTTCTGGGTGAGCGGCCTGAAGGCAATTTCGGAAGCGGCGATGGTCGGCGCGCTGGCGGACTGGTTCGCGGTGGTGGCGCTGTTTCGCCGCGTGCCGCTGCCGTTTATCTCTCGCCATACCGCTATCATCCCACGCAATAAAGACCGCATTGGCGACAACCTCGGGCGCTTCGTGCAGGAGAAGTTTCTCGATACCCAGTCGCTGATAGCCCTTATCCGCCGCCACGAGCCGGCGAACATTATCGGCGCCTGGCTCAGCCAGCCGGATAACGCCCGGCGAGTGGGGCAGCAGCTGTTGCAGGTGATGAGCGGTTTTCTTGAGCTGACTGACGACAGCCGCATCCAGGGGTTGTTGCGTCGGGCGGTGCACAAGGCGATTGATAAAGTGGACCTCACCCACTCGAGCGCGCTGGTGCTGGAGAGCCTGACGAAGAATAACCGTCACCAGGTGCTGCTGGATGCAATTATCGCGCAACTCATCAAGCTGATTCAGAAAGAGAGCTCGCGTGAATTTATCGCCCGCCAGATTGTGCACTGGCTTAAGACCGAGCATCCGCGTAAATCCAAAATTCTGCCTACCGAGTGGCTGGGCGAACACAGCGCCGAACTGGTATCGAGCGCGGTAAACTCCATGCTCGACGACATCAGCCAGGATCAGGCCCACCAGCTGCGCCAGGCGTTTGACCGCGCCACCCTGAAGTTTATCAACAAGCTGAAAAGCGACCCGGAGATGGCGGCGCGCGCGGAAAGCATTAAAAGCTACCTGAAAGAAGACGAGGCGTTTAACCGTTATCTGGGCGAATTGTGGGGGGACCTGCGAAACTGGCTGAGGGCGGATATGCACAGCGAAGACTCGCGCACCCGCCAGCGCATCGCCGACGCCGGCCAGTGGTTCGGTGAAACGCTGGTGAACGACGCCACGCTTCGCGCTTCGCTGAACGAACACCTTGAGCGGGCCGCCACCAACGTCGCGCCGGAATTCGCCGCGTTCCTCACGCGCCATATCAGCGACACGGTAAAAAGCTGGGATGCGCGGGATATGTCGCAGCAAATCGAACTGAATATCGGTAAAGATCTCCAGTTTATCCGCATCAACGGCACGCTGGTCGGCGGCGCGATAGGGCTGATGCTTTATCTGCTGTCGCAAATACCGCTGCTGCTGCGCATGGCGGGCATGTAAAAATAGCGTTACCCTGCGCCGTTTTATTTTTCTGACTGCATTACGCGAGGCGAAAAGGAATTAAGTAAATCCTTTTCGCCTTTATTTTTGCGGCGTAATCCATTTTATAAAAAATGCCATCATGCATTTTCATGTCTTATCGATAAGCCGTTGCACAACCCCATGTGAATCCAGTCACAAACGGGGAAAACAGGTTTTTTATCCATATCTGTAGCAGCTTATTAACTATCTCTGTTATAGCGGCCTGTTTACTCTCAAATATATTCATTAAAAAAATCTTATAGATACCCCTGGAAGCGGGACGTTATTTCCCCCCGCACCTCTGCTCCCTGATAAATCACGAGGCAACGCCATGAATAAACGTTTGGTTGTGAACACGGTTTCCTCTTTATTACTCGGCATTGCGTTTGCCTCTGCGCCTCTTTATGCAGCGGAAAACGCGGCGCAAAAAACGGTGGTGAATATCTCCAAAGTGGACGGCATGCCCTGGTTTAACCGCATGGGCGAAGGCGTGGTTGAAGCGGGCAAAGAGTTTAACGTCAACGCCTCGCAGGTCGGCCCCGCCAGCACCGACGCCCCGCAGCAGGTGAAAATTATCGAAGACCTGATTGCCCGCAAGGTCAACGCCATCACCATCGTGCCGAACGACGCCAACGTGCTCGAACCGGTCTTTAAGAAAGCGCGGGACGCGGGCATCGTGGTGCTGACTAATGAATCTCCCGGCCAGCCGAGCGCCAACTGGGATGTGGAAATCATCGATAACGAGAAGTTCGCCGCCGAGTATGTGGAACACATGGCGAAGCGCATGGGCGGCAAAGGCGGCTATGTGATTTACGTCGGCAGCCTGACGGTGCCGCAGCACAACCTGTGGGCCGACCTGCTGGTGAAATACCAGAAAGAAAAATACCCGCAGATGCACGAAGTCACCAAACGCATGCCGGTGGCGGAAAGCGTGGACGACTCGCGCCGCACCACCCTCGACATGATGAAAACCTACCCGGACCTGAAAGCCGTGGTCTCCTTCGGCTCTAACGGCCCGATTGGCGCCGGCCGCGCTGTGAAAGAGAAGCGCGCCAAAAACAAAGTGGCGGTTTACGGCATGATGATCCCGTCGCAGGCGGCGTCGTTAATCAAGAGCGGCGACATCACCGAAGGCATTACGTACGACCCGGCGACCGCGGGCTACGCGCTCACCGCCGTGGCCAGCACGCTGTTTAAAGGCGAAGAGATCAAGCCCGGCTTTGAGCTGAAAAACCTCGGCAAAGCGGACGTGGATACCGACAAGCGCATCATTCGCTTCCACAAGGTGCTGCTGGTTAACAAAGATAATATTGATTCACTCTATTAATCCATTTTCGGGGCGGGCGACCGCCCCGCGCTAACACCAGGGGATGCCATGGAACCTTTCCTTTCCCTTCGTCACGTCAGCAAAACCTTTCACGGCACCCGCGCCCTTAACGATGTCTCGCTCGACTTTATGCCGGGCGAGGTGCATTGCCTGGCGGGGCAGAACGGCTGCGGAAAATCGACGCTGATTAAGATTATCTCCGGCGTTTACCAGCCGGATAACGGCGCGCAGATAACGCTTGGCGGCAAAAGCTGGCCGCGCCTGCACCCGGCGGCCTCTGTCGCGCAGGGCATTCAGGTGATTTACCAGGACTTATCGCTGTTCCCGAACTTAAGCGTCTGGGAAAACATCGCCATTAACCATTATCACCACGGCGTGCTGGTGAAGCGCCGCCAGCTTCGCCAGACGGCGCAACAGGCGATGGCGAGCATCAATGTGCATCTGCCGCTGGATGCGCCGGTGGAGTCGTTGTCCATCGCCCGCTGTCAGCTGGTCGCCATCTGCCGGGCGCTGGCGCAGGACGCACGGCTTATCATCATGGACGAGCCCACCGCCTCGCTCACCCACCAGGAGGTGGAAGGCTTGCTGCACGTGGTGCGCCAGCTTCGCGAGCGCGGCATCTGCGTGGTGTTCGTCAGCCATCGCCTTGAAGAGGTGATGGCGGTGTCAGACCGCATCTCGGTGCTGAAAGACGGCAACCTGGTCGGCACCTGGCAGGCGAGCGAAATAACCACCAAACGCCTGGGCTTCCTGATGACCGGCATGGAGTTTGAATACCAGGTGCGCGAGCTGCGCCAGGGCGCGCAGAGCACGCCGGTGCTGGAGGTGCGCAACTTAAGCCGCCGCGGCGAGTATGAAGATGTGTCGCTGAAGGTCGAGGCGGGGGAAGTGGTCTCCATCGTCGGGCTGCTGGGCGCGGGGCGCACCGAGCTTTGCCTGAGCCTGTTCGGCATGACGAAGCCCGACAGCGGCGAGATCCTGATTAACGGCCACCCGGTGCGCTTTCACAACAACCAGGACGCCATCCGCCACGGCATCGGCTACGTGTCGGAAGACCGCATGTCGCGCGGGCTGGTGATGAGCCAGTCGATTGAGAACAACGTCATCAGCACCGTGTTTCACCAGGTAAAAGGCGCGTTCGGGCTTATCAGCGAGTCCAGAACCCGCGCACTGGTGGACAGGCTGGTGAAGGCGCTGACCATCAAAACGTCGGACACCGGGCTGCCCGTCAACACCCTTTCCGGCGGCAACGCCCAGCGCGTTTCCATCGCCAAATGGCTCGCCATCACGCCGAAACTGCTTATTCTCGACAGCCCCACCGTGGGGGTGGATATCGCCAACAAGGCGGGGATTTATCACATCATCAGCGACCTGGCCTCGCACGGCATCGCGGTGCTGATGATTTGCGATGAGATTGACGAAGCGTGGTATCAGAGCCACCGCATTCTGGTGATGCAGAAGGGGCGTATTACCCACAGCTTCCTGCCGGACCAGAGTTCACAGGAGCAGATTGCCGGGGTGGTGAATGGCTGAACTGAGAAAAAGGCATGAAGTCTGGCTGGCGTTGCTTATCGTCATCCTGTTCGCCGCGCTCGCCTGGCGCACCGATGAGTTTCTGACCTTCGGCAACCTTTATGATCTGGTTAATAACTACGCGATGCTGACCATCCTGGCGTGCGGGCTGTTTGTGGTGCTCATTTCCGGCGGCATCGACATCTCCTTCCCCGCCATGACTATCATCGCCCAGTACGGCATGGTGCTGCTGTTGCAGAAGATTGGCGGCAACTTCGCCGTGGCGTTTGTGATAGCGGGCGGTATTGGCGTGCTGCTCGGGCTTATCAACGCGCTGCTGGTGAACCGCCTGCGGGTGCCTTCCATCATCATCACCATCTCGACGCTGAACATCTTTTACGGGCTGCTGCTGTGGTTCAGCAAAGGGGTGTGGCTGTATGACTTCCCGCCCTGGTTTGAGCAGGGGATCATGCTGTTTAAGTTCACCGACGCGGACGGCTACGACTACGGGCTGGGGTTGCCGCTTATCGCCATGATTGCGGTGGTGCTGCTGACCGCCTTTATCATGAACTTCACCGCCGTGGGCCGCCAGATTTACGCCATGGGCGGCAACCGGGAGTCCGCGAGCCGCATCGGCTTTAGCGTGCTGAAGCTGCAGCTCTTCGTTTACGGCTACATGGGGCTAATGTCCGGCGCGGCCGGGGTGGTGCAGTCGTGGACGGTGATGACCGTGGCGCCCGATTCGCTGCTCGGCTATGAGCTGACGGTGCTGGCGGCGGTGGTGCTCGGCGGCACCAGCCTGATTGGCGGGCGCGGCACCCTCACCGGCACGCTGCTGGGGGTGGTGCTGCTCGCCGTGATGCAGAACGGCCTCAACCTGCTTGGCGTCTCTTCCTACTGGCAGACGCTGATTACCGGCGCGATCATCGTCTTTAGCATCAGCGCCACCGCATGGAGCCAGCATCAGAACCGGAGCCTGTTATGAAGCGATCGTGGCGTAATAACGTTGAAACTTACCTGATTGGCCTGCTGGTGCTGGTGGTGATTGCCTTCAGCATCACCATGCCGGATGTTTTCTGGTCCGCCAGCAACTTTCAGTCCATCGCCTCGCAGATGCCGGTGCTGGGCATTCTGGCGCTGGCCATGGCGGTGACCATGCTGTGCGGCGGCATTAACCTGTCGATTATCGCCACGGCCAACGCCTGCTCGCTGGTGATGGCGTGGGTCGCCACCAGCTATCCGCCGGGCGTTGGCACCGCCATCGCCACGCTGCTGGCGGGCGCCGGCGCGGCGGTGATCATTGGGCTTTGCAACGGCGTGTTGATTGCCGGCATTCGCGTATCGCCGATTCTGGCGACGCTTGGGATGATGACGCTGCTGAAGGGGGTGAATATCCTGATAACCGGCGGCAGCGCCATCGCCAACTACCCCGACTGGGTGCTGTGGCTGAACGGCGCGCAGTGGTTCGGCATCCCGCTGCCGATGTGGCTGTTCGCAGTAGTGGCGCTGGGGCTGTGGGTGCTCCTTGAGAAAAGCCCGCTCGGGCGCGCCATCTACCTGATTGGCGCCAACGAGCGCGCAACCTGGTACTCGGGCATTAACACCCGCCGCGTGCTGATTTGGGTTTACGTCATCTCCGCCCTGCTCTGCTGCGTGGCGGCGTTTCTGATGATGTCGAAGCTTAACTCCGCGAAAGCGTCGTATGGCGAATCTTACCTGCTGGTTTCGATTCTCGCCGCGGTGCTTGGCGGGGTGAACCCGGATGGCGGCACCGGGCGCATCGTCGGCATGGTGCTGGCGCTGTTTCTGCTGCAAACCATTGAGAGCGGTTTCAACATCCTCGGCATCAGCCCGTACCTGACCATGGCATTGTGGGGGATACTACTGCTCTGCTTTATCCAGGCGAGAGGGATGCTGGGGCTGGAGCGGGTTTAAGAGAAGCAAATCCACCATCAAAAGCCAGCGGCGCTGGCTTTTGCTTATTCCTGCCGCGTTAAAATCTTTTCCAGATAGTCATTCGCAAGATTGTGCTTTTGCAGGTAGGCGGTCACTTCCCGCGCCCAGGCTTCGCCGTTGCCTAAAATGGCGCGGCTGTGGGTGGGAGCGTAGAAGTAGCGGTTGTCGTAGAGGTTCATCAGCGTCTGGTTGATGCCGTCGAGGTTGTACTGCGGGTTTTTACGCTGCTGCATCTCGAGCGAGCGCAGGATGCGCGCCTCGTGCTCCGGGTCGAGCGGGTAGTTGTGCTCGCCCAGTTCGCTCAACACCAGGAAATCGGGCGGGATGTCCTCTTCTATTGCCGCCTGCAAGCGGTAATGGCCGTCCAGCACCACGAACGACGCGAGGCCCGCGATATACCAGACCAGCACCGGCGGCAGCGCCCCTTCGCGGCACTTCTTGCGCCACCACTTCAGCCGCCCCGCTTCAGGCGTAATGGCGTAGCGCCCCAGCAGCAGGTTGCCGCCCCACCACCAGTCTACGAGCTTCACCTTTTCGGGTTTGGTCAGGTCCGGAAAATCTTCGCCGTAGAGCGTCCAGTCGCACCAGATGTGCTGGCTGCTGGCGGGCGAGTTAAAACGCCACTGCGCCAGCGGCAAAGCGGTGTTCACCACATAAGGCGCGGTGGGCTTCACCTGCGTCATCGGACGCAGCAGCCAGCGCCGGGCGGGCAGCAGCGCGGCGGGGGAGTCTATCAGGCGCTGCGTGAAGTAGCGGCACCACTGCACAAGCCAGGCCTCCTGCCCCGCTTTTTTGATGGCTTCGACATCCGCCGACGTCACGGGCGGCAGCAGCGCCTGCGCGCACGGGTTATCACTATTGAACACCAGCCAGACGCCGGAGTGGTCTTCCAGCACCGAGGCCCAGAACAGCGGCGTGCCGTGGGCGGTGAGCGCCATCCGACCATAGTAGCCGCTCAGCATCTCCATGGCGAGCCCCGTGGCGGGGTTATCCTGAATCGTAAATTCCAGCCCCTGCCAGCTGTTGTCTCTGTCGAGAAGATCTTTCCAGTAACCCGCCATCTGTTATTCCTTTTATTCAGTTACGGGAAGTGTAAAGCAAGCGGAGGGAGAGGGACATTCATCAATTCAGGGAGGGGAATAAGCGGCCCGTAAGGCCGCCTGATGTCATTACGCGCCGGAGTAAATATCGAAGCTGAAATATTGCGAGGCCAGCTTTTTATAGGTGCCGTCCGCCAGGATCTCGGCAATGGCGCCGTTAATCGCCTCGCGAAGCGCGGCGTCGTCTTTACGCAGGCCAATCGCCGCGCCCGCGCCGAACAGGTCGTTATCCTGCAGCGCGCCGCCCACGAATGCGTAATCTTTCCCCTGCGGCTTTTTCAGGAAGCTGTATTCCGCCATCACGCCCGAGAGCACGGCGCCGTCGATACGCCCGGACTCCAGGTCCTGAATCACGCGGTCTGCGCCCTGGTAGGCCACCACGTTCACGCCCGCGTTGCGCCAGTATTTATTGGCGTAGGTTTCCTGGGCGGAGCCCTGCTCCACGCCGATGGTTTTGCCTTTCAATACTTTCACATCCGGCGCGGTAAACGCGCCCTTGCGCGCCACTAAAAATACCGGGCCGTTATAAAGCTTGTTGGAGAAATCAATTTGCTCTTTGCGCTTATCGGTGACGTACATGCCGGAGAGAATGGCGTCGAACTTACGCGCCTTCAGCGCCGGAATAATACCGTCGAAGTTATTTTCCACCCAGACGCATTTCGCCTGCAGCTTCTGGCAAATGGCGTTGCCTAAATCGACATCGAAACCAATTACCTTGCCGTCGATATCTTTCGATTCAAACGGCGCGAAGGTTGGATCCACCCCAAAACGAATCTCTTTAATATTGTTCGCAAGCGTGGGCGCGCTGATTAACAGCGCGAGCAGCGGCAGCATAAACGTTTTCATAGCAACATCCTGTATTAGCGGCAGTAAGATTCAACCAGGCGCGAGAAAAAGGAGGCGCCGGTGGAGATGATTTCATCGTTAAAGTCGTAGCCCGGGTTGTGGACCATGCAGCCGCCCTTCTCCCCTTTTTCGCCATTGCCCAGCAGGAAATAAGTGCCGGGGCGTTTTTCCAGCATGAAGGCAAAATCTTCACTTCCCGTGGAGGGGTGGATTTCATCCAGCACCGCGTCGGCGCCGAACACCTCCACCGCCAGCGCGCGGGCGTACGCCGTCTCTTCATCGCGGTTAATCAGCACCGGGTAGGAGTCGTACACCTCCACATCGCACGTCGCGCCATAGCTTTTGGCGGTGAGCTCGGCGATTTCCTGGATGCGTTTGATGAGCAGGTTGCGCACGTCTGGCTTCATAGCGCGAACCGTGAGCTCCATGACCGCGCTTTCCGGGATGACGTTCGAGGCGATGCCGGACTGGAAGGTGCCGACGGTGACGATGGCCGTCTCGCCCGGCGTGACGTTGCGCGAGACGATGCTTTGCAGCGCCATAATGATGGCCGCGCCGGTGACTATCGGGTCTACCGTGCGGTCCGGGTGCGCGCCGTGGCCGCCGTAGCCGTTCACGGTGAGCTTCACCGTATCCGCAGAGGCCATAAAATTGCCGGCATAGAAGCCGAACTTGCCGACCGGCAGGCCGGGCATATTGTGCAGGCCGAAGACGCAGTCGCACGGGAAGCGCTCGAACAGGCCGTCTTTGATCATGAGATCCGCCCCGCCGATGGCCTCTTCCGCAGGCTGGAAGATAAGGTGCACGGTGCCGTTAAACTGACAGGCAGGCGACGCGATGTATTTGGCGGCAGCCAGCAGGATGGTGGTGTGGCCGTCGTGGCCGCAGGCGTGCATTTTGCCAGGCGACGTGCTGGCCCACGGCAGGTTGGTGGATTCGAATATCGGCAGCGCGTCCATATCTGCACGCAGACCGATGGACTTGCCGCCCGCGCCTTTACTGAGCGAGCCGACGACGCCCGTTTTGCCAAGGCCGCGGGTGACCTGATAGCCCCACTCTTCAAGCTTACCGGCGACCAGTTCGCTGGTGTGAAACTCTTCCAGACTTAATTCTGGGTGAGCGTGCAGATGATGACGGATGGCAATCATTTCATCTTCAGACGCTTTTATTTCTGGAATAACGAAATCAGACATGCGGGGTCTCCGGCTGGGTTTATTTTTTAGCGCAACAGGTAAATTATCTTTATCGGTTATTTATGCAAGCAGGATTTCTTATGACGAGGCGGTAAATTATCGGGATTATTAATGATGCAGTTAAAAGTGCATAACGTGCATTTTAAATAATTTTTTACTTCCTCCTTAATTTACGTTGTGTTTATTTTGTTTATTCTTTACGTGTGAAATTTTGCAGAGGTAACGGCTGACCTGATGCAAATTCGACGTTGTTTCAGAGGCATGGGCAGGCGGTGTTTCCTGGCGTGGAAAATGCATAAACAGCTGAAGGCGAATGATATCACAATGGAATAATAACGCTGCGTAAAAGTTAATGCTGCACAGGTAAACCGTGTTAAT
Source organism: Franconibacter sp. IITDAS19 (assembly GCF_023079515.1). NCBI lineage: Bacteria > Pseudomonadati > Pseudomonadota > Gammaproteobacteria > Enterobacterales > Enterobacteriaceae > Franconibacter > Franconibacter sp. IITDAS19. Next base: position 62,505 of record NZ_JALJCP010000004.1, on the reverse strand, counting down.
CAAATAGCCTGCGTCCGGCCTCTGTGAGCTCAATCAGTAATTGCAGAGTGGATAACGCGCCTTCGTGATGATTCAGTTTTATACAGGCTGGCGCGATGGCGTTCGGCAGGAACCCGAGCCCTCACCTGGGAAACAGGTAAAGAAGGTAAACCCGGTTAAATCCACTACCAGCGATTCGAAATACTCTTCAGCTTCCTTCGCCAACACGGCGATTTTTCTGGTGCTAAGCGACGCGTTCCCTTCTATTTTCGACAGGTGCTTTTTTATTAGCGTGCGGACGGCTTCGGCTTTGGTCATATCGGGGTTCCGGATAGTGGGCGATGGAAAAGGTTATTAAGAGGATACAGGATCAATTATTAAGGTATGCGTTAAAATTTAAAGCTTAGTAATTCTGGTTACATAAAAGCGTAATTGAAGAGGTCTGGAAAAAGGCTTGCAAAAGAATTAACCTAAACTAATCCCTTTTAAGGTGCGAGCTCTCAGGGCTTTCAGGAAGGTATTTATATGGATGTACAAAATTTAGATTTACAGGCACGGCTTCGGGTTGTTCTCACTAAAACAGCAGCTTTACTGCCAGCCGACATTGGGCAGCAGCTACTGGCTATTATCTCCCCGCAATCGCTGGCTGTTATGGCTTCAGTTATTACTATTTGGGCAGGAGCCCATTTCTTTGGCATCGGCGAAATCGCTGATCTCATTTTGCTTATAGTGGGCTGGGCGGCAACGGGAGGAATAGCTCTGCAAGCAGGACAAAAACTCTACAGCTTTGCCATCAAAACGAATGAAGCGCATATAGAGGCAGAACTCGATATTGCGGCCAGTGAACTTGCTGAAGCCATTACGCTTATTGGTGTTAATACTTTTCTCGCGCTTTTGCTTAAAAAGAAACCAAACGACACGTTTAAGAAGCCTTTTCGAGGCGTGTCCATGCCTACTTACAGTAAATCAATCGCGGCTCGTATGAACCTGCCGAAAAATGGAGGGTGGCGATATACCCCAACGATAAAAATAAGCAAGCGTAAAGATGTCAATCAGGGGGCAACTAAGCCCTGGGGTGATGCGGTTGTCGGACGTAATTACTACCCTGCTGCTATGCCGAAAGATGAAGCTTATCTGAAGATGCTTACCACGCTTTATCATGAGCAGGTACATATGGCCCTAGCGCCAAAATTCTATTTGTTACGTGAATTGCGCGTATTCCTGAAACAGAGTGGATACAACAAGTCTTACCTGCTCCGTTACCTTGAGGAAGCTTTTGCAGAAACGGTTGGTTTAATGCGCGCAAGAGGTATGAGCGCCCAATATATTATTGAAGGCTTTAAATTTCCCCTAGGCAATACTTACGAGATTACCTTTTCCTTGTTGAGGCATGAAGCGGCTGGCATTCTTCTTGGGCCGGTTGTTGTCGGTGGATTGATGTATAACGTGTGGTATGGGGTGCAGAGATGATTACGAAACAACAGGCCTTAGCCATAGCCAAGTCTTGGGCGGAAACGAGTGGCAGAGGATGGGATGAGCATTTCCAGGAAGCCACAGCCATAACGTTAGAAGGCGAACCGGTGTGGATGATTGCCACGTCAGCTATTGCTTACTCAACAGAGCTTCCCTGGATGATAGAAGAAATGCCTGAGCCTTCTTACTATTACATCAGTATGGTTGAAGGAAAATGCATAGCCGTAGGGTCAAGGCAACATGAAATACAGCGCGTCAAATCTTAGTGCTCATTAATTTAGCGAACAATGAGCTTGAAGATAGCGTCTTTGGTTTGCTGATCGAGCTGTTTCCAGTGAAGCAGTAGCGTGGCCAGCTCATCATCTTCAGTATAAAAGTAGGCAAGCGGAACATTCAGAACGTCCGCTAGCTGCTGTGCAACTTCAATACTCGCCTGATGCACACCTTTCTCGTAACGGTTTATACGTGTACTCGCGACGAACTCATCTATCCCGGCGAGTATGCCGAGTTTCTTTTGAGATAGCCCTTTCGCCTCACGTGCCGATTTCAGACGCAGACAAAAAATTTGAGGGTAGTTAGTCGATTCGCTCATGACTACGATAGTCGTAGTTTTCTAAGCGCAACGATACTACGTTATACGTAGCATGAATTGTTTAAGGCATTACATCGGCGTTTCATAGCTTTCTGCTTTCAGTCACAGAGCTACGAAATACGTAACAATCTCATTGAAAGCAAAACTACGAATAACGTAGCATTTAATTAAGAATGTAACGTTTAACGCAATAACGTCAGGAGGGAATCATGACAAACGACTGGCACCAGGCCGACATCATCGCCGCGCTTCGCAAAAAGGGCACTTCACTCGCCGCGCTTTCACGCGCTGCCGGGCTGGGTTCTTCAACGCTTGCCAACGCGCTTACCCGCCCGTGGCCGAAAGGGGAATATTTAATTGCCGAGGCGGTGGGTGTTCATCCTTCAGTGATATGGCCGAGCCGATATTTCAAGGACGGGGTTATGGTGGAGCGAAGTGTGTTGATACGGCGGAGGGGTTGAGGTTGAGGAGTGAAGGTTGAGACGCCCGGAGGGGGCGTCTTTTTTATAAAAGTTCAGCGTTGGTTTTGCTGAAGGATTTTAAGTCTGCCGTCTGCGTCTTGAGATAAAGTGAACCTTGCAGCAAAGAGTCGCCCTTTCTCCATAGTTGTCTTTTCCAGACTGTAATAAGCTGCGTAGCTGTTGCCCCGCTTGAACTCAAAACCATACGTGGGGAGGCATTCCCCCTTCACTGCTCGAGGCTGCGAAGCAGGATCACCAAATGTCTTGAGCATTTCCTGCTCGGCCTCACTGCCTATCTGAACGGAGAATATCCGCTCACCTTCTTCTGCCGGAACCAAAATACAGACTTTGTTATTTACCAACGTTACCTGAGCAGGCAATTCAACCCGTACAGGGTCCATCGGTCCGGGGCAGCCAGTAAGCAGAAACACCGCGCCTGGTAAGAGAAGTTTTTTCATGTCTCCCTGCTTTCATCCTGGTAGAATTTTATGCAGTGAATTAGTCGTATGAGATATCAACATTCGGGCTATGAGAAACACTGAATAAAGGATCTTTTTCAATACAATTTGCCGGACCCGGCATATCCTCAAAACAGAGTAAGTCTGAGTCTTCATCCGTACCGCTGTCGGCACGGTAACCCTCCCCGAACCCCTGAAAATAAACGGTATAGAACCCTTCCTCATCCAGCACAGAAATACCGTATTTCTCTTTTATCATCTCTTTGTTGGCTTCCCACCAGGCGATTTGCCGACTTTTCAATAACGGAAAATTTTTTACCAACAATGTGTTGTGGTCGTGAACTGCAACAATCTCAACTGGTTTTAAAGACCACCATACCACCACTGCCAGAATGGCTAAGCTTGCTACTAAAAATATCCGTTTAATCATACTTTGTTCCTTCAATAGTCACCGTTGCGTTTATTTCTGTAATGAAGGGCTTATAACCGTATTTTACCCAACGTTGAAGAACAAACCAAATTTTAAACATCCTTTGGTCTAAAGGAGAATGTTTGATTAATGAGGCGATAGGCTTTGATCTCCAAGTTATTTGGCCGAGTCAGTATTTCAAGGATGGAGTTTGGAGGGGGCGGATTGATAAGGCGGAGGGGTTGAAGAATGGAGTGAAGGTTGAGATGCCCGAGGGGCGTTTTTTTATAAGGAGACCGAGGTACTCTCACTTATGATCAATACAGTCGAAACATCTACATAACTAATTAAATATAAAGATATCCGGGGCTATCATAACAAAACAAGCCGAAATTAAAGCAGGAAATATAAAATCAGCACCCGTTTAGAGTGGTTGAGTTAAATACAAATAATCTGACTCATTCCAAAGAAGATCTTCTTCAAAAGAATATACAGCTATAGACTCTTGAATCACTCCAATTTGGCGCTCAAGCATAAATTCTGCAAGCTGCTCCCCATCAATTAAAATTACTGGGACACAGCCAGGTTTAAAGGAAATATCTTCAGCCTCCTTAGTAAATGAGCTTGTAGTAATAAAAATTCCTTGTTCGTATTCTCCGGTAATATCACCACGAAAACCCGAAATAGCTGGCCGCCCTACTTTATTATCTAAAGCATATCTTTTACATTGTACAGCGACCCTCATATTAGCAATCCCTACTTTTAGTAGCCCATAGATATCTATACCACCATCTCTTCCACGGCTTGTTAAAGCCATTTTCGAAAAACCATATCTTTTCAAAAAGATGCGGCAAAAATTCTCAAATTTTTCTGGAGGCAAATTCCTTAAGCAAGCTGCAATTTCCTGTTTTACCTTATCTCTTTGCTGCTTTGCCATTTTTTTCATCTCTATTATAGACAGATTAACTTCGTCATCTTTAATTACGTATTCAGCAGATACAATTTTATTATCTTCCTCTTGTATAAGGGAATATGCCCCATTGCTCCTCTTAATAAATATCTTTTTACTATTCATTACGCTTAAGCTTTTATTAGCGCAATGTCTGTCTAATGTAATGCGTAGAACAGTTTTTGGTTCTTTAGCACCAAAATTATATAGACTATGGAGACAAATCCGCTCATAAATTTCCTCCAAACTGCCTGATCCACCCAGAAAAAGTAAAGCCTGACGAGCAGCATCTGCTATAGTCCGTTGGTTAAAGAAGCCCACGAATCCTCTCCTTTATATCCATTAAAGGAATATCTTTAGTCATATGACACCAAGAAATTCTAATTGCGCTATCGATTCTTTCATCATCGAGCCCCATAGCTTCTAAGACATGGCTTGCGGAATAGCTTTGAGAAGTACAGGCAGAGCCATTCGAAACAGCGATTAGTCCTTTCAGCGCAACCATAGCAGCTTCGGAATTGAGACCTTTTATAGAAATATTTAAAACATGCGCTGCACTATTATCACCGTTGATAACATAGTCTAAGCCTGATAAACACCGAAGAATATCTTCTTTGATTATCAAACAGGCAGAGCGCCATTTCTCCGCATTTTTATATGCATTTTCTGCAGCCAAGCCTAAGCCTGCAATTAATGATACGGGAAGAGTACCTGGTCTCAGTCCCTTCTCTTGACCACCACCATACATAATTGGGGTCAACGGTATTTTTTCGTAGCCACGACGCCTTGCAATTAATGCTCCAATACCTTTAGGCGCATATACTTTATGACCACTAATACTGATTAAATCTATACGTTGATTTTGTAATGCCTCTGAGTATTTACCAAAGCTTTGCGCCGCATCGACATGTAAATAGGCCTTATGTTCCTTTAATACATCACAAATACCTTCTAGATTTTGAATAGAACCAGTTTCATTATTTATATGCATTAATGATACTAACAGCGTGTCAGGACGTAATGCTGCTTCTAGATCTTTTAATTTTATTATTCCAGATCCATCTACAGGTAAATAAGTTACCTCGAATCCTTTTTTCGCCGCATATGCGATTGGTTCAAGTACAGCTTTATGTTCAATTGGTGAGGTAATGATGTGTTTTTTATTTACTTCATTACCAAAATCCAACAAACCCAAAATAGCAATGTTGTTACTTTCAGTAGCACCACTTGTAAAATAGACTTCAGACTTATCGGCAGCAACAACTTTGCTTACCTGCTCTCTTGCTTGTTCAACAGCTTTTTTTGCAGTTAATCCAAACTCATGAGTTCGGCTACCTGAATTTCCATACTCTTCAACCATAAAATGCATAACTAACTCAGCCACGTCAGGAGAGACTGGCGTCGTGGCGTTGCAATCTAAGTATGTTGTCATAAGGTTATCTTGTCGCCTGTGTTAGAAGGTAATGACTTAACTTACAGTATGCAGTTACGTGTAAACTGACACAATATCTTGTGTTGTCACATCTGAAAGAGCACGTTCAGACTGTATGTATATATAGTGTTTTGCTACTCTTTACTTGACGGACACAACGAGGGCTTTATCATACTTGTTTTGAAACATAACTTGCACGTTTGCCCTTCGAAGTGCAGAAAAGGGAGTATGAAAAAATGTGTAAGCAGACAACACGTAAATCGAGAACATATCCATTATGTTCAAGAGGTTACTAATCCTAATGCTTGGCAATACCACGGCATGCTTATCATTCCTCTTACATTATCCATTCGTGAATCCCTAAGAAACTAAAGGTTAAAAATGACTATTGACACATTTCAACCAAATAAGTCGGCCTTTGCAGCTGCAGGGTTCAAGAACACTATCAGGGAGCTACTTGAGCAAACCAAAGAGCTTTATCTAAGCGATGATATCCCATGGGTAGTTGGGTATAGCGGTGGCAAAGATTCTACTGCAGTGCTCCAGCTTATCTGGTGTGCTCTTCAGGAGCTAAAAATCGAAGATAAGGCTAACAAGGCAGTGCACGTCATAAGTACGGATACCTTAGTCGAAAACCCTATAGTAGCTCTCTGGGTTAACCGCTCACTGAAACAAATGCAAAAGGCGGTTGATGAGCAAAAATTACCCATTTTCCCGCATCGGTTAACTCCTGAAGTAAATGATCGCTATTGGGTTAACTTGATTGGACGCGGCTATCCTGCGCCACGTTACAAATTCAGATGGTGCACGGATCGCTTAAAAATCAGTCCTTCTAATAACTTCATTAAAAATGTTGTAAAGAAGAATGGCGAAGCTATTTTAGTACTAGGTACGCGTAAAGCAGAAAGCAGCGTCCGTGCTGCTACCATGGAAGTTTATGAAAACCGCGCTGACAATACCCGACGTGCGGTAGGTTTATCGGTCAACAAAGAACTTGACCGAGTGTGGGTTTACACTCCCGTAAGTACGTGGAGTAATGATGATGTTTGGCAGTATTTGATGCAGGAAAAAAATCCTTGGGGATTTAAAAACCAAGAATTATTAACAATGTATCAAGGTGCCACTGAAGATGGTGAATGCCCCTTAGTCGTTGATAAATCAACACCAAGTTGTGGTGATAGCCGTTTCGGCTGTTATGTATGCACCATGGTTGGTGAAGATAAATCAATGGCTGCAATGATTCAAAACGATAGTGAAAAAGAATGGATGTTACCTCTTCTTAAACTTCGGAATGAAATCGATATCAACGATTCAAATAAAGAGCTAAAAAGTAAAAAAATACAAGCCGACAAAGATCGCCGTGATTTTAGGCGCATGAATGGTTCATTGACTGTTCACATTAATGAATATGGTGCTGACCTAGTGCGTGGACCCTATAGACAGCCATTTCGCGAGTATATGCTCCGTAAAGTTCTTGAAGCACAAGTTCAAGTACAACAACTGGGGCCTGCAGAAGTAAAAGATCTCGAATTGCTTACTATTGAAGATCTTGAGGCTATCAGGAATTTATGGGTTAATACAAAAAATGAAGTAGAAGACAATGTTCCTTCTATTTATGAATCCGTAACAGGTAAGTCTTATCCTGGAGTTCAAATTAAGGAGCATCCTCTTCTCAATCATAAAATTATGCAAAAGCTTAAAGAAAAATGCTCTGAGTATAATGATGAAGACGGGCTTAAATATGAGCAAGTACGAGAATTACTAACCATTGCCGACAAGCATAAGAATTTGTTAAGGCGTTCTAAACTTTTTGATCAACTAGAGTCAGCTCTTGACAAAACAGCTTTTGAAAATATCAATCAAGCACGTCAATTTGCATTACAAAAAAAATTAACTGAGAACCAGTTTAGAATTGCTTCGCATGATATCGAAGCTGAAGAGAAAGCGAAGTTATTATGGGAAAACGATAAAATTGAGGCTTCGCTTCTTGAAAATAAATATGTTCATTTAGAACAAATAGATATCCAAGAGATTTGATATGATATTTGAAGAAGTAAAATTGTATAATTTTGGGATTTATAAAGGCGAACATATTGTTTGCCTTGATAGTCCCGATCCCTTTAAACCTGTTATTTTGATTGGAGCTCTCAATGGTGCGGGAAAAACCACTTTTTTAGATGCTCTACAGTTAGCTCTCTATGGTAAGCATGCTAAATGCTCAAACAGAGGCAAATTGAGTTATTCAGCATATCTTGAAAGAAATATCAATAGGTTTGCAGAAAAGCAAGAAGCTAGTATTTCTCTAAGATTTAGACATGGTGATAGTAATCAAAACAGACATACTTATGAAGTAATAAGAAGCTGGTCTAAAGATCAGGGGAAAGAATGTCGCGAAACAACTGTAGTCAAACTTAATGGCATTAGTGATGATTTATTGAGTGACAACTGGGAAGATTTCGTTAATGAATTTATCCCCCAATCTATTTCGGAACTTTTCTTTTTTGATGGCGAAAAAATAGAAACTTTGGCTGATCCAAAACGTTCAGCTGAATTGTTAAAAACAGGAATCGAGGCGCTTCTAGGTCTAGAAGTATTATCAAAGCTATCAAATGATTTAAGCGTAATTCGAAGAAGGAAACAGGAGAAACAACTCAATCAAGTTGATTTGTCACAAATTGAAACTTTAAATAAAGAAATCCAAGAGCTGGAGAAAAATAAAGAGAAAGTAAATGATAAGCTTGGTGAATATTACAAAACCAAGGGTTTGTTAGAGGAAGAATACGAGTCAATCCAAAATATGCTTACTTCTAGCGGAGCCGACAAGCTATCGCTAAAAGAAAAATTAGACGAAGCAAAAGCCATACTACAGAAAAATCTTTTTGAAACTGAGCATGAGATAATTAAAATTACATCGGGAGTACTCCCGTTAGGCCTTATTGAAGATTTGCTTCGAGCTACTGAAACCCAGCTGAAAAAGGAAAAGAAAGTTCATGCTTATAAGAACGCTGAAAATATTATTAAAGAGCAACAAGGGCAATTACTTTTAATTATTTCCGAAGCCGTTGCAGATAACAACCTGTTGACCATTATCAAAGATAAAATTGCATCCGAAAATGAAAAGCTTAAACAAGAACAAAATATAATCTGCTATCTTGATAATGTTAATGTAGCAATCTCAGATATTATTGAGAAAGTTAATGAAGACAAAAATAACGTAGCAGATTTACTTCGAAAAAAAGGTCACATTCAAGATGATATAGCGCTATTACAGCGTAAACTTGCAACTATTCCAAAATTAAAAGATGTACAACATATCATTGAAGAAAACGCTAAACAAGAAGAAAAAATTAAAACAATCAATGATAGTATTAGCCAAGCGGCATCGCACCGACTTGAAATTGAATCAAAAATAAAAAATATTAAAAGCAAATATGAATCGCTTTTAATGCGAACAAATGCTGAAACATTTGAGCAGAGAAGGCAAGCTCAAATTATAAAACATATTGACACCTTAAAGTTGATTTTAAATGACTTTAATGAACAAATGATTCAAGAAAATATTACAAAATTGGAAAATAGAATCAAATCAAAATTTGATCAACTAAAACGTAAAGATCATTTTATTGAACGTTTAAAAATCAATGCTGTAGATTTTTCAATAAGTTTATACACTCGAGATATGAAGCTACTTTCTACAGATAGGTTATCTGCAGGCGAAAGACAACTTTTTGCTATTGCTATTTTATGGGGACTTGCTGATTGTTCTGGCAAAGAGCTTCCTACTATTATTGATACCCCTATGGGTAGACTTGACGGAAAACATAGAACTAATTTAGTTGAAAAGTACTTTCCATTAGCAGCATCGCAAGTGATACTTCTTTCAACTGATGAGGAAATTTCAGGCTCATACTATAATAAATTAAAGCCATATATCGCAAAAGAATATTATATTGATTACGATGAAAGTAATCATAGTTCTTTTTTTCATCCTGGTTATTTGGAGGTGGTAAAGTAATGGCTTTAGAAATTATCAGGCTATCTGAAAAAGCCAAACAGCAACTTATTACTTTAAAAAAAAGGACAGGAATTGAGAACTGGAATATCCTTTGTCGTTGGGCATTATGTGTATCCTTAGCAGAAAAAACTGTTCCCCCTCATGAAGATATTATTACTGATAGTAATATCGAGATGACTTGGAAAACTTTTACCGGCGAATACTCTGAAGCCTATCTTGCCATTATAAAGCAAAGGATATATCAAGATTATGGAAGTTTAGCCTCAGATATTAATCCTGATTACTTCGTAAAGTTACATTTACACAGAGGGGTTTCATATCTTTTGAATAGAGTTGAAAGTATTGACAGCTTATGCAACCTTATCTAAATAGTTATATATATTGAATAAATAAACTGCCAAGCAAATTTTACTTGGCAGTTTTAAAAATGATTGTATTTAAATAATGATTTATTAAGCTACACAATTAGCTAAGCTTCCATTCTTGGTATCTTTTTGATATTTCCGAATAAATTTCTTTCGCTATAGTGCATGGATCAAATCTAAAGCTTTGCCATACTGGATCGGACGGAGGTCTTGATATTATACGAGAATCAGGACCAAATACATCTGGATTCAAAGCATAGGACCTATGCAATTCAGCCTCAACTGCTCGCCTTGCTATCTTTCTTTTATATACGTCCTCGCAGTCAATTTCATTACATTTTATACTGATAAAAAAGATATCCTCTTCACTACTTAGCTGCTCACCTTCCATTTCATAAAGGTTAACAAGAAAAGTGCCTCGTTTTCCAAGATGATTTCCCCATCTAACGGCAGGATGGCTACCAGTTTCTCCTATATATATATATTGAGAATAGCTAATCAAATAAATATAAGAAGAACTAATTTCTCCTGTTAGTATTCCGCTGATTATCATAATTCACTCATTCTTTAAATTATAATTTTCCGCAGACCATTCTGAAAGCCAGTTACTAATATTTTTATGGAATTTTCTAAATATGCTATCTAATGTCTCTTTATCTAAATTATCAAAATTATGTTTTACATTATTTTCCGCGAGGCCAATTGAGAATATAATAGCTTCTAAAGATAACCTTTCAAGACTATTTTCTGAAAATCTTGTTAAGAACTCACTATAATATGGATGATTTTTATTTACATTTACAAAGGTCCCTTCGATAGCATCATGATAGGGCTTCCAAACATATCCGTATGGAACATTGGTAGAGTAATTTATTTTCCTAAATATATCATCTTCGTCATGTAGTATTTCATCTTCGTCATTATCAGAAAAAGCTACTCTTTCTTCCTTGATTTCTTTTATTATTATTTTGCTTTCCTCAGCGCTTATTTTTTTCCTTTCAACAACTTCAGCTGAGGGTTTAGTTCCAATTATTTCATCAGGATCGTCTTCAGCTACACCTTCTAATGTATATGAAAATGATAATCCTTCATCTCCCTCTTTACATTGATTTATAAAACGCTGACATTGTTCCCGAACTTCCTTAGCTGTTTGCAATGATTTAGAAACTATATTCTTTAACCTTTCCCAATGTATATCATCAATTTCTAAGCGCTGTTTCGTAACATCAACATGTAATACATCATCATGCTCCGATTGGATATCAAGCCTGATTCTAATATTGAAGTCATCTTTGGAAATCATACCACCCAGATCATCACCCCAACGGATTAACCTGCCATTTCGATAGATAAAAAACCCGCTATTTTCTTTTGAAATTTCATAGTTAGATATAATCGCCTTGTCCTTTTTATTTAAAGGAGATTTTGTTGTTGCCATACTCCGTTGAGGAAAAACAACTGCTTGGACGTTTATAGCTGGTAAAGCTTTATCATTTACATCGTGTAGGATCCACGGCTCGTTTACTGCTAAATATGGGCTTACGAAGTCATAATTATCTGGCGACCAATGTTCTTTAAAAATTGGGCTATCAGTATGTAGAAAGTCTTTTGGTTCTACTTTTTCGAAATCAATCTCTTGAAAATATGGCTTAACTTTAATATAAATATCGAGCTTATTTTTATCATTTTTTAGAAATGAGTAATAAACAACGCCTAGTTTTTTTTTCAATTTATTGCGAGTTAGATCAGGGGATGCATGATTAACTCTTTCGCATCCTTCAATTTCAATGATGGTTCCGCTATCATTTTGAATCAAAGCATCATAGGTATCTTTTTCCGTATTGTTCAATTTGCTGACATTTATCATAAATTTATTATTTTTTTCAATAAGATCTTTATCAAAAGTATACTTATCAGTCAGTTTATTATTTTTTTTGCTTATAATAGATATTCTAGTTCCTAAAGATAAACCCGCAGATTTCAAACCTAGTCCATATTTAGACAGGCTATTTATTTCATATTTTCTTTTAGCTCCTAATGAAAAGGCTTGCTGAATTCCCTTTTCGTCCATGCCAATGCCATCATCGACTATTTGATACATTTTAACGGAATTTCTATGCTTAATAGTTTTTCCTTCTAATAAAGATAAAGTTATATAAACATTTTTTGCTTTAGCAGATACTGAATTATCAACAATATCCATAATTGCCGAATCAGGCTCATATCCGATTCGAGCAATAGCTTCACATAAACGTCCTGCATCAAATCCAATCTCTATATCACTCATATGTTCCCCTTACCAGCTGTTTAACATTATTAAATAATCTATTTTGTATATCCTAAACAATATATGCTTTTATTATTTATAATATTAGCTTTTAAATTGATTAATAACGATTACTTTTATGGCGTTAATGCAATTCTGATTTCGTTTGCCATTTTATTTATCTCTGCTTCATTAGTTCCCAAGTTTGCTGCAGTAAAAAAAATATCTTTGTCATAAAGCTTTTGCTTTATGATACCGAAGCTATCATACATAAATTTATACTCCAAAGTACCTTCCCTTACGCCTTTAGCATAAATAAAAGGAAAAGCTTTCATTATTGCCGCATATCCAGGGAGTTTAGAAATATTAGATGTTTTCGGATCATTCCACTCAGCTGAGAATACATCTTTAACAGCGTTGAATAAGTTATTTAATATTTTTATTATAACCGCATCGTTATCATCGATGAAATAATTACGAAATATACAGTCATCATCAACAGTTAAACTTTCCCCTCGTTTAAGTGCACGTAAGTCTTCATCTGCTTTTTTTGTTATGTTCGGCAGCAAATATTTAATAAATGAGCTTTGAGAGATAGAGGCATTATCCTGCCCTTCTTTCTTTTTACCTAACATTTTTAATCTATTATAGAAAGGCGATTTTCTATCATTATTCATACTGCGTGCTATTTCATGACAAGTTTTTTGAGGACTCCTATTTTCTGATAATGAAAAAAGATCATATACTAATGACGGATTTACTTTTGTTTGTTTACTATTTATAATTGAGAAAACATAGGCTTTTTCTTCATTGGTCAAATTGAACATAAACACTACTGGTAGTTCAAATAAATCTGCATTTTTTGATTTTTTTATGCCCCATAAACGGTGCTGTCCATCGATTACATCGCCAATTATTCCATTATCAAAATAGAAATAATTTTCATCACTATTTACCTCTGTAGTATGATCAACTGCAATGATGATTGGTGTTGGAAACGTAGCGTCAGGATCACCAGTATATTCAGCTATTTCATTAACTCGGCTTGTTGATCTTTCTCTTTGTACACCAAATTCGAAATCGTTCCTATTTTCAACTCTAACCATATTTATTAGTTTATTAGCTTTAACGGAAGATAAATAAAAAGTTCCGATAGGCTGATTAACTTCAATATATTTTGCCTTCATACTTTAACCCCTTTTCCATCCTGCGTTACGTTGGATGCCTCTCTATTTCTTTGCCTAACTACATCATCGTCTTTTTTATCGTAGCTTGGATCATCAATATCAGCATGCTTAGTAATATTTAATTTTAAAACTCCAAAAGAATACCCAGCCAAAAGAACTGAAATTATATAAATAAAAGGTTGAGTAAGATTAAACTCTTTGTTTGAAAGGGGTATTACTGTGATATATTTTAATTGAACTGCGGAATAAATAACTCCAGAAAAGAGCAAAAGCATAAACATAAGTATTATGGAGATGACTTTTAATGTTTTGAATTCAATTTTAGAAGAAAAGAATGGAATAAACATTGGGCCTAAAGAAGAAGCTATTAAAGCGATAGAATATGTATAAAAGCTACCAGCCACACCTTCTATATAAAGTGAATCACTTATTGATATGGATTTATAATAATACCTTATAATAACATTTATTATTATTCCTAATTGTCCACAAAAAATAGTAAACAAAAACCAAACAAAGAATTCTCTTTTATTAAACTGGAGAACAATAAAGGGATAATATATGTTTTTTAATATCTGTTTCATTGCCTCAATTTCTCAACATGATTAACATTGATTGTCATAAAGAGTATAAGTTTAATAGCAGATATCTTAATTAACTACAATAGATAAACAGGAAGCGTTCCGGCCTAACTAAATCTAACTCCATAAAATTTATAAGAATTATAAAACTAAACCACTTTTTAATCATTATAAAAAAAGCCACCCTGAGGCAGCTTCTTTTTCTCACATCGCTTGGTGCCGAAGGCCGGACTCGAACCGGCACGTATTTCTACGGTTGATTTTGAATCAACTGCGTCTACCGATTTCGCCACTTCGGCACTGAAGGGGATGCGGAAACGTGTGGGATTATACCTGCTACAACCCCCTGCGCAAGCCTTATCCCCTACCCTTGTCATCAGGTGCTGAAAAAACCGCCACTGCCTTTTCAGCCTCTTACCTTCTATCCCCCACTTTCACACTTCGAGCCATGCGCAGCGCCTGAACAGCCTCTGTCATGTGAATGTTCTACAATCACGGAGCTAACCACAACAAAGGAAAACCGGGATGACCATCATCAAAAGTTACGCCGCTCATGAAGCGGGCGCCGCGCTTGAGCTCTATGAGTACGATGCAGGCGAACTGAAGCCTGAGGATGTGGAAGTCGAGGTTGAGTACTGCGGCATCTGCCACTCCGACCTTTCCATGATCGATAACGAATGGGGCATGTCGACCTATCCGCTCATCGCCGGCCACGAAGTGATTGGCCGCGTCAGCGCGCTGGGCGCAAGCGCGCAAAACAAAGGCCTGAAGGTGGGCCAGCGCGTCGGCATCGGCTGGACGGCGTCTAGCTGCGAGCACTGCGACGCCTGCATCAGCGGCAACCAGATAAACTGCCAGCAGGGCAGCGTGCCGACCATCATCAACCGCGGCGGCTTCGCCGATAAGCTGCGCGCCAACTGGCAGTGGGTTATCCCGATGCCGGAAGGCATCGACGCCGCCTCCGCAGGCCCGCTGCTGTGCGGCGGCATCACGGTGTTCAAACCGCTGCTGATGCACAACATCACCGCCACCAGCCGCGTGGGCGTCATCGGCATCGGCGGCCTTGGCCATATCGCCATCAAGCTGCTGCACGCCATGGGCTGTGAGGTGACGGCGTTCAGCTCCAACCCGTCTAAAGAGCAGGAAGTGCGGGCGATGGGCGCCGACAACGTGGTCAACAGCCGCGACCCGGAAGCGCTGAAAGCGCTGGCCGGGCAGTTCGACCTCATCATCAATACCGTTAACGTGTCGCTGGACTGGCTGCCCTACTTCCAGGCGCTGGCCTGGCGCGGCAACTTCCACACCGTCGGCGCGGTGATGAAGCCGTTCGAAGTGTCGGCGTTCTCGCTTATCCAGGGCGACCGCAGCCTCTCCGGCTCCGCCACCGGCTCGCCGCACGAGCTGCGTTCGCTGATGAAGTTCGCCGCCCGCGCGAAGGTCGCGCCGCAGACGGAAGAGTTCCCGATGTCGCGCATCAACGAGGCGCTGCAACACGTTCGCGACGGCAAAGCCCGTTACCGCGTGGTGCTGAAAGCGGATTTTTAAGATGACAACGGCGCCGCAAGGCGCCTTTTTGTTGAGATGCCCCTCACCCCGCAAAACCGGCCATCACGGTTACCTTAGCTGCGCCAGCTGCCGGAACAGGTCGTGCATCGGCAGCATGCCGAACAGCATCTCGTCCTGCGTTATCCAGACCGGGAAAAAGTAAAACAGCAGCAGGGTGGCCGCCAGGGTGAACAGCGTGCCGGTAGCCCAGCGGTTGCGCACCCGCTTCTGCTCAAGGCTCCAGGCCGCCAGATGCTTGCCGAAGCGGCGCTCCAGCCAGCCGCGTCGCCACAGGTAGCCCAGTACCGTTCCGCATAGCGCGGCGGCCACCATCGGCAAACCGTGCAGAATGGCCACCGCCTTGAGTGAATAAAGCAGCTGGTCGGTGCTTGCTGCCTGTATCGGGAAGGTGAGGTAAATGCGCGCACGCTCGAAATCCATCACCCCCTGCTGCTGATACACCACCAGCGCAGGCGCCAGCAGATAGATAAACAGCGCGGTGAAAAGCCCCCACTTGATAACCGACCAGCGCTGCACCGCCCCGACGATGTTCCCAAGGCTTGTAAGCGCCTCATCAAGATAAGGCGTGGCGAAGGCGCGGTTCAGCGCTTCGCGAAGCATATCGCCCTTCTTGCCCCGGCTGTTCTCCACCAGCATCGCCTGGTGCGCCTCAGATTCCATAAACGTTCTCACCGTTTTACGGCTGGCGCGGGCGACCCACGGGTTAAGCAGCTTGCCCGGCGTCGCCTGGCGCACCAGCATGTCGAGGTCGCTTTTTAAGAGCGTCTGCAGCACGTGCCCGGCATCCAGAATGTGCGGCGTTACGCCGTAGAGGATCCAGCGAATCGGCTCGTCGGCCTCCGGCAGCGGGCTTTCCAGGCGGCCAAAGGGGAGGCTTGCGTCATATATCACGGTTACGTCGCGGCGGGCGTAATCCACCTCATCCTGCGCGTGCTGGACGTTGCCATACTTCGCAAGCTCCGGCAGGCCCGCTTTGTACAGGCCTTCGCGGATGAAATTGGGCACGTCGGCCTGCGGATAAATGAGCTGGTAGTCGGGGGTGCCGACCGTCGCAATAGAGGTAATCTGTGAAACCACGCCGGTGCCGTTGCAGGGCGAGCAGCGCTCATCCCCCGAGCCGCCGCAGCTGCTGCACCGCACTCTGCCGCTGCCAGTGCAGCCTGAGCAGCTCTCGTAGTAGTGCTCAATGCGGTTCTGTTTGGTGAAGTGATCGTAATAGCTGCGCTGGCGCATCACCTGACCACTGCCGCTGCAGCTGTGACAGGTGGTCTTGCCCGAGCCGCTGCAATGGCGGCAGTTTACCGAGCCTTTGCCGCGGCAGCTGTCGCAAGAGTCCGTCAGGCAAATTCGCGTTGGATGCGAGTAAACCACCTCTTCCTTGCGCCAGGCGCCGTAGGGGTTGGATAGCAGCGTCGCCCGCGCGTCGTCCAGGGTTTTGTCCCGCGCCAGTACCGCGCTGGTCTCGGCCTGTAGCGCCCGTTCGTAATCAGGCCGCGTGCGGTAGACCTGCGTATCGGCGTGTGCGGTAATACCTCCGGCCTGGTGTAGCGTTGAGGTTTGCGCTTTAAAGAGAAGGCGCAGGCCAATCTGGTAATGGAAGTCGATGTACTCAACGGGTGTGACTTTCAGCGCGTTGGGTTCAAGGCGGGTGGAATCCCTGACAAACGTTTGAATGGTGTTATCGCAGGCGGAGAGCCAGGCGTCTTTCATGGTAAATCCTCTGCGGGGTGGCTCCGTCAATACAGGATGCCGCCGGGCATGGCCGCCCGCTTACGTTTAGTGGCGTAAATACAGGATGTTACCATAGCGAAGCGCTGGCGCTGCGCCCCCTATTCTGGTGGGAAGCGGGACGGCGGTTCAGGGCGGCGAAAAGAGAGGGGGCTTACCCGCCATGAGGGAGTTAAGCGTTGATGGGAAGGGGTTATCCATTGGCCCGTGTCAGGCGCTGAACAGCCTGCGCCCCTCCCCCCAACCCTCTCCCCAAAGGGGTGAGGGAGGAAACCCGGCGAGTAATGTTGCGCTTGCTCACCCTGCAAACCACGAAGACTGTTCCGTCTTTACAGCAACACCACCACGACTGTTGTAATCAACCTGTCAGCGATGACGTTTATCCGGCCTCAAAATCGCCTTCCGGGCGGACAGATGGCCGGGGCACGCCGGAGGGACAAAAACGCCGGGAGCGTTTTTGAATAACGCAAAGCGTTGGCCCCGAAGGGGCGAGGCCCATGGATGGGCCGAGTAACCGGCGTGAGGTCATGTCGGTGCAGGGACAAAAACGCCGGGAGCGTTTTTGAACAACGCAAAGCGTTGGCCCCGAAGGGGCGAGGCCCATGGATGGGCCGAGTAACTGCCGTCCTGCCGACCCGAAGCCAGATGACAGAACGGGAGGTCTGCCCCGAAGGGGTCGATTTTGCGTGCCGGGAGCCGGGATGGTTAAGGGGGCGGCGGCGAGCCCCCTTAACACGTTCGCGTGAAGGAAGGGTGCATATGAAAACAACGCTCCGGCGAACGGAATCTTTCACCGCCCGTGCATATATCCTGAGAGAGTAAGGCTCAGCGCATGAGCAGCCTGCCCCCTCATCCCGGCCCTCTCCCGGCAAAGAAAAATGTCTTCTACTGCAACTTTTTAAACACTTCCGCCACGGCCACCGCGCCCGGGTCCTGCACCCCTTCCAGGCTTTCGCGGTTAACGTAAGAAGAGCGGCCCGCGCCGGCTTTGTGCATCGCCGCCGTCACTTGCGCGCCTTTCTCCGCCGCCGCTATCGCCGCGCTCAGCCCTTCGTTCGCCAGCGCTTCCAGCGCCGGTTGCAGGGCGTCGATAAGCGTGCGGTCGCCGAGATCCGCGCCGCCGTAGTGCTTCATCTGCTTAAGGCCGGTGAGCAGCGCGTCGGGCAGCGGTTTGCCGTCCGCCACGCTCTGGCCCGCGGCGGTGAAGAATATCGACATCAGCACGCCGCTGGAGCCGCCCATCACCGTCGCCAGCCGTTCGCCGATAAGTTGCAGCAGCGCGGCCGTGTCGTTCAGCGGCAGGCGGTTCTGCTCCAGCAGTTGCGCTATCTCCCGCGCCCCTTCGGCGAAGGTGGAGCCGGTGTCGCCGTCCCCCACTTTGGCGTCCAGCGCGTTCAGGCGGTTTTCAAGGCTTATCAGCGTTTCAACGGCCCTCTTCACGCTCTGGCGCACCTGCGCGTTCTCAGAAGGCGTCGCCTCGTCGCTGCCGCGAAGCGGCGTGTGCGGCTGGGTCTGCATCGGCGCGAAGGCCACCGGCGGCTGCCAGCCCACGGTCTCAACGTCGGCTTTCAGCGCCTGCTCGAAGGTCTCGTTCAGCGCGATAACCGAAAGCGAGAAGCCTTTCATATCGAGCGCGCTCACCAGCGGTGCGGGGCCAATCAGGTAGGCTATCTGGTCTTTCAGCGCCGAATGCGCCAGTTCTTTGGTAAGCAGCGCCATCTCCAGCGCCGAAACGCCGCCGAGGTTGTTGATAAGCACCGCAAGGCGCGCTTCGGTTCCCGCTTTCTCCTGCAACCGCGCCGCCAGCTCGGCGATTATCTCGCGGCTGTTGTGGCTCTCTACCGTGCTCGCCCCCGGTTCGCCGTGAATGCCAAGCCCCAGCTCAACGTGGCCAGGCTTGATGCGCCCCTCTTCGCCGCCGCCTGGCAGGTTGCAGGTTTGCATCGCTACGCCCAGGCTCCAGACGCTGTCGCACGCCTGCTGGGCAATCTCACGCACCTCGCTTAAAGATTTCCCCTGCTCGGCGGCGTAGCCCGCAATTTTGTGCACCAGCGCCGTGCCGGCGATGCCGCGGGGCTGCTTGTTGTCCGGCAGCGCAATGTCGTCGGCGACGATGACCATCTCCACTTTCAGGCCATAGCGCTTCGCTTTCTCCGCCGCGAGGCCGAAGTTCAGGCGGTCGCCGGTGTAGTTTTTCACCACCAGCAGGCAGCCCCGGTCGCCCGTTACCGCCACAATGGCGTTGAGAATGGCGTCCACGCTCGGCGAGGCGAAGAGGTCGCCGCATACGGCGGCGGTCAGCATCCCTTTGCCGACAAACCCCACGTGCGCTGGTTCATGGCCGGAGCCGCCGCCGGAAATCACCGCCACGCGGCTTTTGTGCCAGTCGCTGCGCACCACCACGCGGATGGCGGGGTCGATATCAAGACGCGTCAGGTTATGGTGGCGGGCGCTAAGGATAACGCCCTCAATGGCGTCGTTGACCAGCTGCTTGCGGTCATTGAAGAAGAATCTGGACATGGTTTCCTGCTAAAAAGTAAGCCGTAGGGAAAGCATAGACGGTGTGACAGCCCTCGCATTACGAAGCGCGCGGAATCAGAAAGAGGTATGAGAATGCAGGCGCAAAATAAGATGGCGCCTTACAGGCCGTACTCCCCGTAGCCGCGCTGTTTGCGAACCCTGCCGAGCCACCGCTCCGCGCAGTAGAGGCCGATGCACAGCGCCGCCAGCAGCCCGTTATGCAGCCAGAAGCCAAACCGCCCGTCAAACATAAAAAAGCTCATGATGAAGAACCCCAGCATGGCGTAGAGCAGCATCTCCAGCAGCCATTCCGCCAGGCTAAAAATACGCAGCACCTTATCGGCGTCTTTCTCCTGCGGCGAACCGCGCCGCACCGTCCCCACCGCGAGGCTGCGCCGGGCCGCCCAGCGTCCGGTAAGCAAGAAAAGCAGCGTAAACAGCCCAAGCGTACCCGCCTCAAACCACAGGATCTGCTGAAGGTTTTTAAGCCAGAAGCACGCGCCCACTATCAGCACCAGAATGAGGGAGTCGAAGGCGAACATCAGGCGGTTAAAGAAGGCGAAAAGAAAAGCAGCTATCCGTTTCATCCGGCGTCCATGCTGAAGGGGGTGAAAAATGTTAGTAAGCACTTCCCCCTCCGCAGAGGGGGAAGCCGCAAGCCGTCAGGCGCGCCGCATCAGCAGCCAGAAGCTTATCAGGAAGAAGCTCGCGCTTGGCAACAGGGCGCCCAGGATAGGCGGAATGTTATACACCAGGCTCAGCGGGCCGAAGATCTGGTCCAGCACGTAGAACAGGAAGCCGAAGCTGATGCCGGTGATAACGCGCACCCCCATCGGCACGCTGCGTAGCGGGCCAAAGATGAAGGAGAGCGCCATCAGCATCATCACCGCCACCGACAGCGGCTGGAAGATTTTGCTCCACATGTTGAGCTGATAACGGCTGGCGTCCTGACCGCTCGATTTCAGGTACTTCACGTAGTCGCGAAGCCCCGTTATCGAGAGCGCGTCCGGGTCCAGCGCCACCACGCCGAGCTTGTCCGGCGTCAGGTTGGTTTTCCAGGTGCCGGTTACCGTCTGCGAACCGGTAATCTGTTTCGGGTCGCTGAGGTTGGACTCATCCACCTGTGAAAGGCGCCAGGCCTTTTGCTGCGGGTCGAAAGTCGCCGTGGCGGCGTAGCGCACAGACTGCAAACGGCGCTGGTCGTTAAAAGCGTAAATGCTCACGCCGCCCAGCTCGTTCTCGCCCTTCACGTTCTGGATGTAGACGAAATTGTTGCCATCTTTCGCCCACAGCCCCTGCTGCGTGGAGAGCAGCGAGTTGCCGTACATCATCTGCGCGCGGTAGTTGCGCGCCATCTGCTCGCCCTGCGGCGCTACCCACTCGCCAATCGCCATGGTCAACAGCACCAGCGGAATGGCGGTTTTCATCACCGAGAGCGCCACCTGCATGCGGGTGAAGCCCGAGGCCTGCATCACCACCAGCTCGCTGCGCTGCGCCAGCATCCCCAGCCCCAGCAGCGCGCCAAGCAGCGCCGCCATCGGGAAGAAGATCTGAATGTCTTTCGGCACGCTGAGGATGGTATAGAACCCTGCGCCCATGGCGGAGTAGTTGCCCTGACCGGCCCTTTTCAGCTGGTCGACAAACTTGATGATGCCCGAGAGCGACACCAGCATGAAGAGCGTCATCATGATGGTGTTAAAGATAGTCCGGCCGATATACCGGTCGAGTACGCTAAATCCCAGCATCGATTAACCCCCGACGCGCAAAACGGGCGCGAATGCGGCGCACCGGCACGGTATCCCACAGGTTCAGGCCCACCGCCAGCGCCAGATACAGCAGGTTCACTGCCCACATCCAGATAAGCGGGTCCAGCTTGCCCTTCGCGCCGTTAGAGCGCAGCGACGTCTGCAACAGGAAGAAGACGAGGTAGAGCAGCATCGCGGGCAGCATTGAAAGCACGCGGCCCTGGCGCGGGTTGACCACCGAAAGCGGCACCACCATCAGCGCCATGACCACCACAGCAAAGACCAGCGTCAGGCGCCAGTGCAGCTCCGCGCGGGCCGAGTTTTTATCAGACTGCAGCAGCGCGCGCATGTCCATCTGCTCGGCGTCGCTCGGGTCCAGCGCGACCGTCTGATGGCCGACAATCGCCTGGTAATCCTGGAAGTCGGTAATGCGGAAGTCGCGCAGCAGCGCGGTGCCTTCAAAACGGGTGCCCTGGTTGAGCGTTACCACCTGCGAGCCGTCTTTACGCTGGGAAAGGTGACCGGAATCCGCCACCACCACCGACGGGCGGGCGTTGCCTTTTGGCCGCAGCTGCGCCATGAAAACGTTGTTGAAGTTGCTGCCGTCCACGCTCTCGATAAAGAGCACGGCGTTGCCGTCGGTCGCCTGCTGGAACTGCCCCTGCGCCAGCGCCGCCATGCCGGGGTTCGCTTTCGCCTCCGCCAGCACTTCATCCTGGTGGCGCGAGGACCACGGGCCCGCCCACATCACATTCACCGCAGCAATAAGACTGGTGAAGAGCGCCAGGATCATGGCCGCCTTCACCAGCACGGCTTTGCTGAGGCCGCAGGCGTGCATGACGGTAATTTCACTTTCGGTATAGAGCCTGCCGAGCGTCATCAGCAGGGCGAGAAAAAGGCTTAACGGCAGGATGAGCTGCGCCATTTCAGGCACGCCCAGGCCTAACAAGGAGAGGACCAGATTTGTCGGGATTTCGCCATCTACCGCCGCGCCCAGAATCCTCACTAGCTTCTGGCAAAAGAAGATCAAGAGCAGGATGAAGAGGATCGCGAACTGGCTTTTGAGCGTCTCCCGGACCAGATATCTTATGATTATCACATTAAATACGCCTGTGAATACGAGTCTTTTTGCAGGAAAATCGCTTGTTTCATGGCTTAAACGTCATTTATCCTCTTGAGTCTTCGAAAGCGTCGCTAAGATGATACTCAGCGGACCTGTGCTCAAGGGGTTGGCGACGCGCCGAACCATAACAATACTCGTTAAGATTAACACGAAGTCATCGCAACAGCGGAGCAAGCGTTACGAAAGCGTTCAATTCTATCCGCAGCCGCTGCCGTTGTCTTTAAGATTCAGGAGCGTAGTGCATGGAGTTCAGTGTAAAAAGCGGAAGCCCGGAAAAGCAGCGGAGCGCCTGCATCGTTGTGGGCGTGTTTGAACCGCGCCGCCTTTCTCCGATAGCCGAACAACTCGATAAGATCAGCGACGGCTATATCAGCGCCCTGCTCCGCCGCGGCGAACTGGAAGGGAAAGCGGGACAAACCTTGTTGCTTCATCACGTGCCCAACGTGCTGTCCGAGCGCATTTTGCTCATTGGTTGCGGCAAAGAGCGCGAACTCGACGAGCGCCAGTATAAGCAGGTCATTCAGAAAACCATTAATACGCTGAATGATACCGGTTCAATGGAAGCGGTCTGTTTCCTTACCGAGCTGCACGTTAAAGGCCGCAACACCTACTGGAAAGTGCGCCAGGCGGTGGAAACGGCGAAAGAGACCCTTTACAGCTTCGACCAGCTGAAAACCAACAAAAGCGAGCCCCGTCGTCCGCTGCGTAAAATGGTCTTCAACGTGCCGACCCGCCGCGAGCTCACCAGCGGCGAGCGCGCCATTCAGCACGGTCTGGCTATCGCCGCCGGCATCAAGGCGGCGAAAGATCTCGGCAATATGCCGCCGAACATCTGCAACGCCGCCTACCTCGCCTCTCAGGCACGCCAGTTAGCGGATGCTTACAGCAAAAATGTCGTCACTCGCGTGATTGGCGAGCAGCAGATGAAAGAGCTCGGCATGCACTCCTACCTGGCGGTAGGCGCAGGCTCGCAGAACGAATCGCTAATGTCGGTGATGGAATATAAAGGCAGCAGCGAGCCGGACGCCCGCCCTATCGTGCTGGTAGGCAAAGGGCTGACCTTCGACTCCGGCGGCATCTCCATCAAGCCCGCCGAAGGGATGGATGAGATGAAGTACGACATGTGCGGCGCGGCGGCGGTTTACGGTGTGATGCGTATGGTGGCGGAGCTGCAGCTGCCGCTGAACGTCATCGGCGTGCTGGCGGGCTGTGAGAACATGCCAGGCGGGCGCGCTTATCGTCCAGGCGACGTGCTGACCACCATGTCCGGCCAGACGGTAGAGGTGCTGAACACCGACGCCGAAGGCCGTCTGGTGCTGTGCGACGTGCTGACCTACGTAGAGCGTTTCGATCCGGAAGCGGTTATCGACGTGGCGACGCTAACCGGCGCCTGCGTGATTGCGCTGGGGCACCACATCACCGGGCTGATGTCTAACCATAACCCGCTGGCGCATGAGCTTATCGGCGCCTCTGAACAGGCGGGCGACCGCGCGTGGCGCCTGCCGCTGGCCGACGAGTTCCAGGAGCAGCTGGAGTCGAACTTCGCGGATATGGCGAACATCGGCGGGCGTCCTGGCGGGGCGATTACCGCAGGCTGCTTCCTGTCGCGCTTTGCCCGCAAGTACAACTGGGCGCATCTGGATATCGCGGGCACCGCCTGGCGTTCCGGCAAAGCCAAAGGCGCGACCGGCCGTCCGGTAGCGCTGCTGTCGCAGTTCCTGCTCAACCGCGCCGGGATGAACGGCGAAGAGTAAACCTGCGCCCCTCTCCCCGGCGGGGAGAGGGAACCGGCTGGCGAGCGAGATGAGTAAAGCTTCGGCCTGCGCGCTTTCCCCCTTACCCGGCAGGGAGAGAGCCTGGTTGAAGGGCAAACCCTGACTCGCCGCGCATCCGACGGGCATTTAAATCCACCACAAGAGCCCACATATCATGAAAAACGCAACGTTCTACCTGCTGGACAACGACACGCACGTCGACGGACTGAGCGCGGTGGAAGCGCTGGCCTGCGACGTGGCCGCCGAGCGCTGGCGCTCCGGCAAACGCGTTTTGATCGCCTGCGATGACGAAGCGCAGGCCGTCCGGCTTGACGAAGCGCTGTGGCAGCGCAACCCGGACAGCTTCGTGCCGCATAACCTGGCGGGCGAAGGGCCGCGCGGCGGCGCGCCGGTAGAGATAGCCTGGCCGCAAAAACGCAGCAGCGCGCCGCGCGACATCTTAATCAGCCTGCGTCCGGCGTTCGCAGATTTTGCCACCGCTTTCACTGAAGTGATAGACTTCGTGCCTTACGAAGAATCCCAGAAACAACTGGCGCGCGAACGCTATAAAGCCTATCGCGTGGCTGGTTTCCACTTGACCACGGCCACCTTTACGGCGCCCGGAACGATATAGCAGAAATGGAAAAGACATATAATCCCCAAGATATCGAACAGCCGCTTTACGAGCATTGGGAAGAGCAGGGCTACTTCAAACCCAATGGCGACGAAAGCCAGGAAAGCTTCTGCATTATGATCCCGCCGCCGAACGTCACCGGCAGTTTGCATATGGGTCACGCCTTCCAGCAGACGATCATGGACACCATGATCCGCTACCAGCGCATGCAGGGGAAAAACACCCTGTGGCAGGTCGGCACCGACCACGCGGGCATCGCCACCCAGATGGTAGTAGAGCGTAAAATCGCCGCCGAAGAGGGGAAAACCCGCCATGATTACGGCCGCGACGCTTTCATCGAAAAAATCTGGCAGTGGAAAGCGGAATCCGGCGGCACCATCACCCGCCAGATGCGTCGTCTGGGCAACTCCGTGGACTGGGAGCGCGAGCGCTTCACCATGGACGAAGGTCTTTCCAACGCCGTAAAAGAAGTGTTCGTGCGTCTTTATAAAGAAGACCTGATTTACCGTGGCAAGCGTCTCGTCAACTGGGACCCGAAACTGCGCACCGCTATCTCCGACCTGGAAGTGGAAAACCGCGAGTCCAAAGGCTCCATGTGGCACATCCGCTACCCGCTGGCGGACGGCGCGAAAACCGCTGACGGTAAAGATTACCTGGTGGTCGCCACCACGCGTCCGGAAACCCTGTTGGGCGATACCGGCGTGGCCGTTAACCCGGAAGATCCTCGTTATAAAGACTTAATCGGCAAATTCGTGGTGCTGCCGCTGGTAAACCGCCGTATTCCGATCGTGGGCGATGAGCACGCCGACATGGAAAAAGGCACCGGCTGCGTCAAGATAACGCCAGCGCACGACTTCAACGACTACGAAGTGGGCCGCCGTCATAGCCTGCCGATGATCAACATCCTGACCTTCGACGGCGATATCCGCGAAAGCGCGGAAGTCTACGACACCAAAGGCAACGAATCAGACGTTTATTCCAGCGATATTCCGGCGCAGTTCCAGAAGATGGAACGTTTTGCCGCGCGTAAAGCTATCGTCGCCGCGGTTGACGAACTCGGCCTGCTGGAAGAGATCAAACCGCACGACCTGACCGTCCCTTACGGCGACCGCGGCGGCGTGGTTATCGAACCGATGCTGACCGACCAGTGGTACGTGCGCGCCGACGTGCTGGCGAAGCCGGCCGTTGAAGCGGTAGAAAACGGCGACATTCAGTTTGTGCCGAAGCAGTACGAGAACATGTACTTCTCCTGGATGCGCGATATTCAGGACTGGTGTATCTCCCGTCAGCTGTGGTGGGGCCACCGCATTCCGGCCTGGTATGACAATGCCGGCAACGTCTACGTTGGCCGCAGCGAAGAGGAAGTGCGCCAGGAGAACAACCTGGGCGCCGACGTTGCGCTTCGCCAGGACGACGATGTGCTCGACACCTGGTTCTCCTCCGCGCTCTGGACTTTCTCCACCCTCGGCTGGCCGGAGAACACCGACGCGCTGCGCCAGTTCCACCCGACCAGCGTGATGGTCTCCGGCTTCGACATCATCTTCTTCTGGATTGCCCGCATGATCATGATGACCATGCATTTCATCAAAGATGAAAACGGCAAGCCGCAGGTGCCGTTCCACACCGTCTACATGACCGGGCTTATCCGCGACGACGAAGGGCAGAAGATGTCCAAGTCCAAGGGCAACGTTATCGACCCGCTGGATATGGTCGACGGCATTTCCCTGGAAGCGTTGCTGGAAAAACGCACCGGCAACATGATGCAGCCGCAGCTGGCCGAGAAGATCCGCAAGCGCACCGAGAAGCAGTTCCCGAACGGCATCGAGCCGCACGGCACCGACGCCCTGCGCTTCACCCTCGCCGCGCTCGCCTCTACCGGCCGCGACATCAACTGGGACATGAAGCGCCTTGAAGGCTACCGCAACTTCTGCAACAAGCTGTGGAACGCCAGCCGCTTCGTACTGATGAACACCGAAGAGCAGGATTGCGGCTTTAACGGCGGCGAGATGACCTTCTCGCTGGCGGACCGTTGGATCCTTGCGGAATTCAACCGCACCGTGAAAGCGTACCGCGACGCGCTGGATAACTTCCGCTTCGACATCGCCGCCAACATCCTGTACGAGTTCACCTGGAACCAGTTCTGCGACTGGTATCTGGAGCTGACCAAGCCGGTGATGAACGGCGGTTCCGAAGCCGAGCTGCGCGGCACCCGCAATACGCTGGTGAACGTGCTGGAAGGCCTGCTGCGTCTCGCGCACCCGATCATTCCGTTCATCACGGAAACCATCTGGCAGCGCGTGAAAGCGATAAAAGGCATTACCGCCGACACCATCATGCTGCAGCCGTTCCCGGCTTATGACCCGGCGCTTGAAGATGACGCCGCCGCCGCCGACACCGAGTGGCTGAAGCAGGCGATCGTCGCCGTGCGTAATATCCGCGCCGAGATGAACATCGCGCCGGGTAAACCGCTGGAGCTGCTGCTGCGCGGTTGCAGCGCTGACGCCGCTCGTCGCGTAAACGACAACCTGAGCTTCCTGAAAACGCTGGCGCGTCTGGAGAGCATCACTGTTCTGCCTGCCGATGAGAAAGGCCCGGTCTCCGTGACCAAAATCATCGACGGCGCGGAGCTGCTGATCCCGATGGCGGGGCTTATCGACAAAGCGGCGGAGCTGGATCGTCTGGCAAAAGAAGTGGCGAAGATCGAAGGTGAAATCAACCGCATCGAAACCAAGCTCGGCAACGAGGGCTTTGTCGCCCGTGCGCCGGAAGCGGTTATCGCCAAAGAGCGTGAAAAACTGCAGGGCTACCACGAGGCGAAAGCGAAGCTGGTAGAGCAGCAGGGCGTTATTAGCGCGCTGTAAACAAAACCATAAAGGCCGGGCGACCGGCCTTTTTTATTGCCATAGATACGCTTCTATTTTTTCAAATAAAGTCTGTCTTGTTAGCTAAATGTCACCGCAGTTATCAGTCAATCCACTCGTTAACGTAAACGCTTAATATCATTACCCGCCCTGGTAATAATCATAGATATTATCTCAAAATATCAACATCGCTTTTTTTGTGCGTTTATTTATCAAACGATACGCTTACGCTCAGCGTATCGCTAAATTTGAATGTAAGACTGTCGTGAATAGATATTGTAGAGTAACTGGAGCAAATTTTCCCCACTGGACTTTGCTCGACTTTTTACGTTTTTGGGCCTTACCAGACAATTGAGCAAATCATCGTCGCGGGATCGCGTTATAACAGAGGCGTTCAGCGCAACAAACAAGACTTCCTTGATTCAATCCATGCCGAAAAAGGACGTCCGGAAAGAGAATATAGTTCTTATGGCAGACGAATCCTTGAGAAAAGAAAATCAATTGAAGAAATATTAAGGCTTGCGATATGAATTTCAAAAAAATAACGCTAACGCTTGTTTATAGCCTGTTCGCTTTTACGCTTATCGCCTTCTTATCTTACCTCAAAGAAGAAGAATATATTGATGGAGATGAAGTAAAAAATGTTTGTGACGCGGTGCGAATGTTGCAAGTTGACGATCCACGCGCTTTTACCGCATCGCTGGGTTTTTTGCTGCTGATGCCCTTGCTCATTGCTTGCCTCAGTCGAAAACATCGCCATGTTTTTCTCATCGTCGTTACGATAGCGCTGTTCTTCTGGTGGGTATGGCGCTTTTATGGGCGTCTGGCGGTTTGCCTGTAGCGCTGACGACCGGCCTTTTTTACGTCCTCAGCATCCTGTCTGAAAGATCCTCGCTTGCGCCCTGATAAACGTAGTGCTATTTACTGCGCCTATGTGTTCAAAAGTAAATAAGACGTCTATGAGTGTTGCAACGCCCCTTCAGTTAACCATCCGCCCGCTGACCGTCCGGGATAACCCCGCTATTGCCCGCGTCATTCGCCATGTTTCCGCCGAATTCGGCCTGACCGCCGATAAAGGCTATACGGTCGCCGACCCGAATCTGGATACGCTCTATGAGGTGTACAGCAAGCCTGGCCACGCCTACTGGGTGATCGAACACGAAGGTGAAGTGGTGGGCGGCGGCGGCGTGGCGCCGTTGCAGTGCAGCGAACCGGATATCTGCGAATTACAAAAGATGTATTTTTTGGCACAGGCCCGCGGCCAGGGGCTGGCCAAAAAGCTGGCCTTGCAGGCGCTGGATTTCGCCCGCGAGCAGGGCTTTCGCCGCTGTTATCTGGAAACGACCGCCTCGCTGACCCAGGCCATCGCGCTGTATGAGCGCCTTGGCTTTGAGCATATCGACGGGCCGCTCGGCTGCACCGGCCACGTGGACTGCGAAGTGCGGATGCTGAAAAACCTCTGACCTCACCCTTCCCTGTTCGTTTTGAACAGCGCCAGCAATGTCGCCACCTGCTCATCAGGCGGCGACATCGCTTCTTTGACGATAAGATGCAGCGGCGTGGCGCGCCTGGCGCCATGGACCAGCGGCAGCCTTTTTAAAGTTCCTGCCGCCAGTTGCGCTGCAATACGCGCCTCGGGCAACCAGCCGTAACCTACCTGATACATTACCGCCTCTATCGCCGCATCGGCGGTGGAAAAGGTCCACTGCTCCGGGGTACGCGACTCGCGCGCCGCCTGCTCGCTTTCGCGCCCGGCGATACGAATTTGCGGATAACGCGACAGCGCGTCGTCCACCTTCGCAGAGGCGAGCTGATGCAGCGGATGGTCGCGGTGAGCTACCGCGACAAAATCAACGTTCATCAGCCATTCGCCGCGCCCCACGCGCTCTTCACGCCGCGTCAGCACCAGCACGTCCGCCTCCTGGCTTGCGGTGACCGCCTGCGGGTCGCTCTCCAGCACTTCGGTGAGGCGAACCTGCGTTGCCGGGTAACGCTGCTGAAACTTGCGCAGTATGGCGAACAGCCGCTCGCGCGGAAACACCGTATCCACTACCAGGTCGAGGCTGCCGCGCACGCCGTTATGCAACCCAGCGGCCCGCGTCTCAAGCGCGTGAAAGGCCGCCAGCAGCGGTTTGGCCTGGTCCAGCAGCAGCCGGCCTGCGGGCGTCAGCGCCGCCTTTCGCCCCTCAATCGTTAACAGCGTAACGCCGAGGCGCGCCTGCAACTGCGCCAGGTTATAGCTGACTGAGGACTGGCTGCGGTACATCGCCTCCGCCGTACGAGCGAAGCTGCCAAGCTCCACTACGCTTTCAAGGAGACTCCACTGTTCGAGGGTGGTCTTGTGCATAAATGTTCTATTTTTTGAATGTATTTAATCCAAAATTAGCGTTATTCATTCAAAAAATGAAGCAATAAAATAATCTCATCAAAACAAAGGAGGTCAGTTATGAGCCAGTTCGATAAACATGATTTGAGCGGTTTCGTCGGTAAACACCTCGTGTACACCTACGACAATGGCTGGAACTATGAAATTTATGTGAAAAACGAAACCACGCTGGACTACCGCATTCACAGCGGGCTGGTAGGAAACCGTTGGGTAAAAGACCAGCGCGCTTACATCGTACGCGTGGGCGAAAGCATCTATAAAATTTCCTGGACCGAGCCGACCGGCACCGACGTCAGCCTGATTGTGAACCTGGGCGACCGCCTGTTCCACGGCACGATTTTCTTCCCGCGTTGGGTAATGAACAACCCGGAAAAAACGGTGTGCTTCCAGAACGAGCATATCGCCGAGATGGAATCTTACCGCGAAGCGGGCCCGGCTTACCCGACCGAAGTGATTGATGAATTCGCCACCATCACCTTTGTACGCGACTGCGGACCGGATGATGACAGCGTTATCAACTGCGCGGCGAGCGAGCTGCCCGCCGACTTCCCGAACAACCTGCGTTAATCCCTGCGCCGCACGCCGCACCGCCGCGTGCGGCGTTTTTTATCGGCTGCTGACCGAATAGCGAATGATGCCCGCCGCGCTCGCCATCGGCAGACTAAAGACCTCTTGCCAGAGCCCCTGCACCATATTGCATAGCTGCCCTTCTTTCCCCTGCGCCTTTTCCGGGTGCGCCATCAGGTCGAGATCCGCGCCGTAGCGCTCGTTCATGCGCAGCAGGATGGGCTGTAAATCGTGATGCGCCTTCTCGCGCTCCGCTTCCGTCACGCTGTGCTTGTTCGCGCCGAAAGAGGCGTTATACATATCGGCGTCCGCCGCCATGCGGCTGTTGATTTGATCCTGCGTCAGGTAGCGTACCGGGTTCACGCCCCCTTTTACTGCCGGGAAGAGATAGCGGAAACAGACATCATCGCCCTTTTTTTGCAGCGCGGCGGTCATTTCCATATTCGAGCGCATATAAGCCACCGCTTCGGCATCGGGCGTTTGCTGCAGGCGCTGCATGGAGATAAGCAGAATTTGCTGTTGAATGGCGTCGATTTTCTCCTGCTCGCTGCGCCCCTGGCGCTCCATCGCCACTACCTGATCCCGCAGTTGCTGGGCGGTGGCGGGATCGTGGTCGAGAATGGCGCGGTAGAGCGGAATGCGGCTCATGGTGGCGTCGAAAGCGCTGTCGCTCACGGTTTGCGGCGCGGCGGGCTGCTGCGCGTAACGCAGCCAGGCGCTGAGCGCGACCACAATGGCGAACGCCGCCACCAGCGCGCCGATGCGCAGCGCTTTCGAGCGCTTACGCGTCAGCAGGTAAGCGGCGACGATAATTATCGCGCCCAGCACGGAAATAAGGGGAATAAAGGCCATCATGGCTCCTGAATCATATTTGATGCGTTAAGCATAGCGCGTGCCGTTATACCGGCAGGCCGCTGTGGAAACGAAACTCGCTGTCGGGCGAAGTGATAAGCGCGGCTTCCACTTCGCCGAAAAAGCGCACCCGGGCGTCTACCTCTTGCGGCGCTATCTGTCGGGCCAGCGCCAGGTAGTCCTGATAGTGACGCGCTTCCGAGCGCAGCAGCGACAGGTAGAACTTCTGCAACTCGTCGTCCAGATAAGGCGCCAGAGCGGCGAAACGCTCGCAGGAGCGCGCTTCAATGTACGCGCCGCAGATAAGCTTATCCACCAGCGTCAGGGGTTCGTGAGTGCGCACTTCGCGCAGCATACCTTTAGCGTAGCGGCTGGCGGTGATCTTCACATAAGGGATGTTACGTGCCGCCATCGCCTCCCGCACCTGCCAGAAATGGTGCAATTCTTCTTTGATAAGCAGCACCATGCTGTCGATAAGCGCCTGGCTCCACGGGTCGTCCGTTTCCGGCATTACGCTTTTGCCAATGCGCTTATGCAGGGCGATAAAGTCGGGCTCCGGCCCTTCGCGAAAGGCAAAGGCCTCATAGGGCTGGAGCCAGCCCAGCAGCTCGTCGGAACCGCTTTTATCTGCCACATATTTACGAATGAGCAGCATGGCGGTTTGCGCCGCTTTCAGTTCGCAAATCATGTGGTCGGTGAGCAGAAGGGGCAGGTTTTCCGGCGCGCGCGCCTTTTCAATCCAGGCCGCAGGCGTGGCGCAATGCAAAAACTCCCGGACGGGAGCGAGCAGTTCTTCGTAATTCATGCAGGGTCCTTGCGATGCGGCAGCGCGACGCTGCCGCCCTGAACGACTTAGTGGCGAATGCCGTCGTCGTCTTCGTCCACGTAGTCTTCGTCGTCCTCTTCGCCTTCGCCGTTCGGATCTTCGTAGTAGGTGCCCCAGCCGTCGTAGTCGACCTCATATTTTTCTGCGAGGTTAAGCAACTGTTCAACCTGAGCGTCGATAAGCTCGGCATTGAGCGCGCATTCGCTCAGCACGTCGCAGCAGATCACGGTTTCGCCCTCTTCTACTTCCAGCTCTTCCGGATCGGTCACTTCATAACCCAGCTTAAACGCCTCCACGGCGACCTTTTCCAGCGTCTCGAAATCATCGGCGGAAAAGTGATGTTCGATAGTATAAAGCGCGTCTGGATCGCTGCCGTCTTCCAGCAGCTCTTCAATGATCAGGCGCGTCTCTTCACGCTGCTCTTCCAGTAATTCCGGGTTTGCCATGGCTCGTTCCTCAGTGTGTCGGCGAATATCCTTTATTTTCACATACCGACGCCAATGCCTCCACCTTTCACCGCAAAGTTTTATTACGCGGGGTTGCAAATGAATATTCATACATATAGATTGAATTTTAATTCAATAAGTGGCGTTAGCCATGTGAGGAAAAGATGTCGACCTTTTATAAAAAACATTTTCTGAAGCTGCTCGATTTTACCCCCGCCCAGATAGCTGACTTGCTCGCGCTCGCCGCAAAGCTCAAAAGCGATAAGAAACAAGGCAATGAGCAACAAAAGCTGACCGGTAAAAACATTGCGCTCATCTTCGAAAAAGACTCTACCCGTACACGATGCTCTTTCGAAGTTGCCGCTTACGACCAGGGCGCCCGCGTGACTTATCTTGGTCCGAGCGGCAGCCAGATTGGGCATAAAGAATCAATTAAAGATACCGCCCGGGTACTGGGCCGCATGTATGACGGCATTCAGTATCGCGGCTACGGCCAGGAGGTGGTGGAAACGCTGGCGCAGCACGCCGGCGTGCCGGTGTGGAACGGCCTGACCAATGAGTTCCATCCCACCCAGTTGCTGGCGGACCTGCTTACCATGCAGGAGCATCTGCCGGGCAAAGCCTTTAATGAGATGACGCTGGTCTATGCGGGCGACGCGCGCAACAACATGGGCAACTCCATGCTGGAAGCGGCGGCGCTGACGGGGCTGGATTTGCGTCTCGTGGCGCCGAAAGCCTGCTGGCCGGAAGCGAGCCTGGTGGCGGAGTGCCAGGCGCTGGCGGCGCAGACCGGCGGCAAAATCACCCTCACGGAAAATGTGGCTGAAGGGGTGAAAGGCGCTGATTTTCTCTATACCGACGTCTGGGTCTCGATGGGCGAAGCCAAAGAGAAGTGGGCGGAGCGCATTGCGCTGCTGCGGCCTTATCAGGTGAACCGCGACATGGTGGCGCTGACCGGCAACCCGCAGGTGAAGTTCCTGCACTGCCTGCCCGCGTTCCATGACGATCAGACCACCCTTGGCAAACAGATGGCGGAGCAGTACGGCCTGCACGGCGGCATGGAAGTGACGGACGAAGTGTTTGAATCGCCCAACAGCATTGTCTTCGACCAGGCCGAGAATCGCATGCATACGATTAAAGCGGTGATGGTGGCGACGCTGGCGCAATGATTTGCGATTGCCGCTCATCCCGGTTCTTTTTCCAAAGGAGAGAGGGGAAAGGAGGCAGGCTTTTTCCCTATAAAAGCCAGCGCTGAAGTAGAGAGCCTGTTCCCGCTTCAGCGGGCGATTCTCCGCCGGGAGCCAGGATTACAAAGGGGGCGGCGGCGCCCCCCTTGCACGTTCACAGAATGAGAGATTCCATAGCTGCGTAACGTAACAGTGAACGGAATATTTCACTGGCTGCGCATATGCAGGAAAGTGAAGCGCCTGTGCAAGAAAACTACGCCACCAGCAGCTTCACCACCACTTTACGTACTGGCGCGGCCTGCCCTACAGCGCACAGCGGCTTATGCACTTCCCCCGGATAGAAGACCACGAAGTCGCCCTCTTCCAGCACCACGGTTTTTTCCTGCGCCCCTTCCGGCAGGAAAGCGATATCTTTCTCCGCCAGCCAGTCGGTCTCCGGCGCGCCCGCAGGCAGGCAACTGAAGGTCATCCCCTCCACGCCCTGCATCACAATCTGAATATCCAGATAGCGAGCGTGATATTCCGCGCGGCGCTCGGCAATCGGCTGCGTGGTGTCGTTGGAAACGAGATAAAAAAGACGGTCGCCGTCGATGTCATGCTTACCGAGCGGGGTTTGCGCCGTGACGTGCCGCTTCACATACTCAATCGCGTCGCGCAGCTCCGCAGGCAGCCAGCACTGCAAATGGTGAATGTTGCCGATAATCATCTGAATCTCCTTTATATAAAACACTGTTTCATTTTTATGTTTTATACGAGGAATTCGCCTGCAGGGCTACCGCTTTCTGCGAGAAACCTGCGTCAGGACAACATTCTTCTTTGCGTAGCCGCGCCCTGCCCCATTTCCT
Source organism: Franconibacter sp. IITDAS19 (assembly GCF_023079515.1). Classification (NCBI taxonomy): domain Bacteria; kingdom Pseudomonadati; phylum Pseudomonadota; class Gammaproteobacteria; order Enterobacterales; family Enterobacteriaceae; genus Franconibacter; species Franconibacter sp. IITDAS19. The sequence goes on along the minus strand of NZ_JALJCP010000004.1, from coordinate 27,298 downwards.
TGTGAATATCTAAAATAAATATGCATTTTTATCGCTTAATTATTCTACGTAATCGATTCCTGTCCTCAAAATGTGCATCCGGCCCCTTGCGAAGCTAACGCGCGCGCGTATAATGCCGGGCAATTTGCCGGGAGGAAGCATGGTCAGGTCTGTTCGACAAACTCGCTTACCGCGTCGCCACAACGCTGGCGGCGGCCACGCCGTTTTTCTTTCCGCTATTCAATTTCTACTGAAAGCCCCTCATTGAGGGGCTTTTTTTTCGTCCAGCGTTTACCCGCCGGCCTGAAGAGGAGACAGAAATGGCTAATTCGCTCTATAAGAAACATATCATTTCCATTAACGATCTCAGCCGCGAGGAGCTTGAGCTGGTGCTGGAGACGGCGGCGAAACTCAAGGCGAACCCGCAGCCGGAGTTGCTCAGGCATAAAGTTATCGCCAGCTGCTTCTTTGAAGCCTCTACCCGCACTCGTCTCTCTTTTGAAACGTCCATGCATCGCCTCGGCGCTTCAGTGGTCGGCTTCTCCGACAGCAGCAACACCTCGCTTGGCAAGAAAGGCGAAACCCTGGCGGACACGATTTCGGTTATCAGCACCTATGTGGACGCCATTGTAATGCGCCACCCGCAGGAGGGCGCGGCGCGTCTCGCCACCGAATTCTCCGGCGGCGTGCCGGTGTTGAATGCGGGCGACGGCGCTAACCAGCACCCTACGCAGACGCTGCTCGATCTCTTCACCATTCAGGAGACCCAGGGACGTCTGGAGAACCTGAACATCGCGATGGTGGGCGACCTGAAATATGGCCGCACCGTGCACTCGCTCGCTCAGGCGCTGGCGAAGTTCAACGGCAACCGCTTCTACTTTATCGCCCCCGACGCGCTGGCGATGCCGCAATACATCCTCGATATGCTGGATGAAAAAGGGATTGTCTGGAGCCGCCACGAGGCTATCGACGAGGTGGTGGCGGAAGTGGACATTCTCTACATGACCCGCGTGCAGAAAGAGCGTCTCGACCCGTCTGAATACGCCAACGTCAAAGCGCAGTTCATCCTGCGCGCGGCGGACCTCGAAGGGGCGCGCGCCAACATGAAGGTGCTGCACCCGCTGCCGCGCGTGGATGAGATAACAACCGATGTCGATAAAACGCCGCACGCCTGGTACTTCCAGCAGGCCGGCAACGGTATTTTCGCTCGCCAGGCGCTGCTGGCGCTGGTTCTGAATCGCGATTTGGCTCTGTAAGGAGGATGCTTAAATGACACACGACAATAAATTACAGGTAGAAGCTATCAAGCGCGGCACGGTGATTGACCATATCCCGGCGCACGTAGGCTTTAAGCTGCTGACGCTGTTCAAGCTCACCGAAACCGACCAGCGCATCACCATCGGCCTGAACCTGCCCTCCGGCGAACTGGGCCGCAAGGACTTGATTAAAATTGAAAATACGTTCCTGACCGATGAGCAGGTTAACCAGCTGGCGCTTTACGCGCCGCAGGCGACGGTTAACCGCATCGACGAGTATGAAGTGGTAGGCAAAAGCCGCCCGAGCCTGCCTTCGCGCATCGAGAAAGTGCTGGTCTGTCCGAACAGCAACTGCATCAGCCGCAGCGAGCCGGTGGACTCCGGCTTCGCCGTGAAGCAGCGTAACGATGAGATCCTGCTGAAGTGCAAATATTGCGAAAAAGAGTTTACGCACCACGTGGTACTGGCGGATTAATTCACACTGGCAATGACACAGCGGCTCCCTATAATGGCGGGAGCCTAATCGCTTAACTCAGGAGAGACTATGTCCCGCACACTCGCGACGGAAAATGCACCCGCAGCTATCGGCCCTTACGTTCAGGGCGTCGATCTGGGCAATATGATCATCACCTCCGGCCAGATCCCGGTCGATCCGAAAACCGGCGCCGTGCCGGATGACATCGCCGCTCAGGCGCGTCAGTCGCTGGAAAACGTGAAAGCCATCGTTGAAGCGGCTGGCCTGAAAGTGGGCGATATCGTGAAGACCACCGTTTTCGTGAAAGACCTGAACGATTTCGCCACCGTTAACGCCACCTACGAAGCGTTCTTCACCGAACACCAGGCGACCTTCCCGGCGCGCTCCTGCGTGGAAGTGGCGCGTCTGCCGAAAGATGTGAAGATCGAAATCGAAGCGATCGCCGTACGCCGTTAATCGCCGTACTCACATTAAAAAGGTCACTCCGGTGGCCTTTTTCTTTTTTAGCGCTGGCAAGACGCAGCCGCGTCACGCTCCCCTCGTCTACCTGATGGCGGCAAGCCAGGGTATTGAAAAACGAAGCGCGACGGGCGAAGGTAGCGGGGACGCTTTCACCTGAAACCCGGGCCTGGGTACGCCTGCGCCAGCATCGGCCAGACAAACCAAACCTAAACCAGACTATGCTCATTGCGTCCGGCAGAAAAAGCGATAACCTAAGCCGTTGAATATAAAATCTTAATATGCCAGGGGAATGGACCGATGCAAAACCGCCTGACCATCAAAGACATCGCGCGTTTAAGCGGCGTGGGAAAGTCGACCGTTTCGCGCGTGCTCAATAACGAGAGCGGCGTCAGCGAACGCACCCGCGAGCGGGTGGAAGCGGTCATGCGTCAGCACGGTTTTTCCCCTTCCCGCTCGGCGCGGGCGATGCGCGGCCAGAGCGATAAAGTGGTGGCGATTATCGTCACCCGTCTCGATTCTCTTTCAGAAAACCTCGCGGTGCAGACCATGCTTCCCTGTCTCTACGAACAGGGCTACGACCCGATCATGATGGAAAGCCAGTTTTCAACGAAGCTGGTGCAGGAGCATCTGGACGTGCTGAGCCACCGCAACATCGACGGCGTGATCCTCTTTGGCTTTACCGGCATCGACGAAGCGATGCTTACTCCCTGGCGCGACACGCTGGTGCTGATGGCGCGCGATGCCGAAGGCTTCGCCTCGGTCTGCTATGACGACGAAGGGGCTATCCGCATCCTGATGCAGCGACTCTTTGAACAGGGTCACCGGCATATCAGCTACCTCGGCGTGCCGGAGAGCGACATCACGACCGGCCTGCGCCGCCACGAGGCCTATCTTAGCTTTTGCCGGCAGCATGAACTGACGCCCAACGCTGTCCTGCCGGGGCTCGCCATGAAGCAAGGCTATGACCACGTGGCGAAAGTGCTCAATGAAGAGACCACCGCCCTGCTCTGCGCCACAGACACGCTCGCCATCGGCGCAAGCAAATACCTGCAGCAACATCCGCGCACCCCGCTACAGCTGGCGAGCGTTGGCAATACCCCGCTGCTGAAGTTTCTTCACCCTGAAATTCTCACCGTCGACCCAGGTTACGCGCAGGCGGGCAAACAGGCCGCCTTGCAGCTTATCGCCCAGGTAACCCAGCACGCTGAACTGCGTCAGATAACCATTCCCGCCGCCCTGAGTTAACCCCTGCCTGCGGATATATTGTGATCGCCGCCCTGTTTCGGGAACGTTCCCTTTTTCCCGCTGAAGGGAAACGGATAAGCTTGGCCCGTCTTACCCTCAGCCTACTTTTACTCAGTCACGGGGCGTCATCATGCGAAAAATAAACCAACAGGATATCGACAGACTGATAGCACTCGTGGGTGGCCGTGAAAACATTGCCACGGTCAGCCACTGCATTACCCGGCTGCGTTTTGTGCTCAATAACCCGGCGAAAGCGGACCCGAAAGCCATCGAAACGCTGCCGATGGTCAAGGGCTGCTTTACCAACGCCGGTCAGTTTCAGGTGGTGATTGGCCCGGAAGTGGGCGAATACTACCAGGCGCTTATCGCCACCAGCGGCCACAGCAGCGCCAATAAAGAGCAGGCGAAGCTGGCGGCCCGCCAGAATATGAAATGGCATGAGCGTCTTATTTCCCATTTTGCGGAAATATTCTTTCCGCTGCTGCCCGCGCTGATTAGCGGCGGCTTGATCCTTGGTTTTCGCAACGTCATCGGCGACCTGCCGATGAGCGACGGCAAGACGCTGGCGCAGATGTTCCCGGCGCTGAAATCAATTTACGACTTCCTGTGGCTGATTGGCGAAGCCATCTTCTTCTACCTGCCGGTGGGTATCTGCTGGTCGGCGGTGCGCAAGATGGGCGGCACGCCGATACTCGGCATTGTGCTTGGCGTCACGCTGGTCTCCCCGCAGCTCATGAACGCTTACCTGCTCGGGCAGCAAACACCGGAAGTGTGGGATTTCGGCCTGTTCCAGATAGCCAAAGTGGGCTACCAGGCGCAGGTGATCCCGGCGTTGCTGGCGGGCCTCGCGCTTGGGTTCATTGAAACGCGGATCAAACGGCTGGTGCCGGACTATCTTTATCTGGTGGTGGTGCCGGTTTGTTCGCTGATCCTCGCGGTCTTCCTGGCCCACGCCTTTATCGGCCCGTTCGGCCGCCTGATTGGCGACGGCGTGGCTTTCGCGGTGCGTCACCTGATGACCGGCAGCTTCGCGCCCATCGGCGCCGCGTTGTTTGGCTTCCTCTATGCGCCGCTGGTGATAACCGGCGTGCACCAGACGACGCTCGCCATCGACATGCAGATGATTCAGAACATGGGAGGCACCCCGGTATGGCCGCTGATTGCGCTTTCCAACATCGCCCAGGCGTCGGCGGTGGTAGGCATCATCATCACCAGCCGCAAGCACAACGAGCGCGAGATCTCCGTTCCGGCGGCTATCTCCGCCTTCCTCGGCGTCACCGAGCCTGCCATGTACGGCATTAACCTGAAATACCGCTTCCCGATGCTCTGCGCCATGATTGGCTCCGGCCTCGCCGGGCTGCTGTGCGGCCTGAACGGCGTTATGGCTAACGGTATCGGCGTTGGCGGCCTGCCGGGCATTCTCTCCATCCAGCCGGGCTACTGGCAGGTTTTCGCGCTGGCGATGGCGGTAGCGATTGTTATCCCGATGATCCTGACCTCTTTCCTCTACAAGCGTAAGTTCCGCCAGGGCACGCTGCTGGTGGTGTAATTTTCCGTGATGACGGGCGCGGGCAGCCGCGCCCTTTGCAAAGCAGGACAGTGCGATGAATATGACTCCGCCGTGGTGGCAACAAGGCGTTATTTATCAGATCTACCCAAAGAGCTTTCAGGACACGACCGGCAACGGCACCGGCGACCTGGCGGGCGTTATCCAGCGCCTTGACTATCTGCAGACGCTTGGCGTGGACGCCATCTGGCTCACGCCGTTTTACATCTCGCCGCAGGTGGATAACGGCTACGACGTCGCCCACTACACCGCCATCGACACCGCTTACGGCACGCTGGACGATTTCGACCGGCTGGTGGCGGGCGCCCACGAGCGCGGCATCCGCATCATTCTCGACATGGTGTTTAACCACACCTCAACGCAGCACGCCTGGTTTCACGAGGCGGTACACAAAGAGAGCCCGCGCCGCGATTTTTACATCTGGCGCGACGGCTCGCCGGAGGTAGCGCCGAACAACTGGCGTTCCAAGTTTGGCGGCAGCGCCTGGCGCTGGCACGCCGAAAGCGGACAATACTATCTGCACCTTTTCGCACCGGAGCAGGCGGACCTCAACTGGGAGAATCCCGCGGTGCGCGCCGAGCTTAAAAAGGTATGCGAATTCTGGGCCGACCGCGGCGTGGACGGGCTGCGCCTCGACGTCATTAATCTTATCTCCAAGGATCAGGATTTCCCGGATGACGTTAACGGCGACGGACGGCGTTTTTACACCGACGGGCCGCGCATTCACGACTATTTGCAGGAGTTCAGCCGCGATGTGTTCACGCCGCGCGGGCTGATGACGGTAGGCGAAATGTCCTCTACCACGCTCGCCAACTGCCAGCGCTACGCGGCGCTCGACGGCAAAGAGCTTTCCATGACCTTTAACTTCCACCATTTGAAGGTGGATTACCCGGCCGGGCAGAAATGGACGCTGGCGGCGCCCGATTACGTGGCGCTGAAGGCTATCTTCAACCACTGGCAGCAGGGTATGCACAACGTGGCGTGGAATGCGCTGTTCTGGTGTAACCACGACCAGCCGCGCATCGTTTCCCGTTTTGGCGACGAGGGAGAGCTGCGCGTCCCGGCGGCGAAAATGTTAGCCATGGTGCTGCACGGCATGCAGGGCACCCCCTATATCTATCAGGGCGAGGAGCTGGGCATGACCAACCCGCACTTCACCCGCATCATTGACTACCGTGATGTGGAGAGCCATAACATGTTCGCCGAGCTGCGGGCGCAGGGGCATAAGCCGGAGCATTTGCTCGCTATTCTTGCCAGCAAGTCGCGCGACAACAGCCGCACGCCGATGCAGTGGGACGACAGCGACAACGCCGGGTTCACCACCGGCACGCCGTGGATAGGGCTTTGCGATAATTACCGCGCCATCAACGCCAGGGCCGCGCTGAACGACCCCGACTCGGTCTTTTACGCCTATCAGAAACTGATCCGCCTGCGCAAAGCGCACCCTGTCTTTACCTGGGGCAGCTATCAGGATCTGCTGCCGGAGCATCCGTTTATCTGGTGCTATCGCCGCGAATGGCAGGGCCAGCAGCTGATGGTGGTCGCCAACCTGAGCCGTGAAAGCCACTGGTGCATGCCGGGTGAGTGCGGCGACGGCTGGCAGGTGCTGATGAGCAACTATCCGGACCCGGCGCCCCGGCCTTGCGAAGGCACGCTGCGCCCGTTCGAGGCGGTCTACTGGCTGCAGGCGCCGGGCGCTTCAGGCGCAAAGCGCGTTGATGCGGCTTAACCAGCGGCTGACGCCCGCGTCGAGATCGTCATCCGTCAGCACATGGGTGCCCTGAATCAGCGCGGGCGGCTGCCAGATCATCCCGGTCATGTTCGCGGTGGCGTTGAACGGCAGCCAGAAGGCGTCAATGGGATAGCGATTATACCCCTCCGGCGAATAGGCCTGCTCGCTGCCGCCGGTGGAGACCATCAGCAGAAACGGTTTGCCGCGCAGCCTGTCGCCGCCCGTGCCGTAGGCGAAGCCGTGCTCCAGCACCTGGTCCTGCCACTCTTTTAAAATGGCGGGCGAGCTGTACCACCAGAAGGGAAACAGCATCACAACCGCGTCATGCGCCAGCAGAAGCGCCTGCTCGCGCTTCACGTCTATCTGAAAATCGGGGTACTCGCGCATCAGCTCATGCACCGTGACCTGCGGCAAGGCTTTAAACGCCTCGACGGCGGCGCGGTTAACGCGGGATTCATCCGGGGTGCGGTGGCCTGCCAGAACCAACACTTTTTTCATTCTTCGTTCCTCGTTATGGGGTGTTGGTTTTATGTTGTCACGCCGGCAGGCTAACCTGTAGGCTGGGCTTGAGCATTTCTGTTTCAACGAAAGGTATCAACCATGGCGCTGACTTCCGATGTGCATCGTCTGCTGCCCGCTTTTCTGGCGGCGGCGGAGAGCCAGAGCTTTTCTGCGGCGGCGCGTATGCTGGGCGTGACGCCCGCCGCGGTAAGCAAAAGCGTGCGGCTGCTGGAGCAGCGGCTGGGGCGCGTGCTGTTTCAGCGCAACACCCACTTTGTGATGCTGACGGAAGAAGGCGTGGCGCTGCGCGAGCAGGTTTCCCCGCTGTGGCACGCCCTGAATCAGGCGCTGGAGAACCCGGCAGACGAGCCGGAAGGATTGGTGCGCATAAGCGTTATTCCCGGCTTCGGCCGCTACCGTTTAATGCCCGAACTGGCGCGTTTTCAGCAGCGTTACCCAAAAGTCCGGCTCGATCTGGCGATGGATCCGCGCCGCGTTAACCTCATCGGCGAGCGCATTGACGTCGCCATCGGCCAGCGCAGCGTACAGGACAACCGCGTAGTAGCCCGTGAAATCGCCCCGATGCGCATGATGATGGCCGCCTCGCCCGCGTACCTGGCGCAGTTCGGCGCGCCCCGTTCGCCGCAGGATTTAGCCCACCATCGCTGCCTGGTGCATCGCAACCCCGGCAACGGCCGCCTGCAAAGCTGGCTTGCGCAAGAGGTAACGCTTGAAGAGCAAAACGCCTGGCTTATCAGTACCTATCCGGACGTGCTGGTGGACGCCGCGCTGGCGGACATGGGCATCGTTTCGCTCGCAGACTGGTACCTGGAGCCGCACATTGCTCAAGGCCGCCTTCTTCCTTTACTTGAAGATGACTGGGCCGCGCCACAGCCGCTATGGGTGAAGTACCCGAGCCACCAGCTGGCGCCCCGCGCGCGCGTGTTTGTTGATTTTTTACTCAATACATTTACAAAGTGAATTCCCGCGCGCTACCGCCCATCCTTTGTGCCCTGCCCGGTTTGCTTTGTCCTGCATCAATAAAAACGCAAACATCTTTGATGCAAAGCACTATATATAGACTTTAAAATCCCACCCGGCCCAACATCTTGTATTTTTCGTCTACTATTTCAACAATCCGCGCCGTCCTGAGCGGGATTCAGGCTGTGGATAAAAGGGGCCGGAATGCCGGAAGCGGCGGGTGAAAAAAACAAAAATCCCGTCCATGCCTCCTGTACGCCTCTGTGGATAACCTGTTTAAAATGGAGAGATCATGACACCGCATGTAGTGAAAAGAGACGGGTGCAAAGTACCTTTCGATTCAGCGCGCATTCAGGAAGCCATTCTTCGTGCCGCAAAAGCAGCGGGAGTCGATGACGCCGATTATTGCGCCACCGTCGCCGCCCTGGTAAGCCAGCAGATGCAGGGGCGCAGCCAGGTCGATATCCATGAAATTCAGACCGCCGTGGAAAACCAGCTGATGGCGGGCAACCACAAGCAGCTGGCGCGCGCCTACATTGAGTACCGCCACGACCGCGATGTGGAACGTGAAAAGCGCGGCCGCCTGAACCGCGAAATTCAGGGGCTGGTGGAGCAGACAAACGCTTCGCTGCTCAATGAAAACGCGAACAAAGACAGCAAAGTCATCCCGACCCAGCGCGACCTGCTGGCGGGCATCGTCGCGAAACACTACGCCCGTCAGCACCTGCTGCCGCGCGACGTGGTGCTGGCGCACGAGCGCGGCGAAATTCATTATCACGACCTCGACTACTCGCCCTTTTTCCCGATGTTCAACTGCATGCTTATTGATCTAAAAGGCATGCTGACGCGCGGCTTTAAGATGGGCAACGCCGAAATCGAGCCGCCGAAATCTATCTCCACCGCCACCGCCGTGACGGCGCAGATTATCGCTCAGGTGGCGAGCCATATTTACGGCGGCACCACGATTAACCGCATCGATGAGGTGCTGGCGCCTTTCGTCGCCGCAAGCTTTGAAAAACACCGTCGGGTGGCGCAAGAGTGGCAGATAGCGGACGCGGAGGGCTATGCCCGCAACCGCACGGAAAAAGAGTGTTACGACGCTTTCCAGTCGCTGGAATATGAAGTCAATACGCTGCACACCGCCAACGGCCAGACGCCCTTCGTCACGTTCGGCTTCGGCCTCGGTACATCGTGGGAGTCGCGCCTCATCCAGACGTCGATTCTGCGCAACCGTATCGCAGGGCTGGGTAAAAACCGTAAAACGGCAGTCTTTCCGAAGCTGGTGTTCGCCATTCGCGACGGCCTGAACCACAAATTCGGCGACCCTAACTATGACATCAAGCAGCTGGCGCTGGAGTGCGCGAGCAAGCGCATGTATCCCGATATTCTGAACTACGACCAGGTGGTGAAAGTCACCGGCTCCTTCAAAACGCCGATGGGCTGTCGCAGCTTCCTTGGGGTGTACGAAGAGAACGGCGAGCAGATCCACGATGGGCGCAACAACCTCGGCGTTATCAGCCTTAACCTGCCGCGCATCGCGCTGGAAGCGAAAGGCGACGAAGCCGCCTTCTGGACGCTGCTGGATGAGCGTCTGGCGCTGGCGCGCAAGGCGCTGATGACCCGCATCGCCCGTCTCGAAGGGGTAAAAGCGCGCGTGGCGCCCATTCTCTATATGGAAGGGGCCTGCGGCGTACGCCTGAAAGCGGATGACGAGGTGGCGGAGATCTTTAAAAACGGCCGCGCTTCAATTTCCCTTGGCTATATTGGCATTCATGAAACCATCAACGCGCTTAGCGGCAATCAGCATGTTTATGACAGCGAAACGCTGCGCGCCAAAGCCATCGCCATTGTGGCGCGGTTGCGTGACGCGGTGGACCAGTGGAAAGAGGAGACCGGCTACGGCTTTAGCCTCTACAGCACGCCGAGCGAAAACCTCTGCGACCGCTTCTGCCGTCTTGATACCGCCGAGTTCGGCGTGGTGCCGGGCGTAACCGACAAGGGTTATTACACCAACAGCTTCCACCTGGACGTGGAGAAAAAGGTGAACCCTTACGACAAAATCGACTTTGAAGCGCCCTACCCGCCGCTCGCGAACGGCGGTTTCATCTGCTACGGCGAATATCCGAACATTCAGCACAACCTGCGGGCCCTGGAAGACGTATGGGATTACAGCTATCAGCATGTGCCTTATTACGGCACGAATACGCCAATCGATGAGTGTTACGAGTGCGGCTTTACCGGCGAGTTTGAGTGCACCAGCAAAGGGTTCACCTGCCCGAAATGCGGCAACCACGACGCCGCCCGCGTCTCCGTTACCCGCCGCGTGTGCGGCTATCTCGGCAGCCCGGATGCGCGTCCGTTTAACGCTGGCAAGCAGGAAGAGGTAAAACGCCGCGTGAAGCATTTAGGCAACGGGCAGATTGGGTAAGGCCTGATGATGGGTATCGGCTCGCTAACCCGCCCTGCATGGCTCACGCCGCGCTGATGGTGACCGGGGCGAATGAGCGCAGCCAATGCCGCTATGGCGTCACTTGAGGAGCGGTTCCGCAAAGCAACTGACGTCAGAGCAAGGCGGCAAACGAACGAGTCCCCGGGAGCTTACTCCGGTAAGTGACCGGGGCGAATGAGCGCAGCCAACGCCGCTATGGCGTCAATTGAGAAGCGGAATGAATTTTCATCAGTACTATCCGGTTGATATAGTCAACGGGCCGGGCACCCGCTGCACGCTGTTTGTCGCAGGGTGCGTTCATGAATGCCCCGGCTGCTATAACAAAAGCACCTGGCGGCTTAACTCCGGCGCTCATTTCACGCCAGAAATGGAAGCGCAGATAATCCAGGACCTCAACGATACCCGCATAAAACGCCAGGGGTTGTCGCTCTCTGGCGGCGACCCGCTGCATCCGCAAAACGTGCCGGCGATTTTAACGCTGGTGCGTCGCGTGCGGGCTGAATGTCCCGGTAAAGATATCTGGGTATGGACCGGCTATAAGCTTGAGGAATTAACGCCAGCGCAGCGTGAGGTCGTTGACCTTATCAACGTGCTGGTAGACGGGAAGTTCATGCAGGATCTCAAAGACCCGGCGCTTATCTGGCGCGGCAGCAGCAATCAGGTGATTCATTATTTACGCTGAGCCGCCTGTGCAGGAACCAGCCAGCCCGCAGCGAACGGGCTGGCCTGGCAATTAACGGTATTTCTTGTGGTAAGTGTTGCGGGTGGTTTTGAAATCTTCAGCCGCCGCCTGCGCTTCCTTCACCTTGCCTTCATTAGCCAGCTTCAGCGCGCCGTCAATCTGGCTTACCAGCGTATCCAGACCGTGACGGAAATCTTTCAGCTCCGGGCTGTCCGCCGGTTTGTCCTCAAGCTTCGGCGGCGTCGATTTTTTCGCATCCAGCGCGGCGGCGCGCATCTTCGTTAAGGCATCCTTCATCTCTGCCGCGTCGGTGGTTTTCTGCACCGTTTTTAAATTGTCGTTGAGGATGTCCATATCATCTTCCAGATCCGCCGCCAGAGCTGCGGTGCTGGCAAACAGCACGGAGGAGACGGCTAACATTGCTAACAATGACTTACGCATCGGCTTACCTTCTTATTATGGTGACGAAAAAAGGGCGCCGCTGCGGGCGCCCCTGGGAATTATTGCCCGGCTATCTTCATCTCCGGCAGCAGTACGGAGCCGCACTGAATGTTGCTGCGCGTTTCGATATCGTCGGCGATAGTGACCATGTTGCGCCACATATCCTTCAGGTTGCCGGCGATGGTGATTTCGCTTACCGGATACTGGATCTCGCCATTTTCCACCCAGAACCCGGCCGCGCCGCGGGAATAGTCGCCGGTAATGCCGCTCACGCCCTGGCCCATCAGCTCGGTGACCACCAGTCCGGTGCCCATCTCTTTGAGCAACTCATCAAAGCTCAGTCCGCGCCCCTGGATGCGCCAGTTATGGATGCCGCCCGCGTGGCCAGTGCTTTTCAGCCCCAGCTTGCGCGCTGAATAGTTAGTCAGCAGCCACTGTTGCAGCACGCCATCCTTCACGATATCGCGACGCTCGGTGCGCACCCCTTCGCTGTCAAACGGCGTAGAGGCGAGCCCTTTCAGCAGGTGCGGATGCTCTTCAATCGTCAGCCAGTCAGGCAGGATCTGTTTACCCAGCGAATCCAGCAGGAAGGTCGATTTGCGGTAAACCGCGCCGCCGCTAATGGCGCCCACCAGATGACCGAACAAACCGGTCGCCACTTCATGGGCGAAAATTACCGGCGCTTTCATGGTGGGGAGCTTACGCGGCGACAGGCGGGACAGGGTGCGCTTAGCACACTCTTCGCCCACCCACTCCGGCGAGCGCAAATCTTCGATTGCCCGGCCGATGGTGTAGGCATAGTCGCGCTCCATGTCGCCGTTCTCTTCAGCAATGACGCAGCTTGAAAGCGAGTGGCGGGTGGAGCAGTAGCTCTGCAGCATGCCGTGGCTGTTGCCAAATACTTTAATGCCGTAATGGCTGTTGAAGCTGCCGCCCTCGGTATTGGTAATGCGCTTATCGGCTTTCAGCGAGGCCTGCTCGGCGCGCGCGGCAAGCTCAATGGCGCGATCCGGGTCCACTTCCGCCGGATGGAACAGAGAGAGATCCGGCGCGTCAAACGCCAGCAGATCTTTATCCGCCACGCCCGCACACGGATCCGGCGAGGTGTAACGCGCGATATCCAGCGCCGCCTGCACCGTGCGGGCAATCGCCTGCGGGCTTAAGTCGGTGGACGAAGCGCTGCCTTTACGGTTCTGATGGTAAACGGTAATGCCGAGCGCCCCATCGCTGTTGAATTCCACATTTTCCACCTCACCATAGCGGGTGCTGACGCTCAGACCGGTGGTTTTGCTCACCGCCACTTCCGCGCCGTCCGCCTTGCCCGATGCCAGTTCCAGCGCAGTGGCGACGGCCTCTTCCAGTGTTTTGCGCTGTTGCGCAACTTGTGTGATTAGTTTCATCGCGAATGCCATAATGTAAGGTGAAAACAGAAGACGTATTTTTTGAGTCTAACAGAGAACCATTTCGCAGTGCGCGCCTTAACTGGTAGTATTAGCCTCTTTTTTTAAGGAGCCTGAGATGACAAAGCAGCCCGAAGACTGGCTCGATGATGTCCCTGATAATGAAAACGAAGACGACGATGACGAGATTATCTGGGTCAGCAAAAGCGAAATTAAGCGCGATGCCGAAGAGTTAAAACGTCTCGGCGCCGAGCTGGTGGACCTGGGCAAGAACGCCCTGGATAAAATCCCGCTGGATGAAGATCTGCGCGCCGCGATTGAACTGGCGCAGCGCATCAAGAAAGAAGGCCGCCGCCGCCAGATGCAGCTTATCGGCAAAATGCTTCGCCAGCGCGATGACGAGCCTATCCGTCAGGCCCTGGATAAACTGAAAAACCGCCACAACCAGCAGGTGGCGCTGTTCCATAAGCTGGAGCATCTGCGCGACCGGTTGATTGAAGAAGGCGACGACGCGGTGCCGGACGTGCTGAACCTCTGGCCGCAGGCGGACCGTCAGCAGCTGCGTTCGCTTATCCGCAACGCGAAAAAGGAAAAGGAAGGCAATAAGCCGCCTAAATCCGCCCGCCTGATTTTCCAGTATCTACGCGAACTGGCTGAAGGCCAGGAATAAGCGCTAAAAGCCCGGTTCTGCCGGGCTTCTTTTTTTACTTTCTCTCTCCTCGCTTTTTTAATTCTTTGCATGCCCCTTAAGCTGAAACGTTAAAGCTAACCAGGTTTTTCTTCACACTTTTCTTCGCAACATCTCTCCTGATTTCATAAAAAAACAGACCCTGACCTCAAAAATTTCCTTCATCTGCTGCTTTTTCCCGAGCAGTGAATGCGATCACGTTTCTTATCCGCCACAGAAACTAGTCTTCACAGGCCATTAACTTAAATCGATTCAGCAAAAAGGATAAAAGGATGAAAAAGACGCTGCTTCTGACCTCGCTCGCGCTGCTGGTTTCGGCTCAGGCTTCCGCCCAGACCTGGGTGCTGACCAACGCTGAAAAGGGCACGGATAAAGGAGACTGGCGCATAACCAGCCAGCAGCTGAACCTCAAAGGCGCCCCGTTCAGCATTGAGCAAAAAGTGCTGCACGGCGGCAAGCAGGAGGGCAGCAAAATCATCACGCTCGCCAGTGAAAACGGCCTCACCATCGTCTTAAGCCCTACGCGCGGCATGAACCTGCTGCATGCGCAAGGGTTTGGCGTGCGCCTGGGCTGGGATTCGCCGGTCAAAGAGGTCGTGAACCCGGCATTTATTAATCTGGAAAGCCGCAACGGTCTCGGCTGGCTGGAAGGGTTCAATGAAATGATGGTGCGCTGCGGCTATGAGTGGACCGGCCATCCGACAACGGCTGACGGCCAGCTTTATACGCTTCATGGCAAAGCGGGCAACACGCCAGCCTCCCGCGTGGAAGTAGAAGTAAGTGAAAGCGCGCCGTATGAAATCCGCATACGCGGTCTGATTAAAGAGAGCACCTTTAAAAAAGCGGATCTGCAAACGATGACCGAACTGCGCTATGTGCCGGGCAGCAACAGCTTCAGCCTGCACGATGTGCTGACGAACCACGCCGATTATCCGCATGACTATCAGATTATCTACCACAGCAACTTCGGCAAGCCGATTCTGGAAGAAGGGGCGCGCTTTATCGCTCCGCTGGCGAACGTGAGCCCCTTTAACGACTACGCCAAAGGCGGGATAAAAACGTGGAATACCTACAGCGCGCCGACGAAAGACTTTGACGAAATGGTCTTTAACCTTACTCCGCTTGCCGATGCGAACCAGCAGACCCTCGCCGCCGTGATCAACAAAGCGGGCGACAAAGGGGCGGCTATCGGTTTTAACGTGTCGCAACTGCCGGTGCTGACGATGTGGAAAAACACCGATACGGAAAAACAAGGGTATGTGACCGGCATCGAACCGGGCACCAGCTACGCTTATCCGGTGACCATTGAGCGCGAGCAGAAGCGCGTGAAGCAACTCGCCCCCGGCGCCAGCACGCAGTTCGATTTAACCTACACGCTGCTGCACAGCAGCGAACAGGTGGCGGACGTGGAGAAACAGGTCGCCGCCATTCAGGGCGATAAGCAAACGCAAGCCAGCGATACGCCCATCGCGAAAGAGTAAAGCATAAAAAAGCCGCTTCGCAGGAAGCGGCTTTTCTTACCAGCAAGGATGAAGCCAGGGGCGCGGGAGACGCCCTTTTTTCAGGCCTGCGCTTTCTGCGCGAGGCCATCCAGCAGCTTCTGATGAATGCCGCCAAAGCCGCCGTTGCTCATCACCAGGATATGGTCGCCAGGCTGCGCGGTTTTCACAATCATCTCCACCAGCGTGTCGAGATCGGCGCTCCAGTGGGCAGGCTGTACGCAGGCCTCCGCCACTTCCGCCACCTGCCACGGAATATGGTGCGGCTGGAAGAGGAACACTTCGTCGGCGCGACCGAGCGAAGGGGCGAGATCGTCTTTGCTGACGCCCATCTTCATGGTGTTGGAGCGCGGCTCCAGCACGGCGAGGATGCGCGCCGTGCCGCCTACTTTGCCGCGCAGGGCGGCAAGCGTGGCGAGGATGGCGGTCGGGTGATGGGCGAAATCATCATACACGGTTACGCCGTTCGCTTCGCCGCGCAATTCCAGACGGCGGCGTGCATTAACGAATGAACCCAGCGCCTGCGCAGCGTCGGCGGGCGTTACGCCTACATGGCGTGCTGCGGCAATCGCCATCAGCCCGTTATGCATGTTGTGCTCGCCTACGAGGCCCCAGTTCACTTCCCCTGCTTTTTCGCCGTCAAGCCACACTTCCCAGTTTGAGGCGTCGGTCGTCAGCTTTTTCGCCTGCCAGTGGCCCTGCTCGCCAACCGTCTCCTGATCGCTCCAGCAACCCATCCCCAGCGTTTGCTTCAGGTTGATATCGCTTTCGGGCCAGATGATTTTCCCCTGCCCCGGCACGATGCGCACCAGATGGTGGAACTGCTTCTGGATAGCCTTCAGGTCGTCGAAGATATCGGCGTGGTCGAATTCCAGATTGTTTAGCACCAGCGTGCGCGGCGCGTAGTGGACGAACTTGGAGCGCTTATCGAAAAAGGCGCAGTCGTATTCGTCAGCTTCGATTACGAAGAACGGACTATCGCCAAGGCGCGCGGAAACGTCAAAATTACCTGGCACGCCGCCTATCACAAAGCCCGGCTTGTAGCCGCAGGCTTCAAGGATCCAGGCGGCCATGCCGGCGGTGGTAGTTTTACCGTGGGTGCCGGCGATGGCGACGACCCAGCGGTCGCGCAGCACAAAATCGTGCAGCCACTGCGGGCCGGACATATAAGGAATGCCCTGCTCCAGCACCGCTTCCACGCAGGGATTGCCGCGAGTCATGGCGTTGCCGATGATGACCAGGTCCGGGCGCGGCTCCAGCTGCGCGGCGTCGTAGCCCTGGATTAATTCGATACCTTGCTTTTCAAGAAGGGTGCTCATTGGCGGGTAGACATTAGCATCCGAGCCCGTCACCTCGTGGCCAAGCGAACGCGCCAGCATCGCGAGTCCGCCCATAAAAGTGCCACAAATACCCAGAATATGAATGCGCATACGTCACTATCCTTTTTTAGTCCGGCGCACATTCTACCCGCAGGAAGGGGGCTGGAGAAATGCCTTTCAGGATTATCTGTATTTGGCTTACACGATTCACTTCTGCGCGACAATTTGAAACTTTGTTAATATTGTTGTGATCGCTTTACTCAACTTCAGATGCAGGGAAAGTGTTATGAAAACGTTAGGTGAGTTTATTGTCGAAAAGCAGCACGAATTTTCACATGCGACCGGCGAACTGACGGCGCTGCTGTCGGCAATAAAGCTGGGCGCGAAGATTATCCACCGCGATATCAACAAAGCAGGTCTGGTTGATATTCTCGGCGCCAGCGGCGCGGAAAACGTTCAGGGCGAGGTGCAGCAAAAGCTCGATCTGTTCGCCAACGAAAAGCTGAAAGCCGCACTGCGCGCTCGCGATATCGTGGCGGGCATCGCTTCTGAAGAAGAAGATGAGATTGTGGTTTTTGAAGGCTGCGAACATGCAAAATATGTCGTGCTGATGGACCCGCTGGACGGCTCGTCCAACATCGATGTTAACGTCTCTGTTGGCACCATTTTCTCTATTTACCGCCGCGTTACGCCGGTCGGCACGCCGGTCACCATGGAAGACTTCCTGCAGCCTGGCAGCAAGCAAGTGGCGGCGGGTTACGTGGTTTACGGCTCCTCCACCATGCTGGTTTACACCACCGGCTGCGGCGTTCACGCCTTCACTTACGATCCTTCGCTTGGCGTGTTCTGCCTGTGCCAGGAGCGCATGCGCTTCCCGGAGAAAGGCAACACCTACTCCATCAACGAAGGTAACTACATCAAATTCCCGAATGGCGTGAAGAAATACATCAAATTCTGCCAGGAAGAAGATAAAGCGACCCAGCGCCCCTACACCTCGCGCTACATCGGCTCGCTGGTGGCGGATTTCCATCGCAACCTGCTTAAAGGCGGCATTTATCTTTATCCGAGCACCGCAAGCCACCCGGAAGGCAAGCTGCGCCTGCTGTATGAGTGCAACCCGATGGCGTTTCTCGCCGAACAGGCGGGCGGCAAGGCGAGCGACGGCAAGCAGCGCATTCTGGACATCGTTCCGGACAGCCTGCACCAGCGCCGTCCGTTCTTCGTCGGCACCGACCACATGGTGGAAGATGTCGAGCGCTTTATTCGCGAGTATCCGGACGCGTAACGCCGGTATGAGACAACAAGGGCAGCTCACGCTGCCCTTTATTATTTTCAGGCCTGCATCTGCAACCTGAATGTCGCCATCGCTGCCACCAGCTGTTGCGACTGCTCTTCAAGCGAGCGCGTGGCGGCGGAAGATTGCTGCACCAGCGCGGCGTTCTGCTGGGCCACTTCGTCCATCTGGCTGACCGCAATATTCACCTGCTCAATGCCGCGGCTCTGCTCATGCGACGCGTTGGCGATTTCTCGCATCAGCTTCGTCATGCGTAAAACCTCTTCGGCAATTTCATCCATGGTTTCGCCCGCCTGCTGCGCCAGTTCGCTGCCTTCGCCAACGTGGGTTTGCGAGTCGCTGATAAGCGTGCGGATCTCTTTCGCCGCCTCGGCGCTGCGGCTGGCAAGGCTGCGCACTTCGCCTGCCACCACCGCAAATCCCCTTCCCTGCTCTCCTGCCCGCGCCGCTTCCACCGCCGCGTTCAGCGCCAGGATGTTGGTCTGGAAGGCGATGCCGTCAATAACGCTCAGAATGTCGGCGATGCGGCCGGCGCTGCCGGAAATATCACGCATTTTCTCAATGACGTAGCAGACCATTTCGCTGCCGCGATCGGCGGTATCGGAAACGGTTTGCGCCATCTTGTGCGCCGCTTCGGCATTCGCCGCATTCTGTTTCACCGTGGCGGTGATCTCTTCCATGCTCGCGGCGGTCTGCTCAAGGGAGGTGGCGGTAGATTCGGTGCGCTGAGAGAGATCGACGTTGCCAGCCGAAAGCTCGCGGCTGCCGGTATCTATCTGCGCGCTGGCGTCGCGCACGCGCAACACCGACGCCATCAGCGCCTGGCGCATACTCTCAATCGCCGTCGCCAGGCGTCCCAGCTCGTTGTTGCCTGCGTCAGCAGTGGTATGGGTGAGATCGCCTGCGGCAATCACTTCCAGTTGTTCAATCGCACGGCTCAGCGGCTGGAGCAGCAAATGACGCAGCGCCAGCCACACCAGCGCAATCAGCGCCGCGGTGAGCAGCACGGCGAACACCATTAACCCCATCACCGTCCGCTTGTGCGCCAGGACCGTCGCCACCTCTTCATTGCCGCGCTGTTCGCTCCAGCGCTGGAACGCCTGCATGTCGTTATCAAAGCTGCGGGAGAGCGGAATAAGCCCGTTTTCCAGCAGGTCGTAATACTCATCGGGGCTTTGCTTGTTGAGCGCGGCCAGCATTGGCGTGATGCCTTTGCTGTTATAGGCGTTATAGCTTGCCGCCAGCTTCTTCAGTAGCGCGGCGCCCTGCTCGTCGTCCACGCCGCTGGCAATCAGCGCTTTCAGCGTCTGCTGCGCCTGGGCGATTTCCGCGGTTACGCTTTTCACAGAATTACCGGCATCGTCTAACAGGCCGACCTCCATCTGGCGCACCGCCTGCCCGGCTTCGTTACGCGCCCGCAAAAGCAGCGTATAGCCTTCGTTCAGGCGCACCATTTTTTCACCCTGTAGCTGGTTGATGCGTTGCAGAGAGGTGGAACTTTGCGTCAGCGCGTAAATGCCAATCCCGCTAACGACCAACAGCAAAAGCGTCATGGCCGCCAACAGGGTCAGCAGGCCGGTACGAATGGAGAGATTTTTTAGCATGGTACTTTTCCCGGTAATCGCGATAGCTCAAAACGGATGAATAGTGAGTTATCGGCAATCACCGGAGAAAGTTTAATCATTTTTAGCGATTTCAGTATGTTACTGGCTTGTTGGCGCCGTGCTAACGCGCTTAACATCCGCGCTCTGGCGGTTTTCCCACAGCACGGTAAGGCCGCGCTGCAGCGCAATAAAGATAAACAACAAAATGCCGATGGCGATTTTGGTCCACCATGAACTGAGCGTGCCGTCAAAGTTGATATAGGTCTGGATCAAGCCCTGGATAGCGACGCCAAACAGCGTGCCGAGCACCGTTCCCACGCCGCCGGAGAGCAGCGTGCCGCCGATGACCACCGAGGCGATAGCGTCCAGTTCTACCCCTACCCCCGCCAGCGCGTAACCCGCCGAGGTATAAATCGAGAAGACAATGCCCGCAAGCGTGGCAAGCCCGGTGGAGAGCATGTAAATGCGGATGGTCGTGCTGCGGGTGGAGATACCCATCAGGTTCGCCGAAACCGCGCTGCCGCCGATGGCGTAAACCTGGTTGCCAAAACGGGTGCGGTGAGCGAGGAAAATACCGATAACCACCACGCCCAACATCAGCAGACCCATCGCGCTTAAGCGTCCGCCGCCGGGGATTTTCCAGGCGAGGCTTGAGAGCGTGTCGTAAATGGGGTGGTTAATCGGAATAGACTCTTCGGAAACCAGATAGCTGACGCCGCGCAGAAAGAACATCCCGGCGAGCGTAATGATAAACGCCGGGATTTTCAGTGCGTCTATCAAAAGCCCCATGAAAGCGCCGAAGGCGCAGCCCATCGCCAGCACCAGCGGGAAAGCCACCAGCGGCGAAAGCCCCCAGAAGCCTATCGCTTTGGCAAGGAAAACGCCGGTAAAGGCGATCACCGAGCCGACTGAGAGATCGATCCCGCCGGAGAGGATCACAAAGGTCATGCCGACCGCGATGATCCCAAGAAATGCGTTATCCGTAAGGATGTTGCAAATTACGCGCGTGGAGGCGAAGCCGGGAAACTGCGTCAGGCAGTAGAGGTAGCCCAGCACAAATACCGCAAGCGTTATCATCAGCGGCAGGTTACGTTTTATCATGGCGGCGCACTCCCTTCAGCAAGCCAATAAAGCGCGGCGACTGGACTATCAGCACGCAAAGCACCACCACCGCTTTTACCACCTGGTTAAGCTCCGGCGGAAAGCCGGAGAGCAGAATACCGGTATTCATCCCCTGGATAATCAGCGCGCCCACCACCGAAAGCACCAGGTTGAAGCGCCCGCCCATCAGCGAGCCGCCGCCAATCACCACAGCGAGGATAGCGTCCAGCTCAAGCCACAGCCCGGCGTTGTTGGCGTCCGCGCCGCGAATATCCGCCGCGACGATAACGCCGGCGATAGCGGCGCAGACGCCGCTCAGCACGTAGGTCAGCATCACCACGCCCCGGGTGTTAACGCCGGCGTTTTTCGCCGCCCGAATGTTGATACCCGCCGCTTCGATAAACATGCCGAGCGCCGTTTTACGGGTGAACAGCCAGAAAATAATCAGCGTGACGAGCGCGATGATAACTGGCGTTGGGAAAAGCAACAGCGAGCCGCTGCCAAGCCAGGAGAGCGAAGGCGAGTTAAAGGTGACGATTTGCCCGGAGGTAATCAACTGCGCCACGCCGCGCCCGGCCACCATCAGGATAAGCGTGGCGACGAAGGGCTGGATTTTCAGCACCGCGACCAGAATGCCGTTCCATAACCCCGCCAGCACGCCCACGCCGAGCGAGGCGAGCAGGACAACCGCCAGGCCGTGCCCGGCGACGGTCATCGCGGCGGCTGTCGCCCCGGCGATAGCCATGGTCGCCCCCACGGAAAGGTCGATGCCGCCAGTCGCTATCACCAGCGTCATGCCGATCGCCAGCAACGCCACGGGAGCGGCGCGGTTAAGAATGTCTATCGGACTGCCGAACAGGCGGCCATCCTGCAACACTATCTGGAAGAAGTGGCTCGCCACCAGGCTGTCTACCAGCAGCACCAGCAGCAGCGCCGCTAACTGCGGCATGCCCGGCGGCCAGCGGAAGCGGCGTTTTGGCGCACCCACTTCAGGTAATGATCCCATCACTCAGAACTCCTTATGCCGCAATGGCATTCATAATCGCGCTCACCGAAAGCTGCTCGAGCGGAATTTCCGCCACCTGCTGCCGGTCTCGCATGATCACCACCCGGTCGGCATAGCCCACCAGCTCTTCCAGCTCTGACGAAATCACCAGCAGCGCCAGCCCGTCGGCGCAGAGCGTTTCTATCAGGCGAATAATTTCCGCATGCGCGCCGACGTCAATGCCGCGCGTAGGCTCATCCAGAATCAAAAATTGCGGACGCGTCAGCAGCCAGCGCGAAAGCAGCACTTTTTGCTGGTTGCCGCCAGAAAGAAACTCTATCGGCTGTTCCGTGCCCGGCGTGCGGATGCCAAGCTGGCGAATAAAACGCTCGGCTATCTGAATTTGCTCACGCTTCGGAATAGGCCGCAGCCAGCCGCGCTGTGCCTGTAAGGCCAGCACAATGTTCTCGCGCACCGACGCGGCGCCGATAATGCCGTCGGTTTTGCGGTCCTCCGGGCAAAAACCGATGCCGAGACAGGAGGCC
This sequence comes from Franconibacter sp. IITDAS19, assembly GCF_023079515.1. NCBI lineage: Bacteria > Pseudomonadati > Pseudomonadota > Gammaproteobacteria > Enterobacterales > Enterobacteriaceae > Franconibacter > Franconibacter sp. IITDAS19. Next base: position 5,093 of record NZ_JALJCP010000004.1, on the reverse strand, counting down.
TGATGCGGCGATCGCAACGTCTGCGGCTTGCCTTTGATAACGGCGGTGCCGCTGTCGGCGGGGTGAATGCCGAAGATAACCTCGGCGGTTTCAGTACGCCCCGAACCGAGCAGGCCAGCGAGACCGACGATTTCGCCGGGACGAATTTCCAGATCGAACGGCGTGATAACCCCTTTCTTACCGAAGTTGCTGAAGGCAGCGACCGGTTTCTCACTCAACAGGGTGCGTCCGGCGCGCTGCAACGCGTTGGTGTCCAGTTCGCGTCCCAGCATCATCTTCACCAGTTCGATTTGCGGCAGTTCGGCAGTTTCACGCGTTCCTACAAACTTGCCGTTGCGCAGCACCGTGATGCGGTCGGTGACTTCATAGACCTGGTCGAGAAAGTGGGTGACGAAAATCAGGCTGACGCCCTGATCGCGCAGCTGGCGCATCAGGGTAAAGAGCATCTCTACCTCTTTGGTGTCGAGGCTCGCGGTGGGCTCGTCCAGGATAAGCACTTTGGCGGAGAGATCGATGGCACGACAGATAGCGACAATCTGCTGCATCGCCACGGAAAAACGGTTCAACGGCTCGCGCACGTCGAGCTTAAAGCCGTAAGATTCCATCAACCGCGCGGCGCGCTGCTCCATCTCTTTACGGCGCAGCAGCCCAAAGCGCCGGGGCTCGCGACCGATAAACAGGTTATCCGCCACCGACATATTGGGCAGCAGGTTGACCTCCTGGTAGACGGTGCCGATACCCAGCTCCTGGGCGTGAGCGGTGTTTTTCGGCCGCACCGGTTTGCCTTCGAGAAAAACGGTGCCGCCGTCCGGCTGATAAACGCCAGTCAGGGCTTTAATCAACGTGGATTTCCCGGCGCCGTTCTCACCAAGCAACGCCATGATCTCGCCGCGCCGCAGGCTGAAGTTGACCTCTTCAAGCGCTTTCACCCCTGGAAAGTATTTGCTTAAGCCTTCCGTGCGCAGGATCTCCTGCTGTTCGTTATGCATTGCCAGACTCCCCGTTGCCCACGCGCTAAAACGGTGGATGCGCTGTGTTTACTCACTCCGAAAATTGCCCCTCTTCCCGGGGGGAAGAGGGGCTCGGTTTGCTTTTTATTAAATGACCGATTCATCGAGGCGTCGGTTTTCCTTCCTCTCCTCCGTAGAGAAGAGCGAATCGGTTCGCTTCTTTACGTTTTACTTCGGCCAAAGGAGCCGGTTTTTTTCTCTTCTTTCCAGGGAGAGGGCCGCGGCGAGGATTTTCTCCCTCGCCGCCCCCTCGCCAGAAAGATGCTCACAGGCGTCAAAGAGCCGCCGCCACTGCTATTGGCTTATCAGTAACCCATATTTTTCTTCTGCTCTAACGTCTCTTTAGCCGTATCCGGCAGATAGAGCGTCGATTTGGTGATGGTCAGTTTTTCAGGCTGAGTGCCATCTTTTTTGAATTTTTCCAGCGCGTCGAACGCCGGGCCCGCCATGTTTGGCGTTAACTCAACGCTTGCGTTAGCTTCGCCGTCGATCATCGCTTTGAAGATGTCCGGCACGCCGTCGATGGAACCGGTGAGAATATCTTTGCCCGGCTTCAGGCCCGCTTCTTTAATGGCCTGAATAGCGCCAATCGCCATGTCGTCGTTATGCGCGTAAACCATGCAGATGTTCTTGCCGTTGTTTTCCGCTTTGATAAAGCTCTCCATCACCTCTTTCCCTTTCGAACGGGTAAAGTCGCCGGATTGAGAACGGATAATTTTGATATTCGGCGCTTTAGAGATGGCTTCGGCGAAACCTTTCTTACGGTCAATCGCCACGCTTGCGCCCACGGTGCCCTGAAGTTCCACAACGTTACACGGCTTGCCGGCGACGGTTTTCACCAGCCAGTCGCCAATCAGCTTGCCTTCCAGCACGTTGTCGGCGGTAACGGTGGTCATATAGAGCGACTTGTCTTTTACGTCGATGGAGCGGTCAAGCAGGATAACCGGGATCTCCGCTTCTTTTGCTTCCTGCAACACCGGCTCCCAACCCGTTGCGACGACCGGGGCGATAAAGATGGCATCCACGCCCTGAGCGATGAAAGAGCGCACCGCCTTGATTTGGTTTTCCTGTTTCTGCTGGCCGTCGGCAATCTTCAGATTGATGCCTCGCTTCTGCGCTTCACTTTTGGCGACGTTAGTTTCCGCCGCTCGCCAGCCAGACTCGGAACCTACCTGAGAAAATCCCACGGTTAACGGGGCGGCCATCGCCATAGACGACATGGCTGCCGAAACTGCTGTGACCAGAAGTAAGCGCTTCCACATAAGTGCATCCTCGTAGGGTTATTGTTGGTTAAATCTCCACCTGCGCCGAAACTATAGACAATCCGGGATGTAACTGAATGCGTTACATCACAATTCAAAAAAGTAACGAAAACGTTAAATCCCGTGAGTGACAAAAGGTGACGCAAGACAAGCGCTGGCGCGCCTGCCGCCTAAGGTGAGATAGCAGGCTTTTCTTACACAAAAATCCTGACCTGTATCTGCTTTGTAAACGGTTACACAGATTTATTGAGAATGCGGCTGGCTTTATGGATTTTCCGGGCGCGGAAAAGGTCTTAAAATTGTCCCGCTACGCCGGACCGGCGAAAACAGGCAAAGACATTTACCTCCACCTGGCTATAATACCGGGCACTTGTTTGCCATACATTTTTAAGGAAACAGACATGAGCTTACTGAACGTACCTGCGGGCAAAGATCTGCCGGAAGACATCTACGTTATTATCGAAATCCCGGCCAACGCGGACCCGATCAAATACGAAGTGGACAAAGACAGCGGCGCGCTGTTCGTTGACCGCTTTATGTCCACCGCTATGTTCTATCCGTGCAACTACGGTTACATCAACCATACCCTCTCCCTGGATGGCGACCCGGTTGACGTGCTGGTCCCGACGCCGTACCCGCTGCAGCCGGGCTCTGTGATCCGCTGCCGTCCGGTTGGCGTGCTGAAAATGACCGACGAATCTGGCGAAGATGCGAAACTGGTTGCTGTACCGCACACCAAGCTCTCCAAAGAATACGATCACATTAAAGATGTGAACGACCTGCCGGAACTGCTGAAAGCGCAGATTACCCACTTCTTCGAGCACTACAAAGACCTCGAAAAAGGCAAATGGGTTAAAGTTGACGGCTGGGACAACGCAGAAGCCGCGAAAGAAGAAATTCGTACCTCTTTCGAACGCGCTGCGAAGAAGTAATTCTTCCCGCTTCACACAGCACACCGCCTGCGGGCGGTGTGTTTGTTTCTGGCCTTCAGCGCCGCGTTTTACGCGCTCTGAGAGGTTTCATAAAAGTGTCATAAAGCGATTCTTTCTTTTTTGTTCATCGCGTTACCCTATCTGCATTGGCGTTTCCTTCTTTAGTGAGCTTAAAGCTCCTCTTTTTGCGGTCGATATCTCCTGCTCGCGTGCGCCGCACGCCTTCTTGACCGGGGAATGACCAACTGCAATGAAACTTAATCATCTTACTATCGGACAGCGGCTTGGCCTGCTGGCGGGCCTGCTGCTGCTCGCGACGCTGTTTATTGGCATACGCAGCCTTGCGGTTAACGCCAACGGCCTTAAGCAAAACCAGGAGATCATGACCACGGAGAAGGTGATAGCGGAAAGTATCGATACGGCCCGCAATGCCCAGGTGCAGTTCAAAATTCAGGTGCAGGAGTGGAAAAACACCCTGCTGCGCGGCGCTCAGGACCAGGCGCAGTTTGATAAATACCGAAGCGCGTTTATCAGCCAGAGCCAGAAGACGCAGGCATTGCTTAATGAACTCGCCGCGCTGCTGCCGCAGATGGGTATGAACGCCGACGCGGTGATGAAAACCCGCGTCCTGCACGGCGAACTGGAGCAGCAATACCTGAACGCGCTGACGCAATACGTGGTGAATGACCCGACCAGCGCGCAGCGGGTCGATCACCTGGTAGCGGGTATTGATCGTGAGCCGACGCGCATGATCGATGAGATGGTCGCCAGCACGCTGAAGCAGGCGGAACACCTCCATCAGCAGTCCGACGCTCGCAACGAAGCGCAGTTTCAACGCACGCGGTTAATGCTGCTGCTCACTATGGCGCTGACTCTTCTTACCGGCGCGTTAATTACCTGGTGGCTGGTGCGCAGCATTACGCGCCCGCTGGCTGAAGCCGTATCCATTGCCCGTACGGTGGCCGCCGGAGATTTGCAGGCGACGATTACCGTTCATGGGCGCGATGAAACCGCCGAGCTGATGCGCGCGCTCAAGGAGATGAACGGCAACCTGACGCGCATTGTGGCAGGCGTACGGGCGGGCACGGAGACTATCGCCACCGCCTCATCGCAAATCGCGACCGGCAGCCGGGAGCTCTCTTCGCGTAATGAAGCGCAGGCCAGCGCGCTGGTGGAGACAGCGGCCTCCATGGAAGAGCTCACCTCAGTGGTGAAAAATAACGCTGAAAACTCCCGCTTTGCCAGCAACATCGCCCGCGATGCGCGCCTGCGCGCAGGTGAAGGCGGCGAAGCGGTGGAGCGCGTAGTGCAGACCATGAGTGTGATTCATCGCTTCTCCAGTGAGATAAGCACCATTGTCAGCGTTATCGACAGCATCGCTTTCCAGACTAATATCCTGGCGCTTAACGCCGCGGTAGAAGCGGCCCGTGCGGGTAGCGAAGGGCGCGGTTTCGCCGTCGTCGCGGCCGAAGTGCGGGCGCTGGCGCAGCGTTCTGCCGCCAGCGCGAAAGATATTCGCGATTTGATCGACCGCTCGGTGAACCGCATCGAAGAAGGCAATACTCTGGTGAAAGGCGCAGGTGATGTAATGGAAGAAATTGTCCGCAGCGTGCAGCGCGTGAGCGAGTTGGTGGAGAACATTTCGCTGGCAAGCCATGAGCAGAGCGCAGGCATCGACCAGGTGAACGTCGCCGTAACGCAGATGGACGCCGCGACGCAGCAGAACGCCGCGCTTTCGCAGCAATCTGCCGCCGCCGCGCAATCGATGCAGGAGCAGGCGCACCGGCTGCTGGAAACCGTCAGCGTGTTCCGCCTTGGAAAGCGCGACGAACAGCTCGCCTGATATAAAAATGCCGCCCTGTGGGCGGCATTGTCGTTATTTATTGTTT
>NZ_JALJCP010000003.1:0-637943 GCF_023079515.1 Franconibacter sp. IITDAS19 | reverse complement strand
AAGATATCGCAGCCCTGAGTGCCCACACAGATTGTCTGACAAATTGTTAAAGAGCAGTGCGACGCGGCATTCAGCCTGCCGTCGCGAGGTGGCGTATATTACGCTTTCCTCTTTCAGAGTCAACCCTTAACTTCAGGATTTTTTCTCTTCCGACTCACCGTCGCTGTGTGATGTTGTTCACCAGCGCCGTGTCGATGGAGGCGCATTATAGGGCCTGTTTTCAGGCTGACAAGTAAAAATTAGAAAAAACTTATCGCCCGCTTCTTTTTCAATCATTGCGCTGAAAAGATCGTCATCATCGCCTGGTTTTCAAACAAAAACGAGCCCCGCAGGGCCCGTTTTTATCATTTTGCGATTTACTGCACAGCTGCAATCTTCTCGTCCTTAACCACCAGCTCAATCGTTTTGCCAGGAATCAACTCTCCGGACAAAATCTGCTGCGCCAGCGGGTTTTCGATCTGCTGTTGAATAGCGCGCTTCAGCGGGCGCGCGCCATAGACAGGATCGTAGCCATTTTCGCCAAGCAACCGCAGCGCCTCGTCGGAGATATGCACAGCATAGCCTCGCTCCTCCAGACGTTTATAAAGACGTTGCAACTGGATCTGCGCTATCGAGGCGATATGACGCTGACCAAGCGGATGGAAAACCACTACCTCATCTATACGGTTAATAAATTCAGGACGGAAGTTATGGCTAACCACACCCAACACTAAATCCTTCATGCTGGCATAGTCCAGTTCGCCGAAACGTTCCTGAATCAAGTCAGACCCCAGGTTTGACGTCATAATGACAACCGTATTGCGGAAGTCGACCGTTCTGCCCTGCCCATCCGTCAGTCGTCCATCGTCCAGCACTTGCAACAGAATGTTGAAGACATCCGGGTGAGCCTTCTCGACTTCATCCAGCAGGATAACGGAATATGGCCGACGGCGTACCGCTTCCGTTAAATACCCGCCCTCTTCATAACCGACATAGCCTGGAGGCGCACCGACCAGACGAGAAACAGAGTGTTTCTCCATGAATTCCGACATGTCGATACGCACCATTGCATCGTCGCTATCAAACATAAAGTTAGCCAGCGCCTTACACAGCTCCGTTTTACCCACACCAGTCGGCCCCAGGAAGAGGAAGGAGCCAATCGGACGGTTCGGGTCGGAGAGCCCAGCACGGCTGCGGCGAATCGCATTTGAAACCGCTTCGACGGCTTCATCCTGGCCGATCACGCGATGGTGAAGCTCCTGCTCCATACGCAACAGCTTCTCGCGCTCACTTTCCATCATTCGGGAAACAGGAATACCGGTCCAGCGCGCCAGCACTTCTGCGATTTCCGCATCGGTGACTTTATTGCGAAGCAGGCGCATGGTTTTCCCTTCCGACTGCGTTGCCGCCGCCAGCTGTTTTTCAAGCTCCGGAATTTTCCCGTACTGAAGCTCGGACATCCGCGCCAGGTCGCCTACGCGGCGCGCCTGTTCAATCGCGATTTTAGCCTGCTCCAGTTCCGCTTTAATGGTCTGTGTACCCGAAAGGGAGGCTTTTTCCGCTTTCCATTCCTCTTCCAGCCCAGAGTATTGACGTTCTTTATCCGCCAGTTCTTCATTCAGCATATCAAGGCGTTTTTTACTCGCCTCGTCTGATTCTTTCATCAGCGCCTGCTGTTCAAGCTTCAGCTGGATAATACGACGGTCGAGGCGGTCAAGCTCTTCCGGCTTCGAGTCAATCTGCATGCGGATGCTGGATGCCGCTTCGTCGATAAGGTCGATGGCTTTGTCCGGCAACTGGCGATCCGAAATGTAGCGATGCGAAAGCGTAGCCGCCGCGACGATAGCCGGGTCGGTTATTTGCACATGATGGTGCAGCTCATAACGCTCTTTCAGCCCACGCAGGATAGCGATGGTGTCTTCAACCGTCGGCTCCGCCACAAACACTTTCTGGAAACGGCGCTCCAGCGCAGCGTCTTTTTCAATATATTGACGATATTCATCAAGCGTAGTAGCGCCCACGCAGTGCAGCTCGCCGCGGGCCAGCGCCGGTTTTAACATGTTGCCGGCATCCATGGCGCCATCGGCTTTGCCTGCGCCAACCATAGTATGCAACTCATCGATAAACAGAATGACGTTGCCTTCCTGTTTCGAAAGGTCGTTCAACACGCCTTTCAGGCGTTCTTCAAACTCGCCGCGGTATTTCGCCCCGGCCACCAGCGCGCCCATGTCCAGCGCCAGCACGCGACGACCTTTTAACCCTTCCGGCACTTCACCGTTAACAATACGCTGCGCCAGACCTTCCACGATGGCGGTCTTACCTACCCCCGGCTCGCCAATCAATACCGGGTTATTCTTGGTACGGCGTTGCAACACCTGAATAGTGCGTCGAATCTCTTCGTCGCGGCCAATTACCGGGTCAAGTTTGCCCTGCTCGGCGCGTTCAGTAAGATCGACGGTATATTTTTTCAATGCCTGACGTTGGTCTTCAGCACCCTGATCGTTCACGCTTTCGCCTCCACGCATTTGATCAATAGCCTGAGTAACAGAAGCGGTGGTCGCACCGGCGTTTTTCAGCAAATCCGCAAGCGTGCCGCGCGATTCCAGCGCCGCCAGAACGAAAAGCTCTGACGAGATAAAATTGTCGTTCCGCTTCTGCGCCAGCTTATCGCACAGATTCAATACGCGGACGAGATCCTGAGAAGGCTGCACATCGCCGCCTGTGCCCTCAACCTGCGGCAGACGATTCAGCGCTTGCTCAATAGCGGTGCTCAACTGGCCTGCATTCACGCCAGCTGAAGTCAACAAAGGACGCACGGAGCCGCCTTCCTGATTGAGCAACGCGCTCATCACATGAAGGGGTTCGATAAATTGGTTGTCGTGCCCAAGAGCGAGAGACTGGGCATCGGCGAGGGCGAGTTGGAACTTATTAGTAAGACGATCCAGACGCATAACTCCTCCCATAACAGGTCAAAATTGCTACTGGAGATTAAATGAGGTCATCCCTCAATTATTCAAGGTGAGTGACCTGAAATATAAGAGGTTTAAGTTACGCGTACTGGATCGTCTTGATTCAATAGGTTATATCAGCCAAATAAAACTTGCCATACGACCCGTGGTTCTGTCGCGGCGATATGAGAAAAAATCGCGCTTTTCAGTATATGTACAGCGATCGCCGCCGTAGATGTGCTTAACGCCGACGTTAGCCAGCCGCTGCCGCGCCAATTGATAAATATCAGCCAGGTATTTGTCAGCTAAAGGACGAAACGCGCGCTCCGCCTGGGCATCTTTTTCCATAAACGCTTCACGCACTTCAGGCCCCACTTCAAACGCCTGCGGGCCAATGGCAGGTCCAAGCCAGGCCATGATGTTTTGCGGTTCATCCTGAAAACAGGCCACCGTTTCTTCCAGTACGCCTTCGCATAATCCGCGCCAGCCGGCATGCGCCGCCGCCACTTCTGTAGCGCTTTTATTACAGAACAAGACGGGCAGGCAATCCGCCGTCATCACCGCGCACACCGTGCCTGCTGTATTGCTGTATGATGCATCTGCCCGCTTAGAAGCGTAAGGCTCGCCGGTAAGCTTTAACACCGTCTTGCCGTGCACTTGTTCGAGCCAGACGGGTTTAGAGGGGAAATTTGCCGCCTCATAAACGCGTCTGCGGTTCTCTTCGACATGCGTCAGATCATCGCCGCAATGCGCGCCCAGGTTAAGAGCGTCCCACGGAGACAGGCTTACGCCGCCGACTCTTGTGGTGCTGCATGCCGCCACGCCTTCAGGCAACGGCCACTGCGGGATAATCAATTTGCTCATAACCAGTCCACTTGATCTTTGTGCGTTTCGAAATCGGCGCGCAGCGCTTCGATCAACTCCACCATATCCTGCGGAATAGGCGCATGCCATTCCATCATAATGCCGCTGATGGGGTGATAAAGACGCAGCATCGTGGCGTGAAGCGCCTGACGGTCAAAACTACGCAACGCCTGAATGAACGCCTCAGAGGCGCCTTTCGGCGGTCGAGGACGGCCGCCGTAAAGCTGATCGCCCACCAGCGGATGGGTGATATGCGCCATATGAACGCGGATCTGGTGCGTGCGGCCTGTTTCCAGGCGCAGACGCAGACGGGTGTGAATACGGAAATGTTCCATAATGCGATAATGCGTCACCGCAGGTTTCCCCATCGGATGCACCGACATATGGGTACGCTTGGTGGGATGGCGGCTGATAGGCTCGCTCACCGTACCGCCTGCGGTCATATGACCAATCGCCACCGCTTCGTACTCGCGCGTAATTTCACGCAATTGCAGCGCTTCAACCAGCCGGGTTTGCGCCGGAACGGTTTTTGCCACCACCATCAGACCCGTGGTGTCTTTATCCAGACGATGGACAATGCCTGCGCGCGGCACATCAACAATCGGCGGATAATAGTGCAGCAATGCGTTCAGCACCGTGCCATCGGGGTTGCCTGCGCCCGGGTGGACGACAAGGTCGCGCGGCTTGTTGATAACCAGGATATCTTCATCTTCATAGACGATATCCAGAGGAATATCTTGCGGCTCAAAACGCGCTTCCTCTTCGATTTCAGCATTGATGGCGACACTCTCCCCACCCAACACTTTCTCTTTCGGCTTATCGCAAATTTTGCCGTTGACCAGCACGCGTTGGTCCAGAATCCATTCTTTTATGCGTGAGCGCGAATAATCCGGGAACAATTCAGCCAAAGTCTGATCTAAGCGTTGGCCGAGTTGTTTTTCGGACACCGTTGCGGTGAGTTGTACTAGTTGTGCCATATACAGCTTCTTCGTTAACGTTGGGTTTTACGGCTTTGCCGTTTAATATAGTGTGCTATTGTAGCTGGTCTTAATCGGGAGCTGGAACAGAACCTCCCGCAAACATCTGAGGAAAGTCAAATAGTCATGACGCGCATGAAATATCTGGTGGCAGCCGCCACGTTGAGCCTGGCTTTGGCGGGTTGCTCCAGTTCTAAGGACGAGGTTCCTGATAATCCGCCTTCGGAAATCTACGCGACTGCTCAGCAAAAGTTGCAGGACGGTAACTGGAAAGCGGCGATAACGCAACTGGAAGCGCTGGATAATCGCTATCCATTCGGCCCTTACTCCCAGCAAGTGCAGCTTGATCTGATTTATGCGTATTATAAAAACGCCGATCTGCCGCTGGCGCAGGCCGCTATTGACCGTTTCATGCGTCTCAATCCGACCCATCCTAACATTGATTATGTTATTTACATGCGCGGTTTGACTAATATGGCGCTGGACGACAGTGCGCTGCAGGGATTCTTTGGCGTTGACCGCAGCGACCGCGATCCGCAGCACGCCCGCGACGCCTTCCGCGATTTCTCAAAACTGGTGCGCGGCTACCCTCGCAGCCAGTATGTTACCGACGCCAGCAAACGCCTGGTCTACCTGAAAGACCGCCTGGCGAAATATGAGCTTTCCGTGGCCGAATATTATACCCGCCGCGGCGCCTGGGTGGCGGTTGTTAACCGCGTAGAAGGCATGCTGCGTGATTACCCGGATACTCAGGCGACCCGTGAAGGCCTGGGGCTGATGGAAAATGCCTACCGCGAGCTTCAGCTCAACGCGCAGGCGGACAAAGTCGCGAAGATCATTGCGGCCAACAACAGCGGTTCCTGAAACCTGTCGTCACAGGAAAAGCCAGCCTGCGGGCTGGCTTTTTTATGGGCGCTCCGCGCTACTCTCCAGTCCAGCCTGAGCCGTCAATAAACATCATTCGGTCAGCCAGCCACTGGTTTACAATATTATCCGCGCCTTTACGTCCATTTTCAGCCGTCCAACCCAAATCGTTCTGTAGCCATTCAGCGGTAGCCTTACGGGCGGGCTCAATCGCTGCGAGCGCTCGCTCGCGCTGCGCTTTGGGCCAGATTTTTTCATCTTTCCAGTTCTGGATTTCCGCCACCGGGCTTTCGTTTTTACCCGGTTTTTTCGTCATCGTCAGGTAATCTTCCGGCGCCACGGTTACGTGTAAATCAAAGATGCGCCAGTCGGCATAGCTCGCGTACTGGATAGTCCCGGCATCCTGGCTGACCTTCGCCAGCACATCTGAAAAAGCGTTATCTAATGTAGTCCAGGCCGGATTATCGAAAATCACATCCTGCGGCTTACAAACCGGCGCGCTGCCATCGCGGGAAGAACCATACATTCCGCCAAAGGCGGTATAAGCCACGTCGCCATGAGCCTTGAATATAAAGCAGTGCACATAAGGCCGGTCGTCGTCATCGTCGTACTGGTAATCAACACGCTCGATATTCATACGCAGCAGCGTCAATACCTTGCGATCCGCGCTCTCTTTAGGATCGCTGTCGATGTCTTTCATCACCGAATAAGCAAAATCATCGTCTCGCAACCCTTCAAGCGCCATCTGATGATATTTATGCGCTTCCTGCGCCGTCACGCCGCTTGCCGGAACAAAATGGTTCAGGTAAACCAACCATGCCGACGCGAGCGGCGTCTGGTATTGCCGCAATTTATCGGCAGCATTAACGGGAGAGTCAGGGATCAGACTTACAGCCGCATCAAAATCGCTGGCGGCCCGATGATGAATGTCTTCAAGCGCCGTTGCGCGCGCTTTCATTATGGGCTCCAGGCAAGCTTTAAGGTCGCCGGAATTATTTGCACAGGCATTACGCTTTTTAAGCCACGCGCGCTGCTCAGTACGCAAAGCGGAAGCCTGACCGACCGGCAGGTCAGCCATAGCGCGCACGTAATAGTTATCGATCCGGCCATCAAGTTCATTCAACGCCGGGGTATTGCAGATAGCATGTTCGATACCACTGCCAGCCTTTGCGCAGTCGAATGAAGCGGCGAAAGCAGGTATAGCACCGCAGGCAAACGTAAAACAGACAGCAAGCCGACAAATCGCTGTGAGTCGTAAGGGCGTTCTCATAGTTATCCTTTTTAAGTTTTATATCCGCCAGCTTCAGGCGAGCGTTACCCCGCCATTATTACTGAATCGACGTTTTTCGTGGAGCACCAGGAAAAGGTAAGCGGGAAAAATGTTTAAAAAACAGGCAATACAAAGAAGTGGATGAAAAAAGAACAGACAAGCCGGGAGTGTTAACTCATCAACTATGACCGCTTTCGCCACAGGCCACAAGTTCTAAATGCCCCCTTCCTGTCCTGCCTCACAAAAGCGCTGCATTGACAAAAAGTGACAAAATTAAGTGATCTTAATCACACAAATTGACACCCGAAGCGGTATGCTGAAGTTACCAAGACGGAAAGACAAGAGGTAAGATTTATGACAATGAACATTACCAGCAAACAAATGGATATCACCCCGGCCATCCGCCAGCATGTCACCGACCGTCTCGCCAAACTTGATAAATGGCAAACGCATCTGATCAACCCACATATCGTTTTATCAAAAGAACCGCAGGGTTTCGTCGCCGATGCGACTATCAATACCCCTAACGGGCAGCTTGTCGCCAGCGCAAGGCATGACGATATGTATACCGCCATTAATGAACTCATCAACAAGCTGGAGCGCCAGCTAAATAAAGTGCAGCACAAAGGAGAAGCGCGTCGCGCCACCACCTCAGTGAAAGATGCAAGCTTCGTTGAAGCAGAAGAAGAGTAAACTCAACCGCTCCAGTAACGCGCCTCAGGGCGCGTTTTTTATTGACAGAACAAAAACGGTGCAGGTACTTTACCTGTAGCCCTACACAGGAATCTTTGATGAAACTTCTACCGTTCTTCTTCGCTTTCTTTTTTACCTTCCCCTGAATGGGAGGCGTTTCGTCGTGTAAGAAAACAAGCGAAGACGAACTGACAGGCCTCCCAAAACGGGAGGCCTTTTTTATGGATAACGAAAAGGTGCGTTATGACTGCGGAAAACCCGTTATTAGCCCTGCGCGATAAGATAAGCGCTCTGGATGAACAACTGCTGGCGCTACTGGCTCAGCGTCGCGAATTGGCAGTGGAAGTGGGTAAAGCGAAACTTGCCACCCACCGTCCGGTACGTGATATCGATCGCGAGCGCGATTTGCTGGAGCGGCTTATCGCGCTGGGCAAACCGCACCACCTTGATGCGCATTACATCACCCGGCTTTTCCAGTTGATTATTGAAGACTCCGTTCTTACCCAACAAGCGCTGCTGCAACAACATCTTAACAACACCAATCCGCACTCCGCCCGCATCGCGTTTCTCGGCCCGAAAGGCTCCTATTCTCACCTTGCTGCGAGGCAGTACGCCGCCCGCCATTTCGATCACTTCATCGAAAGCGGCTGCGCCAAATTCCAGGAGATTTTCAATCAGGTGGAAACAGGCCAGGCAGACTACGCCGTCGTGCCGCTGGAGAACACCAGCTCGGGAGCCATTAATGATGTTTACGATTTGCTCCAGCACACCACGCTCTCTATTGTTGGCGAGATGACGGTACCGGTCGACCATTGCGTGCTGGTCGCAACCTCAACGGACCTTGCGCAAATCGACACGGTTTACAGCCATCCGCAACCGTTCCAGCAGTGCAGCCAGTTTATTAACCGCTATCCGCACTGGAAAATTGAATATTGCGAAAGTACCGCGGCGGCGATGGAAAAAGTCGCACAAGCTAAATCGCCTCGCGTTGCAGCGCTGGGCAGCGAAGCAGGCGGCGCGCTATACGGTTTACAGGTACTGGAGCGCAACCTGGCAAACCAGACGCAGAATATCACCCGCTTTGTGATACTGGCCCGCAAGGCGATCAACGTCTCGGAACAGGTTCCGGCGAAAACGACCCTGCTGATGGCGACAGGTCAACAGGCGGGCGCGCTTGTTGAAGCGTTGCTGGTGCTGCGCAACCATAACCTGATTATGACGCGTCTGGAGTCGCGCCCGATCCACGGTAATCCATGGGAAGAGATGTTCTACCTGGACATTCAGGCCAACGTGAAAGAAGCCGCCATGCAGCAGGCGCTCCGCGAACTGGCGGAAATCACCCGCTCCATGAAGGTGCTCGGCTGTTATCCGAGCGAGAATGTGGTGCCGGTCGACCCGGCCTGACAGGCCTGGCGACGGTTATATCGCTTGAGAAGCCGTTTCTTTAAACTTCGGCTTCTCAATGCCTGCCACCTCGACCTCAAGCGTAAAAATAGCGCCAGAAAGCGGACGCTCCGCCAGCTCCTGCGGCTCCATGTTTTCACGGGAAGTGGTGATAAACAGCGTTTTCATGTCCGGGCCGCCAAAGCAGACCATTGTCGGGCAGCGCACCGGCAGCCGATATTCCGCCAGTTGTTCACCCTGTGGTGAAAAGCGGGCGATACGCCAGCCGTCATAAAGCGCCGTCCAGTAGCACCCCTCTTTATCTATTGCGGCGCCGTCGGGGCCCCCTTCTCCTTCAGCAAAGCGCTTAAATATTTCGCGCTTGCCCGGCTCGCCCTGCTCATCCAGCGGTGTGCGATAAATGACTGCGTTTGGCGTATCCGAGGTATACATCCAGTCTCCCTCTTCCGTGAAGGCCAGGCCATTCGCTCCCAGAATGTCGCTATGAATGACACGGGGCTTAAGATTGTGATCCACCCGCACCAGCAGCGCGCCGTTATAATCGCCCGGGGCCCAGAAAGTGCCCGCGTAGAAACGCCCTGCGCGGTCGGTGCCGCCGTCGTTAAAGCGCGCCAGCGCCGGGTTACTGGGGTTGTCACAAACTTTATGGGCCAGCGCGCCATGTTCATCGGTAAGCCAGATGGCGTTGCGCAGCGCGACAATAAAGCCGCCCTTTTCACGCAGCGCAAAACAGCCCACCTCTTCAGGAAACTTCCAGACACGGTGCTCTGCGCTTTGCAGATGATAGCGATGGATCTCTTTCGAATTGATATCGGTCCAGTAAAGCGCCTGTTCTTCCGCATCCCAGGTTGGACCCTCCGGCAGCTCGCCGGTGTAGTCAAATAACGGTTTCGGTTCTGTCATGTCAGCCATCCTTTTGTCGCCATGAAAAAAGCCAGTGAGTTTTCTCACTGGCTTTTGAGTATAAGTCGCTTTTGGCTTACTGGCGGCTGTCGTTGGCCTGGCGCAACAGCGTGCGGCTTTCACTCTGGAACCGCTTCGCGTAATCACCGAACCAGTGCTCAACTTTACGGAAGCTATCGATAAAGGCCTGTTTGTCGCCCTGTTCTAGCAGGCCGATGGCCTCGCCAAAACGCTGATAGTAACGCTTGATAAGCGCGAGATTAGTGGGCGACGACATAATAATATCGGCGTATAGCTGCGGATCCTGCGCAAACAGTCGACCCACCATCGCCAGCTCCAGCCGGTAAATAGGCGAAGAGAGCGACAGCAATTGTTCCAGTTGTACATTTTCTTCCGCCAGATGCAGGCCGTAAGCAAACGTAGCGAAATGACGAAGCGCCTGAATGAACGCCATGTTCTGATCATGTTCAACGGCGCTGATGCGATGCAGCCGCGCCCCCCAGACCTGAATTTGCTCAAGGAACCACTGGTACGCTTCCGGCTGACGGCCATCGCAGTAAACCACGACCTGTTTAGCGAGGCTGCCGCTGTCCGGGCCAAACATCGGATGCAAGCCGAGCACCGGTCCCTGGTGGGAAGCGAGCATCGCCTGCAGCGGGCCATTTTTCACCGATGCGAGGTCGACCAGAATACAGTCTTCCGGCAGCGCAGGCAGCTTAGCGATAACCTGTTCCGTTACATGAATCGGCACGCTGACGATAACCATGCCGGCATCCGCCAGCAACGCTTCGGCGCGCGGCCAGTCTTCTTGCTCCAGAATGCGTACTTCATAACCTGAAAGCGTCAGCATCTTTTCAAACAGACGCCCCATCTGGCCGCCGCCGCCAACGATTACCACCGGGCGCAACGTCGGACAGAGAGTTTTAAAACCTTTATCATTTTCGCTGGAGTATGACTCGCGCATTACGCGCCTGAGCACATCTTCAATAAGGTCAGGCGGTACGCCAAGGGCTTCCGCTTCATGACGACGCGAGGCGAGCATAGAGGCCTCGCGCTCCGGCACATAAATCGGCAGCCCATAACGGCTTTTCACTTCGCCGACTTCCGCTACCAGTTCCAGCCGGCGCGCCAGTAACCCCAGCAGCGCCTTGTCCACTTCATCAATTTGATCGCGCAGGGCGGTCAATTCAGCCACCATAACTAACCTCTTATACGAGACGCGCCGCCAGCGAGCCGTCCAGATCCTGATGAATTTCGCGTAGCAGCGCTTCGGTGGTTTCCCAACTGATACAGGCATCCGTTACCGATACGCCGTATTTCATCTCGCTGCGCGGCTGCTCAGAAGACTGATTGCCTTCATGCAGATGACTTTCAATCATCAGGCCGATAATAGAGCGGTTGCCGTCTTTAATCTGCGCCACGGCGGATTCCGCCACGCCTGGCTGGCGACGATAGTCTTTATTGGAGTTGCCATGACTGCAATCTATCATCAGCGCCGGACGCAGTCCCGCCTGCTCCATCTCTTTTTCGCACTGAGCGACATCCGCCGGGCTGTAGTTAGGCGCTTTGCCGCCGCGCAGAATCACATGACCGTCCGGGTTACCCTGGGTTTGCAGCAGACAAACCTGGCCTGCCTGGTTAATGCCGACAAAACGGTGCGGCATAGCGGCGGCGCGCATGGCGTTGATGGCTGTCGCAAGGCTGCCGTCAGTGCCGTTCTTAAAGCCGACCGGCATAGAGAGACCGGACGCCATTTCACGGTGGGTCTGAGACTCCGTAGTGCGTGCGCCAATCGCCGACCAGCTAAACAGGTCGCCCAGGTATTGCGGGCTATTCGGGTCAAGCGCTTCGGTCGCCAGCGGCAGACCGAGGCTTACCAGTTCGACCAGCAAACGACGGGCGATTTTCAGCCCGCCTTCTACATCAAACGAGCCATCCATGTGCGGATCGTTAATCAGCCCTTTCCAGCCCACGGTAGTACGGGGTTTTTCAAAATAGACGCGCATAACCAGGTAAAGCGTATCGCTGACCTCTTCCGAGAGGGCTTTAAAACGACGAGCATAATCAATCGCAGCTTCAGGATCGTGGATCGAGCAAGGTCCACAAACCACCAGCAGACGCGGATCGCGACCGGCGATGATATCGGAGATCGTCTGACGAGACCGGGCTATCTGCGCTTCCTGATCGGCGGAGAGCGGGAATTCGGCTTTCAGTTGATCGGGAGTGATTAACACCTGTTCATCGGCGATATGTACGTTATTCAGCGCGTCTTTTTGCATGATGGCGATCCTTAGTTTGCTCGTTGCGATAGTCGTTACCCTAACGGGTGAAAACACCATATCATACAGAGTAAAGATTTCAACACGTAATTCGTAAATTAATCGTTACACAAGCCGATTATAAACGAAAATATCTGGCTAAATATGGAAAGATAATATTACAGCAACCAGGCGAATATCATCAGGTACGAGGCCGGGCCGTAAGATCCGGCGAGAAACGCAGCGGCAAGCTATGCTGAAAGTAACAATATGAAATAAGGATACATTCCCGTGCTGCGTATTTTACCCGCATTGCTTCTGGTATTGCTTACCGGCTGTCAGGTCGATCCTTACACGCACGCCCCGGCGCGCGGCGCCACCGACTGGTATCAGGCTGGTTTTGAAGACGCCACGGCAGGCGCACAGAAGAAAAACGACGAGACCCTTGCCGCTAACTTCAACGATAAGAAAGTCGATCGCCAAGCCTACCTGCGAGGTTATGCCAGTGGTCAGGAAAAAATCTGTCAGCCCGATCTGCTTTATGCCTGGGGCCTCGCCGGGAAAATTTTCCCGACGGGGTGCGACGACGTAGATACGGCGCCGCAGTTGCGCCAGCAGTGGCAAAAAGGGATGGATGAAGGCGTGAGCGCGTCGCGGCTTAATTAATTACGCCCTGCCAGGCAACAGGGCGTTATTGATTAGCCGTTTGAGCTGGCAAGACGGCGTTTTTGCCCCTGCCAGCGCACGATATCTACGATAAAGAACAACAGCAGGCTTACGCCCATCACCGGCAGCGCAAAACCGAGCAGCAGCGCAATAAGCAGCGTCGTTGCTCTGCCCGCGCCGCCAAGCGAAAGCCATGCTTCGCTCAGCGTCGCCGCCGGGCTAACCTGCGCCCCTGCGGGGCGACGCAGCCACCACAGGCGGTATCCCATGACGATGGCGAAACACAGCCCGATACCGAATGCGATTAGCGCCAGTTGGTTCGGCAAACCAAACAGCACACCCATATGAAAATCGACGCCCCAGCGGGTGAGCTTCGCCATTAACGGGAAATCTGCGAACCGGGCTTCATCCACCACCTGTAAATGCGCGGCATCGATGGCGACGGCATCCACCTGCGTTGGCCAGCGGCGATCCACTTCTGTTACCGTCCACGCCTGCTGCGCTTCGCGAGGCGGCCGGATTTCCACTTTCGCAGCATCGATTCCCGCACGACGCGCCGCTTCCAGCACCGCATCTATCCGCGAGGCGTCTGTCTTCGGCGACATCATCGCAGAAGTATGGTGCATATGATGTTCAGCATGCGGATCGGCGAGCGCCGTCTCTCCTGCTGCAAGCGCAGTGCTTACCTGCGGCGTCAGCCAGCCCATAGCGGCGCGAAGCTTGTCCACGTTTGCGCCTGCCCACTGCGACCATGTCAGCCCGGTCGCTGAGAAGAGCAGCAACCCCGCCAGCAGAAGCCAGCCGAGCGTAATGTGCAGGCGTCGGGTCTTAACAAAGGCGTTTGCTTTTGCAGCACGCTGTGGCCGTTTCGGACGCGTCAGCCACCACAGGGCGATGCCGCCAGACGCCGCCACCCACATCCAGGATGCGGCAAGCTCGCTGTAGACTCGCCCCGCATCACCCAGCAGTAACGAACGATGCAGATAATCAATTCGCTGACGCAGCGGCAAAATGCCGCTGGTGCCGTAGACCGTCATGTCGCCTTTCACCGCAAGCGTTACCGGATCGATGAAAATTCCCCGCGTTTCGGAAGCACCGAGCGTGGGGTCGGCAAACATTACGCGCGTGGTTTCGCCAGGCTCAGAAGCAGGACGAATAGCATAAAGGCGCAGCGTTTCGCCGGTAGCCTCTTGAGCCGCAGCCACCTGCCGGGCAAGCGGCTGCGCCTCTCCCTGCGCATCGCTGTATAAAGCGGAAGCGTAAACCGCGTTTTCCAGTTGCGGGGTTGCCACATAGAGCGTGCCCGAAAGCGCGGCGACAAAGATAAACGGGCCGATGAACAGCCCAATATAGAAATGGAACCGGCGCAGCAGGGTAAGCCAGGCCGCGCGTGCAGATGAGGTTGTCATACTTTTCCTTAGGTAAAATGAAGCCTCGCCTTTTCGCACCAGCGGCGCAAAAAGTGTCGTAAGGGATCAGGAAAAAGCAGGCAGCCGCGGCGGCGCGCGGGTATGGGGACGGGACCAGGGCGTAAACAGCCAGAGCGGCTCAGCCCTGATGACACGCCGGATAACGCGCTGGCGCAGCCAGCCGAAAACCAGCAGCATGGCAAGCAGAATAAGCCCCGGCACATGCGTCAGCAGTACGCAGTAACCGCACGCTTCGGCGTGGTCAATATGCGATGTTAGCGGGCCATCACTATTCATGGCGTGCAATGGCATCTGCGACAGGTCGTGGTGCATCATCATGCCCGACATTTCAGGCACCTCATGATGCATCATGCCAGGCATGTTGTTAGCGGCATTCTTTTGCAAGGTGACGGAGATAAGCGGCGCAACAACAATCAGCGCCATGGCGAATAAGGCCAGCCATGCTGCACGAAGCGATGTTGTGGGTGAAAGAGAATGCACGCGTCTGTCGTCTCCCGAAAAACAGGGCGCTAGTGTAACGGATTTATAACTCAAAGGTTAAGCGTGAAGAGACTGAGCATGAACAGCATACGGATAATAAAAAAGGCCTGGCAGATGCCAGGCCTTTTTAACTGGGATGTCGCGAAAGCGAATCTTAGTTAAGACGCTCTTTGATACGAGCAGACTTACCGGTACGCTCACGCAGGTAGTACAGTTTAGCTTTACGAACGGCACCACGACGTTTAACAGCGATGCTGTCAACAACCGGAGAGTGAGTCTGGAAGACACGCTCAACGCCTTCGCCGTTGGAAATCTTACGAACAGTGAATGCAGAGTGCAGACCGCGGTTACGAATAGCGATAACCACGCCCTCGAATGCCTGCAGACGTTTTTTGGAACCTTCAACAACCCATACTTTCACTTCCACGGTATCACCCGGACGGAAGGAAGGTACGTCCTGCTTCATCTGCTCTTGTTCAAGTTGCTTAATAATGTTGCTCATAATTTAATCTCTTATCCTGGGTAAACTGATGTTTTGGGAGGCGGCGATTACGCTTCGCCTTGCCCATCATGTTTATGTTGCTGTTGCGTATGTTCCCGCTGGAACTCCGCCAGCAACCTTGCTTGCTCTTCAGTCAGAGCCAGGTTTTCCAGAAGTTCAGGTCTTCTAAGCCAGGTGCGGCCCAGCGACTGCTTCAGACGCCAGCGACGTATCTCGGCATGGTTGCCCGACAGTAATACCGCCGGAACTTCCATCCCTTCCAACACTTCAGGTCGGGTATAGTGCGGGCAATCCAGCAACCCGTCGGCAAAGGAATCTTCCGTCGCCGAAGCCTCATGTCCCAGCACTCCCGGTATAAAACGGGCGACCGAGTCAATCAGCGTCATTGCTGGCAGCTCGCCACCGCTGAGTACGTAATCACCGATTGACCATTCTTCGTCAATTTCGGTCTGGATCACGCGCTCATCTATCCCTTCGTACCGGCCGCAAACCAGAATTAACTTCTCGTTTGTCGCCAGTTCGCTGACGCCAGCTTGATCAAGCTTGCGTCCCTGAGGTGAAAGATAAATCACCTTCGCGCCTTCGCCCGCCGCGGCTTTCGCTGCATGGATGGCGTCCCGCAAGGGTTGCACCATCATCAGCATCCCCGGTCCGCCGCCGTAAGGACGATCGTCCACGGTACGGTGCCGGTCATGCGTGAAGTCGCGAGGACTCCAGCTGTCGATGCTCAGCAGGCCATTTTTTACTGCCCGGCCAGTTACCCCGTAATCGGTAATCGCGCGGAACATCTCAGGAAACAGGCTAATTATGCCAATCCACATAGCGCCGTCTTATTACCGTATTGTCCGGAGGTTCAAAAACCAGGATCCCAATCTACTTCGATAGTACGAGTAGCGAGATCGACTTTCTTGATAACCTGCCCATCGAGGAACGGAAGAAGCCGCTCCTTGATACCAAACGCATCTTTCAGGTTTGCCTTGATGACGAGGACGTCATTCGACCCGGTTTCCATCATATCGACGACTTTACCAAGGTCGTAGCCTTCCGTGGTGATAACCTGGCAACCCATAAGGTCTTTCCAGTAGTAATCACCCTCTTCAAGCTCCGGCAACTGCGAGGAATCCACGACAATTTCGCAATTGGTCAGTAGATTCGCGGCATCCCTATCGTCAACGCCTTTCAGCTTGATGATGAGATCCTGATTGTGGTGCCGCCAGCTTTCCAGCTCGACTTGCTGCCACTGACCCGCCTTCTGGATAAACCAGGGCTGATAGTCAAAAATGCTTTCGGCGTCTTCGGTGGAGGAAAACACTCTGAGCCAACCACGGATACCGTAAGTAGAACCCATTTTCCCCAGCACTACCGGTTCAACAGGCGCTTTCGCGGTCTCTTGCTTGCTCATCATGACCACCGTGACAGATTAAGCTGCTTTTTTTGCTTCTTTGATCAGCGCGGCAACGCGATCGGAAAGGGTAGCGCCCTGGCCAACCCAGTGCTCGATACGATCCAGGTTCAGGCGGGTGCCTTCTTCTTTCTCGTTAGCGATCGGGTTGAAGAAACCAACGCGCTCAATGAAGCGGCCGTTGCGTGCATTGCGGCTATCAGTAACGACAACCTGGTAGAACGGACGCTTTTTAGCGCCGTGACGTGCTAAACGAATAGTTACCATAACATCCTCTTGTGTGAATAAAACACCGGGCCCCATCGAGGAACGGAGCCCGGCGTCATATTAAAAGCCCGAAAATTTTACTGATTTCTGCGGAAAAAGCAATCTACTTATGTGGCGCGTGTTTTAACGGCGCTGAAGGCCGTCGGCGGTGCAGGCAGTCTGGCGACGGCGTGCGCGCAGCCACCGGAGCGTACACGCATTACGTGAGGATGGCGAGCACGCCCCGACGTCAGAATGGCAAACAAGCCAGGCCGTTAGCGCCCCGGGAATCCTGGGGGCATCATGCCTTTCATCCCGCGCATCATTTTCGCCATTCCGCCTTTCTTCATTTTCTTCATCATGCGCTGCATGTCGTCGAACTGCTTAAGAAGGCGGTTCACATCCTGCACCTGCATACCGCAGCCAGCGGCGATGCGGCGCTTGCGGGAGCCTTTGATGATGTCCGGGTTGGCGCGCTCTTTGAGCGTCATGGAACTAATGATGGCTTCCATACGCACCAGCACTTTGTCATCCATCTGCGACTTCACGTTATCCGGAATCTGTCCCATGCCCGGCAGCTTGCCCATCAGGCTCGCCATGCCGCCCATGTTTTTCATCTGCTTGAGCTGCTCAAGGAAGTCGTTCAGGTCAAAACCGTCGCCTTTCTTCAGCTTATTGGCGAGCTTCTCCGCCTGCGCGCGGTCTACTTTGCTTTCGATATCTTCGATAAGCGACAGCACGTCGCCCATACCAAGGATACGCGAGGCGATGCGATCGGGGTGGAACGGCTCCAGCGCTTCGGTTTTCTCGCCCACGCCGAGGAACTTAATCGGCTTGCCGGTGATGTGGCGAATGGAGAGCGCCGCGCCGCCGCGGGCGTCGCCGTCCACTTTGGTCAGCACCACGCCGGTCAGCGGCAGCGCTTCGTTAAAGGCTTTCGCGGTGTTAGCGGCGTCCTGGCCGGTCATGGCGTCGACGACAAACAGAGTCTCTACCGGTTTAATGGCGGCGTGAACCTGCTTGATTTCGTCCATCATCGCTTCGTCTACGTGCAGACGACCGGCGGTATCCACCAGCAGCACGTCATAGAACTTAAGCTTCGCCTCTTTCAGCGCCGCGTTAACGATATCCACCGGCTTTTGCGCCACGTCGGAGGGGAAGAAATCCACGCCCACCTGCTGCGCCAGGGTTTCCAGCTGTTTGATCGCCGCCGGGCGATAAACGTCGGCGGAGACTACCATCACCTTTTTCTTCTGCTTTTCGCGCAGGAACTTGCCGAGCTTGCCGACGCTTGTGGTTTTACCGGCGCCTTGCAGGCCCGCCATCAGCACCACGGCGGGCGGCTGCGCGGCCAGGTTCAGGCTCTGGTTCTCTTCGCCCATCGCCGAAACGAGTTCGCTGCGCACGATTTTGACGAATTCCTGACCCGGGGTCAGGCTCTTGTTAACTTCATGGCCCACCGCTTTTTCTTTAACGCGGTTGATGAAGTCGCGCACGACCGGCAGCGCGACATCCGCCTCCAGCAGCGCCATGCGCACTTCACGCAGGGTCTCTTTGATGTTGTCTTCAGTCAGGCGTCCGCGGCCGCTGATATTGCGCAGCGTGCGCGACAAACGGTCAGTTAAATTATCAAACATTCTCTTTTGCCTAAGGGATAGCTTAAGGCCGCCGCAGCGACACTGATTCAGATTGTGGCGGAGTATAACATGAAGCAGCCCTGCATGTGATGCAACGGTTGGAGCGCGCGTCACGTAACGCTATACTGCTTTTCTTTCTTTGTCTTCGAATGACGAACCTTATATGCCTGTCTTTGCACTGCTGGCGCTTGTAGCCTACTCCGTCAGCCTGGCGCTGATTATTCCCGGTCTGTTGCGGAAAAACAGCGCATGGCGTCGGCTCGCCATCCTTTCCGCCGTCATTGCGCTTATCAGCCATGCGCTGGCGCTTGAGGCGCGGATTTTTTCCACCCACGACGGCGGCCAAAATTTAAGCCTGCTTAACGTTGGTTCGCTGGTCAGCCTGATGATCTGTACGGTGATGACCATCGTCGCCTCGCGAAACCGCGGCTGGCTGCTGCTGCCGATTGTCTACGCCTTCGCGCTGATAAACCTGGCGTTCGCCACCTTTGTTCCTAATGAGTACATCACTCATCTGGAAACCACGCCAGGCATGATGGTGCATATCGGCCTGTCGTTGTTCTCTTACGCCACGCTGATTATCGCCGCGCTCTATGCCTTCCAGTTGGCCTGGATAGATTACCAACTAAAGAATAAAAGGCTCGCGTTCAGCGCTGATATGCCGCCGCTGATGACCATTGAGCGCAAAATGTTTCACATCACTCAGGTCGGCGTGGTGCTGCTGACGCTGACGCTCTGCACCGGTCTTTTCTATCTGCATAATCTGTTTAGCGTAGAAAATATTGATAAGGCGGTGCTGTCTATCCTCGCCTGGTTTGTCTATATCATCCTGCTGTGGGGGCACTATCATGAAGGGTGGCGCGGTCGCCGGGTCGTGTGGTTCAACGTCGCGGGCGCCGCTCTGTTGACGCTCTCCTATTTTGGCAGCCGTGTGTTGCAGCAATTCGCTGGCTGAGTTTTAAACCGTTAAAGGGAAGGCCTTTTGGAACACATCTCAACCACTACGCTCATTGTCACGCTTATCGTGATGGTAGTGGTCTCCGCTTATTTTTCCGGTTCTGAAACCGGCATGATGACCCTCAACCGTTACCGCCTGCGCCACCTTGCCAAACAGGGCAATCGCGCGGCGAAACGGGTTGAGAAACTGCTGCGTAAACCGGATCGCTTAATCAGCCTCGTGCTTATTGGCAATAACCTGGTAAATATCCTCGCCTCGTCGCTGGCGACCATCGTCGGCATGCGTCTGTATGGCGACGCCGGCGTCGCCATCGCCACCGGGGTGCTCACTTTCGTTGTGCTGATTTTCGCCGAAGTGCTGCCGAAGACCATCGCAGCGCTCTACCCCGAGAAAGTAGCCTTTCCAAGCAGCTTCCTGCTTGCCCCGCTGCAGGTTCTGATGATGCCGCTGGTCTGGCTGTTTAACGTCATTACGCGCTTATTAATGCGTATGGTCGGCATCAAAACCGATAACGTGGTAAGCGCAGCGCTCAGTAAAGAAGAGCTGCGCACCATCGTTAACGAGTCGCGCTCGCAAATCTCGCGTCGTAATCAGGACATGCTGCTGTCGGTGCTGGATCTGGAAAAAGTGAGCGTGGACGACATCATGGTGCCGCGCAATGAAATCGTCGGCATTGATATCAACGACGACTGGAAGTCGATAGTCCGCCAGCTCACCCACTCGCCTCACGGGCGTATCGTGCTTTATCGCGATTCGCTGGACGACGCCATCGGCATGCTGCGCGTGCGCGAAGCCTGGCGCCTGAGAAACGAGAAAAAGGCGTTTTCCAAAGAGATAATCCTGCGCGCCGCCGATGAAATTTACTACGTGCCGTCCGGCACGCCGCTCAGCATCCAGCTGGTAAAATTCCAGCGCAACAAAAAGAAAGTGGGTCTGGTCGTAGACGAGTATGGCGATATTCAGGGGCTGGTGACGGTAGAGGATATTCTTGAAGAGATTGTCGGCGACTTCACGACGTCAATGTCGCCTACCCTCGCTGAAGAAGTTACGCCGCAAAATGACGGTTCAGTGATTATCGAAGGCAGCGCCAATATTCGTGAAATCAATAAAGCCTTTAACTGGCATCTGCCGGAAGAAGAGGCGCGCACCATGAACGGCATGCTGCTCGAAGCGCTGGAAGAGATCCCTGCCGTCGATACGCGGGTGCGCATCAAAAAGTACGATATCGATATTCTCGACGTGCAGGAAAACATGATTAAGCAGGTGCGCGTCACGCCGGTGAAGCCGCTGCGGGAAAGCGTGGAAGAGAAGTAAAGCGCAGAAATGCAAAAGGCCAGTCCGCAGACTGGCCTTTTTTTGCATGAAGGTTATGCCTTCGCCACCGTCACCATTGCAGCGCGAATGGTACGGCCGTTCAGGGTATAGCCTTTTTGCATAACGGCAGCGACATGGTTTGGCGCAACGCCTTCCGCGTCCACCATGGCGATAGCCTGGTGAACGTTCGGATCCAGCGGCACGTTAGTTTCGGCAATTACTTCCACGCCGAACTTACGCACCACGTCGAGCATGGATTTCATGGTCAGCTCAATACCTTCGACCATAGCGGCCATATCGGTATTGTTTTTATCCGCCACTTCCAGCGCGCGGTCGAGGCTGTCGATAACCGGCAGCAGCTCGTTCACGAACTTCTCCAGCGCGAATTTATGCGCTTTCTCGATGTCCTGCTCGGTACGACGACGCAGGTTTTCCATCTCAGCTTTTGCGCGCAGTACGTTCTCGCGCTCGCGATTCTGAACTTCTGCTAACTGGGCCTCCAGATTAGCAATCTGTTCATCGCGCGGATCCACCTGCTCAGCCGCTTCAGCGGATTCCACCGTCTCCACCTCGTCATGCTGTTCCGTGATGATTTCTTCCGGGGCTTGCCCGTCAGGCGTTTTCTGTTCTTTACTACTCATGAAATTCTCCGCGTTTTTTTGCATTCATATCGCTAACTTCGCTTATTATGGGGATCAGTTTGCCGGTTTCAAGGGAACACGACAGATTGTCATGCCCTCCGTCACTAAGGACCTTCACGATAATGAATACCCCTTTTAAATGCATAGGTATTGTCGGACATCCGCGTCACCCCACCGCGCTCACCACGCATGAGATGCTCTGGCGCTGGCTTTGTGAAAAAGGGTATGACGTTATCGTTGAACAGCAAATCGCACAGGAACTCAACCTGCATAATGTGAAAACCGGCACGCTGGCGGAAATCGGGCTGCTGGCGGACCTTGCGGTTGTGGTGGGCGGCGACGGCAATATGTTAGGCGCGGCCCGCGTGCTGGCGCGCTACGACATCAAAGTTATCGGCATCAACCGCGGCAACCTGGGTTTTCTTACCGACTTAGACCCGGACAACGCTCAGCAGCAGCTGGCGGACGTGCTTGAAGGGCGCTATATCAGCGAAAAACGGTTTTTGCTGGAAGCGCAGGTGTGCCAGCAACACTGTCCGAAACGCATTAGCACCGCCATTAATGAAGTGGTGCTGCACCCGGGTAAAGTGGCGCACATGATCGAGTTTGAAGTCTACATTGATGAAAAGTTTGCCTTCTCCCAGCGCTCCGACGGCCTGATAATCTCTACGCCAACCGGTTCAACCGCCTATTCGCTCTCAGCGGGCGGTCCTATCCTCACGCCCTCGCTGGATGCCATTACGCTGGTGCCAATGTTTCCGCATACGCTCTCTGCGCGCCCGCTGGTCATCAACAGCAGCAGCACTATCCGCCTGCGCTTTTCCAATATGCGCAGCGACCTTGAAATCAGCTGCGACAGCCAGATAGCCTTGCCCATACAGGAAGGCGAAGATGTTTTTATCCGGCGTTGCGACTACCACCTGAATTTAATTCATCCAAAAGACTACAGCTATTTCAATACGTTAAGTTCTAAGCTCGGCTGGTCAAAAAAATTATTCTGAAACGAGCCCGAGCCACTTTACTGTATATAAAACCAGTTTATACTGTACGCAAATACAGCTCTGTTGTTTTATACAGGAAGGTGGCTATGCTGGCTCAACTTACCATCAGTAATTTCGCAATCGTACGCGAACTGGAAATCGATTTTCAGTCTGGCATGACGGCGATCACCGGCGAAACCGGCGCAGGGAAATCCATCGCGATTGACGCGCTCGGGCTGTGCCTTGGCGGTCGTGCGGAAGCGGACATGGTGCGTCAGGGCGCCAGCCGCGCCGATTTGTGCGCGCGCTTCTCGCTGAAGGATACGCCTGCCGCGCTGCGCTGGCTGGAAGAGAACCAGCTGGAAGATGGTAGTGAGTGTTTGCTTCGCCGTGCGATCAGCAGCGACGGCCGCTCCCGCGGCTTTATTAACGGCACCGCCGTGCCGCTGTCGCAGCTGCGCGAACTCGGCCAACTGCTTATCCAGATTCACGGCCAGCATGCCCACCAGCTCCTGCTTAAACCTGAGCATCAGAAAACCCTGCTGGACGGCTACGCCGGCGAGATGGCGCTGACGCAGCAGATGTCCGCCGCCTATCGTCAGTGGCACCAGAGCTGCCGCGATTTAGCGCTGCATCAACAGCTGAGCCAGGAGCGCGCCGCCCGTGCGGAACTGCTGCATTATCAGTTGAAAGAGCTGAACGACTTTAACCCGCAGGCGGGGGAGTTCGAGCAGATCGACGAAGAGTATAAACGCCTCGCCAACAGCGGCCAGCTGCTTTCCACCAGCCAGCAGGCGTTGCACTTGCTTGCCGATGGCGAAGACGCCAATCTGCAAAGCCAGCTTTACAGCGTGCGTAATCTGGTTACCGAGCTTATTGGTATGGACGAGAAGCTTTCCGGCGTGCTCGACATGCTGGAAGAAGCGGCGATCCAGATAACGGAAGCAAGCGACGAGCTGCGCCATTACTGCGACCGTCTGGATCTCGACCCTAACCGTCTGTACGAGCTGGAGCAGCGCATTTCACGTCAGATTAACCTGGCGCGCAAACACCACATTGCGCCGGAAGAGCTGCCAGCCTTCCACCAGAAGCTGCTGGATGAGCAGCAACAGCTGGATGACCAGGCGGATTGTCTGGAGACGTTAACGCTTGCCGTAAACAACCATCATCAGCAGGCGATGAAGGTGGCGCGTCAGCTTCACGAAAGCCGCGTCGCCTACGCGCGCGAACTGAGCGGGCTGATTACCGAAAGTATGCACTCACTTTCTATGCCGCACGGCAAGCTGACTATCGACGTGGCTTTTGAAGAAAACCACCTGACGGCGGAAGGGGCGGATCGCATCGATTTCCGCGTCTCCACCAATCCCGGCCAGCCGCTGCAGCCGCTGGCGAAAGTTGCCTCGGGCGGTGAGCTTTCCCGTATCGCGTTGGCCATTCAGGTGATCACGGCGCGTAAGATGGAAACCCCGGCGCTGATTTTCGATGAAGTGGATGTCGGCATCAGCGGGCCGACCGCAGCGGTCGTCGGCAAGCTGCTGCGCCAGCTCGGTGAATCGACGCAGGTAATGTGCGTGACCCACCTGCCGCAGGTTGCGGGCTGTGGCCACCATCACTTCTTTGTCAGCAAAGAGACCGATGGCGCCATGACCGAAACCCATATGCAGCCGCTCGACAAACGCGCGCGTCTGCAGGAGCTGGCTCGACTGCTCGGCGGCAGCGAAGTAACCCGCAACACGCTGGCGAACGCCAAAGAGTTGCTGGCGGCCTAATCACTTTCTGATAAAAACGCCCTTTCTGAACCATAAACCCGGCAGCAACCTGCCGGGTTTCGCTTAAAAAAAGAGCAAACCGTCTCTTCAGACCGCGTTTACGGCGAAATTACCTCAACTTTTTTTCACCGTCAGGGTCATAGTGAAGCGCCTTAAGGTTTTAAACTGACGGAAGGTTTATTATCATCGGCAAATTATGTATGAGCCGCGTGCTGCTCGGGCCCGAAAAGGAATCTACTCACTATGCGCTGTAAAACGCTGACTGCTGCCGCAGCGGTCCTTCTGATGTTGACCGCAGGCTGTTCCACTCTGGAGCGAGTGGTTTACCGCCCCGATATCAACCAGGGGAACTATCTGACCCCAACCGACGTTTCTAAAGTCCGTATCGGTATGACGCAACAGCAGGTTGCTTATGCTCTGGGCACGCCGATGATGAGCGACCCGTTCGGCAGCAACACCTGGTACTACATTTTCCGCCAGCAGCCAGGGCATGAAACCGTCACTCAGCAGACCCTGACGCTGACCTTCAACAGCAACGGCGTACTGACCAATATCGACAATAAGCCGAAGCTGGACGGGCAGCGCTAAGCGCCTTCTCGCCGGAAAACAAAAAAGGTGCCTGAGGGCACCTTTTCTTTTACTCACCTTTAGCCTGAAGCGTATTTCCGACCTGGCGTGCCAGCCCGGCTTTCTCGCGACTGGCGAACCCGTCGGGAAAGCGCTAATCAGCGGCGTAAGGCTTAATCAGGTTTATTTTGCGCCGACTTTTCTGCGCGCTTGCGGCGCAGCTCTTTCGGGTCCGCAATCAGCGGCCGGTAAATCTCCACCCGATCGCCATCGTTCAGCGTGTCGGTTAGCTTCGCCGGGCGGCTGTAGATCCCTACTTTGTTCTTTTTGAGATCGATATCCTCTCGCAGCTCCAGCAGGCCGGAAGCCTGAATAGCCTGTTCGATGGTCGCCCCCTCTTCCAGCGTCAGCTTACGCAGATACTGTTTTTCCGGCAGCGCATAAACGACCTCAACGCGGATCTCAGCCGGCACGGTAAACCTCTTTGGCGCGGTTAGTGAACGCTTGCACCATGTTAGAAGCGAGTTCTTTGAAGACGCGGCCGAAGGCAAGCTCGATGAGCTTATTGGTAAACTCGAAGTCGAGATGAAACTCTATCTGGCAGGCGCTTTCGGTCAGCTCGGTGAACTTCCAGCCACCCATCAGCTTCTTGAATGGGCCGTCCACCAGCTGCATCAGAATGCTCTGGTTACTGGTCAGCGTATTGCGGGTGGTGAACGTTTTGCTGATGCCCGCTTTAGAGACATCCACCGCCGCCGTCATCTGGCCAGGCGTGGCTTCCAGCACGCGACTTCCCACGCATCCGGGGAGAAACTCCGGGTAGGATTTCACGTCGTTCACTAACTGATACATCTGCGCAGCGCTGTAAGGCACCAGAGCAGTACGACTAATTTGTGGCATAGCGATTCCCGTAAGTCATACAACCTACAAATAATAACATTTATCACCGGTTAAACAAAAACTCGCCGTCAGGCATGCTAAGATAGCCGTTTGCCGCCCCCACCGGATGGGGTGCCTTTTTTTACCGAATTACCTATACTGAGCAGCACTATGACGAAGAAAAAAGCACACAAACCCGGCTCAGCCACGATTGCGCTCAATAAGCGCGCCCGCCATGAATATTTCATCGAAGACGAATACGAAGCGGGTCTCGCCCTTCAGGGGTGGGAAGTTAAATCCCTGCGCGCTGGCAAAGCGAACATCGGCGACAGCTATGTCATCATGAGAGA
Organism: Franconibacter sp. IITDAS19; assembly: GCF_023079515.1. Taxonomy (NCBI): domain Bacteria; kingdom Pseudomonadati; phylum Pseudomonadota; class Gammaproteobacteria; order Enterobacterales; family Enterobacteriaceae; genus Franconibacter; species Franconibacter sp. IITDAS19. The sequence continues at coordinate 611,962 of NZ_JALJCP010000003.1, read as the reverse complement.
TGGCGAAGCCTACCTGTTCGGCGCCAACTTTACGCCGCTCAGCGTCGCCTCCTCCCACGTGGTTTGCGACCCAACGCGCACCCGTAAACTGCTGCTGAACCAGCGCGAGCTGGATACCCTGTACGGCCAAATCAACCGCGAAGGCTACACCATCGTCGCGCTCTCCCTCTACTGGAAGAACGCCTGGTGCAAAGTGAAGATTGGCGTGGCGAAAGGGAAGAAACAGCACGACAAACGCTCGGACCTGAAAGAGCGCGAATGGCAGCTGGATAAAGCGCGCATAATGAAAAACGCCGGGCGGTAAGCCTGCGCTTCTGGCAGTAAAAAACCGGCGAAAGCCGGTTTTTTTATGGGCGTGTTATAAGGCGTGTCGCAGATGAATCCTGCTTGCAGGAAGCCGCAGGCAAGCCCCGCCTGACCCTAAATTGAGCAAGTGAGATACACCACCAGCCCCTCCCCGGTCCCCTACACAAGGGAGTGAAAGAGAAAACCCGAGCGCTGGCAGAGCAAACCGGCCCTCTCGCCATAAGGCCCGCCACACCCCCGCCCCAACCGTAGGCGGTCCCACTCCCCTTTAGGAGAAGGGTGACGCAAAACTTACCGCTCCCGCAATGCTTCTTTCACTTTGTTCAGCGGTTTTATCAGGTAATCCAGCACGGTTTTCTGCCCGGTTTTGATATCCACATCCGCCACCATGCCGGGGAGGATCGGGAATGCCTTACCGTTGCGGTTGCGCAGCTCCGCGCTTTTAGTACGAATGTAAACCCGGTAGTAAAACTGGTCGCGCTTAACCTCATCCTGAATGGTGTCCGGCGATACCATCTCCACGGTGCCGTCCAGCGTGCCGTAAATAGAGGAGTCATAGGCCGACACCTTCACCGTTGCGGGCAGGCCCGGGCGAATGTAGGCAATATCCCGCGGGTTAATGCGCGTTTCGATAAGCAGCTTATCTTCCAGCGGCACGATCTCCATCAGCTTGCCGCCGGGCTGCAATACGCCGCCTACGGTCGTGACCTGAATATCTTTCACCACCCCGCGCACCGGGGAGAAAATTGTCGCCCGGGTTACCTGATCCTCTTTACCCGCCAGCACCTGGAGCTGCGCGTCAAGGTCGGCGTTGGTTTTCACCTGCTCCTCCCGCGCCCGCACCGCAAACTCGTTGCGGGCATCGTCCATCTTTCCTTTCAGCTCCGCCGCCTGGCGCTGCAGGCGGATCACCTCCACCTGGCTTGCCGCCCCTTTCGCCACCAGCGGCTGGGTCATGCGCAGTTCATCCATCACCAGGCCATAGGTTTTGTTCAGGTTAGCCAGCGTCTCGTTGAGATTGCGTCGGCGCGACTCGTAAAGCTGACGCTCACGCGCCACCAGTTCCGGCTCCTTCATCGACTCGGCGCTGAATTTCAGCGGCTCGCCGGTCAGCTCCGAGCGCAGCCGCTCGCTGGAAGCCCGCAGCGCCCGCACCCGCGCCGACGCTTCGCCAAAGTTCGACTGAAAGCGCGTCGGGTCAAGCCGCGCCAGCATCTGCCCGCGCTCGACGATATCGCCCTCATGCACCAGCAGTGCGTTGACGATGCCGCCGTCCAGGCTCTCGATAACCTGCGCGCGGCTCGACGGCGTCACCTTGCCGGAGCCCACCGTCACCTCGTCCAGCGTGGCGAACCACGCCCAGACGACGAAGAGCGCCAGCCCCAGCAGCGTCAGCCAGATAACGGAAGAGTAAAAGCGGCTCTGGCGCGCCAGCTCTTCCTGAATGGTCAGTTGGCTCATCGTTCCTCCTTACGCCACCGAGGCTACGTTGCTGTTGCGTTTTGCCTGGTTAAGAATGGCGTCGCGCGGGCCGTCAGCCACCACTTTGCCGTTCTCCACCACCACAATGCGGTCCACCAGCGAAAGCAGCGCCGGACGGTGCGTCACCAGCACCAGCGTGCGGCCCGTCAACCACTGATGAAGCTGGCGAATAACATACGCCTCCAGCTGTTCGTCCATCGAGGCCGTGGGTTCATCCAGCAGGACAATTTGCGGATTACGCACAATCAGGCGGCTTAGCAGCACCATCTGCCGCTGGCCGCCGGAAAGGCCGCGCCCGCCTTCGTTGATAAGCCTGTCGAGGCTGGCCGCGTCTTTCTGCACCATCGAGAGCGCACCGCTGATGCGCAGCGCCTGCAGCAGCTCGCTCTCCGTAGCGTTCGGGTGGCCGAGCATCAGGTTCTGACGCAGCGTGCCGAAAAAGAGCCGCGACTCTTGCGATAAAAAACCCACCTGGCGGCGCACGTCGGTGGGGTCGATATGCGCCAGATCGACGCCATCGATAATCACTTTGCCTTTGCTCGCCTGCGCCTGCCCGGAAAGCACTTTCAGCAGGGTTGATTTGCCAGCGCCGACTTTGCCGAGGATCGCCACCCGCTCGCCGGGTTTGATCTCAAGGTTTGGGATCCAGAGCGCCTGATCCCCCTTCTCTGCATCGTAGCTGTACTGCACATCCTGAAACTGATAGTGCCCGGCCAGCACCGGGCAGTGCGCCATTTTTCTTTGCGCATCGCGATCGAGCGGCTTTTTCAGCAGCTCGTTAAGCCCTTCCATCGCGGTTTTGGCGTGCTGCCAGCGAGAGAAAACCATGGTGAGCTGCATTAGCGGCGCAAGGGTGCGGGAAGAGAGCAGGCTGCAGGCCACCAGCGTACCGGTGGTTATCTGCCCGTCGAGCACCAGATAGCTGCCGAACACCAGCATCCCGGCGTAGGTTATCTGCTGCACCGTGGAGGCCCAGCCGCTCAGGCGAGCGCCCCAGACGCGCTGTTTCATGCCAATGTTCGCGCCCACGCTGTGGGTGTGCTCCCACTGGCGCTGAAAATAGGGCTCCGCCTGCAGCGCCTTGATGTCCTCCACCCCTTCGATAGACTCCACCAGCACCGCGTTGCGAATCGCGCTTTCGCGCATCCCCTCTTTGGCGAGCTTCGCCATCGGCCACTGCACCAGAATGCCGGGAATGACGATAAGCGGAATGGCGATAAGCGGAATCGCCACCAGCGGCCCGCCCACCAGCGCCATAATGCCGAGGAACAGCAGCACGAAAGGGATATCCATCGCCGCACCCACGGTGGTGGAGGTGAGCAACTCGCGCACCTGGTCTATCTCGCGAAGCTGCGAAATAAACGATCCGGTGGATTTTGGCCGCGCGTCGTTTTTAATCGCCAGCGCCCGGGCGAAAAAGAGCGAGGAGACGTTAAGGTCGATATGCTTGCCCATGATGTCGGAAACATGCGTGCGAGCGAGACGGATAAAAAACTCCAGCAGCGCCGCCAGCAGCACGCCGAAAAAGAGCACCCACAGCGTGGGGAAAGACTGCGCCGGAATAACGCGGTCATAAACCTGCATTGAGAAGAGAATGCCCGCCAGCGCCAGCACGTTGCCGATAACCGAAGCCAGCGAGATTTCCGCAAGCTTGCGCCCGGCATGGCGAAAGTGGCGCCAGAACCAGTGCGGCTCCCAGGGGCGGGCAAAGTCATCAATACGGGAATCGCGCCCGCGGGCGGCGATGCCGAGCAGCACGATTTCCGGCTTAATGCGCGTAAGCAGCGCCTCCAGCGGCTCCTCGCGCACCAGGTCGCCCCCTTCGCTCAACCAGTAGCTGGCGAGGCCGTCGGCGTCGATATCTTCAATCAGCATCAGCCCGCCCGCTTCCAGCTGGACTATCACGGGCAGGGTCTGGCTGTTCCAGCGCATATTATCAAGGTCGGTGAGTTTCACCTGCAGGCCCATCAGGCCCGCCAGCCGGTCAAGCCGCGAGGCCAGCGGCAGATTTTCAAACCAGCGCATCTGCTGGCGCGCCGCCGGGGCATCGGCGGGAAGGCCGAAACGGCCCGCCGCGCGCGCCATGGCGCGGGTCCAGCTTTCTGTATCCGGGGTCTGGGACATCAAAAACTCCTTGTGTAGCCAGCGCTCAGAGCGTCGGCAGGGTATCGCCGGTCATCCGGGTGCGTTCAATGCCGAGCATGTCGAGCAGGTTGTCCACGGCGCCGGCGTAGCGCACCGCCGCATCCCACGCATCGTAGCGGGCGGTAATCGACGAGGTGTCGGCCTGAAACACATCCTGTTCAATGCTCAGCAGGTCGTTAAGGCTGCGCTTGCTCAGACGATATTCGTCGCGATAAACGCCCCGCGCCCGTTCGGCGCTGTTAAGCTGCTGCTCGCCCGCCTGCTGGCGCTGCTGCGCGCCGGTGAGATCCGCCCAGGCGGTGGCGGCGCGCTGGTTAATGTCGAGCTTGCTCGCCTCCACGTCGGCGCGGGCGCTGGCGCGGTCACCTTCGGCGGCGTCGACGCGGGCGCTGACCGCCCCGCCCTGATAAATGGGCGCATCCAACACCAGCTGCACTTCGTCGTCCCAGTAGTCGCCGTTGTCGTTCTGGTAACGGGTGCGTCCCGCCTGCACGGAGACCGTCGGCCAGTGCTGGGCCTGCGCCTGACGAATGCGCTGCTCGGCGGCGAGCTGTTTCGCCTGGGCGGCGCGCACCGCGTTGTTCTGCTCGTATGGAAGGGATTTCAGCGAAATGTTCTGGCGCATGAGATCTTCCGGCAGGTCCGGCAGATTGTCGGAGACCACGCCAGTCAGCACGCTCAGCGCCGCCTGTGCGGAGCGGGTCTGCGCGCGGTATTGCTCAAGGCTTGCGTTCATGCCGGCGATGCGGGTTTGCGCCTGCAACACGTCCGACTGGGTGCTTAAGCCCGCCTCCGAGCGCAGGTTCGCCATCTCCTGCACGCTCTGAAGCGAATCAAGGTTGCGCTGCGCCGCCTGCGCCAGCGCCTGATAGCGTTTTACCTGTAAATAGGCCTGCAGGGTTTGCATGCCGACCTGGTTGAGGGTGTCGTAAAGGCCGTAGCGGTAAGCTTCGGTGAGGTTTTCCTGCTCATCGATGCTGCCGCCGGTTTTGCCAAAATCGTAGAGAAGCTGTTTGAGGTTAACGCCGCCCGCCGCGTTGCTGTTGAGCGAGCCTGCCGAGTCGGTGCGATGGCTGCGCCCGACGTTTCCCTGCAAAGAGATTTGTGGAAACCAGGCGCTTTCGGCTTCTTCAAGGTTGGCCTTGCCAACGCGGATTTGCGCCGCCGCCTGGGCGATTTTCGGGTTGCGGGCGAAGGCGCGCAGTATCGCCTCCTTTATAGATAGCTGCGCCTGGAGCTGTTCGCCTGGCGCTGTCTGCCACTGAAACGCCTCCTCTCCATAAACGTTCAGGTTTACTCCCATCAGGGCCGCCGCAAGGCACACGGAAAGCCCCAGCCGCCTGTGGCGCGCTTCGGTTTGCTTCATGGTTCCACCTTAGTTATGCCCGCCTGGGCGTCGTGGTGATATTGTTAAAATAAAGATGAAGGCCTCCTCCCTGAGGCCCTGTTGCATTACACGTGATTAACGTGGATCCCTTGCTGGATAAGCACATCGCCAAGCGTCGTGGTCTGCGAGCTGTTGTGGTAAACGTCGAACTGCACGCCGTCCACTTCCCGCTGCCCGCTCACCTCCCAGACATCCCCGGCGCCGTTGATCAGGTTCACCTGATCGCCCGCGCTGCCTTTCACCACCAGATCGTCTTCCGGCTTGTCGGTAACCGTAAGCGCCTGATGCACATCCAGCGTCAGGCCGTTGGTGCCCGATTTGCCAAGGTCGACTATCTCAACGTGCTGCACTTTGCCCGCCAGTTCCGTCAGGTTGAGCAGCAGGTTGACGCCATCCAGCACCAGGGTATCGGTGCCCGCGCCGCCGTCTATCTGGGTAAAGCCCAGCGAGGCGAGGTGGATGGTGTCGTTGCCCGCGCTGCCCTGCACAGTCTCGCCGCTTACCGACGTGCCGTCCGCAAGGTCGATGCTGAGGCCGCCGATGGTGTAAGCGCCGTCCGCCTCCGTTGTGGCGACCGTCGCGCTTTCCGTCGTCACCGCAGCGCTTTGCACGTCATCGCGCACCGCACTGGCGCTGGCAAGCAGGTTCTCGTTTCCGGTCTGCTGGCTGTCGTCGCCCGCCAGGCTGCTGTTTTCATCGCTCGCGCTAAGCAGTGAGAAGGCGGCCGCGTCCGACTCTGCCGAGAGCGTGCTTACGCCCGCAGGCGGCGTAGTGGAGATGATGTTGCCGCCAAGCCCGACATTCAGGTAGCCGGTGTTGCCCGCCACGTCCGTGGCGTAGATGTTCAGTACGCTGGAGAGCGACAGCAGTTGCAGGATGTTCAGCCCAAGCCCCAGTGTGGTGCTCCAGTTGCCGTTAGCATCGGTGATAGCCGTGGTGTTGACCGTGCCGTTGAGCAGCGACAGATGCACCACCGAGCCCTGCGCGAGGTTGGTGGAGCCGCCGCGCAGCGTCAGTCCATTGGTCAGCAGCGAAACCAGGTTCAGCGAAGAAAGCGGGTTAAAGGTCAGCGTCGGGGTGGTCAGTTTCACCGTCACGTCGGAGCTGGTGGTATTGGTGTTGCCCACTTTATCGGTGACCGTCACACCCACTTTCAGCGCGCCGTTGGTCAGCCCCTGAAGCACTGAACTGGCCACCGGCAGCGACCAGGTGCCGTCGCTGTTTACGGTCGCGTTGTAGTTAGCGCCGCCAAGGTTCACTACCACGGAAGCGCCGTCCGCCGCGCCGCTGATTTTCCCGCTCAGTACCTGGCCTGAGGTCGCTTCGCTGACGTTCAGGTATTTGTCGTTACCAAACAGCGAGGTCAGCGAAATCGACGGCAGCGAGTGGGTAATCACGTTCAGCAGCCCGCTGGTCGTGGAGCTGTTGCCCGCCGGGTTCACCACCGACGCGTTGACCGTCAGCGTGCCGTCGAGCAGGCCGCTGAGGTCCGTTTTCGGCACAGTAACCTGCCAGTTGCCGTCGCTGCCCACCGTGGCGGTGTAGTTCTTGCCGCCAAGCGAGACGTTCACCAGCGAGCCGACTGCGTTGGTGCTGGTGCCGGTGATCACCTGCGCGTTGAGAATATCGCTGGCGTTCAGCCCGTTATCGCCAAACAGCGACGTGATAGCGAGCGTCGGCAGCGCGCCGATATTCACGCTCACCCCGCCGGTGGCCCTTGCCGGGTTGCCCGCCGGGTCAACCGCCGTTACCGAGACGTTCAGCAGACCATCGGTCAGCGTCTGGAGCAGGCTGGCGCCGACCGGCACGCGCCAGGTGCCGTCCACCGCCACCGTCGTGGTGAGGTTTAACGGCCCCAGCGCCACGTTGATTTGCGTTCCCGCCGCGAGGTTAGTGGCGGTACCGCTCAGCACCTGCGGATTCAGCAGATCGGCAAGGCTCAGGTTGTTGTCGCCAAACACCGGGTTGAGCGCGATTTGCGGCAGGTTCTGAATAATGGCGTTCACCACCTGCGTGCCGCTGCTCGCCACGTTGCCGACTGCGTCGACCGCCTGCGCCGTGACGGTCACTGCGCCGTTAGTCAGGTTCTGCAACAGCGAGGCAGGCACGGCGACCGACCAGACGCCATTCACCACCGGCGCCAGCAGTTCAGTGCCGTTGACCAGCACCTGTACCGTGCCGCTGGCAAGGTTCGTTGTCCCGCTGATAACCTGCCCCGCCGCGGCTTCCGCCGCGTTCAGGAAGCCATCTGCGCCGCCCAGCAGCGAAGTGATAGCCACCGTCGGCAGCGTGCCGATGCCGATATTCACCAGCGGGCCTTCCGTGGTCGAGCTGTTGCCTTCCGGCGTAGTGATGGTGATAAGACTTGCGAGGCTGCCGTCCGTCAGGTTGGCCAGTTGCGACGGCGAAACCTGAATCGAGAAGAGCCCATTGCTGCCTACCGTCCCGTTGAAGGTCTGGTTGCCTATCTGCACTGCGACAAGCGAGCCTGCCGCCGCCTGGCCCACGGAGCCGGTGATGGTCTGGCTGACCAGCGCGTCGGCGGCGTTGAGCAGGTTGTCAGTAAAGACCGAGACGGTGTTCAGCACCGGTTCAATCAGGCTGAGCGTCAGGCTGGTGCCCGCTGTTGCCCCGTTGCCATAGGCGTCCGCCGCCGTCACGCTCACCGCCACGTTGCCGCTGCCCAGCGCCTGGAGCGCATTCTGCACCGCCGCCGGGAGGTTAGCGGACCAGGCGCCGTCCGGCCCGACCACCACATTGATCGCCTCGGTGTCACCGATGCGCACGGTCAGGCTCTGACCGTTCAGGCCGGTAGAAGTACCGCTAATCACGCCATTCAATAGCTCCGGCACGCTGAGCACGCCGTTGCCAAACAGCGGGGCGAGCGCGATCGTCGGCGCCACGTTGGCAAGCGTGAAGCTCGCGCCGGTATTCAGCACGTTGCCCGCCGTATCCGTCACCTGCACCTGCAACGCGGTGTCGCCCGCCGGCAGCGCGTTTAGCAGCGTCGTCGGCAGCGTAGCGGTCCAGGCGCCGGTCGCCGCGTCCACCACCGCATTCAGCGTCTGGCCCGCGACGTGAACCACCACCGACGTCACGTCAGCCGCATTGCTGAGCGTGCCGCTTATCACCTGGCCCGTGCCGCTGGCGAGGTCGTTGATATTAATAATGTTATCGAGGCCGACCAGCACACTGCCCACCACCGGCAGGTCGCTCAGCGCCAGGTTGAAGTCGACAATCTCATTTCTGGTATTGCCGAAAGCATCCGTTACGCCGATGTTCAGTTGCAGCGTCTGGTCAATCAGCCCCTGCCAGAGGCTCGGCGGCAGGTCGATGGTGAAAGAGCCGTCCCCGGCCAGTACCGGCGCGAGCGGAATATTCACGTCAGTGCCGATAATGGACGCGGTAACCGTCGCGCCGCGATAGTCGCCATCCACCCGGCCCGTCAGCACCTGAGTCACCAGCGACTCGGCCACGTTCAGAATGCCGTCGCCGCCGAACAGATCGTCGACCAGCACGCCCAGCCCCTGGTTGAGCGCCACGTTAAGCGCCACCCGGTTGGTGGAGGTGTTGCCCGCCGCATCGGTGGAGGAGATTTGAATGACCTGCGCGCCGTCGGTCAGCGTCGTGAGATCGAGCTGCGGGAAGGTGTAGGTCCAGTTGCCGAACTCATCCACGGTCGCGGTGGTGGAGAGCGGTCCGAGGACGATGTTGACCGTCTCGCCCGGCTCGCCCGTACCAGAGAGCAGCAGGCCGCCCGCGGCGTTCACCGTGTTCAGCACCGCCGGAACGCCAAGCGCATCCACCGTCAGCAGCGGCGCGTCCACATCCACCGTCAGCGGACGCTCCGCCGTTGATACGTTGCCTGCGGCATCGGTTACGGTTGCCGTCACCACGTAATTGCCGCTTGCCAGCGCGTCCACCGCGCTCTGCGGCACCGTCGCACTCCAGGTGCCGTCGCCGTTCACCGTGGTGTAGTAGTTCACGCCGTTAAGGTTGACGGTAACCAGACGGCCCGCTTCAGCCGCGTTCACCTGACCGCTTATCACCAGCGGCTCGCCGGTTTCTGCGGGAGTGAGGAGATCGTCCCCCGCCACCACGTTGATGCCTAACCCCTGCGGCGCGGTAACATCGACGGTGACGGCGGTCGTACCGGTAATTTCCGCCTCAGAAGGATCGATGCCCGTCGCGGTCAGGGTGTAAGCGCCCTCCGTCGGGAAACTGCTGGCTGCTACGTCGATAGCCCAGGTGCCGTCGGCGTTAACCGTGACGTTGTCCAGCAGTGCGCCGTTCAGCGATACCGCCAGCGTCCCTCCTTCAAAGCCGGTGCTTCTGCCGGTAACCGTAATAATCCCGGCGCCAAGTTCGCCTGCGTTAATGAAGCCGTCGCCGGTGATGGGGTCGATGCTCACGCTGAAATCAGGACGCACAGGATCATAGGTGACGGCGACCGGCGCGCTGGCGGCCGGGTTGCCCGCCGCGTCCGTAACGGTCGCGACCAGCGAACCGCTTTCCGGGCTGTTAAGCAGCGTGGCGAGCTGCGCCGGGGTCAGCGCCACCGCCCAGGTTCCGCCCGGCTGCACCGTGGTGGTAAAGGTCTGGCCGGAGAGCGTCACCGTTACCGTCTGGCCCACATCCACACTCGTGGTGGAGCCGGTAATGGTCTGCCCCTGCTGGCTTTCCACCCAGTCCAGCTCGCCGTCGCCAAACGGCGCGTTGACCGTAATGGCAGGCTCAGCCAGGGCGACGGTGACAGGCGTAATGCTCACGCCGGTATTAGCCGCCGCATCGGTTATGTTGACGGTAATGTTCTGCGGGCCGTTCGGGATACCGTCCAGCGCGCCAGGCGCAAGCGTTACGCTCCAGGTGCCATTGACGACGGTTGCCGGGAAATCCCGCCCGCCAATGGTGACGGTGATAACCGGCGTTTGCGTATTGACTGGCGTGGTGTAAGCCCCGGTAAGCGTCAGCGCGCTGTCCACTTCGGCAATGTTGAGATAGCCGTCCGCCAGCGCTGGCGTCAGCGCCGGGTCCAGCGTCACGGTCGGCGGCGTAAAGGCCACCAGGAACGACGGCGTGGGCTCAAGGGTGGTGCTGTTGCCGTACTGATCCTGCGCCGTCACAATCACTGGCACCTGCGCGCCGTTCTCAAGGCCCTGCAGCGAACCGGCAGGCAGCGGCACGCGCCAGGCGCCGCTGGCGTCCACGCTCGCCACATAGGTTGTGCCGTTAACGTTCAGGGTGACAGTCACGTACTGGTTTGGCCCTGTTACGCCCGTCGTTCCGCTAATGACCGTGTCGCTCGCCGCTTCCGCGATGTTAAGGATATTGTCGCCGCCAAAGAGCGGGTCAATGGTCGGCGTCGGCAGCGTGGTTTCAACGGCGAAGGTGACGGGCTCAGCGGTGTCGCTGTTACCTGCCGCATCCTGCGCCGTCACGGTAATGGTCGGTGTGGTGCCGGAAGGCAGAGACGCCAGCACTTCAGAGGGTATGGTGACGGCCCAGTCGCCGTTAGCCCCGGCCTGCGCGGTGCCCGTCCAGGTAATCGCATTCACCGTGAGCGTGACGGTGACAGTCTGCCCGGCGCCTGTCGCCCCGGTATTGCCGGTAATAGTTTGCCCCGCCGCCGCACTGGCTTCCGCGTTAGTCAGCACCTGGTCGCCAAACACCGGGTTAACGGTGACATCCGGCACGTTGTTGATTACGGCAGTAAAGCTCTCCGGCAGGCTGACGCTGTTGCCTGCGGCGTCGGTCACTACAATATTCAGCGGAATTTCGCCGTCCGGCAGTGCCGCAAGCTGCGCCGCCGGAATAGTGACGCTCCAGATGCCGTCGCCATTTGAGGTGGCGGTAACCGGCGCGCCGTTGTTGAGCGTCGCCGTCACGGTCAGCGGACGGTTCGGGTCCGTCACGCCGGTATTGATGGTAAAGGTATAGTCGCCCGTCGCTTCCGCCACGGTCAGCACATCGTCGCCAAAGAGCGGCGCCGTCAGCGCAGGCTGCGGCAGCGCGGTTACGAAGCTGGTAAAGCCCTGCGGCTCGCTGGTGTCGGTGTTGCCTGCGCGGTCGGTGACGGTCACGGTCAGCGAATGGTCGCCGTCGGCAAGCGCCGCCAGCACCTCTGGCGTCAGCGCCACTGACCAGAAGCCGGTATTGTCGACCGTGCCGACAATCGGCGCGCCGCCGTCAATGGAAACCGACACCGTCTGCCCCGGCCCGGCAAGGCCGGTCAAGCCGGTCAGCGTCTGGCCTGTCCCCGCTTCGGCGGCGTTCAGGAAATCATCCGTAAAGAGCGTTTCCGGCAGCGTGGCCGTCGGCGTTTCCAGCACCAGTTCCAGCGTCACGCTGCTGGTGGCCGGGTTAGCGTAGGCGTCAGCGGCGGAGACCGTCGCGGTAAACTGCCCGCTGCCAAGCGCCGAAAGCAGCGCGCTGCCGTCCGCGCCCACGTTCACGCTCCAGGTATTCCCGGCGGTCACCGCTCCGGTATAGGTCTGGCCGCCGATAGTCAGCGTGACGGCGGTCCCTACCGCCAGGCCGGTCGAGGTGCCCGTAATCAGGAAGACATCGGACGCTTCAGGGGTGTTAACCACGTTGTCGCCGGAAATGGGGTTAAAGGTCAGCGTCGGCAGCACATCGTTGCCTACATTCACCGTTATCGGCGACGTGCTGACGTTGCCCTGGGCATCCGTCGCCTGCACGGTTAATACCACGCCGTCGCCTGATAGCGCCTGCAACTGCGCCGCCGGGATGACCAGCGTCCAGTTGCCCTCTTCGTTCGCCACAACCGCAGTGGTAATCGGCTGGCCGTCCACCAGCAGCACGACGTTCGCGCCCGGCGCGGTGGTGCCGGTCAGCAGTTGATCCACCGCCGATTCGGCCACGTTCAGCAGGCCATCGTCAAAGACGTTGCCCGGGGTGATAGCGATAGCCGGGCCGCTGAAATCGGCCAGCACATCCTGGGTTGTCACCGCCGGATTCTGCGCCGCGTCAGTGGCCGTGACGGTGATGGTGTAGGTTACGCCGTCGGTAAGCCCCGCCAGCGCAGAGGCGGGAATGAGCACGCTCCACAGCCCGTTTGCGTCGGTAGTGGTGTTATAGGTAACGTCGTTGAAGGTGACGGTAACCGGCGTACCGGCCGCGAGGTTCTGCGAGGTGCCAGTGAGGGTGAGATCCGCGCCGCGCTCGGCGGCGTTGATCACATCGTCCTGCGCGACAACATCCACCGTCAGTTGCGGCAGCGATCCTGGCTGCGCTACGACGTTCACCGGACGATCGACGGTGATCGGGTTGCCGGCAAGGTCGGTCACCGTCACGCTTATCGGCAGCGAACCGTCAGGAATGCCGGTGGTGGCGGAGGCCGGAATTTCTACGCTCCACGCCCCGCCTTCCTGCACCGCGCCTTCGTAGGTCTGGCCGTTGATCGTAACGCGAACGATCTGCCCGGCTTCCACCCGCTCGGTGGTGCCGGTAAGGGTGAAGGCCACGCCCACTTCAGCGGCGTTCAGGAAATCGTCGCCAGTGACAGGGTCGATTTGCAGCACAGGGGCGTTCAGCGGCGAAGCGTCGAGCGTAAAGCTGACGGTCTCGGTCGTGCTGTTGCCGGCGAAATCGGTGACCGTCGCGGTCACCGCGACCGGCCCGTCAATCGCCCCGCTCAGCGCGCCCGCAGGCAGCGTGACGCTCCAGGTGTTGTCGCTCAGCACCAGCCCGGTATAGGTCTGGCCGTTGACCTGCACGACCACCTGCTGCGGGTTCGCCGGGTCATAGGTCGCCGTGCCGGTGATTTGCAGCGGCTGCGTCACTTCAATGCCGTTAACGATGTTGTCATCGGTCAGGTCGTTGATGGTGAGCGCCGGCGCGGTTTTATCGACCACCAGCGAACTTTGCAGCACGTTCTGGTTGCCTGCGACGTCGGTCGCGGTGATGGTCAGCGGCAGCGTGCCGTCGCCGAGTGCCTGAAGCACTTGCGGCGCAAGCGTCAGCGACCAGTTGCCGCTGGCGTCCACCGTCGCCGGGTATTCTGTCTGACCGATAAGCACAGTGACCGTCTGGCCTGCCCCTGTCACGCCGGTAGAGCCGCCAAGCGTACCGCCTGCGTTCGCTTCCGCAGCGCTCAGCACCCCATCGGTAAACGGCGTGTTCAACGTGACAACCGGCAGCGCGGTGGTGATCAGCGTGAAATCATGGGTGGTGGAGACCGCATTGCCTGCCGCATCCACGGTTGACGCGCTGAGGGTGATGGTGCCGTCGCTGATAAGCGCGGCGTCCGTCTGCGGCACGATAACGCTCCAGGCGCCGCCCTCCTGTACCGTGGCGGTGTACTGTTTGCCGTTCAGCGTGACGATAATCTGGCTTTGCGGCTCAACGTTTACCGTCACGCCGCTGATAGTCAGGCCGCTGGCGATATCGCCAAGCCCTACGCTGTCGTCGCCGGTCAGCGGTGTGACAACGATAGCGCTGAGATCGGTGTTGACGGTGAAATCACGGCTGTCGGTTGCCGGGTTGCCCGCCGCGTCGGTAACGGAAGCGGCCAGCGTATAGCTGCCATTATTAAGCCCCGCCAGCGCGCTCGCCGGAACAGTGACCGCCCAGTTGCCGTCGGCGTCGACCACGCCGCTCCAGGACAGCAGCGGCCCAAGCGTGACGGTAACCTGCTGGCCCGCCTGTACGTTAAGCGTGGTGCCGGTCAGCGTCACGCCCGCGTCGCGCTCAGCGGCGTCGATGATATTGTTGTTGGTCACCGGGTTAATGGTAAGGAGCGGCGGACGAGTCGCATCCGCCGCCACGCTGATGGTATGCGTGGTGGTGGCGCTGTTGCCTGCGGCGTCGCTCGCGGTCACGTTAAAGACCGCCTGACCGTTCGGCAGCGACTGCAACACTTCCGCTGGCACCGTCACTGTCCATTCACCGCCTGCGCCCGTCACCGTTCCGTTCAGGGTTGCGCCGTTAATAGTCACCACCACAGGCGAACCGACTTCTGCCCCTGCCGCAACGCCTGTCAGCGTCTGCTCAACCCCCGCTTCGGCGATGTTCAGGAAATCGTCACCGGCAAACGCGCTGACGCTAACCTGCGGCGGCGTAACGTCAACGGTGAACTGGGTATCCAGCGTATCGGCGTTGCCTGCCGCATCGGTGACGGAAACCAGCACCGGCACCGGCGACTGCGCTTCGGTCAGGCCGCTCAGCGCGCCCGATGGCACCGTTACGCTCCAGTTGCCTTCGCTGTCTACCGTGCCCTGGTAAACCTGGCCGCCCAGCGTGACGCTCACGCTCTGCCCTGCCCCCGCGTTGCCGGTTGTGCCGGTGATGACCTGATCCTGTCCGGCTTCGCCAGCGCTAAGCACGCCGTCGCCGAAGAGCGGCGCTGAAGTCGCCTCCGGCAGGTTGTTGATTAAGACATTCAGGGTGTGGAGATCGGTAACCGTGCCGTCCGGGAGCTGCGCCGTCGCCTGCACGGTATAAGCGCCATCGGTGGTGATAGCCAGCAGGGCTGCGGACGGGATTTCCGTCTGCCAGTTGCCACTGGCGTCAACGGTCGCGTTATAGGTGGCGTTATTGAAAGTCACCGTCACCGCGGTGCCGACCGGCAGGCCGGCGCTGGTGCCCTGGATAATCAGCGGCGAACCCGCCTCTACGCGGTTCAGATAATCATCGGCAGAGATAATGCTGATCGCCACCGCGTCGGTGGTGGTGTCTACCGTCACCGGATAAGGAATGGTGACAGACTGGTTGAAGGTGTCGGTCACGCTCACCTGGAGCGTGTTCACCCCTTCGCTCAGCGCCTGCAAGACGGTCACCGGCACGTCAACGCGCCAGTTGTTGCTGGCGTCTACCGTTACGCTCTGCAACCAGCCGCCGAAAGAGACGGTAACGGTGCTGCCTGGCGCCGCGTCGGTTACGCTGCCGGTCAGGGTTTGCGCGGTTTTGATCTCTGCGCCATCCAGCACGTTGTCGTCGGTGAGCGGGTTAACGTTAACGACCGGCTGCGTGGCTTTCACGCTAATGGTCTGGGTGACGGCGGTCACGTTGCCCGCGGCATCGCTGATGCTCGCCACCAGCGGATAGTCGCCGGTGCCAAGCACGACCAGCGCCTCTGCGGGCAGGTCAATCTGCCAGCGGCCATCGTCGCCCACAACCGCAGTGTAGGTCTGGTTGTTGAGCGTCACTGTCACCGTCTGGCCCGGCTCGGTGCTGATGCCGCTCAGGGTCTGGGTGGTGGTCAACTCCTCGGCGTTCAGCTTGCCGTCGCTGGTCAGCGGCAGCACGCTCAGCAGCGGCGGCGTGGTGTCCAGCGTGGCGGTAACCGTCGTGTTGCCGATGTTGCCTGCGCTATCCGTGACGACCACTGTCACCGGCACCTCGCCCTGCGGCAGGGTTTGCAGCTGGCTTGCGGGTACGATAATCGTCCAGTTGCCTTCGTTATCCACCGGCGCGGTGTAATTCTGGCCGCCTACCTGCACCGCTACGCTCTGGCCGCTGCCGGTCACGCCGGTGTTGCCGCTGATGGTCTGATCCTGCTGGATTTCACCCGCGCTCAGCAGCCCGTCGCCAAACGGCGTGTTCACCACCGGCTGCGGCAGATGGTTGATGGCGACATTCAGCGTGCGCACATCCTGGGCGCTCTGGTCATTCAGCACCACGGTTGCCGTAATATCGCGCGGGCCGTCCTGCAACAGCGCCAGATCCTCCGGCGGAATGGTGGCGCTCCAGTTGCCTGCGTTATCGACCACCGCGTTATACACTTTGCCGTTCAGGCTCACCTGCACGACAACGCCCGGACCGCTTACGGTGGTTAGACCGCGCACTTCCAGCGGCTGGGTCGACTCCGCCGCGTTGAGGTTGTCGTCCGTTGAGAGAATGGCGATGGCGATGCCCGTCTGGGCGCGGTCGATGGTGATGCTGGAGGTGATATCCACGGTGGTGTTATTGGGCAGCAGCGCGGTGGCGGTCAGCGTGACAGTGCCATCCTGCAGCGCCTGGAAATCCGCCGCCGGAATAATGGCGCTCCAGCTGCCGTCGCCCAGCACACGGGCGTAGTAAACCCGCGCGCCCAGCGTCAGGGTAATCAGCGATTCCACCGGAATATTCTGCGTGTCGCCAGTGACGATTTGCGAGAGTTGCAGATCGGCATTGTTCAGCGCGTTGTCGCCGCCCACCGGGTCAATGGTGACGACCGGTACGGTGAAGTTAACCGTGAAGGATTGCTCTGCGGTGGTGGTGTTGCCCGCCGCATCGGTAAGGCTGACGCCAAGCGTGTACTGCTGGCCTTCGGTCAGGCCCTGAAGCGCGGCGGCAGGAATCGTAGTCTGCCAGCTGCCGTCGGCGTTGACTACCGCGGTGTAGGTTTGATCGTTTAGCGTCAGCGTAACGGTTTGCCCGGCGTCCTGCGCCGAGGTGTAGCCGCGCACCAGCTTATCGCTGGCGGCCTGGCTGGCATCCAGCACGCCCGCTGGCGTGAAATCGGTCAGCTCCAGCGTCGGCGCGGTGGCGTCCACCGTCAGGTCGATGGTCTGGGTGGTCGGCAAGCCGTTAGCGTCTACCAGCGTGACCGTGAGAGGGTTGCTGCCATCGGCCAATGCCTGCAACGCCGCGGCGGGCAGGGTTGCGCTCCAGGTGCCGTCGCTGTTGACCACGGCGCTGTAAGTCACGCCGCCGAGCGTGATGACCACCGTCAGACCGGCGTTATCCGCCTCGGTACGGCCCGAAACGACGATATCCTGCGTGCGTTCCTGAGCGTTGATGATGTTATCGTCAGTAATCGGGTTAACGATAAGCGTTGAAGGAAGCGGCGGATCGTCTGTCGGCAGCGGGTTTTCGGTACCGCCGTTGCCGCCGTTGCCGCCGTTGCCGTTGTCGCCGCCGCCGGTGCCGTCGCCATTTCCGCTGTCGCCGCCTGTCCCGCCGTTATCACCGCCGCCAGTTCCATTGTCGCCGCCAGTCCCGCCGTTATTGCCGCCGCCAGTTCCATTGTCGCCGCCGCCCGTGTTGTTATCGTTGTCGCCGCCACCGCCACCGCTACCTCCTGCGGCAATCGCGATGCCCGCAATCCCCGCCACGGCGGCCACGCCGCCCAGCACCGCAGCGGTAGAGACGCCTTCTGAGCCAATCAGCGCCTCCGTTGTGGTATCTGCGAACGTGGGAACAATAGCCTCGGCAGTCGCCGGGCCCGCATCGGTTGCGAAAGGAAACAGCGCGTGATGCACGCCCTGCTCATCCTGGAAGACAAGTTCGCTGTGCAAGCCTTCCGCATCCAGGCGGAAAAAGTTTTGATATCGAACGGTAGTGCCATCCCGCATATGGACAATCAGGTCGTTGCCTTGCCGCTCATAAGAATTAACGGACTCCGGCGAGGCATTAATTCTTACTACGCTGGTCTGGGTTAAATTTACAATTCGGTCAGCGCTTTGGGAATAATGAATGACCACATCCCCTGTTTGCTGGTTAAGGACATCTACGGTGCCGGGAAGGCTATTTTGCACGGCCATTACTTATTTCCTCTCGCTGTAAAAACATTACTGCGCGCGACTATGACGCGAAAAAATCACGTCAGCGAACCTGCGGTACCTCTTAAGAGGCACTACACATACGGGTCATTCCTGGCGGGAGACGAAAATGTATAAATTATTGTTTTATATATGATTAAAGTTTACTTAAGCGAAACGGTAAAAAAGTTACATATTGAAATGTATAATCAACGTTTCAGATTTCATCAACGTTACGACGCGTTTTTTTCGAATAAAAAGCAAAAAACCGTGCGCTGAATCGTCGCTCCGCTTATCTGTTTCAGAGAGGCTTAATAATTTATATAGGGTTAATTAATTCATTCTGGAATCATCACCGTTTGAATAAAATCACCGAAACTTAAAGAAACGTAAAAATATATCGATTACCACTGTAGAAATAATTAATACCAGTTATTTCAGGGTTATCAAAAATACAATATATTTTGCCGCTGCGTTATTATTAAGATAATTCCGAGATAATTGATTGTTTTTTAAGTGCGCAAGTCATGGTTCAAAAGAACGCCTTTTTGTCGCCTGAAAGTCGTAGCGATATGGACTGGCGTGGCGCCTGCGGTTTCTGCTATACTTAGCGTTACACTTCTGGGGCTGATTCTGGATTCGACGGGATTCGCGAAACCCAAGGTGCATGCCGAGGTGCGGTAGGCCTCGTAAAAAAACCGCAAAAACATAGTCGCAAACGACGAAAACTACGCTTTAGCAGCTTAATAACCTGCTCAGAGCCCTCTCTCCCTAGCCTCCGCTCTTAGGACGGGGATCAAGAGAGGTCAAACCCAAAAGAGATCGCGCGGATGCCCTGCCTGGGGTTGAAGCGTTAAAACTAATCAGGCTAGTCTGGTAGTGGCGTGTCTGTCCGCAGCTGCCAGGCGAATGTAAAGACCAGACTAAGCATGTAGTACCGAGGATGTAGGAATTTCGGACGCGGGTTCAACTCCCGCCAGCTCCACCAAATAAACATGGACAGTGGCAGGACAGAGGCTTTAAAAACATAGAGTTAGCCACTTTACCCGGACAGCGACCAGACGCAGAAGGGACAAAAAAGGATACGCAAAGGAGCCGCGGCTCCAATGCTAAGAAAAAGCCCGCTAATGCGGGCTTTTTTTCATTTCCAGTCTCAAATTTAACTGCTTATCTTTCATCGAATTGAGCCTGGCTAAACACTTGATAAGGGTATGCATATGGACGCAACTGCGGACTTTTTGATTCGTAGCGAAGAAGATTTCTTAAGCTTTCTTGAGAACGTTAAAAGTTGGGAAGGGCTGGAAACTAAAGAATTTATCTTCCCAAATGTTAAATTTGAAGGCTGGCCTGTTCTTGATATCAATGTAAAAGGTGAGCGTTACCATTCCTCTATAACTTCAGCCATGCTGTTTGGGATGTCGATGCTCAATGAGGAAATTCAGCGCGCGTTCGCTACCATAAGGTATGGCTCTCAAAATCTTCAAAGATTGACCAATGAAGATAAGCAAAGGCTTGATATTGTTTTCAATATTAGCGAAGGTTCAAGTGACGCTGAAGGTGTTACTGATAAGATCATAAACGCGGTGACTAGTTTTCTACGGGATTCTATGAATGGCATGACTGGTTGGCAAAAGATGTTGGTTGTAATTGCAATTGTTGGCGCAGCCAGCACTTGTGGATATCACTACATTTCTGAAAATGCCGAGACTGAAAAACATGCAACCGATAGGCAGGTGGAAATTGCTCAAACCACTTCTGATGGTATTAATAAAGCAATCACTGCAACATTAGATTACAAAATAAACGGCAGATCAGCGACCAGTGAGGAAGTAATCAATCATGGTCAGGCTGGCAAAAGCGCCTTAGTTAAGCAACTCGCAGCTGATCCCACCGTTGAATCAGTAACTCTCGGTAATGAGCAACTCTCGCGCGAGGAGCTTAATAAATTTAATGGTCGTCAGGCTGTAGATAGAGAACGCTTAGAAAAAACGGATACTTTCTTTGTGAAAGGCGTTACCAGAACTGGACCAACGAACCAAGATATAAATATTAACGTTGTGAGAGTTTCGAATGCGGATGTCTTCACTATCAAAGCTTCAGCTGACGTGATAACTCAAGGTGAATTAACAGCGCTCACTGATGCTTTATCCAATAATACAAGCATAAAAATCAGGTACTTGGAAGTTATTGAAAAAGGTGCTATTTCTTTAGGCCAATTTAACACTATTGCTACAGATTAATTTTTGACAGGATCAGCCTTCTGTCATGGGGTGTCAGGGGTCGGAGGTTCAAATCCTCTCGTGCCGACCAAAAAATCCCAAAAAAACCAACCCGTTGCGGTTGGTTTTTTTATGCCTGCGATTTGGCAATGGTAAAATGATGGCAAAATGATGGTAAAACCTCTGTCATTTCTTCCTGAACGCCCCGTTTTTAGAATTTGCTTAGTTGCCACACGTACAGGCAGGCGAGATGATTGAAGCGTCTTTAGAAATTTGTTGCCCGCCGTAGTGTGACGGGCCTTTTTCCTGTTTAATTCGCACGCGCAATCGGCACATCAGCAAGGCGCGTCGTGTAGCACGGCGACAACATTTCCCTCCGCATCTGCCAGGACTGCGTAATCCCCTGACCGGCAAAATAGAGCGTGCCCTTTCCGTCTTTCATATTCAGCGTGTCCATTACTGACATCAGCGCGGCACTATTTGGCTTCGGTGCGTTATCGTCGAACAGATTAAGCTGCGCGACGCCCTGGCTGAAAAAGTCGCCCAGCATCACCCCAGCTTTCTGGTACCGGAAACCGTCGCGCCAGATGTGATCGAGGCAGCGAACGGCAGCATTGATAATGTCGCGGGTGTCCTGGGTGGGTGTAAGCAGCCGCTGGCCAACGCTATTCCCGTAAAAGGGATCGGCGGCGTACGGTGAGGTTTTAATGAAGGTGGAAATGTAGCGGCAATACTGATGCTCACTGCGCAGCTTCTCCGCCGCGCGCGCCGCATACGAACAGACCGCCTCGCGCATGCGCTGGTAATCGCTGATGCGCTCGCCGAACGAGCGGGAACAGACGATTTCCTGTTTGGCTGGCGCGAATTCTTCCAGCCCGAGGCAGCTTTCGCCGCGAAGCTCCCGCACCGTTCTTTCCAGCACCACGCTGAAGTGTTTGCGGATAAAACGAATATCGGTATCGCACAGCTCAAGAGCAGTTTTAATGCCCATCGCTTCAAGTTTTTTGCTGATGCGCCGGCCAATGCCCCATACATTCTCGACAGGAACCAGCGCCATCAGCTTTCGCTGTCGTATCTGGTTCGACAGGTCAACCACTCCACCGGTTTTGGTCCATTTCTTCGCCGCATGGTTCGCAAGTTTCGCCAGTGTCTTTGTCTGGGCAATTCCTACGCCGACAGTCAGCAGCGTATGCTGACGAATAGTGGCACGTATCTCCCGCCCGAACTCGTCCAGGTCTCGACAGTTTCTTACCCCGATCAGATCGCAGAAGGCCTCGTCGATGCTGTAAATTTCAACCCGGGGGCACATCGCCTCAAGCGTCGTCATCACCCGTTGCGACATATCGCCATAAAGAGCGTAGTTGCTGCTGAACACCACAACGCCGTGCCGGCGAAACAGCTCACGCTGTTCGAAATACGGTGCGCCCCGCTTAATCCCTATAGCTTTCGCTTCGGCAGAAAGCGCGATAACACAGCCGTCGTTATTGCTCAGAACCACTACCGGCTTATGTCTCAGATCCGGGCGCCACGCTGTCTCACAGCTTGCATAGAAGCTGTTCACGTCCACCAGCGCAAACATCACAGCACCGGATTTTCATCAGTAAACGCGATGGCGCCGTTCACGAAAAACGTCACCACTCCCACAACATTCACATCTTCTAGCGCGTCGCCTTCAATACTCTCGCCATCTTCAGTTATCAGCACACCGCCCATTACCACAGCGAACTGCAACTGACCGAGCGCGGCCACCAACACGCGCGCGCCTTCCTTCGGCATCATATCGGGCTGAATGATTGCGTAGCCGGATTGCGTTTCTACAAGACATGAGCTGCGGTTAACGCCGCAAATTTCTTCTAATTTGAGTTTTGGTACTGCTGCGTGCATTGTTATCCTCCCCTGATAAAACACTGTTTATATTTACAGTAGTTTTAAAAGAGAGGAGGATCAAGCTATAGCAGCCTATTGATTTTCTTCGCTGGAGCTACTGCTTGTATAATTTGTATCCGGTTCGTATCCCAGCGTCTTCAAGAATGCCTCCATATTTGCCTGCTTCTGTTCCATGACCAGCACAGCCTGATCGAGTTCTACCGCAGTCTGGAGCACCAGACCAGTGACCGCTGCGTAGTCCACTGTATAGCTGCGTTTGCTTTCATCGCGAGGTTTTTTCAGCCGGGTGACCATCCTCGTTTCTGTGACGGTGACTGGCTCGCCGTTCTCGCCTGTGGTTTCGACCTCGTATTGCTCCTCGACCTCTTCATACTGGTCATAATCATCGAACACGGCGCCGATTGCTTCAGGAAGCACCGGCATTAATTCCTGGGCGATGACACCTGCCGCTGGCATGCCTGATTCTTTAAGAACGTAAGTCACTCCACGCAATTCTCTGGTTTTCGCTCTGGCATCCGGTATCGTTTCTATCTGGTCTTTTTTGTCTGCATCAGATGTCTGGGTCAGCGAGACGCAACTGATATTTCCCTGGGTATTAAAATTACCGTTCTGGCGCATTGAGAAGTATTTTTCAGTACCCACTACCGTCGCGGCGGTTGTGACGAAAACCATGTCACCGTAATTTTCACAGAAGGCGTAAGCCATCTTTTTCAGCGTGGTGGGATAGATAAAGTTAAAATCAGCGTAGCTGCTCGACTGTGTGACTATTGAAATACCGCCGGAGACGCTTACCGGAGAGGAAATGCTCCCGCCTGACTTTCCGTCTACAGATTTGAGGCGCGAATCTGTACTCGCCACACCGCCAAGATTAGCCAGCGCACCGGCGGCAGTAGTGGACCCGGTTCCGCCCTCAGACACAGGAACGGCGCCATCAACCTTGTCGGCTTTGCCCGCCATATCATCAGTGAGCTTTTTAAAGCTACTGACAGTGACCTGCGTACCGTCAGGCGCTTCCAGCGTGATGCTACCCGTGCCAGTCATGATTTCCTGCCAGCCATCCATCTGGCTCTGGTAATAACTGAGCTGCGCAGACAGGCGGCGGGCAAAATCCGGCACGCTGTCACCGTAAAAACTCATGATGGCGTAGGCCTGGCCTGCAGCCACGGTTCCAGCGTCATCATTGAGGGTGATTTGCGTGGCGCTGTCCACGCGCGCGATTTCATAAACCTTAACGGTACCGGCGCCGGGGATAAGCAGCGCCTGCCCCGGGCCGATACCCATTTTGTTATCGGTCCAGTTCGTGCCAGTACCGGTTACGGTTTTCCCGGCAACAGCAATGGTGCCGCTTCTGTACCATGCAGACATATTCACTCCATAAAAAAGCCCTGCGTGGCAGGGCGTGGTCAGAAGTAATCGGAACCCCAGATAACAGGTACCGCTTTACCTGTGTAGGGGATAGCCTCCACATCAGGAAGCATGTTTGTGCCGACATGCAGATAACGCAGACCGGGGCCATAGCCGAGAGAATTGTTATTCATGGCAAGGTTGACCTGCCATGTATCGGACTTGTTTGTGGTTTTCGCGCCCATGCTGGCAGGCTGGATCATGGGCATGTTGCCAGGCGCGCTGAAAGCGCTCCAGTTGCCGTAGTACATGGGAAGCGAGGCCCACTGGCGCACCACCAACGGCGTTTCTGCTGAGGTAAAGCTGACACCCCCATCGGCGCCGTAAATCATCAGCCCCCAGTCGGGAATTGTCGGGGTTTTAATATCGAAAACGCAGACGTTCAGCTGCACACTGAATCCGCCCACCACACCCCAGTTGCTGTAGCCGATGAGCTGGCGCGAGTTGCGGTCAAAGTAAAGGCCGATGCTTTCCGCCGGGCAGTTACAGAACACCATCGCGTTCCCGGAACAGTTCAGCTGCAGCGTGCCGGTAAAGGGGCCGCTGTACGTCTGGGTCAGAAACAGACTGGCCGCGGAGTTAACCACCGCCGGGAATGCGCCGCCCTGCGCCACATAAAGGCCCCAGCCATCGTTCGTCACCGGCTGCTGGTATATCGCCAGCACCCAGAACGCCGTGGGCTGTCTGCTGGCAGGCCATACCCAGTTACCAGTGCCGAATCCCGGCAGGGAGATAGTGACAACCCGGTCATTAACATCGATGTTGATCGGCTGCACGTTGTAGCCGATCACGGTTGCAGACTCGAGGACGGCGGCGCAGACGTCAGTCCACACAACGAGTTGTACCCCGGCAGGCACAGCACCCCGGAAGTCAAACGTGCTGGATGCGCCACTGTTCAGGTTTACCTCGCTGCGGTCAATCCGCCGGACGAACTGCAGCGGCGCGGCATCACCAACGTTTATCGCCTTGCCCGACGAGGAGAACACCTGCAGGCCGAAATCACTCATTTCAGGTACCCCAGTTTGATTTTGATATTGCCTGCCCCGTCGTAACAGGCGATCAGGTTATTGGTGATCATCAGGCGCCCGCTGCCTGAAATGGACCCGTTAACCTCAAACGACCCGTCGGCAGACATCATCGTTCCGGTCTGTCGGGGAACATAGTTGGCTGAATACCAGCTGCCGATTTTTGCGAGCGTGATGGAGGCATAGTCAATCAGAGCCTCGTTCAGGAATACCTGGCCGTTTTTAATCGCCATCGCCAGCTTCATGCTGCCGTTGTACGGGTTATAGAAGCCCATGGTATTGGCGCTGACCAGGAAATAGCTCTGCACGTTTCCGCCGTTCCCTTCAACCCCGAGCTGCATGCCCGCCACATAGGCCTGGCCGTTGCTGTCCACCTGTACCTTTGCCCCCCACTGTGCAGAAAGCTTGCCGTTGAGATCGGCGTAGGCGCTGGATACCTGCTGCACAGCAGCGCTGTTTTCATCTGCTACCGCCGTCAGCTGCTCAAATTTCTCGGCATAGGCAGAATCGTTGGTCAGGATCAGCGTATCAATGCGCAGAATTTCAGCCGAAACCTTGCCGTCCTGTTTGCGGCGGCGCTGCACATCAGCGTCGTTTGCAAGGGCGTTTTCGATAATAGCGTCCGTGCTGGTATCAATTATCCGCTCAAGGTTCCGGAAAGCCTCAGAGCCGCTTATTTCCTTCGCTATCTGATCCAGTAAATCGCCGGTATCCGTGGTGCAGACTGCGGCCACTTCAACGAACGCTGACGCGCCAAAAGCGTTTATGGTGCGGATGTACCAGTAATAGGTGTGGTCGATCTGCAACTCGTTACTGGTCCACATTGCACCCATGCCGGCGCGGCTGGCATTTGCCTCAACGGTTGCGGTGGAGGCGTCAGCGAGTCGGGTTTCGCCGCTGGTCCAGAAATCGAACTGCGTGGAGACATTAGTGATTTCTGCCAGGCGCGGGATCAGCGTGATGGCAAAATAGCCCTGCTCCACGTCCACTTTGTTCGGTGGCGGGGGCGCCTCGATGCTGAATTCGAGATATGCCTCCGGCGAGTGGCCGCCCGTATAGCTCACTGCCACCACATGCGCGGTATAGGTATCCCGCAACAGTCCGGTCAGACGCGTGAACGAACCAGGCACCTGAATGGACAGCACCGGCACACCGTCGCGGCGGATAATTACCTGGTTATAGGCAACCTGCCCGACGTTCTGCCACGACAGCACGCCCTGCACCACCTGGCCGATTTCCTCGACCGTATAGCGCAGGTTCTGCGGCTGCGCGGCACCGCCCGGTGAAAGCTGGGTGAAGTCCGGGCGGGTGATGGGTTTGCCGATGGCGTCGCCCCACACATCCGCCGTTTCCTGCTTCAGCGTCAGCTGCACGCCGTTCTGCACGCCGAATTTCCAGTCGGTGACGCGCATTTCCACGTCCACGATACCGAGCGAGGGGAAATGCACCTTTACGTACATGCCCGGACGGTAGCGGTACCCGCTGAGGTTCAGTGGCACGTTCATGGTGCGGGAAATACGGGTGCGCTTGAGCCTGATATCCGCCAGGCGCTGCGCCTGAAACTCGCTGGTCACAAAACGAAGCTTCAGATCCTGGCTGATTTCCACGCCGTCTTCGGCAACCCACTCAGAAACGGAAACCGCCGGGAAGTCCACTTCGGAGTCGTTCTGCTGCGGATCGATAAAGGTGCCGTTGATGGTGTTCACACGTTCGGACTGCGACACCTCCGGCATAATTTCGATATCACCGGCGATCTGGCTTTCAGTAATAACTTCCGTGGCGGGACCATAATAGGCGCCGACCAGTATCCCGTGTTTTCCGCCGACATAGGTCGGTTCGCCGGCGCAGGCGGCCAGCATCGCATCAAGAATGCTTGCCTTATTCTCGGAGAGGTCGAACTCGCCGTTCAGCGTATACCGCCGCTCCATAGTGCCGTCGGCGCGGCTTACCAGCTCGTCGCTGATATTGGCCGCTTCCTGAAACTGATCGAAGTTGATTTCGCTGTCCGGCACTTTCAGGTAGGTGCGGTAATAGTCCAGGATGCACAGCGCAGCATTGTTGCTGTAACCCTTCAGCCCGGTGCGCGGGTCATAAACCAGACGACCGAACTTCTCCACGCGCACGTTAGGGATGCCGGACGGGAATTTCTCTGCGTTGAATTTCAGCGACAGTCGCAGCCAGGCGATACCGCGCCCGATCATGTCGGGCTTCCACGATGCACAGTTCGCCAGCATATAGGGGTCTGCCGTCTGGCGGTCGTTGTGCACCTCATACGTGGCGTAATCGCCGTAAATGCCTATCTCATCATCGCCGAGCAGAACCTTACCGGTGCTGCTGAGCGGATGCCCGGCCAGCGTGATCGCCAGGTGCAGCATTTCGCCGTCGGTCTGGGTGCCCGCCTGCTCCTCAGCAAAAAATAGTGTGCCGGCGGAAAGCGTGCGGCCGTAAACCACCGTTTTCGGACTGGCCGCCGCGCGCAGTACCTGCTTGCGTTCGGAGTTATCGCGGTAAGCATCAAGCGAGGGCTTTTTGGTCAGCGCCATGGTCGCCACCTGCGCGGCGATGGTGATAGCAAGGGCAATACCCGTGGCGCCATTAACGGCCGCCACACCCGCAGCGACTGTGGCAACAATCGGAATGGCAGCAGGCATCAGCGAACCCTCCACGCGCTCAGCGGTTTCACCCGCAGGCAGACCAGACCGTTTTCACCCGGCACCCATACGGCGCCGCCGTATATCACACCGGCGCAACGGGTACCGGCGTTTTCCACCACGGCAATATCGCCGCGCTGCGCCAGCTTCACCGGCACCTCATCGAGATAACGCGCCAGCACCTTTTCAAGCGTGCCGCCACCGCGCAGGATCGCCTTCTTTGCGCCGGTTTTATTGCTGTAGGTGCCGCGCCACTCAGCGGCGAAATCCTCGCCGCACATTGCCTGCGCGCAGTCTGCCGCGAACAGGCAGCAGTCGTGCTCGCCCCATAAAAAAGGCCGCTTCTCAGCGGCCTTCATCACGGCGGTTAATCTGTTATGCCAGTCCGGGTGTTTCATGTGTCCTCACGAATAGGTAAAGCCCGGCGCGTCTTTTTTGCTGCCCCAGTAAATAGGGCGCTCCGCCATCTGCGCCACGTAGCGGAACAGCCGATCGCCGGGCTGCGCGGCCTGGTGCGACTCATCTGTATAACGATCCGGGAAAGGGCGCTGCCAGTCTTCAAACACGTTAGAAACGGTGTACTGCAGGGCGTTGGTTTCGCCAGCGGTCGCACCGGTGGAAGATACTTTGCCCTTGAAAATCAGGTCTGCCACCCGCGCAACGCCGGAATCGTCCATTGCCACAAGGTAGATTTCCGCCTGGCGGCCCACGCATCGCTCGTTCAGTGTCTTCGCGAACAGCGACAGGTCGAGCCCGGAAAGCGTCAGTTTGAGCTGCGTGGGGCTTGTCGTGCCGGACTCCTGGACATCATCCACCGCACCCAGTGCGCCAACGCCGTAATAGACGTAGCCACCCAGCACCAGCGTGCCGGTACCGGAATGCACGTAAGCGGTACCTGACTCGAACTGGACCTGCGCGGCAATGACTGCCGTCACGCGGTCGCGGGAAAGGTAATCCACCATCTGCCCGGAAAAGGGGGAGTACAGCATCAGAAAGCCTCCTCAAATTCCAGAGTAAAGCTGGTAAACACGCCCGGCACGCGGGAGGCGTTGCCCTGGCTGTTATCCTTCAGCTTGAAGATGCCGTACGGCGCAGCCACCTCTATCACAGCGTTTGTCGGCGGCGGGTTGCGCAGCATCGGCGCAATCTGAATGGTGGCGGTGCCGTCGGCGGCGCTGGTGATATCTGCTGTTACCATTTTCAGTTCGTCATTCACCGTGATGTAATCCCCGGCACGCAGAACCAGTCTGGACGCCGCCCAGCCGCGGGAGAAAAGCAGCACGCCCGACTGGTTCGGGTCAGACACCACCGGCGCGCCCGCAGGATTGCGCCCCTCCCTGCCCCCGTCGCGCAGCCTGACGCGCCCGTACTCACCATCAAGCGCCGCCAGCAGCGCTTCAATGCGCCGGGCCTGCGCGTCGCTCTGGTTGCTGAACGTCAGCGAACACACCCAGCGGGAGCCGGGCGTGCGGACGGTCTGGGAGGTGCCATTGAAGGGAGAGCGGAAAGTGCGGGTACTGCTTTCAAGCCGCCAGGTCAGGGACGAGGGGCAGATATCATCAGGCCAGTCGTACACGTCGGCCATAAATACTCCTGCAAAATAACGCGCACGCTGGCGCTACTGTTCGAATATCAGGATGTTGCTTATTTAAACCCCTGGTTATGTTAGGTATTCAGCCCGTCCATGTTTAGGTCATGGACGCACACGAAAATGAGGGATGGCTGATTACCTCTGGTTAAGGAATTAACATGTCAAACGAACAACGAATTGAAAGTTTTGAATCCAGAATTCAGCAACTGGAAGGAGTGGCGAAACACCTGCAGGTGCGCTCTGAATTAACGATGTATATTATTTCTGCGATTATTGGCGCTGGGGGCTTAAAAAGAGAAGGCGTTTTAGAGCTGATTAGGGACGCCAAATTTAATGCGCCGGACGTTAACCCAGCAATTATCGCCAAAGAGAAAGAAATCGTTTCCACATTGGTAAACAAAGTGAAGATTTCTTAACTTCCGCACCAAGTAACATTGGAACATCAAAGGCTGCTATTTTGTGGCCTTTTTTTCTTTCATAATTTTCTCCTGCCTTTCGGCTCATTGAAAATAAGGTACGGGAAGTTAGACACCAAGCAGGCGGCGTCCCTGTCCCCGGTTAGAAAAGTCGTTCAGCATGTCCTGCCGGGCGCCTTTTCTGCCTTCTTCGGCGCCTTTTCGGGCTGCTTCCTCCATGGCGCGGATAAGCGCTGCATCACCGTTACCAGACACATGGATGGTCTGATGTATCACGGGTGAAGAATTACCACCGCCTTGCTGTGTAGGTAATACCGCACGCACAGCAAGCGAGCCATTCCCCGCTCGCGTCAGTGGCATTATGGCTTCCGGCCCGGCCTCGCCCATTAGCCCGGCCCCTTTCGCAAAGGCGAAATATGTCGGGGTGCTGACAATGGAATTGCTGTAGGCGCTTAAATTCTCTGAGGCATAAACGCCACCTTTAGCATTGAACTGAACACCTGATGCAGCGGAGGCATAAGCGCCAGATGGCGTATAACCACCGGCACTTGCTGCGGCGCCAGCTGAGCCCACACCGAAAATGCTCATGAAGCTGGAACCCGAAAGAGCCTGAATACCGTTTACCAGCGTTGCATTAAGGAGGATTTTTTGCAGGGACTGCAGAACGCTCATCGACCAGTCAGACCAGCTGGCTTTGTTGTTGGATAGCGCATCTGAAATAGTATCCACCATGCCAGTCATGGAAGAGCCGACAAAATTAGCTGCCTGCCCGGCATAATTGGAGGCGTTATCAACCCAGTCAGCCAGGCCAGAACTCAGGCCCGCCTGCCAGTCAGCTTCTGCTGCGCTGGTTTCACGGTATTTTGCGGCCAGCGCATCCAGTGCGGCCTGGCGGGCGGCAATGGCTTCCGCTCCCTTATCTGACTTATCAAAAACACGCTCAACTTCCTGACGTTCACGGTACTGATCGCGCTGGCGGCTTCCCATTCCCGACGTCGCTGCCGTGAGGCCTGCCTCATCCTGGTAGCGGCGCGCTGCGTCCTTGAGGTCTTTCAGCGCATCGGCCATTTCACGCTGTTTACGGACAGCTTCATCGGCTTTTTGTGTCCATTGCGCCAGCGCCACGGCGCCAGCCTCGATCGATTTGCGCTGCTCTTCGCTCCACTTCACGCCATTCTCATGAGAGGCAGCATACAGCTCAGCAGCTTTTTCTCCTTGGGAAGCTCTAACCTTTTGAACCTCGGTGGCAACGCTAAGATCAGCAATTTTACGACTGTACTGCTCGGCCGTTTGGGCAGCCTCCCGCGCCGCTTTGTTTTGAGCGTTAGTTGCTGCCGTTTCATCCTTTTTGGCCTGAGCAGATGCCTCATCTTTCTGAGCTGCCTGGTCTTTGTTGTATATGTACTGGGTATATAGCGCCCCAGTGAGCTTCAAATCCTCAGCCTCATAAACATGCTGCTGATGAAGCTTTTGCAAACCAGACAGACTGGAAAGCTCGTTTTCACGGCGTGCTTTTTCGATAGCGGACGCTTGCTGGGGTGTGGCATTCGCAGTTGATACGACAGGTCCGGCATAAGATGCGGGTCTGTTTGTAGGCGTTACTCCCATGCTCCGATTCAGGAGATCATAAGCCCCCTTAAGAGTGGCAATAGCACCTGCTTCCTGAATAGCCTTCTCTGTCGCCTGCTCACTTGCATCATTAAAAAGCTTTTGAGTTTGCTGAAGCTTTGATACAGCCTGCTCTCGCTGAAACTCAAGTTTATTCAACTGGTCAGTTAGGGAAATATTCTTTTCAGTAATATCGGCCTGATCCATAAACGTGTTGAGCCACGTCATGGTGGGGTTTGCGTTGTAATTCTGCTGAATCTGAGAAAGTCCGGCCAAGCTGTTTTTTGCTTTCTCTATCTGTCCATCTAGATCTGCAATGTCTTTTTTCTGAGCATCAATAGATGTCCGGGCATCAGCTGCTGTGGTACGCAACCCTAGCGACGACATTTCTTTCAGTCGGGAGTTAATTTCATCAAGGTTATTGGCGAACCCCACCGCTTCCTTATGCACCTGCTCAGTATGCTGATAAAGGCCATACATAGCTGCGCCAGAAGCGAGAATTACCCCGGGCCAACCGCCAAGTAAACTTAATACCCCACCACCCAGTCGAGACATTACAGAAGCCGTGTCGGTTAATCTTTCGGAAGCAGAAGACCTTGCAGCAATGGCCGTATTCAGTTGCGCCTGGGCGGCTGTTAACTGCCGTTCTGCAACTATTTGAGCTTCAATGCTTGCAGCAGCGGCTCGCGCCTGCTGAGCACGATAAACGGTCTGTCTGGCTGTAGCTACGCTTACTTGTGTGCCACGTAATTGCGCTTCAGCCAGTGCCACCTCTGCGGTAGTGTTTGCCACAACAGAAGCGGTTGCCGTGGTCACGCTGGAGACCATGTTCCCAAAGTAACGAGCAACACCAAGGCCTACCAGAGCACCCGTTACATTAGCAACAGTATCGATATTGCCCGCCAGTCCATCCAGCACGCCAGAAAGTGTCGATGACGCGCCGACAGCCTGGTTTGCGCCGCCTACCCATGCCATAAAAGCGTTTTCAACCTTTTGCGCTGAACCGCTGATGCTGGCGGGCAGTGAATCAAATTCTTTACGTAACTGAGTAACATTCGTGAGCAGCGGAACGATTTTATCTGTAGTAAGCTCACCATTATTGGCCATATTACGCAGGCCGCCGATAGAGGTATTCAGTCCGTCCGCAAGAAACTTCGCTAACCGGCCGCCGCTCTCCATGATGGCGTTAAACTCCTCACCGCGGAGCACACCGGACCCCAGCGCCTGGCTAAGTTGCGTAATTACCGAACTCGCTTCTTCGGTACTGGCGCCAGATAGCTTCAGCGAGGTTGCAACAGTTTCCGTCACCTTAGCCACGTCAGAGGATGCATATCCTGCATCGCGAAGAGATTGAGCGATACGGCTATAAAGGTTAGCGTTAGCCTCAAACGAAGTGCCAGTTCGCTGGCTAATGGACATCAGCGTTTGCTGAGCTGTAGCAAAATCATCAGCAGAAGATGAAGCCAGGCGTAATCGCCCGTTCAGTTGGTTCCATGTATCCGCATAGTGAATAAGCTGACTTGTGGCAAACGCTCCGGCAAATGCTCCTGCCATCCCTGTCGCCGTGGAGCGTACGGACGCCAGTTCCGCATTCAGCTCGCTTAAAGATCGCTGAGTCTCTCGCGTAGCCGCCGCCGCCTTTCGCCCGCCTTGCTCCATCGTTTTGTAATAGTCCGACCCCATACGAGAGGCGCGGGCAATCTCAGACTGGAAGGACTGGGAATTTGCGGAGATTTTAATAATCAATTCACGCAGCGTCGCCATAGCTCACCTAATAAAAAACCCCGCCGAAGCGAGGTTTGTAGAGGTTAATATATTTTTAAAGGAGCCCGGCTTTTTTCCTTGCCTCCTCTAAATATTCTTCATCGGTTTTCTCATTCATTGCTGAATGATTATTACCGCTGATATCGCTGCCACAGTGCTTACATTTTACGGCTTCCTTGCGCACTAATTCTGCACAAAAAGGACATTTCTTCATTCCATCATCAATCATTTTCTGCTCAATTACTTTAGTATCATTTTTAATGACCAGAGAATGAACTAACGCTATGATAAATAAAAGAAAACCGTACAACCACCACGCAATAAAAGAGCGCCCTTTACTGTGGGCAATCAGAGCGGGAATAATCCCTAACACAGCAGCAACAAGAAAAAATTCCATAACACATTCCTTATCTTTAACCGACAGACTTAATCCTAATGTTATCGATATGAAATGTCACTTAATGCTGATCAGCCAGCCAGTCCGGCAAAGAATCCCTCCAGACCGGCACTGTCCTCTTCCTGTTCTGAAGCGCGCCACTGAAGAATCAAATCATCCATGCTGACTTTCGCGCCCTGTGAATTAAGCACTGCTGCAGAAATCTGCGCCGCCTGAATATCGCCGCGCCGGTCTCCGATAGGATTGATGCGGTCAAACTCGATCCACATGTGAAGCTCGCTGGCGGTCAGGGTCCGCTTCAGTTCATGAAGCGTGCGCCCCAGGCGGAGCGCCAGCGTCATCAGGAAGAACGTGCCGGGCTGGCTTACGGCTTTTCCACATCGGCCGCCGAGGTAGTCAGGTCCAGCGCCTGCTTAAGAAGGCGGGCATGCACCGGGCCGTAGAACTGTTCAACCTGCGCTTTATCTTCTTCGGTAAAGACCTGTGAACCGTCTTCTTCAAGGAGCACATCGATAAACAGCACCACATCAGCGCTCTTGTTACGCAGTGCGCGTTCTGCTGCCGTCAGCTCTTCTGGCTCACCTTCTCCCTGCTTCGGGTTAAGCACCTGCTGCCATTCCAGCCACGCCTGGGCGGAAGGTTCACGCAGCTTAACGGTGGCGTTTTCCCATTCCGGAACGGTAACGATTTTGGTGCGGAAACCCGCCATCGGCGCCAGCGCCAGCGAGCGAAGTGTACTCTGTGAAACCTGCTTTGCCATTTCATTATTCTCGATTTGTCGTCAGGAAAAGCGGCTTTCGCCGCTGTGATTAGCCCGCAGAAGGTGCCGGAACGATCGGGATGGGCTTGCCCTTTATACGCAGCGTAAACGATGCGGTAACCACCCCGGCGGTGCCCAGACTCCAACTGTTCTGACGTACTTCTGCCAGGAACGCATAACCGTTGCCGGAAGGGAAGATCACCTGAAATGCATGAAGCGCGTCGGTGTCGTAGGCAGTGCGCAGAGTGTTCTGCCCCTCTTCTTCAGCGGACCAGTTTCCGGAAACCGTCATTTCGCCAGGCGCAGCTAGGCCGTTCGTCATCTCCTGTTCAGTAGAGCAAAGCGTGGTTGTGTCGATATCCGATTTTTGCCCGCCGGTATAGCTGAGTTCTTTGGTGGAGCAGTTGATGGATTGCCAGGTGGCACCAGTAGGGTTTGGTTCGGTTGCAGGATCTGCCGAAATGTTGATTTTCGTGCCCTGCGTTTTTTCGTACTTCGAAGTCATAAGATCTCCGCGTATAAAAAAGCCGCCCGGGGGCGGCGTAGTTGAGGTTATTGCCAGATCTGGACTTCCAGCGTGGCCCGATAGAGTGCGGTATCAGATTCATAGTTGTTGAGCTCGTTCAGCCCGACAGGATGAAGATCGAAAAGAGCTTCTTTGACCTGCTCGCGCAGCGCGCGGGCTTCATCAATCGAAGTAGCCCAGGCATCAATCTGAATGGTTTGCGCCGTTTCTGCCGGGCCGCAGAAAACATCCTCGCTGGAAGACGAGGGCAGCAGGTAGATAACCCATGGAGCCGCGGTGCCCTGCGGCGCAACATAGGGAAAAACCTTGCCACCCGCCAGAGCGATGAGGCGTAGATAAATATCGGCTTCAGTCATTTCGCCAGTACCTCGTCAATGGCGTGATTCATTCGCGCCATGGCAACCCGTGTTGCTTCTTCCTGACGGTTGTCAAAAGCGGGTCTTACGAATGGATGCGCGGGCATTTTCGAAGTGCCAAGTTCAACGAAGCGCCAGTAAAAGGCGTTACGCGGGTTACTGGCTTTCATTTTGTTATCGCTGTTACCAGTGGCAGAGTTCACCCCACGAATATGTACACCGGACGTGATTTCACCGCGGCGACGGCCTTTCTGTGTCACTACCACCACATTTTTTTTCAGCTTGCCAGTTCGCACCGGTGCGCGCTTTTCCACCTCTTCTTTCAGGACTTCGGCGCCCGCCCGTGTCGCATCCCGCAGGACCTTGTTGTTTTCTGCCCTGCTCAGTGTTTCCAGATCCTTCGCGATGTCGGCCAGGCCGGAGAAATCAAGACTCGTTGAGATCACTGCTTCACCCCCTTCTCACAAAGCAATTCCAGGCGAGTTCCTTTCTCGGCAGAGATAGCAGACTTAATGTCGTATATCTCGCCATTTCCGGTTGGCGGCAGGTGAACGGCGCGCCATCCCGTTGATACTTGAATACCAGGGTAGCGACGCATCCAGATCCGTGTAGTGGTGCTGCTTATCTCAGCGCCGCCATCTATCAGCTCTCGCCCGGACACGTCCGCCACCTCAGCGCGGACAGAGAAAACATCTACCCAGCCAGTGGCAGGCTGCCCGGAAGGTAATCGCCCTGATGCTGGCTTTTGTAACGTAACCCGGTGTCGTAGTCGTCCCGCTCTCATACGCCGTATACCCGGTAAGGTTGAAGAAGTGCCTCGGTGGAGAATGCCAGCGCAGAAGTAACGTTACCCACGTTGACGGCTTCACGGTTGGAGTACCAATGGCCGATGAGCATGAGCATCGCCATTTCGATATCTGCGCCATAGAGCAACCGGTCAGGGTCAGCCAGATACGCCGGATCGTCAACAGCGTCATAAAGCCGCCGGCGGGTCCATGTTTCGACGTACCGCGCCGCAGCTTTGATACTGGTATCGATCCAGATATCGTCTTCCGTGAAATCCTGCTCAATGTTGCAGTGGCGCTTAACCTGCTCTTTGGTCAGCATGCCCGCTCCTTATTTGGCCTTGCCATTCCCTTTCGGCTTTTGCTCTTTATCCGGATCCGGCTTTTTCTCGCCAGGCTCCTGAGCATAACCGCGCGCAACAAGATCACGACCGTGTTGCTCCAGCGTCTCGAACTCCGTGCCTTCGGTCAGCACGTTGCCTTCAAAGTAGATAGGCTTGATAGCGATCAGCTTCATGGCTGTCTCCTTAACGGAAAAAAGAAAAGCGGCCCGCAGGCCGCCATTAAGGTTTACGCACCGCCGCCAGCAGCAGGCGCGGTGAAGGAACCGTAGATAAACGCTTCCGGACGTTTCACGGCCAGCGCCAGGCGCTCTTCGCAGCGAATCGAGATCATGTTCTTCTCGAAGTCGTCAGCGTTCTCGGTGGAGATCACCACGTTGGCGTCTTCACGGTCGAACAACTGCGCCGCAGCGTTGAACGCACCGGTCAGGAACTTGCCCTGGAATGCCGCGGCCTCGGTCGCGACCACCGGAAGACCCCAGAGTGTCGGGCCGGTCAGCGCCGCCGGGTTCGCCAGGATGTAGCGTCCCAGAGTGTCTTTGGTGAGTTCAATCTTCGCCCAGTCGATGAAGTGCAGCACGTGGCCTGAAGCCGGGAAGCGAGCAAGCTGCGCCTGAAGCATCGCGAGACGCAGATCATCAATACCGTTCTGCTGCTCAACGGTGAAAGCAGCGGCGAAAGCGGAAGCCTGCGGCACGATACCTTTCAGATGCGCGCCGGTACCATCACCGAACAGGATCTCCTGTTCTTCCACGTACTTCAGACCGTAACGCATTTCTGCGTCAATCGTGGACTGCAGCTGCGCGAAGTCGTCCAGGATTTGCTTGGACGCTTTGAACATGTGCGCGATGGTGGTGACCGGCGTGATCTGCGTGGCGAACTGGATATCGCTGTACGGCTTGGCGGTACCTTCCGGCACGACTTTCGCCGCATTGGTGAATCCGGTCTGCTGCACCCAGAAGATAGCCGGTGCGGAGGTGCGGCCGGGCGCAATCAGGTCGCGAATGAACAGGCGCTGTTTCGGGGCGGTGTCGATGCCCGGCAGACGCTGCGGCTCCACCACGCCTGTTGCCACGTCAGTTGAAATCAGCGCAGCGTTCACCGGCACGCTGACGCGCTTACCACCTTCAACACTTGCCGCAAATGCTTTCAGTGCTTCGCTGTTGATGACGGTCTGGCCGACGGTTTCCACCACTTTTGCGGCGTTTGCCAGCGGCATTTGGGCGACCTGCTGTTCGAGCTCACCGAGCGCCGCCTTAAGCGTCTTTTCGGCCTCTTTCAGGGCGTTGAATTCCGACGCCATTTTGTCGACGGTTTCTTTGGTTTCCGCCGACAATTTGCCGGTTTTCTGGGCTTCTTTCAGCGCCTCTTCTGCTTTTGCGTTGAATTTGCCGGTCGCTTCTTCAATGCTGGCGCTAACCTTTTTCAGAATCTCGTTTACTTCAGACATAACATCTCCGTATTTACTGGGCAGCCGCTGTCAATCCGCTCAGCGCGGCTTCCAGACGGTCAATGGTTTCTTTATGGATGGTGGCAGCGCTCGGCGTACCGTCAGGTTTGGCAGCAGCGCCCGGCGTGCTGCCTGATAAGGCTTTAAGAAGTTTTCGCCGTTCAGAGCGTGGCGTATTCGCTTTCGCCAGCAGCGCATCGAGTTTACGCAGCGCCGCGGCGGGGCTTTCATCGTCGTCAGCGATTTCGTCGGCAGAAAGCAGACTGTCAGCAAAGCCCTTTTCCACGGCTTCGCTGCCGCCGATATAAGTTTCACCGTCCATCATCCTGTCGACGGTTTCCGCGTCGAGACCGCTGCGCGCCTGATAGATATCGCTCATGGCTTTATCAAACGGCGCCATGTCAGCGGCAATCTGCGCCAGATCGTGACGGTTGCCCATCGCGTAAACCCAGCAGTTATGGATCATCAGGAAAGCGCCGCGGCCAATCTGCACGTCGTCACCCGCCATTGCGATAATCGATGCGGCCGACGCCGCCAGCCCCAATACCTTTACAGTGACTTTGCCTTCGTACTCGCGCAGCAGGTTATAAATCGCCAGGCCTTCGAACATATCGCCGCCCGGGCTGTTGATGTTGACCGTGACGTCAGCGCCGTTAAGCGAACGAAGCGCCCCGGCGATGCGGCTGGCGGTCACACCGTCGCCCCAGTAGTCCGCGCCGATCACGTCAAAGATTGATATGCTGTTGTCACCGTCACGGGCGGCACGGATGCCGCCGTTCCAGCGCTCCATTGCCGCTGCCGGCAGGTCCGGTTTTTCGCGCGCAAAAGGTCGCCCCTCCGGCGCCGCCGGAAGGCTTTTGATTGTCATGGATGCTCCTAAGCCGCCTGTTTCAGCGGTGACTGTTCGAAGGGGATATCGGGGAATACGTAGCTGTGGATCTGGCGCAGCGCGGCGGCCTGCGCCGCAAGACTGTTCTGCTTCAGATCTTCAAGCGGCGTAAGGTTGAGCTGCACGGTATAAATATCACCACCTTCAATCGGCGGCATGTTCTCCAGGCGGCGCACATCGTTACGTGACATCCAGCCGTTCTGCAGCGCACTGGTGTAGTACGCCGCGCGGCCAGCGCTGTCGGCGCGCAGCAGCCCTTCCACTGAAAACTCTGCAAAGATGTCTTCCTCGCCGTTCAGCAGGCAGCGGGAAATCTCCTGCTCGATATTCACCAGCAGCGGGCGCAGCGTATGCGTCAGGAACTGGAGGTTCATTCCCTCGAGGCTCGACGCCCAGCTGCTTTGCTTTGATGTATGCCCGACCATAAACGGCGGCACACGGAACCAGCGGCAGATTTCCTCAATACTGAAGGAGCGTGACTCAAGCATCTGCGCAGCCTCGGGGTTCATCGTGACGTTCTGGTACTCAAGACCGCCTTCAAGCACCATGATCTTCCCGGCATTTCTTGAACCGGTAAATGCCTGCATGTAGCCGCGTAAACGCTCCCGCTGCTCGGCATCAAGCGCTTTATCTGAGGACAAAAAGCCTGAACTCTGAAGACCATTTTCAAAAATCTTGGCTGCCGATTCTTCTACCGCCATCGCCGCGCCAATTACGTCGCGCCCGGCCATCATCGGCATCATGCCGCACACACCATCAAGCCCAAATCCCCGAATGTGCATCAGGTTTTTTTCAGGGATAACGCGCTTTTTACCGTCTTCGGTATAGGTGTACTCCAGCCGTCCGGTATCCAGCCGCTTCACCACCATGTTCTGGGGCAGCAGCGGCACCAGCGACACCAACTTATTGCCGATAAAGAGCTTCTCGACGAACGCATTACCACGTAAGCAAATGCTCGCCACCACCATCAGCATGAACCGGGATGGCGTCATTTCGAGGTTGGGGCGGCGGCACAGTACCTGATAAACAGGGTGATTCTGCGCCAGCTTGCGAGAGCCGTCTGCTTGCCGGGTGTAAATCTTAATCGGCAGCGTGGATACCGACTCACTCAGCAGCCGGACGCATGCCCAGACCGCTGAAAGCTGTATAGCCTTATCTGCCGTCACCACCTTCCCGCTGCTGCTTGTGCCGTACCACTCCTGCCAGAACGTCCCGGTAGTCAGGCTGATGGGGACGCCCAGCCAGTTGAGCAAGGCGCTTTTCACCCTGCCGGGCTGTTTGTTCGCTTTCATCAGACACCTATCATTATTGGATTTTCAAAGAAGCCGCTCAGGTCTTCGGCATCGTTTCCACCATTAACCAGCATCCGGCTTTTGGCCGTAAACAGCGCAACCGGTCCGTCAATTTTGTTTTCGGGCGTGGATTTGTTCGGGAAGATGTTGTCGTTTTTGTCCGGCTTAACCGTGACGTTTGACATCATCCACCGCATCACAGGGTTATCGTCATGGTGGAACTTGTTGCCGTAAATTTCTGCCTGTACTGACTTCATCGACTCAGACAGGTTTTTCACTGTCTGAGCGACTTCTACCAGCGGCAGACCCTCTTCCGCCAGCGACAGACTGAACTGAACGGCACTCCAGGGATCGAACGCGATTTCTTTGATGTTTTCTCCCTGAACCCACTTAACAATGTCGGCCTTAATCAGGGCGTGATCGATAACATCACCGTCGGTCAGCTCAAGATAGCCAGCGTCAGACCATTTTCTGTAAAGCTCAGCAATGTGGGCGGGCGCTGTTTCCAGGCGACCTTCAGGTATCCAGAAGCGGGGCTGCATGTGAGTTTCACCTTTCGGATCGCGCCAGGCCTTTACTGCGGCGCAGATATCGATTTTGTTAGCGAGGTCCACGCCGACCCACAGCGGCCACGCTTTTCTTTCCTCTTCTGAAGCTATTCCCGGCATTTTCGACCAGCGATCCATGTCCATCCAGGCGCTTTCAGCTGTGACCCAGATGTTCAGGTGCTTGGTAAAGAAGTTCGGCCGCGCCGCGACCTGCTCTTTCGCCTTTTTGGCAAGGCGGCGCATGTCATCCCAGCGCTTGCAGATGCCAAGACCAGGGTTAGCTTTCGGCCAGTTGGTCTCGTCAAATGGATCATCACCCTCGTCCAGGGTGTAGATCAGTGCAAAGTAAGTATCGTCCTCCACCACGCCGCGCAGCACTTTGATGGCGTAGTCGCGCTGCTCAAAGCAGATGCCTTCTTTGTTAGTGCCTGCCGTTGTGATGGCAAAAAGCAAAGACTGAAGGCGGGCGCCGGTTGCTGTTTCCAGAACGTCCCACACATCACGGGTGCGGTGAGCATGTAGCTCATCGACTATGCCGCAGTGAATGTTCAGGCCGTCGAGGTTATTGGCATCACTGGAAAGTGGCTCAAACTTTGATGCCGTTCTTTCCTGGTGAATGTTTAGTTTGACGTGACCGAAAAGCCGCCCCAGCGTGCGGGGCGCTTTCTTGATCATGTTTTTGGCGTCATCAAAGACGATGCGAGCCTGGTCGCGGGTGGTTGCTGCTGAGTAAACTTCAGCGCCCCCCTCGCCGTCTGCTCCGGTCATATAAAGACCGATACCAGAAGAAAGCGTCGATTTGGCATTTTTACGTGCCACCTCGTCATAAGCCGTGCGAAAGCGGCGCACCATAACGGTATCGCCATCTTCATCAAGCACCTGCTCCCCTGTCATTTCATCGATTAGCGGAACAACAAAGCCAAAGATGTTGATGAGGATGAAAACATGCCAAGCCATCAGTTTGATCGGCTTGCCTGCCAGAGCCCCTTTCACATGGGGAATGAAATTATAAAAGTCGAGTATGTGCTGCGCGCGTTCCTCGCTGAAGTAGATGCCGCGCTCAGGCCCATGCTCTAAGTCATTAAGGAATCGCTGGCACGCCAGGCGCACCAGTTCGCCAGCAACAATCTCGCCAGACAGCACGCGCTCGGCGTACTGAATACCTTCCGAAACCGTTGCCATTCATCATTTGCGCTTTTTAAGAAATTCTTCCAGAGGGTCGGCCTCAGCCGGGCCTTTTGCGCCAACCTTTGACCGGCTGGCCGGGGTCATGCCAAATTCAGCGAGCATTGCTCTTATGCGCTTCCACGCATCAGCTTTCATCACTGCCGCCGGATGCGGCTTGATCATCCTGATTTCCCGCTCCTTCCCTTCGTCTGGTTCTTCCTCGCTGTAGACGGCATAGGTGTACCCTTCCCGCTCTAACGTATCGCAGTGATTCCGGTACTCGGTGTAAGCCTCGATCAGCAGTTCAAGCGCTTTACCGTCCAGAGTGGTCATCACTCCGACGGCATCAAGCTCTTCACCAATCCGCTTGAACCAGTATTTACCCATCTTGTCGAAATGCTTCGGAACTGGGGGTACCCCAGAAGCGGGCTTTGGCTCTGCTTTGTTAACGGCTCTTTTAGATGGGTTCCCCTTCACCAAAGCCAGATGCGTCGGGGTTTTCGGTGGTCCAGGCATAATCGAAAACTCCTATTAATAGATGATTGGGTTACCCATAAAAAAGTTTTCTAACCTGCGGCGGTGTGAAAAAGGGTTAGGCGGCGGTCCTTAGCAGGAAAGACCCTGAACTTTCGACCCGCCCTCCCCCAGCGATGAGAAGTGATATCGCTCCAGATGAAATGATTGCATTTGAAATCATTTCATACGTCCATTCACGAATCATTCTCACTTAGGTTTATTCTGACCGGATTTTCATTCGTCTCGGCGTCCAGCTCAAAGACGGCTGTGATGCCTGGCACAGTTCCCGGCTCGGTATTTATCGACGTACTCAGTTGTTGGCTGAGCAGCATGCCATCGACCGCGACGCCATATCCCATGAAGCACAGCCCCCGATAGATGTGAGCCAGCTGCACTTTCTTCTGTTTCATCTGTATCTCTCCGTTGCGGTCTTGCGCTTATGACATGGCCAGCACAGCGCTTCGAGGTTGCTGTAGTCGTCAGTGCCGCCGTGAGCTTTCGGAATAATGTGGTCGACCGTCTCAGCAGGACGCGGCCTGCCGTTGCGAAGGCACGCCTGGCAGATGTGCCGATCACGTTTTAGGATGCGGGCGCGGATGATTTCCCACTTGTTGCCGTAGCCGCGCTGGTGGCGGTTCAGCCCTCGCTGGTGCTGCTGCCAGCCTTCATTGCGGTGCGCCTTGCAATAACCCGAGCGGTCCGTAGTAGTGCCTGGGCAGCCGCGCTTTCGGCAGGCCCGAGGAACTGCTTTAGGCACTAGTATTTTCTCCATGTATGCCCCATATATAGAAGGCGGCTTAGTAAAACTGCGAGCCGTTAGGCAGTGAAGGCTGATTTTTATTTAAATTCAATAAGTTAAGTAAAAATTGTTATTAGCATGCATTGCCAAGTTGATCTTGGCTCACTCCTCAATTAGGAAAATGCCATGACTGAAGACAATGTTGTAAGCTTCTTAAAAGTTAAACAGCAGCAAATAGATTCCAACCTCGACCAGCTTGAGGTAGTTAAAAAGTTTACTGAAAAGCATGTGAAGCCCAAGTCATTGGTTGGAATTGTAAAGAAACAACTTAAGTTAAGAGGTATTAGTTATCGGGTGAGCTTTCCTTCATGTGATCTGACGGGCTTTGATAAGAAAGCTGTCGTCATCTTCCCTGAAGAGAGGCTCATATTTGCGTTTGTATCTAAGCCGATGACAGGCAAAGGGGTTGAAGGCTGGACAGTGGAACAGTGCATCTGTTCAGAAAAGCATCAACCTATTGATTACACTGGTTTTATTATCAATAAAATTTCGGAGGCAAAACATAATGGCCAGAAGACAGCAAAAACCCAACCCGTTAGCTGACTCTGCTCTTGACGCAGCCAGGGAGCACATTAACGGTTTTGAGCGAGGTATTGACCGTTTCAATGAAATTGGTGCAGAGCAATTTCGTGAAGGTGATCCTCGCGTAATTAACGAAATTCGCCAAGGTCGCCGGGACATTCGCAATGCTCGTAATGAGCTAGGTTTTGACGAAGAATAAAGATAATTCAGGGCTTGGCTATCAAGCCCTTTTTTTTTAAAAGAGCTACGTAATCCCTTAGCATTCGGCGTCAGGCCGGGCAACAGCGCGGCAGGCCCACATGCAGGCTTCCTGCATTTTGGTCCGAGCGATAGATATGCAGCGACCAGCTTCATGCGCTTCAGCTGAATGGTTGCCTGTCACAGACAATTCGTCCTGTACCCAGGCCTTCTGCTTTTTCAGCAACTGACAGAATTCACGGCTTACTTTCTTCAGGTCGTTCATGTCTTCGATTTCTTTCGGTCCCAACGTGCGGTAGCCCTTAACGGTGCTGCCGTCCTGCGGTTTTGCTTCGCTCATTGCTTTACCTTATGCGTTAATGGTGCGCTGCGATGCGCTTTAAATGACGTCAATTAACGAACATCAATATCAGGGATGATCGCCGACGGCTTGAAGGTGACGCGGTAATGATTAACGCTGGCGTTCGTGCCACTCAGGTCTTCCATAAACCAGGTCACGTTATCCGACAGGCCCAGTATGTGCTTTTTGTACGTGTCCGGCCCGGTCTTGCAGATAACGCCCAGCGTTCGCTCGGTGCTGGTACTGTCCTTTGAGCAAAGCCCGGTAATTTCCAGCATGAACTCGCCGGTAATCCCGTTATAAAAAACAAAGCGCCGTTGCGCCTCGAAGTTATCAGCGGCCTTGCTTACGTTACGGCTGGCTACATCGGCATCATTAATATCGCAGGCAGCAAGCACCAGCACCGCCAGGCAGAGAAGC
Organism: Franconibacter sp. IITDAS19; assembly: GCF_023079515.1. Lineage (NCBI taxonomy): Bacteria > Pseudomonadati > Pseudomonadota > Gammaproteobacteria > Enterobacterales > Enterobacteriaceae > Franconibacter > Franconibacter sp. IITDAS19. The sequence goes on along the minus strand of NZ_JALJCP010000003.1, from coordinate 568,289 downwards.
GTCTTTCTCATCACGTTTTACCAGAGTAATTGATTGTCTCGTTGCTCAGGGAGAGCAGTGGGCCGGAGTAGCGGCGCTTCACAGCGTGGCTAACCGTGTTGTTGTGCAGCGGAGAGAACATCATCAGGCGCTCTGCTGTGAAAGCACCTTGTGATACTCACAAAAAACCGCCCGGAGGCGGCTTCTGTTCATTCTGGCTCTTTATCACCAGATTCTGGTGCTGAGCCAGGATCATCTTTTTTGGTTGTTTCTGACTGCTCCGGCTTATCGTCATCTACATTGTCCGGGATGGGGCTAAAGTCAGGATGGTCACCATTAACTGGACGGTCAGTCATATGAACCTCTCTTTTCACTTAAAGGATCTTAAGTCTAGTCAATTCAGGAGCCATGCCAAAATATGTCGGTATAATCAGCATCGGTACGTTTGAAAACGCAACTGGCGGTGCTAGCTATAAGCCAAGCCAATTAATAAGAAGTCGTAAACTAACAAAAGCACGGAATGCCAACACTAAAGATGCATTTGATTTGTAATTTATCAGAGAGCTGTTATTGTTGCCCCGCTGTTAAAGCAAGAAGCACATAAAAAAGATTGACTCATAATTGCCTCCGCACCGGAGGCTTTTTTTTGCCTGTTTTTTATCAGTAATTTTGAATTCATTATTCTCAGTTAGTGCATAAGGCCCTTACTGTTAGTCAACGAATTATCTAATAGTCCTTATCTGAGAATTAGCTGAAGCCGTTGATAATGCTTATACATAAAACAAATTTATCCCTCTGGAAACACTTCAAAAGATAGCGAATAGTTATAACGTTAGACTATGTGTGGCCATTGGCCCCCTTCTGGTGTTTCAACAGAGGTTTCACCAGAAGGGCTGTTTTTCTGCAATTACTTCACCGCGTTATACCAGACCTGCCAGCGATACTTATCAAGCCGAAGCTGGCGCAGACATTCTGCCGTCTCAACATCAGCCTGCAGGTCTTCGTCGCTGTTCCTGCCAGCATCACTTGCCTTGCACGGCTCCTGCATCAAATCCGCTGATGGAGTTGGCAGCGTCGATAGCTCGCTGGCGCAGCCGGACAGACTCATCATCAAAATCACAGCGGGTACGATTCGGGTTCTGAACATATTTCACCACGTCGCGGGTTATGGTTCTGTAAATGACTTTGCCTTCACTGGTGGCCTGCGCCGCTTTTTTCTCGCCCGACTGGACTGCCTTAGCCGCCTTGTCTTTCTTTTTGGCCGCAAGCGCGTTGATGTAGTCAGCATGCGCGTTCCAGCCGGAACGCCAGGAGAGCAAGCAGGTAACCGCGCAAAGTGAGGCGCAGAGCATAAGCACATAGCGAAGCTTCATTTCTGACTCCAGTTGCAGACCTCATATTCCGCGTCGCGACGGTTCATTAGACCTTTCCACTTTTTGCCACCAGCGAATACCCAGCGCTTCAGCTCGTTGCATGCCCCGGCATAATCGCGGGCGTTAAGCTTCTTCATCAGAGTTGAGTTGATTGCCGCCGTAGCGCCGACGTTATAGGCGAATGAGTAAATTGCCGCGCGCTGCGTATCGGTGGTTTTAACCCTGATATGCGGATCAACCTGCCTGGCGATTCGCGCCATATCAGCGCGGGTCAACGCATCACACTCTTTGTCCGTGTAGCGTTTGCCGGTAATGATGTCGCTGCCGGTGTGTCCGTCACATACGGTGAGAACGCCAACGACATCCCGGTAAGGCAGATACTCACGCCCTTCCAGACCGTCTTTGCCGGACACCATTACCGTGGCGATTGCAACAGCGCCACCGCCACCAGCAATCGCGCCGATAATGCGGTTTCTCAGCGTGGGAGACATTGCCATGCTATTTCTCCTGCGGCTGCATTACCGCGTTGATGTCCTGAACTATCTTCGCGGCTTCCGGAATGCTGTTTACATCGCCCCGGGCATAAGCGGTTTTGAGTATGTCGGTGCGCTTGCGCTCCTCCTCAATAACCGCCAGGTTGCGCTTGTTGTTGGAGCGATACGTCAGCCAGGTAAATAACGCGGTGACAATTGCCCCCAGGGCGAAAAGCACATCCTGAAGAGTCAACATGGCGAAGAATCCTGTTATGGCTGACCAGAAATAAGACCAGAATCCGTTTTGGGTATTCATACGTAGCATTTCTCTCACCTCCGTTAAGGGTTCGGAAGTGCTGTGCGAAGTGGGGAATGGCCGCGAGGCACGCGGTTAAAAGGCATTTGGTTGCTGATTGCCTGCGGCCAAAGTAAAGCCCGGGCATGCCAGGCAAAAAGGGGCACAAAAAAAGCCAGTCCGGAGAGGACTGGCAACACACACAACAGTTTTATTTCGCGCCGGTAGCCTTGGCAAACCACATCTGGCTTAAGTGGTCCGCGCCTGATTACCGCTGTCGGGTTTATTCACAGAGCGCTCCGGCGCGGGATTTTAACCAGACACGGGAAGTATTAACCGCCCACTATCAACGTCAATAATGAACTGCTGCGAAACTGTAAGCAGTTGCATCTTTGTTTATAAAAAAAGGCCAGTTCACAGAGAACTGGCCGAGTATCAGGATTCACTCAAGTAAGCTAATTATGGCGTGGCGCCGGAGTTATGCCGGGGAGATGTTGCCGCCACGGTTAAAATATAGATGCCCGGATAAGCGAAGGTGTGACTCCGCTCACAGAGCGAGTAAATCTTTATTCATGCTGGTGGCTGTAACGGACCATCAAGAACCGAAGCCTCTTCTTTCATCGCTACCCAGCCGCTGGTTCCGGCAAAGTGCCAGACGCCGTTAACCAGTTCACCTGTTTCATGGTGCCGCGTTTCTTCCTGCGAATAATACGCCACCAGCTTTTCGCCAGCGTAAAGCACCCAGTAAAAGCCCTCTTCCATCCCTGCCCCCTGTGATTGTTAAACTAAACAGCCAGACGGTGGAATTATAGAGTGGGCTTATAGCGGTGCGATAAGACTTGCTCAATTCTGCTGCCAAACTCACACGATGTTTACCGGGAATAAATAACGCGCTGTCAAAGGCGCCCGCAGACGCCTTTTGCAGAGAGTTATTTAGTTGTTTTAAGCATCGGCAGGAGCAGAAGAACTACCCCGGCCACCAGCACGCCATCCGCCAGGACAGACATCACTTTGCTGGTGAAGTCGATAGCGACAACCAGAAAGAGCAGCACCCCGGCGGCGGCGAAGCGGAGTTTTTTCATCAGAGGTGGTTTTCCAGACGCAGGCCCAGCGCGTTAGCAATCTCTTCCAGCACCTTGCGCTCTTCCGGCTCAACTTCACCGTCAGCTTCAGCAATGGCAACCGCCACATCGAGCACGTCTTCTGCTTCGCGGGTATCGTGCTTAACGTCTTCAATCTCGCGCAGCGCAGCACGGCGACCAATCTTGAAATTGGTATCGAGCTGGCCGACGATGGTCGCGCTGATGGAGTTGATTTCAGAGGTGAACGCCGCCAGCGCAGGCTGGTTACGCAGTACCTGCTCAATCTTCGCCTTCTCTGAGGCTTCACATTCACCATCGGCATACGCTACCAGGTACGCGGCGTTTACCACTGCCTGCGCCAGATCGCGCTTTTCGAACTTTTTGATGTCGCTTACTGCTTTACGGGCTTTTTTACCGAAACCGAACATAGTGACTTTCCTTTTAGGGGGTGAGCCAGCGCTCAGGATGGTCAGCCCACAGAGACGGTCACACCGACCATCACTCTGGCTCACCTCTGAAAGGCTCTGTGGTTGAATTGCGCCGAGCGTGGCGCGGGTATGAAAAAGGCCCGCGTATGCGAGCCTCAGTAAATTCTTTGCCACATCACCGGAGTGGTCACGCTCATGCCCTTGAGGTGCTGTCGCTTCATCGCCGCTTATAACCGGTACACGTCTGGCATTCGCGCTGCTTTACCGGAGCTTGTTTTAATCTATGACCCTAACCCATCACTACACAGGCTCGCTCGATGGCGACTCGGGGCAGCATCATGACTGCTGCTCTGCCTTGCGGCTGCGGTCTGCCCGTTTAGATCTGCATTTTCAAACCCTCCAGAAATGAAAAAACCCGCTCGGAAGCGGGTTTATTAACGCTGGATACACAATGCCCATCGTTGGGAAAACCCTAACCAAGTTTTCCGAATTTTGCAAGCATTGTGTTGCCATAATCTATAAAAATGCCTCTATCTTGTGACTTCGCGCAAAAGCTTCTCTGCGTAAGCTTCTTCCTGCCAGCACTTCGTTACCAGTTTATCGATGACATCTGCATAGCCGCTGTACCACTGGTGTTTAGTCAGATCCGGCACCAGTTGCTCTACAACGCTACGAGCAAGGCTGGTGGGAATGCGGCTAAAGCGATTGCCATTACAGCGACCGCATACCTTCTGCACCGGTACACCCAGCAGCCTGGTGCGTTTCTCATCGAGCACGGTGCCTTTACCTTTACAGCCACGACATGCGGTACTTAACTCACCTTTCCCGTTGCAGCAGTCGCATTTAACTCTCTCGATGCTTTTCACCTCTGTCCAGCGCTCCCAGTCAGACGGTCTGACTGCCCGGGATTTGCTTGCCCAATAAGGCGCTTTTCCCCATGGGTATGTAACTTTACGCGTAACCTTTTCAACAGATACCTGCCCCTCACCTTCGCATTGCGGGCATGCGGACTTGCTGGCTGCCGAACGGGAGTAATCTGCATAAGCGAATCTAACCAGGCAGCCAATGACCTCAAGGCGCGTTTTCTCGCTCAGCTTATTCAGTACCGGGTTCTTCAGCGCCAGCGCGTAATTAAACAGCGCATCAATAGCAGGCTGCGGATCCTGAATACCCATCTTGGACAGGAAGAGGCTGAACCCAAACGAGGCCTGGCTCTGAACAAACCCCTGCGCGGCCATCACATCGGTAATCGTCAGCGCGTCGCCGCCGGTGGCTGGCGTCGCATCGTTGAGTTTCGGGGATTTCGGGGAATAGAATTTCGGTAAGGCTTCAAGGTTCATGCTGTGGTCTCCACTCCACTACGCCAGAACGCCGATTGCCAGCGCCCTGTCTAAAAAACGAAAAATCAGCTCAAGCTGCGAGCCGTATTTCTCTTCGAATGCCACGGGGTCCCGGTGAAGCTCGTCGTGATGCTTTCTGCACAAAGGCAACACAAAGAGGTCATGGGCTTTGGTACCCATTCCACCCTGCCCGTGGCCGATCAGGTGGTGGGGGTCGTCTGCGTGCTGGTTGCAGCACGCGCACGGCTGCTGCTTAACCCAGCGTGTGTACTTCTCGTTTTCCCAGCGCTTGCGCTTGGGCCGGAGCATGAAGCTTTCCGGCGACTCAGGGTCAACTTTCAGCGCCAGCAGCTGCGGCTGTTCGTTCTGCTCCGCCAGCACTTCTTCACTGCTCCTGCATTTCGCCGCGGCGCCAGCACGACCGGCTTTTGCTCTGAGAATTTCCGTGACCGGTACCGACGGCACGATATCGCTTTCGCGTGTTACTGAATGAATTGGCTCCGCCGGCAGCCGCAGCGCGCGGCGGGTGATGCTGTCGGGAAGCGCATGGGTTACTTCCTCGCGTAGCGCCCACCAGCAGAGTTCCGGCAGCGTAAGCTCATGGGAATCATCGAACCCCAGCGCGCCGCGTGCCATCGCTATAACCCAGGCTACCACATTAACCCGGGCCATTTCTGCAAGCCGTTGCGTATGCTGGCCGCTCAGCACGTTATCGCAGTGCCAGCACACTCGGATCGCGCCGGGCGCATGGCGAAACGTCTTAAGTTCGTGATGGTGGTAATCGCTGTGCGGGTACTGGCAGCCGCCCTCATTGTTCATCAGCCAGCGCTCAAGCGAAGGCATACCACCCGCCACGCGGATCACGTGTTCGTTACTGAAAAAGCCACTCAGTGCGGTATCTTCCGCCAGCGGCTGCCGTGCGGGCGGCAGCGCCCCGGTGGCCAGGTGCGCCATGCTGGCGGGCGGAAGCTCCACCAGCACGCGGCCAGAGGTGAAGATAGGCATCAGGTCAGCGCCCGGGCGCAGCAGCACGATCCCCATGCCGCGGGCAATTTCCGGTGTTAACAGTGCTCTCACGCTACATTCCCCTTTGCCACATGCTCAGCCCACAGGCCGCCGATCCACTTAACGCCCTTCGGGGTAAAACGCGCCTGGCTGAAAGCGTGGTTGGATGTCGTGGAGGTCCCCGTTTTCACTTCGAACCGTCCGGCATCGATATGCTGGTGGCGCGGCGTCAGCACGCCGCCGAGACGGTACATAATCTCGTTGTCTATCAGGAACAGGCGAAAATCCGTTTCTTTGGCTTTTAACAGCTTTGCCACCTGGCGGAACGACAGCGAGCCGCTGGCGGTACAGTAGCGATCGACAAATTCAACTTTCGGCGCCGCGGCGGCCAGCTTCAGCGCCAGTCGCTCTTTCTGCTCAGCAAGGTCAGCAGCAAGGCGCAGCGCCTCCGGCAGCGACTGAGGAACGATCGTCTGCTGGACGCTCTCAAGTTCCTGCCAGCGGTCCACGAGGCGCGCGGTAAACTCCGGGCAAAGCTGCGCAACAATCACGTAGCTGTCACGCTTATTCACCTGGTAGTGGTGATACTCCTGGCCGTTCTGCGGATGGGTGTACGGCAATGCCGTATACCCCTCGATGACGCCTTTCTTCATTAACCGCTCGATAGTCGTACACACGTCGGTATGACGCGAACTGACAAGCGAGGCTATCTCACGGCTGGACATAGAAAGTTCCGGGCTGGCTAACGCCGCGTGATGAGTCGGGCAAACAGGAATTAGGTTTGTCTGGTTCATACGTTTCTCCATTATCAGGCGGCTGCACCCGCCACAAAGTTACTGATAGTGATTTCCACCTTCCCTTTGCTGGTCACCGGTCCCCACTCCACCAACATCTTTTTCACCTGGCTGTCGTCCTCCCATACGTGGGCGAGCGTCAGCGCGTCGAAAAGCGCTTTAAGGTAGTTATCCAGATCACGGCGTTTACGGTCAGGTGGGTAAAGCACCACTTCCACCGCCACCAGGCTGGTGGTCGGTTTGGGAATGCGCCGCAACTGCTCAATAACAGCAGCCGCAGCTTTGCTCTGATATTTGCGCCCGTCGGCGCTGACAAGGTGTCGGCCCTGTAACGGCCCCTTGCTCGGGGCGCGCCAGTAGCTGTTAACGCTGGGCGGAAAAGGCAGAGTCAGTTTCATTCTCCCTCCAGCTCAAGGTTCAACTCGAAAGGGATGTCGGCACCGTTAAAGCAAAGATGCCCAAACAGGTTCATGACGGACCAAAGCTCCATTGAATAGAAGCCGTCGCTGTCCGGCTCCGGTGTTTTGATGTGCCGGGCTGTAAAGGGATGCTGAGCGCGCAGCTGTTCGTACTGATGATTAAACTCGGCTATCGCGGCATCGTTAAGCTTCAACCGGGCTATCGTGTTGAGGTTCACTTTAACCAGGCGTTTTTCTGCCTGGCTGTTGATGGTGATGCCACGCGACACACCTTTAACCAATGTGATGGCGCCGCGCTGCTGGAGTGAGCGCAGCATGTTACCTGCCGCGTTCGGCGAGGTGGCCCCCATAAGGGAAGCCACTTCTTTCTGTGTCGGCGGGTAGCCGTGCTCTCTAATAAACCCTTTGAGCAGCGCCAGCACCTCCTGCTGGCGAGCCGTTAAGCGTTGGGTATTTGTCATGCCACCTGCTCCCGTGTCTCTACTGCGGCCCGAACGCAGGCGCGCAGCACCCGGATGTTGTTCCAGCTTTTGGGTTCAATCGAACCGGCCACCCGCAGGAAATCTTCAATCGCAAGGCTGTACTCCTGCTCTGCCTCATCAGCGACAATCGCCAGGCGCTCCTGCGTATCGTGCCGGGCGGCATCATCTTCAAAGGCGAAATCATTCAGCGCCATAAAGGCCTCGAGCTTCACTTTGTTGTTGTGCTTTCTGATAAGCCCCAGCGCACGGTTAATCACATCCGTTGTCACCGTAACCAGTGATGGTTGCTCTACCGAATCAGCGGCCCAGCTGTGCGCGAAGCGGGATTCATGGAAGGCATATTGCTCTTTCGCACCAAAGGCCGCCTGAGCGCAGGCCCAAACCTCAACGCCGCTTTGCGCCAGAATGCCCGCAGAGCTGAGAGGAAATTCAGGTTCAGAGGGCGGTTCAACCTGCTCTGCCTTTTCCTCAGGCTGCGGATCTTCTTCAACTGCCGGCGTAACGTTTTCAACCACACGTGGCGCCGTGCTCGCCAGCATGCGCTCTGCCTCACGTCGAATCTGAGCAAGAAACGCGTCGCCGCGTGCTTCCAGCTCGTTCCTGCTGATGTAGCTCATCGCCGGACCGCGCCAGGTCTTATCGAATACCACCACCGCACCAGCGAAGAACGCACCGGTCGGTACCTGCTTTTCATTTTTCGGGATAAACCACTTCGGCAGGTCGAAACCGATACGTCCACGGATAAAGGCAACGTGATCCGCATCCTCCGGCCACCACACCTCGCTGGTGGCTGCCTTGATCAGGAATACGTAACGACCGCCCTTTTCCCGCATCGCGCAGGCGTGCTGCATGATGTAGCGCATACCAGTGATGTATTCGCCTTCGTGCTGCGAAGCGCGGCTGTATGGCGGGTTGCCATATGCGGCGCCGTTGAGTTCAGCGAGGCGCGCGGACCAGTCCTGCGTCAGCGCGTTATCTTCAGCGGTGTAATACGCCTCGCATTTTGAATTCTCGCCATCTGAAAAAAGGTCCAGCACCAGCGGGCCGAACATGGCGTTGATGCCCCAGAAGATGTTGTCAGGCGTGCGCCACTGGTCGCCGACTTCCTTAAGCTCGTGTGCCCCGCGGCTGCGCAGTTCGGCAAGCGCCTGGCAATAGAGGTTATGTGCCATCACTTCTCATCTCCTACGTAGTTTCCGGCCAGATACCAGGAGCGCTCTTTATGGCTGCTCACCAGTGCGAGACACTGACGGCGGCGGGTTGCGTAATGCTCCCGCTGCTGGTCTGTCTTTGACGCTGCCATCAGGTCAAGGCACTTATCGCCAGCGCGGCGGTAATAACCCTGGCTCAGCAGTCGCTTCAGCTCGGCTTCCAGCATCTGGATTTTGTCGGAGGCGCACAGCGCACCCGGTGCATCTTCAGCGGCTGTGGTATACACATAACGGCCGTCTTCGAAGCGGCGAGTAACCTTTCCGGAAAGGTGCAGGCGACTCACTGAAGTGGTGAGGTTTGTCTTCGCTTCGCCTTCAAAAACCTTCATCAGGTCAGCGAACGCGATGCCCGGCTGCGAGATGATTGTTGAAAGAACCTGATCCTGTAATTTCATCCTCTGAACCCCGCTGGAATTGTTGTGTCTACCTGGCTAACTGCGTTTACGTCTCTTTCACGGCTATGGCCCCACTGCTCACGTGGCGGGCGTTTACGGTCATTCCAGCGCGTAGCATTGAGCAGATAGCCTTCGAACTTGCTCGGGATGAAAAGCGTTTGCGGGCGCATGTAGTCGTACCATTCCGTGTCGCGCCATTGCTCCTGCTTGTAGTCGACAACCAACTGGAGGTCTGCCACTGTGTGGCCTTCGCGCAGCCGGGCGCGGATGTTTTCGAGAGAGGATTTAGAGTTCTGGTAGCGGGCACCCGTTACCAGGTTCAGATGTTTCAGAACCTCGATAGCCTGATCGGTAATTTCCTGTTCAGGGTCCGGTAGCGAAGCGCCCGGACAAGAAGGTTTTTTATCTGATGGATCTGGTTTTGAATTTACTGACGGATCCCCGCCAGATTCTGACGGGTCAAAACCGCCAGCAAGACCGGATTTTGATGCCTCAAATTTTGACGGGTCAGATTCTGATGCGTCAGATTTTGACAGATGAGAAAGCGCAGCAGCCTGCAGCCTGGCCACGTTCAGACGGTACACGTTCGACGCGTTGCGGTTGCCGTTGCGGCGCTGCGTACGGGTAAGCCAGCCCTCTTTCTCCAGCTTCGCGATCGCCGTTCTGATAGTGCTCGGGCCTGCGCCAAGTTGACGCGCAATAGTTTCGATAGAAGGCCAGCAAACGCCTTCATCGCTGCTGAAGTCAGCCAGGCGCGCCATGATAGCGACGCTGGATAATTTCATGCCCGACGCTGCGCAGCCATCCCACACGTAGCCGGTTAACTTAGTGCTCATGCATCAACCCTTCTGAACTTCTCACGGAACCGCTCAACAGGCTGCATGCAGTCGTGCGGATAGCCGGCGCGCCGGAAGATAACCTTTCGTTTTTCACGGTCGTAACCAACGACGTGGACTTCAACGCCGCGCCAGTCGCGGTATCGTCTGTCGAGTTCTTGCACAGAAACGCCTCCGCCTGGCTGTTGAAATCGCCTACCACCCATTCAGCGAACTGGTAGCTGACACATTCACGCCCGCCAGGTATTCTCACTGCATACCGGTACTGCGCCGGACCGGCTCCACCCGGTACCGGCAGCGCAATAAGTTGCGACCTGCGGTACTGTGTTGTTAAACTGTTCATGCGTAGTTTCTCCACTATTGAAAAGACGCGCCCGACGCCTCGAGCTGCACACTCGGGGCGTCACCTTTTCTGGTGCTCATAAACACTTCTACTGCCTGGTCTGAAACCCCATACAGCGCCATAAATCCCATGAAGCCGTGAAACTGGTGTCGAATGGTTTTGCGAAACAGGTCGGAAAGCTTTTTCCGTTCGTGACGGTCAATCACCCCATCCCCTGCTGCTTCAATCTGCGCCTGCGCCAGCTGGCCTTTCGCCGCGTTCGCCTGCATATCGAGTGAAAACAGGTCCACGTTGTCGATTGATTCCGGCTTCGGTACATCCACCAGCAGTTTGCCGACACGCGCCGCGGCGTATTCCGCCAGCATCGAAACGCCGGACAGGTCTTCCATGCGCTCTAGTTCTGCCAGGGTAAAGAAGCGACTGCCGCACTTCTGGTACATGTGGTTGTGAAAGGTGTCGATGGACATGCCAAGATCGGCAGCCATACCAAGACGGCCTGCCGGGTGCGCTTTACACATGGCGCTGATTGCTGCTTTGATGCTGTCTACCATCTTGTTTTTCCTTTGGTAGTTACTGGTTAATTAATTTGCCGCTAAATTGGCGTTGCCTGGTTTAGCTGCTTCAGGTTCGGCTGACTGGTAACGACTGGGATAAAGAATCTGTAACTCGTCGATTTCCCCTTCGTAGAACTTCACCAGCCTTTCAGCTAACTCAACGGAAGGAACTTGTTCACAACGTTCGATGCGACTGAGGGTGGCTGGGTCAACCTGAACACCGCCAGCTACATGCGATAACGTATAGCCGTGCGAATTACGCAACTTTCTTAATGGTGATTGCATAACGCCTCCTGTATTTGCGTATTACGCATGTTATTGCATGTTATCAACTTGCGCAAGTTGCTTTGCATGACACGCAAAAAGGACATGTAATGTGCGCATGAACATAGGAAATCGAGTAAGACAGCTTCGCTTGGCGAAGAATATGAAAATTGCTGAATTAGCTGACGCCGTAGAGGTGGATGCAGCAAATATCTCTCGTCTTGAGACCGGTAAACAAAAGCAATTTACAGAACAGACACTTAACCGTTTAGCGCAAGCTTTAGGCGTTAATGTCGCAGACCTCTTTACCTCGACCGATAATGCGACTACTGTATGTAAAAACAGTAAAACAGATTCCGCAGTCGGAGAGGGTACCGATGTGTTTAGAGTCGAAGTTCTTGATGCCAGTGCAAGCGCTGGGATTGGTTATATACAAGGAAGTGATGTGATTGATGTCATACAGGCCATTGAATATAGCCATGAAAAAGCTTTAGCGATGTTTGGCGGCAGATCCGCTGGAAACGTTAAAGTAATTAATGTTCGTGGCGATAGCATGTCCCCCACCATTGAGCCTGGCGACTTGGTTTTCGTTGATGTCTCGGTTAACGAGTTTGACGGTGATGGCATCTACACTTTCGGGTTTGATGGAAAGATTTACGCCAAAAGACTCCAAATGATACCTGACCAGCTTCTTGTAATTTCCGACAATCCTAAGTATCGGGAATGGAGCATAGATAAGAGCAATGAGCATCGTTTTTACATCTATGGCAAGGTTTTGATTAGCCAATCGCAAGCCTTCAAACGGCATGGTTAACACGCAATAAAAAAACAGGTCGCTAGTGCGGCCTTTTTTTGGATTTGGAAATTGCGAATTGCGCAATTAATACTTGCGTTACTCGCAATTAGAGTATATTTTCAATTTATCGAAAGCGAACAGGCAGGACGCCCACGAAGTAGCCGCCGGTGGCGCATGAATGACCGGATGATTCGCTGAGACAAATTTAAGGAATGTTGGCGGGAGACATAAAAGCGCCATTACAACTCAGCGCCTTACTAAAGAATCGGATCAGGCCAGACGTTTTCAGTGCTTCTCTTGTTGAGAGTCACTTTGATCGGATTTCTGCAAATTCCGAAGATGCCTTTGCAGCTCTGAAATCAACGTTTCAACCATTTCTGGAGGAAACGCGAAAAATTGAGACCGGTGTTCAGTGTTAGTGCCGTCTGCGGAGTAAGTCAGGTAAGTGAGTTTGAGAGCAAGCGCCTGGTAACCGGGTAAAGGTCCAGCCTTCCAATCGGTAACCGGAAAGACAGAGGTGCGATTCTTAATAGCCATGTGAAAACCTTTATATGCAGAAGGAGAAACTAAATCCTTATAGTTAAAGCAACTACTGGATCATACAGCGGAACTAACAATTATTTAAGCTAGCAAAAACTGTAGGTAGTAAATCCTGTTTTGGTAGTTCGCCCTGTTACGTGCAAATACAGCTGCCAGCTTTTTCAGGGCTCAGCATTCTGGCTCCCTACGACCTGGTGTCAGAACCCTGAGGAATGACGTTTGGTGTCTTTCGGCGGTACAGGTTTCCCTGATTTTCCTGCTACCGCCAATTTTTTACGCAACATGTGAGCGCACCACCGGCGGGACGGCTCATAACCTAATCCGTGCCGGGCACAGTGATAGTAGGTAAGCGCGTGCAGGTGCTCTCACATGTTGTGTGGAGAAACTACCGGGCGGCCTGTGCAGGTGGCCGCCCCCCCTCCTCCGGGAGGCCTGAATAAATCCCGTTGAAGCGATTTAACCTATCTCGCATGGGTTGGGTTGTTGCAACCAAAATCCAGCGCGGTGCAGCGCGAAATATTAAGTGGAGGAACATGCAGTGAATTACGAAATTACTAAGGAACTGGCTAAATCAGGCCACCAGTTGGCGGTGCTGCTGGGTACTCAGCAGCACTGCCAACTGGATGCAGCATCCCTTGTCCAGCGCATGGCCGGACAGCTCGAAGTCTTAGCCGCAGTGCTGCGTGAGAAAACAAAGCGCAGCGACGCACTGGTAGCCGAAAACACCTTCCTGATGAACATGGCAGCAAGAGAGCTCAGCACCTCATGGATGTTTCATAAAACCATGCTCGGCGCGCAGGCGGCATTGGTATGCGTTGCTCAGGGAGATATCAAATCCGCGCGCGACTGGCTTGAAGGCACTACTGACGAAGCTGTTGCCGAGCTGCCGGACAGCATCACTGTCGCAGGCCTTCAGCCATGGTTCGATAGCCAGATGGTCTGCTATGACGGTAAAAGCGGTTTCTTAACACGTAAGCAAACGGAAGACGCTATCAGGGCTCATTGTCCCACCACTGAGGCATCGCAGCGCGAGCTGCAGGCAAAAGGTGTGGAGAAGTTCGCCGAGACTCAACGCGCATTAATCGGCACACCCAGTAAAAATGACGCAGCGTTGAGTTATTCGGCCAGGGCTGCGAATGGGTTCGCCGCAGAGCTGCGCAAAGGCGGTGCAGCATGACAGATATCACCCCCATTCTCGATATGTGCTGCGGAAGCCGCATGTTCTGGTTCGACAAGCAGGACGAGCGCGCTGTGTTCATCGACATTCGGACCGAAGAACATACGCTATGCGATGGTCGCCACCTCGTTATTAATCCGGACGTAATCGGCGACTTCCGCGCACTACCGTTCACAGATGCCACCTTCCCTGTTGTCGTTTTTGATCCTCCACATCTTAATCGAGTTGGCCCTAACGGCTGGCAAGGGAAGAAGTATGGAAAGCTGAACCGGGACACCTGGCGCGACGACCTACGCGCTGGGTTCAGAGAGGCCTTCCGCGTACTAAGACCACACGGCGTGCTGATTTTCAAATGGAACGAAACGCAGATCCCGGTTAGCCAGGTTATCGCACTGACAGATGTGAAGCCTGTTATCTGGCAGCGTACCGGCAAAGCGGACAAGACTCATTGGATTATTTTCGTAAAAAGATCCGCAGGAACAGTAGTTCAGCCGGTGCGGGGAATACTGGCGTGCGACATGTGCGGCCACGATGCCTTTTTGCAGGAAAACGGGTGGTATGAGTGTGACGAAGGACATTCATTCGTGGTGCGCCGTGACGCAGCGCCGGGTAAGGAGGGATGATGCCAAGCAAGCTGAAAAAGCGGCGGCAACGCCGACTTAAAGCAGATATCGCATGGTGGCGCGCTGAAGCTGGCGATCTACACGCCAGGGTGATGGAGCAGGCAAACGAACTGGCGGACCTGCGGCGGCAGCTGGCAATTGAACGCGGCGTCGCGGCTGATAAGACCACCAGCCAGTGGCAACCAGCAGCAAGATGTGAGGTATGTGTTGAAGGTGCCCGTGGAGGGTGCTCTTCGTGTGTGTTTAACCAGGAATAGCCGGGTGCAGCCGGTCTTAGTGGAGGAATTATGCTGAACCTCGATTGTGTTCCGATCTCGACTTATTGCAAAGAAACTGGCGAGACACCGGATGCCATCAGCAAACGTGTGCAACGTGGCGTTTGGCGTGAAGGCGTTCAAGTTCTGAAGGTGGAAGGCGTTAAGGAAAGATGGATTGATCTTAATGAGGTTGCTAAATGGGCAAGACAGAGCTGCCAAAACTCCCGCGCGGCGTGACCGTAAGGAAGCACGGCCAGGGAGAGACGATAAATCTTACTTTCACCTATAAGGGGGTTAAATGCCGAGAGCCACTCTCTAATCTGGAAGTGAATAGTAAAAACCTGAAATACGCCGAGCGAACCCTCGGCGAAATTCATAATAAAATTGAGCGTGGGACATTTGTATATGGAGATTACTTCCCGCGCTCAGCTCGACTGAAAATATTCGGCAATGCTGCTGCTGGTAAAACCGTTAAGATGTACCTGGACGAGTATATTGTCATTTGCGAAACACGAAAATTATCGCCTTCAACAATTGGAGGTTATAAAAAGTGCCGTAGCGCGCTGGCTTCGCTTCATTCATTTCCGGCCAGCGAACTTACGCCAGCAGCGGTGAAAGCCTGGATACAGAGCCGAACCACAACCTTGAAGACGATTCGTAATCAGCTTTCTTTCCTGCGCTCTGCTCTTGATGAAGCAGTAACTGATGGCGTGCTGCAAATAAACCCGGTGTCGCTGGTTACCGCTTCACGATACCAGAGGGATAAATCGAGCGCTGACAGTGATTATATTGTCGATCCGCTGTCACCAGCTGAGGTTAGCGCCCTTTTATCTTCAGCAGGTAATAAGCAGTGGGAAAACCTGTTCATGTTCGCCATACAGACAGGCTTGCGTAGCTCGGAGCTTTGCGCGCTGCGCTGGTGCGATATCGACTTTATTGGAAAGACTGCTCACGTTCAGAACGCGAGCGTAGTCGGCGTAATAAAAGGCACTAAGACCAAGGCCGGAACTCGTAAGGTGGAGCTCAACGAGCAAGCAATGGCAGTGCTGGCTTCTCAGAAAACATTCACCTTCATGAAAGACGCGACGATATTTGAGGACCCGAAAACAAATCAGCCGTGGGCCAGTGCTGACGCGATACGCAAAAAAGCTTGGGTGCCAACATTAAGAAAAGCGGGTATTCGTTACCGCAACCCTTATCAGACTCGACATACTTTTGCGACTCGCCACATCAGCCAGGGCGCTAACCTTTTCTGGCTAGCCGGACAGATGGGTCATAAGGGGCCAGAGATGCTTTTTAGGCACTACGGCGCTTACTTGAAGGAATACGATGGTAAAGCAGCTATCCCCATGAATAGTAGAGCAAGGATGCCCTCCTAAGTTGCAAAATAGCTGCTACTCTTTAAGGTACAAAAGGATATCAAGCGCAACTTTTTTACGCATAAGCGACTGATATTAAAAGGGAATTGTGGATAGCAATAGTTAAGTGCAAAATAAATATATTGACATTACATATGCATCTGTTTTTAAAGGTTATTTTTATTGGTTTTCACCTTTAAGGTACTCAACTTATGCTTGAAAAAATGTGTCATAACCTGTTATGCTTGGCTCCATAAAGCAATGGACTTATCGAAATTCATTTATTTTCAAGTGGATAGTAAACTGGAGGAATCATACATGGCTCACATCCTTAGCGTAGGTTTCGGCGAAGGCTAACCATCCGTCTATAATCGTTGTGCAAAAAGACCTCCATCAAGGGGGTCTTTTGCTTTGGGAGAAAGAAAACGTGGCGTCTAGAATGGTTATAATTACTTGCACCCTGTTTGTAATTATGTTGTTAGTGAGAGGGCTTTATACCTTTGTTTTTCCCGGCACAATCCCTTTCAGTATGGACATTATTGATTTTCTGATTGTTGCTTCCGGAGCTGGAAGCTTGGTTTCTTCAATCTTTTGCTTCATCAGTAAAAGATATCCAGATACTGTAGAGTTTCTCCCCATTTTCAGCAGCGTTTGCTACGGCATCATCTTAGCTGGCTATGCGATTCTCAGGTACTATCCTGCTTACCAAACGTCGCTATCAATTATGGTAACTGGAATGCTCGTTGGTATGGGGTGGTGGATACAATGTATTACTTCTGCTGCAAACTCTCGCCGTTCACATACCCTTAATATGGTCATTAATACCCGTACTAGTCCTGAGTATCAAAAACAGCTCCGTAATAGTACTAAATTTTATCGTGGTATGCGCTATGTGCCACAAGAACTGTCTGAGTGGCGTTGTAATCCTGATAAAGAAGAATATAAAAATATGCTTGTGCCGGACGAATATCGTGATGCGATAAACGGCTTGCTATACATCCTTAATTATTTTGAGTTTTTGGCTCAGGGAATTAAGTTTAGAGATCTAGATGATAAATTGTTGAAAGAATGCTTCTCTAGTTTTCTCAAAGGGATCGAGAGGAGAGGTTTTCATATGATTATTGAATCTCAAAAACAAGATCGTCTTGCTTTTGAAGGCATTATTGAGCTGTCTAAAAAATGGAACGGTTCGTCTTTTGTAGAGACACATAGAGCCAACCCCAACACAACCGAGCTGGGTGTACCCTATCCTTCTAATGAAATTATTGAACGTATGATTGCTGGTAGGCCACTAATTGATATGGAACCATCTGTAGTTTCGACGCCCGAATCTACAAGCCTACCTGCTAGCTAAGTTCTTATCGGACAGCAGTGGGAAGCCAAAGGAGCCGCGAAGGAGCCGCAGAAAATTTGCCGATGATTTTTACATTAAATTTCAGTCAATTAAATTAAAACGGACACGGGTTCAACTCCCGCCAGCTCCACCAAAATTCTCCATCGGTGATTACCAGAGTCATCCGATGAAGTCCTAAGAGCCCGCACGGCGCAAGCCCTGCGGGCTTTTTTGTGCCTTCAATTTGTCCCGCGAAGTCTGAAGGAACTAATTAAATCCGAACCTTTTAGGCACCTCAAAAACAATAATGCTTTATGAGGTGCCTAAAACTATGGAACCTCGGCAATGGCAAAACAAACTAAACCTCTATCCGTGAAGGAAATCGAATCCGCCAAACCCAAAGAAGCGGACTACGTTCTCTATGATGGCGATGACCTTGAGCTATTGATCAAATCCAGCGGGAGCAAAATCTGGCAGTTTCGCTACATTCGCCCTGTCACCAAGAAACGAGTGAAGAAGAGCATAGGCCCCTACCCGTCAGTTACGCTTGCCGATGCCAGAAACTACCGGGCAGAGTCACGCTCTCTCCTGGCGAAACAAATCGATCCACAGGAACATCAGCAAGAACAACTTCGCAGTTCGTTGGAAGCCAAAACCAACACTTTCCAGCTCGTTGCTGAACCTTGGTGGAATTTGCAGAAAGCCAGTGTGACAGAAGACTACGCCAAGATATCTGGCGCTCTCTTGAGAGAGATGTCTTTCCTGCAATTGGCGACGTCAGCGTTACAGATATTAAAGCTCATACACTGGTTCAGACCGTCCAACCGGTTCAGACCAGAGGAGCGCTGGAAACCGTTCGTCGCCTTTGCCAGCGCATTAATGAGGTCATGATCTATGCCCAAAACACAGGGCTGATTGATGCTGTTCCCAGCGTTAATATCGGTAAAGCCTTCGAGAAGCCTCAGAAAAAGAACATGCCGAGCATCCGCCCTAATCAACTGCCTCAACTAATGCAGATGATGCGAACAGCGAGCATCAGTCAGTCAACACGATGCCTGTTCATGTGGCAGCTTCTTACTATTACCCGCCCTGCTGAAGCGGCTGAGGCTCGCTGGGAAGAGGTAGACATGGAAGCGCGAGAGTGGAAGATCCCTGCAGCACGCATGAAAATGAACCGCGACCACACTGTTCCATTGTCAGATTAAGCAATTGCGATATTGGAGATGATGAAGCCGTTGAGTGGAAACCGAGAGTTTATCTTTCCCAGCCGCATCAAGCCAAACCAGCCGATGAACAACCAGACCGTTAACGCATCGCTAAAACGCGCAGGTTTTGGTGGGGTGCTCGTTTCACATGGACTGCGATCTATTGCCAGTACGGCCCTTAATGAACAAGGCTTTCCGCCTGATGTTATTGAGGCCGCACTTGCTCATGTGGAAAAGAATGAAATGCGACGTGCCTATAACCGCAGTGATTACCTTGAATAGCGTCATCCGATGATGCAGTGGTGGGCTGACTTCGTTATGGCAGGTGATCAAGGAAATGTGATTGAAGGAGGTATGAAAGGAATGCGGTTAGCGGGGTGACGAATTCCCACTTTAGTACTGCGCCGAATGAGACTTTATATTTCAGCCCGATAAGTGCCAAGAGCGGAAGTTAACAGTTATAGAAGGCAAGCTAATTAGCATAAAATCTCTCCACTGAGAGGATACGGGGCAGCAGAGATAAATGATGAAAAGGCAGTATGCGCAAAAATCAATTTTCGATCTGGAAGCAATTTTCGAGCGGTCGCGCAACAACGCTAGTGAACTTGAATGTCTGTTAAACGAGCTGGCCTTTCGCAACACTTCCAAGTCGCGGACGCTAACGACTAAAATCGAACAAACCCTAACAGCACTTAGCAGTCGCAGAGTGGCCTCCATGCCAGGCTCTAGTCCATCAGCAAGTCATCTTGGTTCGGCGCCCACACAATCTCCCCAAGTAGTGCCCAGCGATGCGCCTGCAACGGTAGTGCAACTGCGAACGAAGGCTACTCCAGATCCTTTAATGCAACAGCAATTCGGCAAGGACCAGATCGATCTCGGTCCGCTTCCATCTTTCTCTCCGTCAGTTAAGGCAAATGATGCGCGCGCGATACTGGCAGCATGGACAGTCATCGAAGCACTGTCGCCTCAAAGCTATAAACGCCCGGAAGATATGGCAACCGGCGACCGCTCCAGGGTTGCTCTATTGGAGCGAGGCGTTCCATGGGGACCAAATGCCCGCAGCAAACCCAACCATAGGCTTTATTTCGAGGTCGTCCTCGGCGCCATCGCTCTCGACAAGGCGACAGACGAACTGGTTAAGGTCTTTGGCGAGGACGAGGAGCGTTCACGCCCGGACGGTAAGAAAGCGGCCATCGGCTCGATCTTGATCGACAAGGAAGGTTATGTGCTTGAGGACAAAGGCGTCGCCGTTTCCAGTTTTGCCTGGGCGCTCAAGCCAGCTCTCGATATGAAGCTCGGGAGCTTAGGGAATTGGCCGAATGTTGAGCCGCGCATTATCGAGCATCTGGATCGAATGGTTCGCCGCCACAACAAGGATGGAGAACCCATACCGATCGATTTGGATGTCGTTCTTAACGCTTATAAATGGCTTGTGTCGCAGTTCGGTGTACCCGAGCATTTGGTTGAGCCACCCACATTCGCGATTAAGGTATTTCATCATTTTAAGGCCAAGGCGCCGCCTGAGCCTTCGTTACTGAATTCCTTCTATCTTGAAGATCTCGGTGAAGCAGCCAAATTGCTCGAGACGGGCGAAGCTGGAACCGGTTTGCGGCGCTACATGGGAATTGGCAGGCCTGACCAAAAAATCGACGTGCTATCGCCCATTTCCTCAGTGGAGCCGTTCGTCGCACCGTCGCTCATGCCGCAGGCTCGTTGGCCTTCGAAAGGTGGTCATCCATTGGTGCTGCTTCAACAGGCTGCCGTGAATGCGGCGCGTGCTGAGCTGATTGATGCACCAGGTATCATCGGCGTCAATGGGCCACCGGGTACCGGAAAGACCACTCTTTTACGGGACATCGTCGTTGGGTGCGTTCTCGATCGGGCCACGGCGATGTCCGGCTTCAACAAACCGCAGGATGCCTTTTCTACAACAGGCGAGAAGCTGGCATTCGGTTCCAATGCCTTCCTGCACTTCTACAAGTTACATGCATCCTTGAAGGGCCATGAGATCGTCGTAGCCTCCTCCAATAACAAAGCGGTCGAAAACGTCAGCAAAGAGCTGCCCCTCAAGGAAGCCAATGGTCGCCATGAACAGATTGCCTACTTCCGGTCCATCAGCGACCTGATTGCGAACCCCAAACGCGCCGGCTATTTCGAAGCCGAGGGCGACACTCCCTCCGATCCTATCGAAACCTGGGGACTGATCGCCGCCGCGCTCGGCAAGAGCAGTAACCGCGGCGCGTTCCAGCAGAGTTTCTGGTGGAATGAGGACGGCGGTTTCCTTACCTACCTGAAAGCAGCTCGCGGCCTGAATGTCATGCGCGAGATCAAAGACGAACGAACTGGCGCAATCATTGATCGCGTGATGCCCAGCGTGGTCGTCAATGAGCGGCCCAGCACTAACGAAGCGGACGCTGCTGCGGCCTGGCGGAAAGCGCGAACCGCATTCCTTAAACTCAAGGAGACCATAGACACCGAAATCGCAAGCATCGAAGTGATGCGCCGTGATATCCGGGCGCTTAAGGAGGCAACCAACGAACTTCAAATGTTGAAACAACGTCGTCCGAGCCTGAATGAAGCCATCGAAGAGGCACACCAGATTGCTGAATCCTGCCAACGGGAGCATGAGAAGGCAAAATCGCAGATCGAGCAGGACAAGATCATGCTCGACAGCCATCTTGCTTGCCGTCCAGGTTTCTTCTCCCGTTTGTTCGCGACTGCGGCCTGGAAGTCGTGGAGATCGACACTGCAGAAGCTCTCGGCGACTTTGCAGCAATCAGTCTTACGGGCGCAGGGGACGGACGGTGCCCTGGAGCTTGCAAGGGCTGAGTGGAGCAAGACTGAGTCCCAGTTACAGCAACTCGACCAGGAAATTTCCAGCAAATGTCAGGCTGTCTCGAAATTGAAGGCGACCGCGGCTCAGGCACGAAACCGCATGGGCGACAGAGTCGTTGACGAAATTTTCTTCGAGCGCGAGCACGCGGCTATCCACCTTACGGCGCCATGGCTTCCCGATGAGGTTCATCGCCTGCGTGAGGATTTGTTCGCCGCCGCTTTGGCGGTGCATAAAGCGTTCATCGATGCTTCGGCCAGCCGCTTGCAACACAATCTTGGGCTATTAATGTCGGGCATGGTGGCTGGCGCCTTCCGATCTCCCGCTCACTGTGGACTTCTCCCCGATCTTTGGTCGAGCCTTTTCATGGTGGTGCCAACTGTGTCCACGACGTTTGCCTCAGTACGGACGATGTTCGGGGATCTGCCACCGGAGAGTATTGGCTGGCTTCTGGTCGATGAAGCGGGCCAGGCTGTTCCTCAGGCGGCAGTTGGAGCAATCATGCGGTCAAAGCGCTCCATTGTAGTGGGCGACCCGTTGCAGATCCCACCTGTAGTTTCGCTTCCCGAGAAACTGAATGCCGAAATCTGCAAGTTCTTCAATATTGACCAAATCGAATGGTCTGCCCCCGCTGCATCTACGCAGACCCTTGCAGATCAGGCATCGCGCTTCAAATCCACTTTCTTCACGGACATAGGTAATCGAGAGGTCGGGCTGCCACTCCTCGTTCACAGGCGCTGCCAGAACCCTATGTTCGATGTCTCTAACTCCATCGCCTATGCCGGACAGATGGTCCATGCAGTCGGGCCTAAAAGACCTGGCTCTATCGGCTCGGCGTTGGGGAGATCTCACTGGGTGGATATCAATGGCGATGCTGAGACGAAGTGGTGCCCCGACGAGGGCGAAGCGGTTGTACGAATGCTCAAAGAGCTGGCGGCATCGGGTATTACAAATCCGGACGTATTTATCATCACACCATTCAAGATCGTAGAGCAGAACATGCGTCGGCGTCTCGACAGTGAAACTGATCTGCTGCGGGCGTTCGGCGTAAATTTGGATGAGTGGTGCCGTGATCGTGTAGGCACGATCCACACGTTCCAGGGCCGAGAGGCGGACACGGTCATCCTGTTGCTGGGTGCGCCGAAAGCTAGCCAGCAAAGGGCGCGTCAGTGGGCAGCGAGCCCGCCAAACATTATCAATGTAGCCGTCTCACGCGCCAAGCAAAACCTGTATGTGGTCGGTTCGGCTGCTGCATGGGCTGGCGCGGGAACTAGCCTGCAGGTTCTGCAGCGGCAATTGACGCAATCAGCCTGACAATCTCCGAGGCGGCCCTCATTCTTGAGGGCACATCGCGACTAGTCTTCAATGTGTAAGTATCCCGCTGAACGAAGTGCGGGAAATCACGGGGAAATGGTTGTCAGAATATAACAGTGAACGTCCGTATGAATCACTGAACAATATGACACCGAAGGAATACCGGCAGCACCATTATTTGGCCGGGATCTCAAAAATGCTTGGAACTAAAACGGGTCTATTTACAGCCACAGGTGTATGTGCCGCAACAGCACCAGTTTGTATTGGTGTTGCGGCTTTAATTGGGGGCATTCTTGCTTCTGTAGGGACAGATCTTCTGTTTGGAACAATGTATGTATCACCGCAGGGGAGAAACTAATGCACCTTACTGAGGCAGAACTGGCCAGCCGCGTTCCTGTCTGGTACGCACTGTCAGAGCTTTTTACCGGTCGAGAATTACAGGACTACGATTACAAGTGGATAGCGCAGATGCTTAAAGAGTCCGGTAAAAGTCGTGAGGAAATTTTCAACATACTGGATCACGAAGTCGCTCCAGCCTTACAGGCCAACCTCTTGTATAACCCTACGCCAGTGATGGAGGGTTGGTCAGAAGAGGAAATCAAACGTCTGGTAACTCAGTACGTAAATAAAAAACCAACAATCATTGAGCGAGTCGTCCCCACCCGCTTCCTGTTAAAACAGCGCCGAAAGTATATTCAGGATGAAATTGACAAGCTCTGCGCTGAAATGGATAAATGCACATGAACGAGATGTGATGATAAAGGTTAAACAAAGCCATTGGTATACGTTCAGATATACCAATGAAATTTGATGATTACTTATTTTTTAATCCTTTATAAATTTACTTCACGTTTCTTCGTCTGATTGTTGTTTAACAGAGCCACACATGAAGCTATTTAAAGCCCGCAAAGTGAAAGCCCTTGGCGGGCTTTTTGTCCAGTACACCTTCATGCCCCTGTCAGAGCATAAAAAAGGCAAGCATAACGCCCTTCTAAGTATAGTTTTATTATCTGCTTATATAATTGCCGCAATGTCTGGAGTGGTAACAGCTAACAGTATGGCTTTTGATTAACCAATGCTTATTCTTTCCTTTCATACAGAAGCCCTGCATCCCTTAACAGGACATGACTAATAATATATTACGTAGCGGCGTACAGCCTTATGCGTACGATATCTGCCTCGCTCACGCAGTCGCTACGACATGAATCTAACAAAAGTGTTTCAAACGTCGCACTGAGCAGGTAAACTCTTTTAGGACATAGGGCCAGGCCTGAGATTGGATAAGATGAAAAAAGAAATCAGTGAGAAAAATCTTCGCGACTACGGTTTTACAGAAAAAAATATTTCACGCTTGAAAGAGATTCTGTCACGCGAGGAAAACCAAAACCAATCTTTTACTACACTTATTGTTGATTTGAGCAAGCGATTCTATGCTGGAGTCATCTGCATACTATTGCTATTAGCTTTGTTTTTATTTGCTTTTGTTTTTTACCCTGCGTCGGTGATACTGAGTTATATACCAGTTATTGTGTTCGGCGTAATTGCTATTTATTATTTAATTCCTTTAAACCTTTCATGGAAAGCTTACAGACTCATGAAAGGTTTAAAGTAAACACAAGCTAATTTTTGCTGTGTTTGATTTCATACAAATTATTACCGATTTGCAGCCCTTTCCAACCGGCACCGGTACCTTTAATCGCAAGCGCAGTGCGATTCATCGTTGACACTTTTCTATAGAAGTCTGGTGTTGTATAACGATACAGGCGCCATACGTCGGGCTTAAGTGTAAGCTTGAATAAGCCATAATACGAGGTAGATAAATCAACAAGTTGATATGCAAGTAACCCTATACGACGATCAAACCCCAGAAATCGCGCTGAATTTTCATAAGCATCCCTTATAATATTGGATGGGTTTTCAGCACCAACTAATTTTTGAATATTCTCCGCCGCAGATGAAGCACCATTAAGAAATAACGTTGCACCGGCAGCGATACCAATTATGTTCCCGTCAGGAAGAGAACTTGCAAAAACACCGACGCCTGCAACCATTTGCAACCCGGATAACACGACGCCTATCCCGTCAATAATATAACCAACTATCTTACCATTCTCTTGATATATTTTCACCGATGCAGCAACTACAGACTCTCCGGTTCTTAGCATCCGGTCCTGTATTTTTAAATTGTCGTTCTCGTCACGAATATTTTTAATATACCTATGGCAATCTTCATCATTAACGCTATTTTTAATAGCAGCAATCTGTCGCCGCGCAAAGTCTTTGACTTCATCCTGAAACCTTATGCGCGTGAGAGCATCACCAAGATGAAAAGCTGATACACTCATTGCCGTATTCATTAGGCTATTGGTTTCAGCCATAGCCATTGTCAGAAAATAGTTTAAAAAAGGCTTATTCCCAATATAAATATCCATTTCCACCTCTCGAATAATTTAATTTTATGTATATATCTTAACATGACTCTTACATTGCTGACAGGACAGTCAGAATATAATACTAGCACTGGCTTCTACTCGTTGGCAGTCAGATATTTAATCCCTTCCTCAACACCAACCGGTAATCCACCACCTCGCCTTTCTTCTCCAGCTCAACCACCTGATACCCATTCTTTACCAGCATCATCAGCATGGCCGGAAAGCTATTGCGCGTCTTTACCGATATGCTTTTATAAACTTTCTCTTTCGCCCACGTTTCCTGTGCTTCCAGCAATGCCTGCGCGACCCCGTCTCGTCGGTACGCCGGCAGCACGCCGCCGAGCCAGCTATAGAAAGTGTCTTTATCCAGTGCATAGCCGAGCTTAAAACCTGCTGGTTTTTCGCCAACATAAGCAATCAGCGCGCAGGCAGCAGAAGCACCAATGCGCTGTTGCAGCGCCGCGTTATCTACGGGCAGCGTGAATTCCGGGATGTGATGATGGAGGCTAACAATTTCATCAAGCGTGACGTGGCTAATAGTCAGTGACATAATTTTCATCCGTGGCGCTGAAAAAGACAATTCTAAGCATGAACGGCAAAATAAGGCCCCCCTGATTCTGGCAGTTAATACTCGTTGTTATTTAGCTTGATGAAATATGCGCGACCATTGGCGATTTCAAAACCTACCGTCACGCTGCGATTGGTAAACTTGTCACCCCCATCCAGCCCATTCGGCGACAGGACATAATCCGCAATATACTGCCTGCCGTTCTCGAACTTATAAAAAGAGGGAGGCACACATAACTGGCCATCTGTGACTTTTAGCGGGGGCTTATCACTAAAAAAACCCGCTCTTTCATCGGCGTTTCTCTTGGGTTAATAGCGATAAAAACAGGTTGATAATTTTTCGGGTTCGCTACAAAAAAGCACACCTTTTCACCTTTCATACTCACGCTGGTCGATTCAGAAGGCACCATAATATCGCCGTAACCAGGGCAACCGGTAAGCGCAAAAGGTAATATAAACATTAACGCGTTACGGAATAATTTGCTGCCTGTCATTCTCTGCTCCCTTAAGTAATTCACTGTTCCTTTAACGATCATATCGCATTAAATAAGGTCAATATTCACGTCTGTCTTTATACCCCTTATTTTGCTGGCTTCATAATGTTTAAACAGGCGATACGGCTTTCAGCTCATCCTTAGCTCCACAGCCCCCACTTGTTATAAAAGTGTAACAATCCATCCCTACACTGGCTTGCGTTCTTCGAATGCCCCTCTGGCAGCACATGACAGGAAGCCACTATGAGCAGACCATTAATCAAAAAAGAACACAGTGAAGAGATCAGCAACCGCAGCAGCAACCCGGTGTTCTCGGACGTTGCCGACGCCTTTCTTTCCCGCCGCCGCTTTTTACAGCTCGGCGTGGCGGCGGGCGCCGCCGTCTCCTTCCCTCTGTTGCTGAAGTCTGAAAACGCCCTGGCCGCCAGCGGCGCCAGCCCGTCTAAAATCGCGAAAGCAGTATCGCTGGGCTTTACCAGCATTCCGGTCTCTTCAGAAGACACCGTTATCGTCCCGGAAGGGTACATCGCGCGTCCGTTCTACCGCTGGGGCGACGCGGTGGGCCTTAAAGGCAACCTGCCTGCGTTTAAAAAAGATGGCAGCAACACCACCGAAGAGCAGGCCGCGCAGGCGGGCATGCATCACGACGGCATGGCGTGGTTCAGCCTGCCGCAGGGCGGTGAAAGCGCCGAACACGGCCTGCTGGCGATGAACCATGAATACATCGACAACGGCATGCTGTTCAAAGACGGCGTAGCGAACTGGAGCGCCGACAAAGCGCGCAAAGGCCAGAACGCCATGGGCGTGTCGGTTATCGAAGTGAAGAAAAACGGCCAGCAGTGGGAAGTGGTGCGCCCCTCCTCGTTCGCCCGCCGTATTACCGTCAACACCCCGATGCAGCTAAGCGGCCCGGCCCGCCACAACGACCTGATGAAAACCGCCGCCGACAGCAAAGGCGAAGTGGTGCTCGGCACCATGCAGAACTGCGCCAACGGCCACACGCCGTGGGGCACCTACCTCACCTGTGAGGAGAACTGGTCCGATATATTTGTGAAAAAAGGCGAGATGAACGCGCTGGAAAAACGCTACGGCATCAGCGACAGCGACGACTCATACCGCTGGAACGAAGTGGACGAGCGCTTCAGCGTCGACAAAACGCCGAACGAGCCGAACCGCTTCGGCTGGGTAGTGGAGATAGACCCGTATAACCCGAACTCGACGCCGCGCAAGCACACCGCGCTGGGCCGCATCAAGCATGAAGGCGCGGCGGTAACCATCGCGCCGGATAACCGCGTGGTGGTCTATATGGGCGACGACCAGAAGTTCGAATACATTTATAAGTTCGTGTCGGACAAAAAATATGACCCGGCGAACCGCGAAGCAAACCTGTCGCTGCTGGAGTCCGGCACGCTGTATGTGGCGAAGTTTAACGACGACGGCAGCGGCGTATGGCTGCCGCTGGTGCACGGCGAGGGCGGCCTCGACAGCAGTAACGGCTTCGTAAACCAGGGCGACCTGCTTATCAAAACCCGCATGGCGGCGGACGTGGTGGGCGCCACGAAGATGGACCGCCCGGAGTGGATAGCCGTGGACCCGCACGCCGCAGGCAGCGTCTACTGCACATTGACCAACAACAGCGACCGCGGCAAAGAGGGCAAAGCGCCGGTCGATGCCGCCAACCCGCGCGCCAACAACGTCTTCGGCCACATCATGCACTGGGTGGAAGAGAACAGTGACCCGGCCGCGCCGCGCTTTACGTGGGACATTCTGGTGATGGCGGGCCGCACCGACGGCGAGGACGAAAAAGCGAAAGGCTCGATGAAAGGCGCGGCGTTCGGCAGCCCTGACGGCCTCTCCTTCGACCCGCGCGGCGTGCTCTGGATCCAGACCGACGTCTCCTCCAGCACTATCAACAAAAAAGCGTACGAAGGGATGGGCAACAACCAGATGGTAGCGACCATTCCCGGCACCAACGAGTACCGCCGCTTCCTGACCGGCCCGCGCGGCTGCGAAATCACCGGCATCGCCTTTACGCCGGATAACCGCACGCTGTTTATTAACATCCAGCACCCGGGCGAAGGCGGGGACGATCTCACCGACCCGGCGAACCCGACGGCGGTCTCCAGCTGGCCGGATGGCGATAAGGCGGGTCGTCCGCGCTCCTCAACCGTGGTTATCACTAAAGCTGACGGCGGCATCATCGGCACCTGACGCACCCTGAAAAAAAGAGGCCCGCGGGCCTCTTTTTTTTATACGCGGTGGCCGGGGTTGTTATCTGAAAGCGCATTGGCCGCGCAGATAAACGCCAGGTGGCTCAGCCCAAGCGGCATGTTGCCGCGCCAGCTCTGCGTGCGGGTGTCGTACATCTCGTTGAAGATCTGGATATTGCCGGTGTTACAAAGGGTATCCAGGATTTCCTGCATATCTTTCTGCGCCTGCCCGGTTTTTTTCAGCTCCGCCAGCGCCTCGACGCGCCAGAAAGCGCAGGCGACGAAGGTGCTCTCTTCCACTTCCACACCGGAATAGCGGTAGAGCATCGGGCTGTTGTGGCCCAGCTCCTGATAAATCGCCTCCAGCGTGGCGAGCATGCGCTTGCGGTTGACCCGGCTGCCATAGTAATGCGTGAGCGTAATGGCCGCGTCGAGCCGCTCGCTGCCCGGGTAAAAAGTGTAAGCCTGGCGGGACTCGCTCCAGCAGTGCTCCTCTACCCAGTCGCGGATGCGGTCGCGCTCGCGCTCCCAGCGCCCTTTCCACGTCGGCTCGATGTGCCCGCCTTCCGCCAGCGCCACCGCCTGGTCAAGCGCCAGCCAGCAGGCCATTTTCGAATGGGTGTAGTGCTGCTCTTCGGGCAGTTCCCAGATGCCGGAATCGCGCTGGCGCCAGGAGTCCGCGCAGCGGTTCGCCAGGTGGCCCAGCAGGCGCGATGTGGCAAGATCCAGCACGTGGCCGACCTCAATAAAGAGCCGGGCGGTGGCGAGGAGATCGCCATACATGCTGAGCTGCTGCTGGGTGCGGGCGTTGTTGCCGACCCGCACCGGCTTCGAGCCCCGGTATCCCTCCAGCTCCGGGTAGCGCTCTGCGGGCACAAAATCGCCCTGCAATGTGTAGCAGGCGCGCAGTTCGGCGTCGTGGCGGATGATGGTGGAGGTGAGCCACGAGAACGCGGCTTTACAGTCCTCCAGCGCGCCGAGATAAACGAACGATTTAATGATTAAGCAGGCGTCGCGCACCCAGGCGTAGCGGTAGTCGTAGTTTTTTTCCTTACCGAGGCCTTCCGGCAGCGAACAGGTGGCGGAGGCGGCCAGCGCCCCGGTCGGCGCGTACCAGAGAAACTTCAGCGCCAGCGCAGAGCGCTTAATATGTTCTGGAAACGGCCCTTCCCAGGTGAGGTTGTTGACCCAGTCGCACCAGGCGGCGTGGCTGGTCTCGATGCGCTGGTCGATTTTCCCGACGGGCGGTACCGCCAGCGGCTCTTTTTCCGTCGCCACCAGCCCCACCACGGCGCGCGATCCGGGCGACGTGGTGAGCGTAGCGACAAGGCCTTCATCGTCGCTGCGGTCGATAACTACCTCATCGGAAAAGCGCGGCATCACCATCAGGTCGCCTGCGTGAAAAACAGGCTTCTTTTGCACCCTGTCGAGCCACGGCGAGAGTTTCTCCGCCTGGGTGCCGAGTTTCATCTCAAGGCGCAGCCGCACTTCGCCTTTTATTCCTTCAACCCGACGCGCCAGCTCGCTCCACGGTAAACGCCCGGCGAAGGTGCTGTTAATCGACTCGGTGATCAGCACTTCGCCGGAGGCAGTGGTATAGCGCGTCTCCAGCACGTTGCTGTCGTCGCGGTAGCTGCGGGACATCTCCCACTCCTCTTCCGGCGCCAGCTTAAAAAAACCGCCCAGGTTTGCATCCAGGATACGGTCAAACAGCGGCGGTGAATCCAGGTCAGGCACGCACCACCAGTCGATGGCGCCATCCGGGGCGATTAAGGCGACCGAGCGGCCCTCGCCAATCGCGGCGTAATCGCCAAGCTCAGCGTAGCCGTCTTCTCTGGCGGGGGATCGATAGGTTTTATTTTTCACGTGTGACGGGTTCCCTGGTGACAAAAGTAATCCGTTGTCCTTCAGACAGTGGAAAGACAGTAAAGCGGTACGTTTTCAGCATAGTACATCTGTGATCGCCATCACTGCGGGAGAGAAAAAGCGGGAAACATCCTGGCGGGGAGGAATCGAAATAACCTGCTGTAAAAATTAGCTTTTTTACAATATTAATGATGTCAGTTAATTATCCTGCTAATTTTTTTGCATCTTGTGCGGTTTCAACTACCTTTGGTGGTAGTTATTGGCTGACTTTTTGATCGTTTATCTTTTATCGCATTTTTACATTCACCTTTATTTGTTACAGGTTCGCAAAATGAACGTCTCCAGCAAAACTGTCATTCTCCTTAACTGTCTGGCTGCCGCGGGTCTCCTGTTGACGCTCTCCGTGCGTTTTCAATGGCTATGATGTTGCGAATTGCGCCTTAAGAGACTGTGCCGTCTGCCCCCTGCCTGACAAAAAGCCCGCTGAAGCGGGCTTTTCTGTTTATGTTATGCGGCGTTGGGCGGGCTTAATTACGCGTCTGCACCCAGAAGGCGTGAATGAGGCCAGGGATGTAGCCCAGCAGCGTCAGGATGATGTTCAGGATAAACGCCCAGCCGAACCCTTTGCCAATCAACACGCCCAGCGGCGGCAGAATAATAGTAATAATGACTCTCCAGAATCCCATAGTTACTCCTGTATTGTTTTTTGCAGGTTCTTGTAAAAACATCAATTTTTATTAAGTCTAGCTGCTGTGGCGCAAATCGCTACCTGCCATACAGGACTTTACGGTTACTAACGCGGGTATACAGAGAATAAAACGATGCGATTATCCCTGTTTGGGATTAAAAAAATTCTGCTGATACCGTCTCCGCCCTTAAAAAGCGCAAGACCCGCCTCGCGGCCCTTTCACGTGCGCACGGTCTGAGTTCATCCACGCTTGCCAACGCCCTCACTCGCACCCGTGGCCGAAAGGTGAACAGCCGATCGCCGACGCGCTCGGCGTTCCCGCCGCTGAAATCTGGCCAGCTCGCTATTTCGACGAACAGGATCGCTACCAGCGTATTGGTGCCGCGCGGCCACGCAGCGTATTACGTCCAGGCATAGTGTAAAAACAAGGGGAAAGGAATGCCCTGAACGTTGAGCACACAAAGAAAACCCGCCGGAATGCGGGTTAAAAATGGAAGGTGATGGTTTACCTGCGCGGCTTTAATAACTGATTAACCATATCATCAACCTTTTCCGCTTCCCTGAGCGCAGTAATGGCGGTGATCCGGTTGAGCTTTTCATACAGCCGGTAATCCGCTTTGATTCTTTGCTCGTGATACTGCTTTAGCTTCAAACCGATCTCCTGCATGCTTGCCACATCGTAGCCGCTGACCTGCGCGGCCTCTCCGCTGCATAAGAAGGTATACAGCCGCTGGTGAACGCCTCCGGGTAAGCTTTCTCCAGAGAGCGTTTTAACAGGGATCCGATTGCCGGTGACGCGCATTGCGGAGTGATACATCCCATAGTAAGCGCGGCTGATGGCGCTTCGCGTCCACGCTTCGCCGTTTTTCTCCAGCGCCGCTTGCGCCAGATGGAAAAAACAGGTGTGTTCAACTGCCATGGTTTCCCCTACGCCACAAAGTAGCCGAAACATGGGCTCATTTGCAGACTATGCGCGATTAAGCCGCTTATCATTTCGTTATTAAGCACAGAAAGCTGGTCGGGATCTGTGGTTTCCACCGTTACCGAGAGCGTCAGGGTTCCTTCCTCAAAACAGTCAATGCAGGCACCGCCAAGGGGCAAGCGGTGTTTATCTGCAATGTTCATCATAAGAAAAGCGATGCGCTTTAAATCCGCTACGCTGTCGCCTTGAGAAAGAAGGAACGCAGACAAGCGCACAGCTTGCTCGCGCTCCTGATGATGAGGCAGCGACAGGGTGTTTATAAGCGAAACCACATGATTAAGCGTATCGACGTCGCCCCAGTAAGCGCTGGCGATAGCCAGCTCTGTCAGGATGAAAGGGTCATTCCCTTCCGCGGCGTTTGTTAACAACGCATAGCTTTTACAATGCTCCCCCTGCGAGCGAAGCGCCTGCACACGGTTCAATAAAGAAACCGTCTCTTCAGGCGCGTCTTCATCGGGCGTGCCTGACATGCGGCGGTCTGCATAACCCCGTTTCGCCAGGCTTTTAAAACTCAACGGCTGATAAGGCGGGGCGAAGATTTCCGACTCGTTAACCCTGCACTGCTGCTCTGTTTCGCAGAACGGTTGATTCCCCTGAAACAGAGAAGGCGTCCGGTTTTCCATTACGGGATGACATTTTGGTTGTTCTGTTTGCATAGTTTGCCGCTTCCTGTAACAACGTTATCTGTCTGCGCAGCCGGGGCGCGCCGCACTCTTTATAGTAACGAAAGTGTACTGCCGGAAGCGGGCGCCGGGCCCGAGCCAAATTCTGATTACTGATCAGCGTGATTCAGCACTGCGGGACGCCTCGCATCGTTTTTGTAAACGTTGCAGGTTAGCGGGTTGCAAACGGAAAAATTCGCCACTACAACATTTTCTTATCATGCTAATAACGAGCGCGTTACTAATCCGCTTGTCGGCACGCGCTGGCCTGCGCTAATGTTGCTGAACGACTTAAACAATTCAGGAGGTGAATATGTTCCAGCCAGGCGATCTGGTGCAGCCGCGTCTCGGCGGCCCGAAGCTTAAAGTTCTGGAAGTGCACAGCGACCAGGTTGTCGCCGTGCGCGCCGATGACGAAAACGGCGAGAAATTTACGCTGAAAGCGGCGGATGTTGCGCTTTACAACGAAGAAGGCGACTTTGGCGTTTGCTAAGCCGTGGGCCCCCTCCGGCGAGGGGGTTAGTTTTTTTCAGCCAGCTCGCTTTTTTCTCCTGCATTTTCCTGGGGGCATGCCAGCGCCATATAAGCGCCCCACTCCCGGTAAAACGTCACGATTTTTCTGCGTAATTCCGCCAGCGCCGCTTCGCTGTGAAGGGTGATGGCGCCGCGTTCTTCATCGCAGAAGTGCGTTTTAATATCGACAAACATCTGGCGTAAAGGCGGGGGAATTTGCTGAGCCGACGTCGCCGTTAGCCACACCAGCCAGAAGCGCAGCAGGCGCTGTTTCGGCTCCCCCTCACCACAAAGCGCAATCAGCGCCTCTTCAAGCTCCGCCAGTCCCTGAGCGTAAACACTAAGCATAGTTTTATCCTGAGTACTTAACATGGCGCTCAGCATAGCGCCGCGCCGCGGGCGGTGGGGTTACTTTGGTTAAACTCTCTTTTGCAACGGGCTTATTAAATAACCAGCGTGAATAGGTCTGCGCACGAGTGAAGCGCAGAGCAATAGCCCGAGCAAAACCGCATAAATAGTCATAAAAATGAATAATTACCCACGCCATTTAACAGAACAAAATCCTGTAAAAAGCTGACTTGTAAAATTAAAAGACGACAGCGCGCCTGAATCGTTTCATTCAGCAGATTCCACTCTGTAAAGCGATACGCCTGGCGTTCACCCAAAGATGAATAACCACAATAAAAAAATTTAAACTCTTGTTTTTAAATAAATAATTTAGGTTAGCAACAAAAAATCACGATCGGAGGGCCAAAACGATTTGTTAAAAGCATTTTGTTAACCAAACGGCTTTAAATAAAAATAAACCGCTAATTGTCTGTTTATATGTAGTCATATAACCTGACATCATACGCAAACCCCTTTGCATAATACTAATCACCCGCCATTCTGCTGGGTTATCACGCTGCTTTCCCTGAGGAGTAATAAAGATGTTTTCGCCGCATTCTCGCCTGCGTCACGCCGTTGCCGACACGGTCGCCATGGTAGTGTATTGCTTCATTGTGGGGATGATGATTGAAATTTTTATCTCCGGGATGAGCTTCCAGCAATCGCTCTCTTCACGCTTAGTGTCCATTCCGGTGAATATCGTGATCGCTTTTCCGTACGGCATTTATCGTGACGTCATGATGCGACAGGCGCAGCGGCTGAGCCCGGCGCGAACGGTCAGAAGCCTGGCGGATATGCTGGCCTATGTGACATTCCAGTCGCCGGTTTACGCCGCCATTCTGTTGTTTGTTGGCGCGGACTGGCAGCAGATTGTCACCGCCGTCAGTTCCAATATGGTGGTGTCGATGCTGATGGGCGCAGCCTATGGCTATTTCCTGGAGTTTTGCCGTCGCCTGTTCCGGGTGAGCGCTGCGCCGGTTAGCGCGCAAGCGTGATGAAGAAAAGCAGCGCGACAGGGTAAAGCCTGTCGCGTTTTTTACTGGTCGCCAAAGAGACCGGAGAGATAGCGCTCCAGCGCCATGCGTGAACTAAACCCATGCGGAATACCGTAATGCTCCTGCGCTTCGCCGCCCAGGTACAGAGGAAACTGCTGATAGTGATCGCAGGTTTTCATTTCCGAAGCCGGTTCCGCAAGCGATGAGCTGCGCTCTTTAAGCGTCGGATGAATGATAAGCGCAGTGCGGCCCATACGCGCTTCGCGGTTCACATACACATAATTATCACCGCGGCGGTAACCATAGGTTTTGGGCGTCACCACATCCATTGTAAAGCCAGCTTTTTCCAGGACGCGCGCCACCTCGTCGGGTCGTAAATACATACCTTTTCCTCGTCATTTTCTTACTGCATCGCAACCTTACAATAAGCAGCATTAGCAGGGCTTTCGGAAAAGTCCATAAACGCCCGAACAAGGCGTGACGGGCTTCAAGCGGCAAAAATGTGGTCTACACTGTTAACTACATGACTGAAAAGGAGGATTCAAAATGGCTAACAAATTTACCCGTACAGATGCCCAAGAAGGCGTACAAGAAATTAACGACGATGTGAGCCGTCTGGCAGATTCCCTTGAGGAACTCCTGAAGTCCTGGGGCAGTGATGCCAAAGACGAAGCGGATAACGCTCGCCGTAAAGCTGAATCGCTGTTGCGCGAAACCCGCGCCCGCATGCAGGGCCGCAACCGCGTGTCGCAGGCCGCGTGCGATGCCGTAAGCTGCGCGGATACGTTCGTGCGTGAAAAACCCTGGTCAAGCGTAGGGATTGGCGCGGCTGTCGGCCTGTTCCTCGGCGCCCTGCTGGCGGGTTCCTCCTGCCGCCGTTAATCGCTTTCGCTCCCCGGCCCTGCCGGGGAGTTTTATTTTAAGGCCTCGCGTAACGCACGGGCCTGTTTCCTCGCCTGCTCGGGCGTTGCGATGTTTGTAAAGCTCATGATTAATCCTTTCTCGCCTGGGTGCGCGATACGCCAGTCGCTCAACGCCTGCACCGCCAGCCCGGCGGCGACCGCCTTGCCCGCCAGTTCGCTGTCTTCACGCTCGACCGGCACCACAAGCTGAATGCCGCCCTGCTGCGGCGTGACGCTGAACCCCTGTTCCGCCAGCGCGCTTTCCAGCCACTGGCGACGTTGCCCATAGCAGTGACGCATTTTCCTGAGATGCCGCCAGAAATGCCCTTCACGGATAAAATCGGCGATGGTCTGCTGGTAAAGCGGCGGCACCGTGCAGGGGAGCTGTTTTGCCGCCGCCTGAAACGCCGCCACGCACTGGGGCGGCACCACCAGCCAGGCGGTGCGAAGCGCAGGAAAAAGCGATTTGCTGAAAGAGCCTGCGTAAATAACCCGTTGCGGGGCGTCGAGGCTTTTCACCGGCGGCAGCGGCCTGCCCTGGTAGCGAAATTCGCTGTCATAGTCGTCTTCAATAATCCAGCGTGCGTTAAGCGCCGCCCAGTCGAGCAGTTCGCGGCGACGAGGGAGTGAAAGCGCCACCCCGAGCGGGCTCTGGTGCGCCGGGGTGATAAGCACGAAGCGGGCGTCCGGGTGTTGTCTTATCCCTTCACGAACATTCATGCCGTCGCCATCCACCGGCACCGGACAGAAGCGCAGCCCCGCCTGCGCCAGCACCGGACGAATAAACGGAAACCCCGGGTCTTCCAGCCAGATACCGTCGCCTGGCTGCGCCAACGCGCGCATGGTAAGCGTCATCGCCATCCCGTACCCGGCGGTGATGAAGACTTGCTCCGGCTGGCAGTCGATGCTGCGTGAAAAACGCACATAATCGACGATGGCCTGACGCAGCGCGGTTTCCCCTTCGCTTTGCGGCGCGGCGAGATCGAAACGGGTTTGCAGCCGCAGCCTGCGCCCCATCAGCCGTGACCAGAGCGCACGGGGAAACGCGTCCAGCGCGGGCAGCCCCATCTGAAACGGCAGCGGCTCGCCATTGCCAGCCGGCGCGACGCTGGCAGTAAAGCCAGGCTGCGCCGGAGAAAGCGTCTGGCTGACGAACGTGCCCGCCTGCCCGCGCCGCTCCAGCCACCCCTGCGCCACCAGCTCGCCATAGGCGTTTTCGATAGTAGCGCGGGCAACGCCCATCTCCAGCGCCATGGTCCTGCTGGAAGGCAGACGACTGCCGGGCGCCAGCTCGCCGCTGAGAATAGCCTGGGTGAGCTGACGGGCGATTTGCTGATAGCGCGGCAGCGCGTGCCCGGATGAATCCTTCTCCTGCCTCATGGTCTGTTCACCTGGATAACTTTCGTGAATAGTTGCAGGCCATTACAGGAGACTGGCCTGCCCGAAAAAGCGATTTTAGCCCGTTTAACGCGCCGGACCATACCCGCTGTAGTCCCTTATTACAGGCTTTTTGCCCGCCAGCGCGGTTTGCCATCGCGTTGATCATTCCACTTTCTTCAATTGGAAAATCCCATATATTGCGTGGTTGAAAGTTATAGCAACTATATCTAGTATCTTCTTTAACAACGACCACTATCCTTCCACGCAGTAGCGCGGCAGGTTTCTATTCACAAGGGAAATACGAATCATGCGTATACTCATTTACACCCGCAATGACTGTGTACAGTGCCACGCGACCAAACGAGCCATGGAGAGCCGCGGTTTGCGCTTTGAGCTGATCAACATTGACGAACAGCCGCAGGCCGCTGATGAACTGCGCGCTCAGGGCTTTCGTCAGTTGCCGGTGGTGGTGACGGATGAAACCAGCTGGAGCGGCTTTCGCCCCGACATGATCAACCGTCTGCGCCCGGCGGGCGGTCTTGCGGCCAGCGCATGAGCACGCTGGTCTACTTCTCCAGCGCGTCGGAAAACACACACCGTTTTATCACGCGTCTGGGGTTGCCGGCGGTGCGTATCCCGCGCGATATGCACAGCCGGTTACAGGTAGACGAGCCTTACATCCTGGTGGTTCCCAGCTACGGGGGCGGCGGTACGGCAGGCGCCGTGCCGCGCCAGGTTATCCAGTTTCTTAACGATGAACATAACCGATCGCTGTTACGAGGCGTGATTGCCGCCGGCAACCGTAACTTCGGCGAGGGTTTCTGCCGCGCCGGGGATGTCATCGCCCATAAATGTCACGTGCCTTACCTTTACCGCTTTGAACTGATGGGCACGCAGGCCGATATCGACAACGTGCGTAAGGGAGTAAGCGAATTTTGGCAACGACAGAAATCACCCGCGTAACGCAGAGCGCGCCGGACTATCATGCGCTGAACGCCATGCTGAATCTTTACGATAAAGCAGGCCGCATTCAGTTTGAGAAAGATAAAGACGCGGTGGCGGCGTTTATGGCGCAGCATGTAGCGCCGAACAGCGTCGCGTTCGCCAGCCCTCAGGCGCGTCTCGACTATCTGCTGGCGGAGGGCTATTACGACAAAACGGTGTTGCAGCGTTATAACCCGGCCTTTGTCGACGCGCTTTTTGCGCAGGCGCACGAGAGCGGCTTCCGGTTCCAGACCTTCCTCGGCGCGTGGAAGTTTTACACCAGCTACACGCTGAAGACTTTCGACGGCAAACGCTACCTGGAGCATTTCGAAGACCGCGCCTGCATGGTGGCGCTCACGCTGGGCCAGGGCGACGAAACGCTCGCCAGCCGCCTGCTTCAGGAGATGTTAAGCGGCCGCTTCCAGCCTGCCACGCCCACCTTCCTTAACTGCGGCAAAATGCAGCGCGGCGAACTGGTCTCCTGCTTTCTGCTGCGTATTGAAGACAATATGGAGTCGATAGGCCGCGCGGTGAACGCCGCGCTGCAGCTCTCCAAACGCGGCGGCGGCGTGGCCTTATCGCTTTCCAACCTGCGGGAAGCGGGCGCGCCTATCAAGCGCATCGAGAACCAGTCTTCAGGCGTGATCCCGGTGATGAAAATGCTGGAAGACGCCTTTTCTTACGCCAACCAGCTCGGCGCGCGTCAGGGGGCGGGGGCGGTCTACCTTAACGCCCACCACCCGGACATCCTGCGCTTTCTGGATACCCGGCGCGAAAACGCCGATGAGAAAATCCGTATCAAAACGCTCTCGCTTGGCGTGGTCATCCCGGATGTCACGTTCCACCTCGCCAGGGCCAACGCGCAGATGGCGCTCTTCTCCCCCTATGACGTAGAGCGCCTCTACGGCAAAGCGTTTGGCGATATCGCCGTTACGGAGATGTATGACCAACTGGTGACGGATGAGCGGGTGCGTAAAAGCTGGATCAACGCGCGCGATTTCTTCCAGACGCTGGCGGAAATCCAGTTCGAGTCGGGTTATCCGTACATCATGTTTGAAGACACCGTCAACCGCGCCAACCCGATTGCCGGGCGAATCAACATGAGCAACCTCTGCTCGGAGATTTTGCAGGTCAACAGCCCGTCGACGTACGACGAAAACCTCGACTATGCGCAGGTGGGTAAAGATATTTCCTGCAACCTCGGCTCCCTGAATATCGCCCACACCATGGATTCGCCCGACTTTGGCCGCACCGTGGAAGTGGCGGTGCGCGCACTGACGGCGGTCTCTGATATGAGCCACATCCGCAGCGTGCCGTCGATTGAAGCGGGCAACGCGAAGTCGCACGCCATCGGGCTTGGGCAGATGAACCTGCACGGCTATCTGGCGCGGGAAGGTATCGCGTACGGCTCGCCGGAAGGGCTCGATTTCACCAATATCTATTTTTACACCATCACCTGGCACGCGCTGCACACCTCAATGATGCTGGCGCGCGAGCGCGGGCAGCGCTTCGAGGGTTTTGAGCAATCGCGCTACGCCAGCGGCGAGTACTTCGATAAGTATCTTGAGCAGACGTGGATGCCGAAAACCGCCAAAGTGCAGGCGCTGTTCGACCGCGCCGGCATCGCCATTCCGACGCAGGAGATGTGGCGACGACTGCGCGACGAGGTGATGCAGTTTGGTCTTTACAACCAGAACCTGCAGGCGGTGCCGCCGACCGGCTCCATCTCTTACATCAACCATGCGACGTCGAGCATTCACCCGATTGTCTCGAAGATTGAAATTCGCAAAGAGGGCAAGACTGGACGCGTTTACTACCCGGCGCCCTTTATGACCAACGAAAACCTGGCGCTCTATCAGGACGCCTACGAGATTGGCCCGGAGAAAATTATCGACACCTACGCCGAGGCGACGCGCCACGTCGACCAGGGGCTGTCGCTGACGCTTTTCTTCCCGGATACCGCCACCACGCGCGATATCAACAGGGCGCAGATTTACGCCTGGAAGAAAGGCATCAAGACGCTTTACTACATTCGTTTGCGCCAGATGGCGCTGGAAGGAACCGAAATCGAAGGCTGCGTTTCGTGCGCCCTGTGAGGAATTAACATGACCCGTTTAAGCCGTATTTCCGCCATTAACTGGAACAAAATCCAGGATGAGAAAGATTTAGAGGTGTGGAACCGCCTGACCAGCAACTTCTGGCTGCCGGAGAAGGTGCCGCTCTCTAACGACATTCCAGCGTGGCAGACCTTAACGCCGCAGGAGCAGCAGTTAACTATCCGCGTCTTTACCGGCCTGACGCTGCTCGACACCATCCAGAACACCGTCGGCGCGCCGACGCTGATGGCGGATGCGCTCACGCCGCACGAGGAGGCCGTGCTCTCGAACGTCAGCTTTATGGAGGCGGTGCACGCCCGCTCCTACAGCTCTATCTTCTCCACGCTGTGCCAGACGAAGGATGTGGACGCCGCCTACGCCTGGAGTGAAGAGAACGCCCCGCTGCAGCGCAAGGCGCAGATTATCCTTGAGCACTACCGCAGCGAAGATCCGCTGAAGAAGAAAATCGCCAGCGTTTTTCTGGAGTCTTTTCTTTTTTATTCAGGCTTTTATCTGCCGATGTACTGGTCGAGCCGCGGGCGACTTACCAACACCGCCGATCTCATTCGCCTTATCATCCGCGACGAGGCGGTGCATGGCTATTACATCGGCTACAAATACCAGCAGGGGCTGTTGAAAGTGGACGCCGCGCGCCGCGACGCGCTGAAAAGCTTTGCGCTGGATATGCTGATGGATCTCTACGACAACGAGCTGGCCTATACGGAGGCGCTTTACGGCGAGGTGGGCTGGACGAACGAGGTTAACGCTTTCCTCTGCTACAACGCCAACAAAGCGCTGATGAATCTGGGTTACGACGCGCTCTTCCCGCCGGAAATGGCGGAGGTCAACCCGGCTATTCTCGCCGCGCTTTCGCCTAATGCCGATGAAAACCATGACTTTTTCTCCGGCTCCGGCTCTTCCTACGTCATCGGAAAAGCCGTGGAAACCACCGACGAAGACTGGGATTTTTAAGGCGCTGCGGCACGGAAATAATTCCCCTGATTTCCGTGCCGATTATTTCCTGCAACAGCCATTCCTCTCTTAATATCCCCTGGCCGCTTTGTATTAATATCGCCGCCATTTTTTTGGCGCGATATTGTGGTTTCCGTTGGCATTTCAAGACGATTGCCAAAAAATTATCCTGCCCGGCAGTTCTCTCTCAGCCCTTATATCATGGGGCGTTACGGCAAACCATAACAACAATAGGATGGGAAGCATCCCACATTAAGGGTTGTCTCAGAATCTGAGTATGCTAGGGTATGGCCCAGAAATTATTTCCATCAGGAATTGTTTAGCGCATAAAATAACGGGAACACTGATATTGCATGGCAATTAAATTAGAAATTAGAAACCTGTATAAAATATTTGGGGAACATCCTCATCGCGCCTTTAAATATATAGATAAAGGTTTATCGAAAGCAGAAATTCTGGAAAAGACCGGGCTGTCTGTTGGCGTAAAAGACGCCACTCTGGCCATTGAAGAAGGCGAGATATTCGTGATCATGGGATTGTCCGGCTCCGGAAAATCCACCCTGGTTCGCCTTCTCAATCGCCTGATTGAACCCACCCGTGGGCAGGTGCTGATTGATGGCGTCGATATCGCCAAAATTTCAGACGCCGAGCTTCGCGAGGTGCGCAAGAAAAAGATTGCGATGGTCTTCCAGTCATTTGCCCTGATGCCGCACATGACGGTGCTGGATAATACCGCCTTTGGCATGGAGCTTGCGGGTGTGGCGGCGAAAGCGCGCCAGGAAAAAGCGCTGGACGCGCTGCGCCAGGTCGGCCTTGAAAATTACGCGCACGCTTATCCGGATGAACTCTCCGGCGGCATGCGCCAGCGCGTCGGTCTCGCCCGCGCGCTCGCCATTAATCCCGATATCTTATTAATGGATGAAGCTTTCTCGGCGCTCGACCCATTAATTCGTAATGAAATGCAGGACGAATTAATTAAATTACAGGCGAAACATCAGCGCACCATTGTCTTTATTTCTCACGATCTTGATGAAGCCATGCGTATTGGCGACCGCATCGCCATTATGCAAAACGGCGAAGTGGTGCAGGTCGGCACGCCGGATGAAATTCTGAATAACCCGGCAAATGATTACGTGCGCACGTTCTTTCGCGGCGTGGATATTAGCCAGGTCTTCAGTGCCAAAGATATTGCCCGCCGCACCCCGGTGGGGTTGCTGCGCAAAACGCCAGGTTTCGGCCCGCGTTCGGCAATTAAATTATTGCAGGATGAGGACCGGGAATTTGGCTATGTGATTGAACGCGGCAATAAATTTGTCGGCACCGTGTCGATTGATTCCCTCAAAGCGGCGCTGGCGGCAGGCCAGGGGCTGGATAACGCCCTGCTCGACGCGCCTGCGGCGGTGAGCGCCGAAACGCCGCTTAGCGAACTGCTCTCGCCAGTCGGGATGGCGCCCTGCGCCGTGCCGGTGGTCGGCGAAGCGCAACAGTACATCGGCATTATCTCCAAGGGGATGCTGCTGCAGGCTTTAGATCGCGAGGGGGCAAACAATGGCTGATCAAAACAATCCGTGGGATACCGGCGCGACCAGCGCGGCGCAGAGCAGCTCCGCCGCTAACAGCGCCGACGCGTGGGGCAGCCCGACGCCTGCGCCCGAAAGCGGCAGCGCCGACTGGCTGAACAGCGCGCCTGCGCCGCAGCCGGAGCATTTCAATATTCTCGATCCGTTCCACAAGACGCTGATCCCGCTCGACAGCTGGGTAACGCAGGGGATCGACTGGGTGGTGATGCACTTTCGCCCGCTGTTCCAGGGCATTCGCGTGCCGGTGGATTATATCCTGAGCGCTTTCCAGCAACTGCTGCTGGGCATGCCGGCGCCGGTGGCGATCATTATCTTCGCGCTGCTCGCCTGGCAGATTTCAAGCCTCGGCATGGGCGTGGCAACGCTTATCTCGCTCGTCCTCATCGGCGCGATTGGCGCCTGGTCGCAGGCGATGGTGACGCTGGCGCTGGTGCTGACCGCCCTGCTCTTCTGCGTGGTGATAGGCCTGCCGCTGGGCATCTGGCTCGCCCGCAGCCCGAAAGCGTCGAAAATTATTCGCCCGCTGCTGGATGCGATGCAGACCACCCCCGCGTTTGTTTATCTGGTGCCGATCGTCATGCTGTTCGGCATCGGCAACGTGCCGGGCGTGGTGGTGACGATTATCTTCGCCCTGCCGCCGGTGGTGCGCCTGACTATCCTTGGCATCAACCAGGTGCCGGAGGATTTGATCGAAGCGGCGCGATCGTTCGGCTCAAGCCCGCGCCAGATGCTGTTTAAGGTGCAGCTGCCGCTGGCGATGCCAACCATCATGGCGGGCATTAACCAGACGCTGATGCTGGCGCTCTCGATGGTGGTGATCGCCTCGATGATCGCCGTCGGCGGGCTTGGTCAGATGGTGCTGCGCGGCATCGGCCGTCTCGACATGGGCCTCGCCACCGTGGGCGGCGTGGGGATTGTTATCCTTGCGATTATCCTGGACCGTCTGACCCAGGCGGTCGGCCGCGATGCGCGCAGTAAAGGCAACCGCCGCTGGTACGCCACCGGGCCGCTGGGGCTGCTGACCCGCCCGTTCACCCGTTAATGCAGTTTGCCCGGCGACGCCGTTCGCCGGGTCCCTTTCCTGAAGGCAGTTCGTGCTGCCGCCATTCATACCGATAAAAGGAATAACGATGCGACATTCTGTTCTTTGCGCCACAGCTTTTTCCACACTCGTTAGCACCACCGCTTTCGCCGCCGACCTGCCGGGCAAAGGCATTACCGTACAGCCGATACAGAGCACTATCTCTGAAGAGTCGTTCCAGACGCTGATTGTGAGCCGTGCGCTGGAGAAACTCGGCTACACCGTTAACAAGCCGAGCGAAGTGGATTACAACGTGGGTTACACCTCTATCGCCTCTGGGGACGCGACCTTTACCGCCGTGAACTGGCAGCCGCTGCATGACGATATGTACACGGCGGCAGGCGGCGACAAAAAGTTTTACCGCGAAGGGGTTTATGTCACCGGCGCGGCGCAGGGTTACCTTATTGATAAAAAAACCGCCGAACAGTATCACATCACCAACATCGCGCAGCTGAAAGACCCGAAGATTGCGAAGCTGTTTGACAGCAACGGCGACGGCAAAGCGGACATGATGGGTTGCACGCCGGGCTGGGGCTGCGAAGCGGTGATTAACCATCAGAATGAAGCGTTCGACCTGGCGAAAACCGTCACCGTGAACCACGGCAACTACGCAGCGATGATGGCCGACACCATCGCCCGCTTCAAAGAAGGCAAGCCGGTGCTTTATTACACCTGGACGCCGTACTGGGTGAGCGACGTCCTCAAGCCGGGCAAAGATGTGGTGTGGCTGCAGGTGCCGTTCTCCTCACTGCCGGGCGAGCAGAAAGATATCGACACCAAACTGCCGAACGGCGCGAACTATGGTTTCCCGGTGAACACCATGCACATCGTCGCCAATAAAGCCTGGGCACAGAAAAACCCGGCGGCCGCGAAGCTGTTCGCGGTGATGAAGCTGCCGATTACCGATATCAACGCCGAGAACGCGATGATGCATAGCGGCAAATCTTCAGAGGCGGATATCCAGGGTCACGTCGACGGCTGGATCAAAGCCCACCAGCAGCAGTTCGACAGCTGGATCAAAGAAGCGCTGGCCGCGCAGAAATAATGGCTTACGCCTTTTGAAAAACACCCGCCTTTATGGCGGGTGTTTTGTTTCAGGGCGG
This sequence comes from Franconibacter sp. IITDAS19, assembly GCF_023079515.1. Taxonomy (NCBI): domain Bacteria; kingdom Pseudomonadati; phylum Pseudomonadota; class Gammaproteobacteria; order Enterobacterales; family Enterobacteriaceae; genus Franconibacter; species Franconibacter sp. IITDAS19. The sequence goes on along the minus strand of NZ_JALJCP010000003.1, from coordinate 523,686 downwards.
CGATAAACATTCCTGCTGCCCATTGCTGATGGATAGCGCTGCGCTTATCCCACTTATGCCGTTACGCGGTGCAAATGGCGCTGCGCCTGCGCCAAAAGGCACAATCCGACACGTAACAACTTCTCAACAATATGGCGCTATCGTGTTGTTTCGTTATGATATTACCCCATGGCAAGGGCGCATCGCCCACGCATTTACCCCCAACAAAAAGACCAATGACTACAAAATCTCAAGGACTTAGCCCGGCGCTTATCGCGCTGATGTCTGTCGCCACCGGCCTGACCGTCGCCAGCAACTATTATGCGCAGCCGCTGCTGGATACCATCGCCCGCGCCTTTTCGCTTACCGCAGGCCAGGCCGGGTTTATCGTTACCGCGGCGCAATTGGGTTACGCCGCCGGGTTGCTGTTCCTCGTACCGCTCGGCGATATGTTCGAGCGCCGCAAGATGATTGTGTCGATGACGCTGCTCGCCGCCGCCGGGATGCTTATCACCGCCAGCAGCCAGTCGCTCTCGATGATGATCCTTGGCACCGCCCTGACCGGCCTCTTCTCGGTCGTGGCGCAGATTCTCGTGCCGCTTGCCGCCACCCTTGCCGCCCCGGAAAAACGCGGCAAAGTGGTAGGCACTATCATGAGCGGCCTGCTGCTCGGCATCCTGCTGGCGCGCACGGTGGCGGGGCTGCTTGCAAGCCTTGGCGGCTGGCGCACCGTTTACTGGGTGGCGACGGCGCTGATGGTTATTATGGCCCTCGCCCTCTGGCGCGGTCTGCCTGCCGTGAAGCAGAACACGCACCTTAATTACCCGCAGCTGCTGGCTTCCGTTTTCTCGCTGTTCACCCGCGACAAGCTGCTGCGCACCCGCGCCCTGCTCGGCTGTTTCACCTTTGCTAACTTCAGCATTCTCTGGACCTCGATGGCCTTTTTGCTCGCCGCGCCGCCGTTTAACTTCTCTGAAGGGACCATCGGCCTGTTTGGCCTTGCCGGCGCGGCGGGCGCGCTGGGCGCGCGTCCGGCAGGCGGGCTTGCCGATAAAGGCAAAGCGCACCTGACCACGACCATCGGTCTTATTCTGCTGCTGCTCTCGTGGGCAGCGGTGGCGCTCGGCCAGTTCAGCGTTATCGCGCTGATAGTCGGCATTCTGGTGCTGGACCTCACCGTGCAGGGCGTGCATATCACTAACCAGAGCGTTATCTACCGGCTCTACCCGGACGCCCGTAACCGCCTTACCGCCGGGTATATGACCAGCTATTTCATCGGCGGCGCGGCAGGCTCGCTGCTGTCGGCCTGGGCATGGCAGCACGGCGGGTGGAACGGCGTCTGCCTTGCGGGCGCGACGGTGGGCCTACTAAATCTGGTGGTATGGGGATTAGGCTATCACCGTCAGAGCGGGGATGACCTGCATTAATCGTCGCCTTAAGGCGCACCACGGGCAATTGAGGGTGTTAAGGGCGCTAACAGTCTGTTAAGGTTATGTAGACTTATTCATTCGAGTGATTTTAACGCCGGTGATTTATCAATAACTAATATGGAAAGCCCTGCACCCCTTAGCGTGACCCACACCGGCAGCGAAGCGACGCTGCGGGAAGGGGTCAGAGACAGCCTGCCGGTGGTTATCAGCTATCTCCCCGTTGCGTTCGCTTTTGGGCTGAACGCCACCCGCCTGGGGTTCTCACCACTCGAAAGCCTTTTCTTCTCCTGCATTATTTACGCAGGCGCCAGCCAGTTTGTGATTACCGCCATGCTGGCGGCGGGCAGCTCGCTGTGGGTCGCCGCGTTAACCGTCATGGCGATGGATGTGCGGCACGTGCTTTACGGCCCTTCGCTGCGCACCCGTATACATCAAACGTTAAATAAAAAGAAAACGGCGGTCTGGGCCTTTGGCCTGACGGACGAAGTGTTTGCCGCCGCCACCGCCAAACTGGTGCGCGATAACCGCCGCTGGACAGAAAACTGGATGCTCGGCATCGCCTTTTGCTCGTGGTTCTCCTGGGTTCTCGGCACGCTTATTGGCGCTTACTCCGGCAACGGGCTGCTGGAGGGGTATCCCGCCGTTGAGGCGGCGCTCGGTTTTATGCTGCCTGCGCTGTTTATGAGCTTTTTGCTCGCCTCTTTTCAGCGCAAACAGAGCCTGAGCGTCGCGGCTTCGCTGGCAGGCGCGTTGTCTGGCGTTACCCTCTTTTCTATTCCCGCCGCGATTCTCGCGGGCATCGTCTGCGGTTGCCTCACGGCGCTGGTGGAACACCTTCGCAAGGAGGCCGACAATGCGCACTGACGTGCTGCTGCTCGGCCTGCTGGTCGGGTGCGTTAACTATCTTTTTCGCTATTTGCCATTGCGCCTGCGTGCCAGCGCGGCGTCCCCGGCAAAACGTGGAGCGACCCGCGTGTTGCTCGACACAATTGGTATCGCGTCTATCTGTGCGCTGCTGGTGGTCTCCAGCGTACCGGAAATCTTTCACGATACTCGCCGTTTGCTCCCGACGCTTGTTGGCTTTGCGGTTTTGGGAGTGAGTTACTACAAGACTCGCAGCATTATTTTTCCCACGCTGTTGAGTGCTCTGGGCTATGGAGTTGCCTGGAAGCTCCTGATGTTTTTATAGATTTTGCTGATGAATAACCGTGATTAATATGTTTGCTTTATTTGTCACAATAGTTATTATATCGGCTGTAATTAATGAGGTTATGCCCAAATGGATAGTTCGTTTACGCCCATTGAACAAATGCTGAAATTCCGCGCCAGCCGCTACGAGGATTTTCCTTATCAGGAAATTCTGCTCACCCGCCTGTGTATGCATATGCAGGGCAAGCTGCTGGAAAATCGCAATAAGATGCTAAAAGCTCAAGGGATTAACGAGACGTTGTTTATGGCGTTGATTACGCTTGAGTCGCAGGAAAACCACAGCATTCAGCCAAGCGAGCTGAGTTGCGCGCTGGGTTCCTCCCGCACCAACGCCACCCGCATCGCCGATGAACTGGAAAAGCGCGGCTGGATTGAACGCCGCGAAAGCGACAACGACCGCCGTTGTCTGCACCTGCACCTGACCGCCAAAGGCCAGGAGTTTTTAAGCCAGGTGCTGCCGCCGCAGCATAACTGCCTGCACCAGCTCTGGTCTTCGTTAAGCGCAAGCGAGAAAGAGCAGCTTGAGCAGATCACGCGTAAGCTGCTGACTCGTCTCGACCAGATGGATGAAGACGAAAGCGTGCTTGAAGCGGTGCGCTAATTTCCCATCAGCGCGTTTGGCATTATTTCAAAAAGACTGACACGACAGGCCAGCAGGATACTGCTGGCCTGTCTGGCTAAAACCGGTCGGCACAGCCGATAACAAAAGAAAATAAGAAGAACGTGGAGAGAAACATGAGCGCAAATGCGGAGAGCCAGACCCCGCAGCAACCAGTCAAAAAGAAAGGGAAACGCAAGGGCGCCCTGCTCTTACTGACTTTGCTCTTTGTTATTATTGCCGTGGCATATGGGATCTATTGGTTTTTAGTGCTGCGTCATTACGAGGAAACCGACGACGCTTACGTGGCGGGCAACCAGGTGCAGATTATGTCCCAGGTGACCGGCAGCGTGACCAAAGTCTGGGTGGAAGACACCGATTTTGTTAATAAAGGCGACGTGCTGGTCACCCTCGACCCGACCGACGCCCAACAGGCCTTTGAGCGCGCGCAGACGCAGCTTGCTTCAAGCGTGCGCCAGACCCGCCAGTTGATGATCAACAGCAAACAGTACCAGGCCAATATCGAGCTGCAAAAAACCCAGCTCGCCCAGGCGCAGAGCGACCTTAACCGTCGCGTGCCGCTCGGCAGCGCCAACCTGATTGGCCGTGAAGAGTTGCAGCATGCCCGCGACGCGGTAGCGAGCGCGCAGGCGCAGCTTGATGTGGCAGTGCAGCAATATAACGCCAACCAGGCGATGATCCTCGGCACGAAGCTTGAAGATCAGCCTGCGGTGCAGCAGGCGGCGACCGAAGTGCGCAACGCCTGGCTTGCGCTGCAGCGCACCAAAATCGTCAGCCCGATGAGCGGCTACGTCTCCCGCCGCGCCGTTCAGGTAGGCGCGCAGATTAGCTCCAGCACGCCGCTGATGGCGATTGTTCCCGCCACTAACCTGTGGGTGGATGCGAACTTCAAAGAGACGCAGCTTGCGCATATGCGCATCGGCCAGCCTGCTACCGTGGTGAGCGATGTCTACGGCGACGAAGTGACCTACAACGGCAAAGTCGTCGGTCTGGATATGGGCACCGGCAGCGCCTTCTCGCTGCTGCCTGCGCAGAACGCCACCGGCAACTGGATCAAAGTGGTACAGCGTCTGCCCGTACGCGTGGAAATCGACGCCAAACAGCTGGAGCAACATCCGCTGCGCATCGGCCTTTCCACGCTGGTGAAGGTGGACACCACCAACCGCGACGGCGCTGTCCTCGCCACCCAGAGCCGCAAGCAGCCCGCGTATGAAAGCAACGCGCGTGAAATCAGCCTTGAGCCGGTTAACAAACTGATCAACGACATTGTGCAGGCGAACGCGGGCTAATCCGCGGAGGTGGTATGCAACAACGTAAACCGCTTGAAGGGGCGAAACTGGTCATTATGACCATCGCCCTGTCGCTGGCGACTTTCATGCAGGTGCTGGATTCCACCATCGCCAACGTGGCTATCCCGACCATCGCCGGTAACCTTGGCTCTTCGCTGAGCCAGGGCACCTGGGTTATTACCTCTTTTGGGGTGGCGAACGCTATCTCTATCCCCATAACCGGCTGGCTTGCCAAACGGGTCGGCGAGGTAAAGCTCTTCGTCTGGTCAACCATCGCCTTCGCCATCGCCTCCTGGGCGTGCGGCGTCTCCAGCAGCCTGACCATGCTGATTTTCTTCCGCGTGATCCAGGGGATTGTCGCCGGGCCGTTGATCCCGCTTTCGCAGAGCCTGTTGCTGAGCAACTACCCGCCCGCCAAACGCTCCGTTGCGCTGGCGCTCTGGTCGATGACGGTTATCGTTGCGCCTATCTGCGGGCCGATTCTCGGCGGCTGGATCAGCGATAACTATCACTGGGGCTGGATCTTCTTCATCAACGTGCCGATTGGCGTCGCCGTGGTGTTGATGACGCTGCAAACCCTGCGCGATCGCGAGACGCCTACCGAGCAGCGACGCATCGACGCCGTGGGCCTGGCGCTGCTGGTCGCGGGCATTGGCTGTTTGCAGATGATGCTCGACCGCGGTAAAGAGCTCGACTGGTTTAACTCCACGGAAGTGGTAGTGCTGGCGGTCGTGGCGGTGGTGTCGATTTGCTTCCTGATTGTCTGGGAGCTCACCGACGAACACCCGATAGTCGACCTTTCGCTGTTTAAGTCGCGAAACTTTACCATCGGCGTGCTCTGCATCAGCCTCGCCTATATGCTCTACTTCGGCTCGATAGTGCTGTTGCCGCAGCTGTTGCAGGAGGTCTATGGCTATACCGCCACCTGGGCGGGGCTCGCCTCGGCGCCGGTGGGGGTTATTCCGGTCATCCTCTCGCCGATTATCGGCCGCTTCGCCCATAAGCTCGACATGCGTAAGCTTGTGACCTTCAGCTTTATCATGTACGCGGTCTGCTTCTACTGGCGCGCTTACACGTTTGAGCCGGGCATGGATTTTGGCGCTTCGGCGTGGCCGCAGTTTATTCAGGGTTTTGCGGTGGCCTGCTTCTTTATGCCGCTCACCACCATCACCCTTTCCGGCCTGCCGCCGGAGCGGCTGGCGGCGGCGTCGAGCCTGTCGAACTTCGTGCGTACGCTGGCGGGCTCTATCGGCACCTCCATTACCACGACGCTCTGGACGAACCGCGAGTCGCTGCACCACGCGCAGTTTACCGAATCGGTCACGCCTTATAACCCGAACGCCCAGCAGATGTACGACCAGCTGCAGGGCATGGGCATGACGCAGCAGCAGGCTTCCGGGTATATCGCCCAGCAGATAACCAACCAGGGGTTGATTATCTCCGCTAACGAAATCTTCTGGGTCTCTGCCGGTATGTTTGTGGTGCTGCTGGGGCTTATCTGGTTCGCCCGTCCGCCGTTTGGCGCAGGCGGAGGGGGCGGCGGCGCTCACTAACGAAAAAACCCGCTTACGGCCTGGCCGGGCGGGTTTTTCTTTTAGCGCTTCTCTATTTGCGCTTTCAGTTCCTCAAGCGGCATCGGGCGGCTAATCAGGTAACCCTGCGTTTCGTCGCACTGATACATCTTCAATTGCTCCAGTTGCTCTGGCGTCTCCACCCCTTCGGCGGTGATGCTGAGCGAAAACGCTTTGCCAAGCCCAATCATATTCTCAACGATATTATTCGCGTTCTCTGAATGCGGCATACCCGCCACGAAAGATTTATCGAGCTTGATGCCGTCAAACGGGAAGTTACGTAGATAGCTTAGCGACGAATAGCCGGTGCCGAAGTCGTCGATTAACAGCCGCACCCCCAGCGCCTTCAGGCCGTTCATGATCTCAAGGCTGCTCTGCGGGTTCCAGAGCGTAGCGTTTTCGGTGACTTCAAGCTCCAGACGCGCCGGGTCTAGCTTCGACGTCCGCAACGCGTCGCGCACGCGGCCCACCAGCCCGCTGGTCTGAAACTCCACGGCGGAAATGTTGACTGAGACCGACATTCCCTGCAGTTCATGCTGCGCATCGCGACAGGCGGTGTTCAGCACCCAGTCGCTGAGCGAAATGATAATCCCGGTCTCTTCCGCCAGCGGAATAAACTGATCCGGCATCAACAAGCCGTGGAGGGGATGATGCCAGCGCAGCAGCGCTTCTACCGCCACCACGCGGCCCGCTTTCATGTCGTAACGCGGCTGATAAACCAGGCGGAACTGATCCTCTTTCAGCGCTTCGCGCAGGCTTTTTTCCATTTCGCGCCGCTGAACAATCTGCTCTTCCATATCGGCGCTGTAGAAAACCCAGCCGTTACGCCCGGCGCTTTTCGCTTTGTACAGGGCGATGTCGGAGTAGCGCAGCAAATCGGTAGCGTTTACCGCATCCTGCGGCGCCAGGGCGATACCCATGCTGGCGCCGATAAAAATCTCATGCTCCTGAATATAGAGCGGGCGGCGGATTTCGCGGATGATACGCTCGCACAGCTGGTCGAGATCCTGCTTCTGTTCGATATCCGGAATAATAAGGATAAACTCATCGCCGCCCTGACGCGCCACCAGGTCGAACTCCCGCAGGCAGGCGCGTAGCCTCTCAGAAACCTGATGCAGCACCTCGTCCCCTACCCCATGGCCGAAGAGATCGTTAACCGGCTTAAATTTGTCGAGATCGAGGCTAATCATCGCCAGCGGATGGTCGCGGGTCGGCATAGATTGCAGCTTCCCTTCCAGAAACTCCTTCATCCGCACCCGGTTCGGCAGGCCAGTCAGCTCATCGTGTCGCGAAAGGTATTGCACCCTTGCCTGCGCTTCCACCTCCAGCGTGACGTCGGTGGCGGTGCCGCGATAGCTCAGCTCGCCTTCAGCCGTGGTGGTTGGTTTTGCCACCAGGTTGCAGTAGCGCTGATGGCCCTGCGCGGAAAAATAGCGGCAGTGCGTCAACCCACGGTGCGCGGTCTGGCCCGGTTGCAAGAGCCAGTCGGCAAGTTCAATCTGCTCGCATTCAATAAACTGCGTTATGGGGCGCCCCAGCCAGTCGTCAATACGGTGGCCGGTAATGACCGGGAAACGCTCTGAGATCCAGGTAAAACGCAGCTGGTCGTCAGTCTCCCAGATCCAGTCGGTGGTCGCTTCCACCACGTCGCGAAAGCGCCTTTCGCTCGCCGCCAGCGCCTGACGGCTCTGCTCCAGCAGAAAATGGTTTTCGTCGTTTAGCCGGGCTTTATTAAGCGCGTTACGCATCAACCAGGCGGCCAGCAGCGCGGTCAACAGCAAAATGGACAGCAGCAACGGCAGCACGACCAGCAGCAGGTTGCGGCCAGGGTTTTCGCTGCGCCACGCCAGAGCGATCGGTGCGTTATAAAATGTGAGCGGTAAAACGACCTGCCGGTAGTCTGCTTTACCGGATGAGCCCGTCTGCACATGCAGCTCGTGAATGCCGTACTCTTCGCCCAGTTCGCGTAACTCAGCCGGTCGCAGTTGGTCTATGAACACCAGCATGGAAGGCGGGCCGGGCAGCGGCTGCACATCCTCATCGCCGCCCGTGGTTATCCAGGCAGCAGCCACCAGCGCCGGTTGGCCGTTAACGGCAAGCGAGAGCGCGGCAGGTTCATCAGGATTCTTAGCAAGCGCCGTTCGTAAAGCCGCCTGCGGATGCGTGCCAGCCCACTGCTCAAGCGTAAGACGGACTCGCTTGCCGTTAACCACGGCGTAGCGCGTATCGCCGCCCGGGCCGAGGACAAAAATGGCTTCATAATGAAAGTCCTCGAAAAGCGAGGCGCCAAGATTCTGCTTTTGCCAGGCCCAGTCGGTATCCAGCGTCTTATGCAGATGCGTATAAGATTCGCCCCACTCGGCATAATCCTGCGTGTGAACTTTCATGGTCGCTTCCTGATTTTGCAGCGCTTTTTGCAACAGGTTGCGGCTCTGATCGTCGGCGCGGTTATTGATGTCGCAGGCAATATGCAGCAGCGCCAGAATAGCTATCAGAAAAAAAGTGCCTAACAGGGAAAGCATAAACATCAGCGAACGCTTTACCACCGAGGTGGTGCTGCCTGCGGAAGAGGTAAATAGTGGAGTATTCTCTTTTATTGCCAGCCATCTCATCATCGATTATCCGTATTTCCGGCGTAATGCATCTTATTATTATTGCTCCCCGCTTCACTTTTCGCCCGGCGAAAAAATTATGCGGCAGGAACAGAGAATAAGATGCTTTGACAGTACTTCAGGCTCGTCAGGCGGCGGCTGATAAGGCCATGCGCCTGGCGGCCAGACAGAATAAGTGGCTTCTGAAAAAAGCGAAACAGAAATAGCCGGCTCTGAGGAAAAATAAAGCTAAGCCATTTTACTTCCGGTGAGAATAACGACTTAAGAATAACCTTGCTTGAAAAAATGTTAATTCCCGCTTCACAGGTTATGCCTGGTTTTTAGCCGTTCCGTTTTTAGATAATCATCTGATGGTTATTTTTTTATAAATGATTATCAGTAACAAAACATTCTGCTGAAAATAAAAAAGGAGACGCGAAGGTCTCCTTTTTCACATTGCGGGCGCTGAACTAGATATGCAGTTCCTGCAGCTTTTCTTTTGGCAGCGCCAGCTCTTCGTTGCTGTTCACGCGAACATCACGCTCCAGAATGTGACGCGCAATGTCCTGCGCTTCCTGCAGCGAGTGCATCTGATAAGTACCGCACTGATACACATTCAGCTCTGGGATCTGGTTCTGATCCTTCACTTTCAGCACGTCCTCCATCGCGGCTTTCCAGGAATCCGCTACGCGCTGCTCATCCGGCTCGCCGATAAGGCTCATATAGAAGCCGGTGCGGCAGCCCATCGGAGAGATATCGATAATCTCAACGCCGTTGCCGTTCAGGTGATCGCGCATGAAACCTGCGAACAGGTGCTCCAGAGTATGGATGCCTTTCTCCGGCATGACTTCCTTGTTCGGCACGCAAAAACGCAGGTCAAAAACGGTAATGGTATCCCCGTGCGGCGTATGCATCGTTTTGGCTACGCGAACAGCAGGCGCTTCCATACGGGTATGGTCGACAGTGAAGCTATCCAATAACGGCATCTGGTCACCTCCGATAAGTGATTTTTTTTAAATTAAACTGAACTCTTGGTTCCGGGGCGAGTCTGAACATATGAAAGACGCGCATTTGTTATCATCATCCCTGTTCACAGAGATGAAAATTCGGCCACAGTGATGTGGCCTTTTTCTTTTTTAAGCCTGCTTCGCCAGCCATGCTTCAAACGGCTCGCGGTCATTTTCTTCAATTTCGCGCTGGCGCTGCCAGGAGGCGTCGTGCTCTTTCGCGAAATCGTCCTCTGAAAGCACTTCCAGCGGCTCTTCGCGCAGCATGGCGCGGTACTGTTCCGCCAGCGCAAGGCCGGTGCCGCCGATGCCATTATCAATCATAGAACGCAAAATACGCGCCGAATAGGTCAATTCCGGGTCGTCAAAGCAGGCGACAAGCTGGTCGCAGACCTGCTGGTATTCATGATTGCCGGCGATGTTATCGAGCGTGACGGCGACGCGTCGCAAATCCTTAAAGAGATCCTTGCCGACTTCGCTCAGCGGATGCTGTGCGGTTTCGCAGCCCATTCCGAGCGTCAGGCCTGGCTTACGCCCTTCCAGAATCACACGGTTCCAGTTTTTACGCGTACAGAGCAACTCGTCGCTGCTCATTTCCGGCGCATCGGCCAGCACGCACCAGACCATAAAGAGATCCAGGAAGCGCACCTGCTGCTCGTCCACGCCAATCGGCGAGAAAGGATTAATGTCGAGCGAACGCACTTCAATGTATTCGATACCGCCGCGCAGCAGCGCATCGGACGGCGATTCGCCTTCGCGGGTCACGCGTTTCGGACGGATTGGCGCATAAAGCTCGTTCTCAATCTGCAAAATATTGGTGTTGATTTGCAGATGCTTGCCATCCTTCACTAACCCCATACGCGCATACTCCTCGGAAGGGGTTTTGATCGCGCGCTTCAATCCTGCCACATAGGTCTGCAAATCGTTAAACGTAATTCCGAGATTGCTTTGCGACTTATTGGTATAGCCGAGATCGCTCAGGCGCAGTGAGGTAGCGTAAGGCAGATAGTACATGCCGCTTTCGGTCTTTTCGAACGGCAGCGTTGTAGGTTTACCTTGCAAAAACGAAGGACAAATCGCAGGCGACGCGCCAAACAGATACGGGATCACCCAGCCAAAACGGTAATAGTTGCGAATAAGGCGGAAGTAGCCTGCGGAGATCGCTTCTTTGCCGCTTTGCGCATCCTGGACGCCACATTTCGCCTGCCAGAAGGCCATCGGCAGCGAGAAGTTATAATGCACCCCGGAAATGGTCTGCATCAGCGCGCCGTAGCGGTTTTTCAACCCTTCGCGATACAGCGTTTTAAAGCGCCCGATATTAGAGGTGCCGTACTGGGCGAGCTCAATGTTCTGCCCGTCTTTAACATAGCAAGGCATACTAAGCGGCCACATGCGCTCATCGCCCAACGCCCGCGCCGTGGCGCGATGAATGTCACGCATGACGGTTAGCATATGGTCGATATCGCCATCAACCGGCGTGATAAATTCAAGAAGGGCTTCGGCGAAGTCCGTCGTGATCCACTTATGGGTTAGCGCTGAGCCCAGGCTTTCCGGATGGCCGGTGGTCGCCAGCTGGCCTTCGGGCGTAACGCGCAGCGTCTCACGCTCCAGACCGCGGCGAATGCCTTGCAATGCCTGAGGATGTTTTTCCAGCCAGGCCAGCGCCTGTGATACGTCCGGGATCAATTTGACCTCCCGCCTGTCGAAATCATTTTTATTAAGCATAATTGTAATGGTTGACGATTAAAGGTCACTCAAGCAATTCAATTGTGCCACCACGTTATCCCTTGTAACGCCGCCACGGCCACCACCAGATAGCGTAGCGCCTTGCCAAGGCACAAAAAGAAGATAACCGGTCCCCATGAAAGACGCAGCCACCCTGCCAGCAGGCAGAGCAGATCGCCTATTGCAGGTAACCAGCTTAGCAGCAGCGCCGCCGGGCCAAATCGTTGCAGCCAGGCGAGCGCTTTTCGCTGCCAGCGCGATGATTCGCGCTGCGGCAAAAGCCGCCCAAGAATAACGTTAGTCAGCCCTCCGAGGCTATTACCGATTGTTGCTATTAAAATTAACAGCCAGGGCTGACTCTTTTCGGCGAGCAGCAATGCCGCCAGTACCACTTCTGAACTGCCCGGCAGAAGCGTGGCGCTGAGAAAGCTACTCGCGAACAGGGAAGCGAGCGACAGTACGTCGCTCACAATAAGCGAACGTCCACCGCATCCATCCCGGCAAGGCGCGCGGCCTGGAGGCCGAAATCGGCGTCTTCAAAGACCACGCATTTTTCCGGCGCCACGCCCATTAATTTCGCGCAGAGCAGAAAGGTATCGGGGGCGGGTTTATGGTTTTCAACATGATCGGCCGCGACAACGGCAGTGAAATACTTTCGCAGCCCCAGGTGATTGAGCAAGGCTTCCGCGATATCGCTTTCGCTGCCGGTGCCGACAGAAAGCGGACGGCGGCCATACCAGGCTTTCACCACGTCGACCAGCGGCAGCGGCTGCACGGTATCCAGCAACATGGAGCGCACCGCTGCTGTTTTTTCCTGCGCCAGCGCGTGAGGGTCAAGATCGGCTTGATTAAGCTCAATGATAGTCTGAGCGATACGCCAGGTCGGCGAACCGTTAAGCATCACCAGCGCTTCTTCGTCGTAATGCATGCCGTAGCGTCCCAGCACGTCGCGCCAGGCTTTACGGTGAGTCGGTTCGGTATCGAGGATGGTGCCATCCATATCGAAAATCAGCCCGTCGTAACGATCGTACATCATGCCCTCATTCACTAAAGGTAAGGATGTTACTTTAACGTAAACAGGAAAGATTGTCGCTTTTTAGGAGGAGGCTTAAAGGCGTAGAAGCTGTCTGAGAAAGAGGACGCGAAAAGAGAACAGGAGTTTTATTAATAACATGAGGGAGTAGATGATTGCGGCAGGTCGCTTATCATGTCAGCTGCTTTTACTGACGCTCTGGGGAAAGGGTGCATCCAGGAGGATTATTCGGCTTCGTTTCACCCTTACGGGCCGCTGCTGAAGCAGCGTTATCCTCCCTGGCGCTCGCGGTTATCACCGCTTACCAGGCCACACTGTCTTTACTGACAACATGGAGAAGTATGGTGCATCCGGGAGGATTCGAACCTCCGACCGCTCGGTTCGTAGCCGAGTACTCTATCCAGCTGAGCTACGGATGCATCGGGATTTACTGCTTTGCTTACTGCCTTTGCTGACAGCATGAAGAAGATGGTGCATCCGGGAGGATTATTCGGCTTCGCCTCACCCTTACGGGCCGCTGCTGAAGCAGCGTTATCCTCCCTGGCGCTCGCGGTTATCACCGCTTACCAGGCCATACTGTCTTTACTGACAACATGGAGAAGTATGGTGCATCCGGGAGGATTCGAACCTCCGACCGCTCGGTTCGTAGCCGAGTACTCTATCCAGCTGAGCTACGGATGCATCGGGATTTACTGCTTTGCTTCTGGCTTACGGCTATACCGCTTGCCATGCCACACTGTCTTTGCTGACAGTATGAAGAAGATGGTGCATCCGGGAGGATTCGAACCTCCGACCGCTCGGTTCGTAGCCGAGTACTCTATCCAGCTGAGCTACGGATGCAAAATGGCGGTGAGGGGGGGATTCGAACCCCCGATGCAGCTTTTGACCGCATACTCCCTTAGCAGGGGAGCGCCTTCAGCCTCTCGGCCACCTCACCACACGCCTCTTACGAGTGCTTCGAAGAACTTGTTTCTGCTCATCGTCGCTGCGTGGCGCACATATTACTTTCTGAGACTTATAAGTCAAACAATTTTTCCCACCCCTTAATCGTTTGCACATTTCACAAACAATCCGCCTGCTTTGCCAACAAAACGAGTGTTTTATCAACATAGAAAAGCGTACCGGGAAGGATCTGGGCAAGGAAAAGGAAATAGCGAAGAGACGGCAGAAGGGAAAATTAAGGCAAGAAAAAGGGGGCGCCTCGCCAGCTCTCAGCGAGACGCGATAACTCAGTAACTGGACTGTTGCGATTTTTCAGCCTGGATACGCTGGTAGATCTCTTCACGGTGTACAGAAACTTCTTTCGGGGCGTTAACACCGATACGTACCTGGTTTCCTTTTACCCCAAGCACAGTCACGGTCACCTCATCCCCAATCATGAGTGTCTCACCAACTCGACGAGTCAGAATCAGCATTCTTTGCTCCTTGAAAGATTAAAAGAGTCGGGTCTCTCTGTATCCCGGCATTATCCATCATATAACGCCAAAAAGTAAGCGATGACAAACACATGGAGTGTAAGCAGTCACGGCATTACATTCTGTTAAACCTAAGTTTAGCCGATCCAGAAAAATTCAACCCGACTTTATCGTTATAGATAGCGTAGCGACGAAAACGCCATAACGGCAAATCCGTTATGGCGCTCCGCTCACGCTTCACTGTTATTACAGCTTAGCTGTTACCCAATTTTCGACACTTGCCAGCGCCGCAGGCAGAGCCTGCGCATCGGTACCGCCAGCTTGCGCCATATCAGGACGTCCGCCGCCTTTCCCGCCGACCTGCTGGGCGACCATGCCCACCAGCTCGCCAGCCTTAACGCGATCCGTCACATCTTTCGACACGCCTGCGATAAGAGAAACCTTACCTTCAGACACGGTAGCCAGCACGATAACTGCAGTGCCCAGCTGATTTTTCAGGTCGTCAACCATAGTGCGAAGCATTTTCGGTTCAACGCCGCTGAGTTCGCTTACCAGCAGTTTAACGCCTTTAATTTCCTGCGCTTTGCTGGTCAGAGAGGCGCTTTCCTGAGCCGCCTGCTGCGCTTTCAACTGCTGCAGCTCTTTTTCCAGCTGACGGGTGCGGTCCAGCATCGCGCGCACTTTGTCATTCAGGTTCTGGCTATCGCCTTTCAGCAGTTGTGCGATGTCGTGCAGTTGCTCATTCTGCGCATGTACCATCGCCAGCGCGCCTTCCCCGGTGACCGCTTCAATACGGCGAACGCCTGCAGCAGTGCCGGATTCAGATACAATGCGGAAAAGACCGATATCGCCAGTACGGCTGGCGTGCGTGCCGCCGCACAGCTCAGTAGAGAAATCGCCCATGCTGAGCACGCGTACGCGCTCGTCATATTTCTCGCCAAAGAGCGCCATCGCGCCTTTCGCTTTCGCCGCTTCGAGCTCCATGATGTTGGTCTCGACTGGCAAATTACGGCGGATCTGGGCGTTGACGATATCTTCCACCGCACGAATCTCTTCCGGCTTCATCGCTTCAAAATGCGAGAAGTCGAAGCGCAAGCCTTTATCGTTAACCAGCGAGCCCTTCTGCGCTACGTGGGTGCCCAGCACCTGACGCAGTGCCGCATGCATAAGGTGAGTAGCGGAGTGGTTAAGGCGAATGCGCTCGCGGCGCGCCTCGTCAACTTCCGCTTTCACGCCATCGCCAACCTTCAGCGCGCCTTGCGCCAGTTTGCCGATATGGCCGATAGCCTGACCATATTTCTGCGTATCGCTCACGGTGAAGACAAAGCCGTTGCCTTTCAGCTCGCCTTTATCGCCGACCTGGCCGCCGGATTCGCCATAGAAAGGCGTTTCGTCCAGCACCACGACTGCATCCTGGCCCGCGCTAATCTGCTCAACCGCTTTGCCATCAACAAACAGCGCGGTGACTTTTGCAGTCAGCTCGGTATGGTCGTAGCCCTTGAACTCGGAAGCGGAATCAACGCGGATCATGGCGTTGTAGTCTGCACCGAAGCCGCTGGACTCGCGTGCGCGACGGCGTTGCTCTTCCATTGCCGCTTCAAAGCCTTTTTCATCCACTTTGATGTTACGCTCACGGCAAACGTCTGCAGTCAGATCGACCGGGAAGCCATAGGTATCGTACAGGCGGAAGGCGGTTTCCCCGTCCAGCGTATCGCCTTTAAGGTTCGCCAGCTCTTCGTCCAGCAGCGCCAGGCCGCGCTCAAGCGTACGGGCAAACTGCTCTTCTTCGGTTTTCAGAACCTGTTCAACCTGCGCCTGCTGGCGTTTCAGGTCTTCACCGGCAGGACCCATAACTTCGATAAGCGGAGCGACCAGCTTATAGAAGAACGTGTCTTTAGCGCCCAGCATGTTGCCATGACGGACCGCACGACGAATGATGCGGCGCAGCACATAACCGCGGTTCTCGTTAGAGGGGATCACGCCGTCTGCGATAAGGAATGCGCACGAGCGAATATGGTCAGCGATAACGCGCAGCGATTTATTGGAGAGGTCGGTTGCGCCAGTTACTTTCGCCACGGCCTCAATCAGCGTGCGGAAGAGGTCGATTTCATAGTTGGAGTTAACGTGTTGCAGCACCGCAGCGATACGCTCAAGACCCATGCCGGTATCCACGGACGGCTTCGGCAGCGGTTCCATGGTGCCATCAGCCTGGCGGTTGAACTGCATAAATACGATGTTCCAGATCTCGATATAACGATCGCCATCTTCTTCCGGGCTCCCCGGAGGGCCACCCCAGATATGATCGCCGTGATCGTAGAAAATTTCGGTGCATGGGCCGCAGGGGCCGGTATCGCCCATCTGCCAGAAGTTGTCGGATGCGTACGGACCACCCTTGTTATCGCCGATGCGGATAATGCGCTCGCGCGGAATACCGACTTCTTTTTCCCAGATTTCGTAAGCTTCGTCGTCCGTCTCATAGACGGTCACCCACAGACGTTCTTTCGGCAGGTTAAACCACTGCTCGCCGGTCAACAGTTCCCAGGCGTACTGAATGGCGTCATGTTTGAAGTAGTCGCCAAAGCTGAAGTTACCCAGCATTTCGAAAAAGGTGTGGTGACGCGCGGTGTAACCGACATTTTCCAGATCGTTGTGCTTACCACCTGCGCGAACGCAGCGCTGCGCAGTGGTGGCGCGGGAATAATTACGCTTGTCGAGACCAAGGAATACATCCTTGAACTGGTTCATCCCTGCGTTGGTAAACAGCAAAGTCGGGTCGTTGTTAGGTACAAGGGAGCTGCTCGCAACTACCTGATGGCCTTTACTATGGAAAAAATCGAGAAACGCCTGACGGATCTCAGCGGTGCTCTTGCTCATAATTATCCTGAAATCAAGCTAACGAAATGTCGTCGCCCGGCTAACGTACGGAGTACGCAAACATTACCGGGCTTAACGGAAAAAAGTGGGAATAAGATAAGTTTTCTTCACAGGGAAGTAAAATCCCGTATGGCTTCAGGAAGCAAAATTTCGGTATAAGTCCTGAATGTCTTCCATATAGTAGCCACGATATAGCAAAAAACGCTGCACTTTGGCTTTTTCCGGGTACTGTTTTGGTAAAGGCGAACCGAATTTTCGCTCCGCCTGCTCGCGCGCCAACGTGCCCCAGTCGATATCACACTCCGCCAGCGCAGATTCACACTGCGCACGTGAAATGCCCTTCTGCTGTAGCTCCTGGCGAATACGCTGCGGGCCGTAACCCTTACGGCTGCGGCTGGCGATAAACTGCGCGGCGAAGCGTTCGTCATCAAGCCAGCGGTGCTCATAGCACCAGGCAATGACCTGATCGATCTCTTCAGCGGTAGGTTCGGGGTCTGTTTCGGCGACCTGGCGGGACTGTTGTTGACGCGGTTTAACTGGCGAAGGCGTTGTCAGCTTGCGGCGCAACTCCTGCTCGCTGTGGTCACGCATCGCGAGAATGCGCGTAGCGCGATCGAGAAGGCGGGCGTAGGCAGTGCGGCGGGAAGTAGCGTCAGTCATAAGCAATCAGGGAAACAAAAAAAGGGCTGCATTCGCAGCCCTTATAGCATTAAAACTCTTCGTTTGTCTCTTCGGCGTTGTCACCGTCTTCAGCGGCGAAGGCCGGGATAGCGTCGTGGTTATTGAGCAGCAGCTCGCGCAGCTTTTTCTCAATCTCTTCCGCCATCGGTTTGTTCTCTTTGAGGAAGTTGGTCGCGTTAGCTTTACCCTGACCGATTTTCTCGCCGTTGTAGCTGTACCATGCACCCGCTTTTTCAATCAGCTTGTGCTTCACGCCCAGGTCAACCAGCTCGCCGTAGAAGTTGATGCCTTCACCGTAAAGGATCTGGAATTCAGCTTGTTTAAACGGCGCAGCCACTTTGTTTTTGACCACTTTAACGCGGGTTTCGCTGCCGATAACATCATCGCCCTCTTTCACCGCACCTATGCGGCGAATATCCAGACGAACGGAAGCGTAGAACTTCAGCGCGTTACCGCCAGTGGTGGTTTCCGGGTTACCGAACATCACGCCAATCTTCATACGGATCTGGTTGATGAAGATAAGCAGGGTGTTAGAGTTTTTCAGGTTACCCGCCAGCTTACGCATCGCCTGGCTCATCATACGCGCCGCAAGGCCCATGTGAGAGTCGCCGATTTCGCCTTCGATTTCCGCTTTCGGCGTCAGCGCCGCAACGGAGTCGACAACGAGCACGTCTACAGCGCCGGAGCGCGCCAGCGCGTCACAAATTTCCAGCGCCTGCTCGCCGGTATCCGGCTGAGAGCAGAGCAGATTGTCGATATCTACGCCCAGCTTACGCGCATACACCGGATCGAGCGCATGTTCCGCATCGATAAAGGCGCATGTCTTGCCAGCACGCTGTGCCGCGGCGATAACCTGCAGCGTCAGCGTGGTTTTACCAGACGATTCCGGACCGTAGATTTCCACGATACGGCCCATCGGCAAACCACCGGCACCCAGCGCAATATCCAGAGAGAGTGAACCGGTAGAGATGGTTTCCACATCCATAGTGCGGTCTTCACCCAGGCGCATGATGGAGCCTTTGCCGAATTGCTTCTCAATCTGGCCAAGTGCTGCCGCTAACGCCTTTTGCTTGTTTTCGTCGATAGCCATTTTTACTCCTGTCATGCAGGGTGAAGCACTATGCGCCACGCTGCCTTTGTTTCTGTTGCAGCCATTATACTGTATGGCTATACAGTATCAAGCTTTTTGTCGAATGTTTTGCCACAGCGTCTGTAGGGCGAAAACCGTGGCCTGACGCCGCACCGCTTCACGATCGCCAGGAAAATTTTGCAGGTAAGTTCGCACCTCACCCTGGTCATTCGCGATGCCGAACCAGACGGTGCCGACAGGCTTTTGCGTGCTGCCGCCATCCGGCCCTGCAATGCCGCTGACAGAGACCGCCCAGGTTGCGGCGGCGGCATTCAACGCCCCCAGCGCCATCTGACGCACAACCGGCTCGCTCACTGCGCCATGCGCCTCAAGCGTGGCGCCGTCGACGCCAATCATCTGCTGCTTGGCTTCATTACTGTAGGTAACAAATCCGCGTTCAAACCAGGCGGAACTACCGGCGATATCGGTAATCATCTTAGCCACCCACCCGCCAGTGCAGGATTCAGCCGTCGTCACCGTTGCGCCGAGTTGGCGCAACGCCTCGCCAAGTTGCTGACTTAATTGCATCATTTCGCGGTCATTCATGACAGCTCCGATTGTAAGCAGATCCCCTGTTTGACAATAGCACTTCCCCTTTGTTGCAGAGGATTACATTGCGTTTTTCGGGCTAAATTCAAGGTTAGCGCAGGCAAAAAAGGAGATCCCGCGCCGGGACGCGGGAAGAAGATCACTGAATGCGAGCCAGCGCAACCGCCTGGCCCAGTTGCCAGACCGCCATCGCATAATGCGTGCTGTGGTTATAGCGGGTGATTGCATAAAAATTCGGCAGCCCGTACCAGTACTGGTAACCCGTGCCGATATCCAGACGCAGCAGGCTGGCCTCCTGATGATTACCGATCGGTTGCTGCGGCGTTAAGCCCGCCACGGCAAGCTGGCTGATGCTGTATTTCGTTTTAAAGCCATTCTCAAGGCCTGGCGCCTGACCGTTTGCCGGTACGGCCACCGCATCGCCCTTCACCCAGCCATGTTCTTTAAAGTAGTTCGCTACGCTGCCAATGGCATCGACCGGATCCCAGAGATTGATATGGCCATCGCCATTGAAATCCACCGCATACTCTTTGTAAGAAGAGGGCATAAACTGACCATATCCCATTGCGCCCGCAAAAGAGCCTTTCAGCGCCAGCGGATCGTCCCCTTCATCGCGCGCCATTAACAAGAAGGTTTCCAGTTCGCTGGCGAAGTAATCTGCGCGGCGAGGGTATTCAAAAGCAAGCGTGGCAAGCGCATCGAGAATGCGGGTTTTCCCCATTACGCGTCCCCAGCGGGTTTCCACGCCGATGATGCCAACGATAATTTCCGGCGGCACGCCGTAAACCTGCCAGGCGCGATTAAGCGCGTCCTGATATTGGTTCCAGAACACCACGCCGTTTTGCACGTTATCCGGCGTGATGAACTTGCTGCGATAGCGCAGCCATGCGCCGTTCGGCCCCGTTGGCGGCTGCGTAGTCGGCGCCTGCTGATTCATCAGGCGAAGCACGTAATCCAGCCGTTTCGCCTGTGAGAGGATTTCATGCAGTTGTTGACGATCAAAACCATGCTTGCTCACCATCTTGTCGATGAACTGCTGGGCGGCGGCGTTATTCGCGAAATCGCCGCTGGGCATGAGCATGTCGTGCTGAGGCTGCAGCAGAAAGCCTCCTGAAGGTGCGGAAGCAGGCGCGCCGGCTGTGGCGGCGGCCGCTTCCGTTTTTGGCTTGCTGCTGCAAGCGGAAAGAAGAACAAGTGTCGATAATAAGGCGGTGTAGCGACGCTTAAGCATGAAATATCCCTATGGCATTCGAAGACAAGTGGCACTAATGGTAGATCATCTCAAGCCAGCCGAGAAAGCGCCGCAAGCGTCCTTCAGACGGCTTTATTTATTGCGGGATGATAAGCCTGAAAAAGCTGATTGATATCGCAGGTTTTATCTTTTCCTCACGATACGGGACGAATGCGCCGCCGCTCGCAATTCGCCTGAATCTGAAGTGCTAAACGCGCTAAAGCTTGCGAAACAAGCCGCAAGCTTCGCCTTCTCCCCTCCCCTGTTGCTTTTTACGCTGCTACTGTCACCGACGTTTAAGGCAAACAGGATTGCGCGCTCTGCGGATGAAAGCAGGGGATTATCAATGATAAGATGGCCGTTTCTACAGGGCATCACACGCCGTACCTCGCTTCAAGAAATGAGCAAAATCAAATGACTGAGTCTATCGATAAGGACTTTTCCGACCATACCCCTATGATGCAGCAGTATCTGAAGCTCAAGGCGCAGCACCCCGATATCTTGCTGTTCTACCGCATGGGCGATTTCTACGAGCTGTTTTATGACGACGCGAAACGCGCCTCTCAGCTTATGGATATTTCGCTGACGAAACGCGGCGCTTCGGCGGGGGAGCCAATTCCCATGGCGGGCGTGCCGCATCACGCGGTGGAAAACTATCTGGCGAAGCTGGTGAGCCTTGGCGAGTCGGTGGCGATTTGCGAACAGATTGGCGACCCGGCGACCACGAAAGGCCCCGTGGAACGCAAGGTGGTGCGTATCGTAACGCCCGGCACCATCAGCGACGAAGCGCTGCTGCAGGAGCGTCAGGATAACCTGCTGGCGGCTATCTGGCAGGACAGCCGCGGCTTTGGCTACGCTACGCTTGATATCAGTTCCGGTCGCTTTCGCTTAACGGAGCCGGAAGACCGTGAAACCATGGCGGCGGAATTACAGCGCACCAACCCGGCAGAACTGCTGTATGCCGAAGATTTTGCGGAAATGGCGTTGATTGAAGGCCGCCGCGGCCTGCGTCGCCGTCCGTTGTGGGAGTTTGAAATCGAAACGGCGCGCCAGCAGTTAAACCTGCAATTCGGCACGCGCGACCTGGTGGGTTTCGGTGTGGAGAATGCAGTACGCGGTCTCTGCGCGGCGGGCTGCCTGCTTCAGTATGTGAAAGATACGCAGCGCACCTCCCTGCCTCACATTCGCTCTATCACTATGGAGCGCCAGCAGGATGGCATCATCATGGATGCCGCCACGCGTCGTAACCTTGAGATAACCCAAAACCTGGCGGGGGGCATCGAAAACACCCTCGCCTCGGTGCTTGACTGCACCGTAACGCCAATGGGCAGTCGTATGCTCAAGCGCTGGCTGCATATGCCGGTACGTGACATAGCCGTGCTGTCGCATCGTCAGCAGGCCATCAGCGCATTAATGGACCTGGCGGGAGAAGTGCAGCCGGTATTGCGTCAGGTTGGCGATCTGGAGCGTATTCTCGCGCGTCTTGCGCTACGCACCGCTCGCCCGCGCGACCTGGCGCGTATGCGGCACGCCTTCCAGCAGTTGCCTGCGCTACGGGAAATGCTGGCCCAAAGCGACGCCAGTTACGTACAGACTCTGCGTGAAAACATGGGCGAGTTTACCGAGCTTCGCGAACTGCTGGAGCGGGCGATTATTGAGGCGCCGCCCGTGCTGGTGCGCGACGGCGGTGTCATTGCGCCGGGTTATAACGAAGAGCTCGACGAATGGCGCGCGCTGGCGGACGGCGCGACCGATTACCTCGACAGGCTGGAAATCCGCGAGCGCGAGAAGCTGGGGCTGGATACGCTAAAAGTCGGCTTCAACGCCGTACACGGTTATTACATTCAGGTAAGCCGCGGGCAGAGCCACCTGGTGCCTATCCATTATGTCCGCCGCCAGACCCTGAAAAACGCCGAGCGCTATATCATTCCAGAGCTTAAAGAGTACGAAGACAAAGTACTTACCTCAAAAGGCAAAGCGCTGGGGCTGGAGAAGCAGCTTTATGATGAGCTTTTCGACCTGCTGCTTCCCCACTTGCCGGCGCTGCAAAAGAGCGCCGCGGCGCTGGCGGAACTGGACGTATTAGCTAACCTCGCCGAACGTGCCGAAACGCTGAACTACACCTGCCCGACGCTGACCGATAAACCTGGCATTCGCCTGGTGGAAGGGCGTCATCCAGTGGTGGAACGCGTCTTGAACGAGCCGTTTATCGCTAACCCGCTGAATCTTTCACCGCAGAGACGGATGCTTATCATCACCGGCCCGAATATGGGCGGTAAAAGCACCTATATGCGCCAGACTGCGCTGATCGTGCTGATGGCCTATATCGGCAGTTTCGTTCCGGCGCAGCGGGCGGAGATAGGCCCGATTGACCGCATCTTCACTCGCGTCGGCGCGGCGGACGATCTCGCCTCCGGACGTTCCACTTTCATGGTGGAGATGACCGAAACGGCGAATATTCTGCATAACGCCACCGAGCACAGCCTGGTGTTGATGGATGAAATAGGCCGCGGCACCTCCACCTATGACGGGCTTTCGCTCGCCTGGGCCTGTGCGGAAAGCCTGGCGAACCGCATTAAGGCGATGACGCTGTTCGCGACCCACTATTTCGAACTCACCCAATTGCCAGAAAAAATGGAAGGGGTGGCGAATGTGCATCTGGACGCGATTGAGCACGGCGACACCATCGCCTTTATGCACAGCGTGCAGGACGGCGCCGCCAGTAAAAGCTACGGTCTCGCGGTTGCCGCGCTGGCTGGGGTGCCAAAAGAGGTGATTAAGCGGGCGCGCCAGAAACTGCGCGAACTGGAAAGCCTCACAGGGAATGCCGCCGCCACGCAGATAGACGGCACGCAGATGTCGCTGCTAACGCCCGCGGAAGAAACCTCACCTGCGGTGGAAGCGCTGGAAAATCTTGACCCGGACTCGCTTACGCCCCGTCAGGCGCTGGAGTGGATCTATCGCCTGAAAAACCTGGTGTAACGCTGGAAAAATAGCGGGTGGCGCTTCGCTACCCGCCTTGCGACAGTTTTAAGCATGGTAAAAATGCTTCGCTTATCTGCCTTACAGTTATCTCATATTAAGCACGGCAGATTTCGCGCAGGCGAAAGTAAAAAGACGGGTAGAGGGCGCCTCTCCCGTCCTTTTGATTATCCGCCAACGCTTTTTTACCGCTTTGATTCCGCCAGTAGCGGCGGTATCGTCGGTACCTCTGGCGCCTCATCAATATCTTTCTGCGTCATGCGAAACGCTTCGGGATAATGCTCGCGGCTGGTCCGACGCAGCGGCTCGGTATCTCGCCAGGTGTAAAGACAATGCTGGCACTGAAATACTGTCCAGACGCCTTTTACAGGTGATGTCGCCATCACTTCAATTTGTTCATCAGCGCAACGTGGGCAAATCATTTCTCCCTCCTTATTTACGGTTGGCGAGCATAGCGGTGAGCTTTTCAACCCACTGCGCGGTTTCCGGCAGATCTTTCA
Organism: Franconibacter sp. IITDAS19; assembly: GCF_023079515.1. NCBI lineage: Bacteria > Pseudomonadati > Pseudomonadota > Gammaproteobacteria > Enterobacterales > Enterobacteriaceae > Franconibacter > Franconibacter sp. IITDAS19. The sequence goes on along the minus strand of NZ_JALJCP010000003.1, from coordinate 499,872 downwards.
CCGGTTGGCTGTAATGCCCGCGGTTATCCGGCGCGACGGGTGTGGTGGCGTCGATAATCAGCTTGTCGGTAATTCCCGCCGGGCTTGAGCCTGGATCAAGCTCCAGCACGGACATATTTGGCAACTGCACCAGATCCCCTGCCGGGTTAACTTTGGAAGAGAGCGCCCACATCACCTGCGGCAGATCGAACGGATCGACATCTTCATCGACCATGATAACCATCTTCACATAGCCAAGACCGTGCGGCGTGGTCATGGCGCGAAGCCCCACGGCGCGGGCAAAACCGCCATAGCGTTTTTTCGTGGAAATAATGGCAAGCAACCCGTGGGTATACATGGCGTTAACCGCCTGCACTTCCGGGAACTCTGCTTTCAGTTGCTGATAGAGCGGCACGCAGGTGGCGGGCCCCATCAGGTAGTCGATTTCAGTCCAGGGCATGCCCAGATAGAGCGATTCGAAAATCGGCTTCGTGCGATATGAAACCTTATCGATACGCACCACCGTCATATTGCGGCCGCCAGAATAGTGTCCGGTAAATTCACCAAACGGCCCTTCTATTTCACGCTTGCGGCCTTCGATCACCCCTTCCAGGATCACCTCTGAGCCCCACGGCACATCAAAGCCGGTCAGCGGTGCGGTAGCGATCGGATACGGGCTTTCACGCAGCGCCCCCGCCATTTCATATTCAGATTGATCGTATTTCAGCGGCGTGGCGCCCATCAGCGTAATAATCGGATCGTTGCCAAGCGTAATAGCGACAGGCAAATCTTCGCCGCGCTCTTCGGCTTTGTGCAGATGCAGGGCGATATCATGCATCGGCACAGGTTGCAGGCCGAGCTTACGTTTGCCTTTGACTTCCATCCGGTAAATGCCGACATTCTGCTTGCCGAAATGTTCAGGATCGAGTGGATCGCGCGAAACCACGCAGGCTTTATCGAGGTAAAAACCGCCATCGCCGTCGTTCAGACGAAACAGCGGTAAAATGTCGAACAGATTGATGGCTTCGCCGTCTACGCTGTTTTCCGCCCAGGGCGGATTGTCGCGACGCTCCGGCGTCACCGGAAATTTATCCCAACGGCGAATAAATTCCGCAATCTGCTGTTTTACCGGCGTAGCGGGCGGAAGACCAAGCGAAATAGCGTGGTTCTGCCAGGAGCCGATAGTGTTCATCACCACTCGCGCGTCAGTAAAACCACGGATATTATCGAACCAGAGCGCCGGCGCGCCTTCGCCAATACGTCCGGTCGCGTTGGCCGCGGCGGCCAGATCTGGCTCCGCCTGCACTTCCTCGCTTATTTTCAGCAGTTGTTTCTGCTCGTCCAGCGCGCGCAGAAAGCCGCGCAAATCATCAAAAGCCATGCGTGAATCTCCTGTTATGCATGATGTGAATTCGCTGAGCCTGTACTGTGCAGGCCTCCCCAACGCCGTGCCTGCGGATCGTTAAGCCCAAACTGATCCAGCACGCGCGCGACAATATGGCGGGTAATGTCTTCGATGGTTTTCGGATGGTTATAAAAAGCGGGCATGGGCGGCACCATTGCCACGCCCATACGGGATAGCGCCAGCATATTTTCCAGATGAATAGTACTAAGCGGCATTTCACGCGGCACCAGCACCAGCTTGCGCCCCTCTTTCAACACCACATCGGCGGCGCGCCCAACCAGCCCTTCGGCGTAGCCAGCGCGAATGCCCGCCAGCGTTTTCATGCTGCATGGAATAACAATCATGCCGTCAGTGTGAAACGACCCCGAAGAAATCGTCGCCGCCTGATCGGCGGGGCTATGTATAACATCCGCCAGCGCTGCGACTTCCCGGGCGTTATAAGGCGTTTCCAGTTCAATAGTGGTTTTGGCCCACTTCGACATCACCAGGTGCGTTTCCACTTCCGGCATCTTCTGCAGCGTTTTTAACAGTGCTACTCCAAGCGGCGCGCCAGTGGCGCCCGTCATGCCCACTATTAATCTCATCCTTACCTCACAATATTGTTCGTATACGAACGTTTTAACCAAGCCTATCGCCAGCCAGCGGGATGAACAAGCCCACAGGAGCAAAACCGCACGAATCGCTTATTTTTATAAAGGTTATAAAGGCTGCCGTAAGCGGCTATGATGGCGGGATGGACGATAAAACAGGAGCCGCCATGTATCTTCGTGAAGAGGCTTTTCACCTGCTACGCCAGCTTTTTCAACAACATACGTCGCACTGGCAGAGAGAACTGCCGGAACTGACCAAGCCGCAGTATGCCGTAATGCGTGCGATTCAGGAGCAGCCGGGCATTGAACAAGTCGCGCTGACCGACGCGGCCGTCAGCACTAAAGCGACGCTGGCGGAAATGCTAAGTCGTATGGAAAGCCGCGGACTGGTTCGACGTGAAAACGATCCGGCCGATAAGCGGCGACGTTTTATCTATCTGACACCGGAAGGCGAATCTCTGCTGAATGCCATTATCCCTGTAGGCAACGCGGTGGATGAACGGTTTCTGGGTAAACTGGAAGCGCATGAGCGAGCGCTTTTTACACAGCTAATTGGAAAGATGATGGACAAGCAATAGGGCTTATCCTCTCTGTTTTGCAAAGGCCGTAACCCACTGAAATAAAAGAAAAAGGCCGGTCAAATGACCGGCCTTTTTGGCTGAAAACAACAATTCGTAGCTTATTCGCGGAACAGCGCTTCGATATTCAGCCCTTGCCCCTGCAGGATTTCGCGCAGGCGACGCAGACCCTCAACCTGAATCTGACGAACACGCTCACGAGTCAGACCGATTTCCCGGCCCACATCTTCAAGCGTTGCCGCTTCATAGCCGAGCAGGCCGAAACGACGAGCCAGCACTTCACGCTGCTTGGCGTTCAGTTCGAACAACCACTTAACGATGCTCTGTTTCATGTCATCGTCCTGCGTGGTATCTTCCGGACCGTTTTCTTTTTCATCGGCCAGAATATCCAGCAGCGCTTTCTCTGAATCACCACCCAGCGGGGTATCAACAGAGGTAATGCGCTCGTTCAGGCGCAGCATACGGCTTACGTCATCAACCGGTTTATCCAGCTGCTCTGCAATCTCTTCCGCGCTCGGCTCATGATCCAGCTTGTGAGAAAGCTCGCGTGCGGTACGCAGATAAACGTTCAGCTCTTTAACAATATGAATCGGCAGACGAATCGTACGGGTTTGGTTCATGATAGCCCGTTCGATGGTCTGGCGAATCCACCAGGTTGCGTACGTTGAAAAACGGAAACCGCGCTCCGGATCGAACTTCTCAACTGCGCGGATAAGGCCCAGGTTGCCTTCTTCGATCAGATCCAGCAGCGCAAGACCGCGGTTGCTGTAACGACGGGCAATTTTCACCACCAGACGCAGGTTACTTTCGATCATGCGGCGGCGTGAGGCGATATCACCACGCAGCGCGCGGCGTGCGAAGTAGACTTCTTCTTCTGCTGTTAGCAGAGGAGAGTAACCGATTTCTCCCAGATACAGCTGAGTCGCATCCAACACACGCTGTGTGGCACCCTGCGACAACAACTCCTCTTCTGCCAGGTCGTTATCACTGGGTTCCTCTTCTATCAAGGCTTTTTCATCAAAAGCCTCTACTCCGTTCTCATCAAATTCCGCGTCTTCATTTAAATCATGAACTTTCAGCGTATTCTGACTCATAAAGGTGGCTCCTACCCGTGATCCCTGAGCAAAGCACCTGACAGAAGCATGCTTTGCCGATTTATCGCTGCGGCAAATAACGCAGCGGGTTTACGGATTTCCCCTTGTAACGAATTTCAAAATGCAAGCGTGTAGAACTGGTTCCGGTGCTACCCATGGTAGCGATTTTCTGCCCCGCCTTAACTTCTTGTTGTTCCCGGACCAGCATTGTGTCGTTATGGGCGTAGGCACTCAGGTAATCATCGTTGTGTTTTATGATGATAAGATTACCGTAACCGCGCAGAGCATTACCGGCGTAAACGACGCGACCGTCAGCGGTAGCGACGATAGCCTGGCCTTTACTTCCTGCGATATCGACCCCTTTATTGCCCCCTTCGGAAGCAGAAAAGTTCTCGATAACATTGCCCTCAGTCGGCCAGCGCCATGCTGCTATCGGCGCGCTAGTGGACGTACTGCTGACTGTCGGTTCGGCTGTAGTGTTAACGGTTGGCGCGGTAACGGGTGCCGTTACGACAGCACCGCTATTTCTGTTACCAGGCAACATTTTGTTATCACTTTGTTCACCTGAGTCCTCAGAATAAATAATTGTGGGTTTCGACGCAACCACCGTGCTGGAATTTTGTGCAGGTTTTGAGACAATTCCTTGAGCATTTGCATCTGCCTGTGTAATTGCATTGCCTCCTGTGATCGGTGTACCGGAAGCATTGCCTACCTGCAGCGTTTGCCCAACATTCAGGCCATACGGGGCTGGAATGTTATTGCGCTGTGCCAAATCACGGAAATCGTTCCCGGTAATCCAGGCGATATAAAAGAGCGTATCGCCGCGCTTAACGGTATAAGTGCTGCCGCCGGTATAGCTGCCTTTCGGAATGTTCCCATACTGACGGTTGTATACGATGCGGCCATTTTCGGTCTGCACCGGCTGCTCGACCACAGGCTGAACCTGACGAGGCTGCGAAACGGGAGGCTGCGAAACGGGAGGCTGCGCGGGCTGAATTTGCGGCGCAGAAACGGGGGCGGAAACCGGTGCGGCAGTAGAGGCGCCCATTTTGGGTGGCGGCGTAATCATCATACCGCTGCTGCTCGTGCTGCTGGCGGCTGCGCCGCTGTTTCCCTCTACAGAACTTATCGGCGCCTGAGAGGCGTCATTGGATGAACATCCCGCCAGCCAAAGTGAAATGAATGTTGCTGTTGCTACCCGGCGTGCTGTGAATTTTGGGCTTCCCGCGCTCATTTATCCCCCAGGATTGTTATCTGTCAGTGACTACTTACGACGACCGTGGCTCTGCACGTCCGGCAGGCTCAAAATGAGCCCACCATACGCGGATAACGCCTGAAAGTAACAGGAAAAACTCCTGGATTACGCCAGATCCCCTTTCACCAGAGGAACGAAACGCACGGCTTCCACGGTGTCGATAATAAATTCATCTCCCCGCCGACGAACCCGCTTTAATAGCTGATGCTCATCTCCAACGGGAAGCACAAGAATGCCGCCGTCATCCAGCTGCGACATCAACGCAGGCGGGATCTCCGGCGGCGCGGCCGTCACAATAATAGCGTCAAACGGGGCACGCGCCTGCCACCCCTGCCAGCCATCACCGTGACGGGTAGAAATATTGTGTAAATCAAGCTGCTTCAGGCGACGACGAGCGTGCCACTGCAAACTTTTGATGCGCTCAACGGAACAAACGTGGTGGACGAGATGCGCCAGAATCGCCGTCTGGTAGCCCGAGCCGGTGCCTATCTCCAGCACCCGTGATTCGGGCGTGAGCTCCAGCAGCTCGGTCATTAGCGCCACCATATAAGGCTGAGAAATGGTCTGCCCGGAGCCGATAGGCAGCGCCACGTTCTCCCAGGCTTTGTGCTCAAGCGCTTCATCGATAAATTTTTCGCGTGGCACGCGGGCGAGCGCTTCGAGCACGTGCTCGTCGCGAATGCCCTGAGCACGCAATTGATTGAGAAGAGTTTGAACGCGATTGCTTACCATTGCCCGTTCACTCCGGCGCGGTCTAACCAGGTTGAGACAACATCATGCGCACTGTGCGCTGTTAAATCCACATGCAGCGGCGTGACGGAGACATAACCTTCCTCCACCGCGGCGAAGTCTGTATCCGGCCCGGCATCGCATTTTTCGCCCGGAGGGCCTATCCAGTAAAGCGTATTACCGCGCGGATCCTCCTGCGGAATAACTTTATCCGCCGGATGGCGGCTGCCGCAGCGCGTGACGCGGATGCCTTTGATCTCCGCCAGCGGCAGATCCGGCACATTAACGTTCAGTATGCGGCCGGTACGCAAAGGTTCACGCATGAGCGCCCGCAAAATCGTACAGGTGACCGCCGCCGCCGTATCGTAATGCTGGTAGCCGTTAAGCGACACCGCCAGCGCCGGAAAGCCCAGATGACGCCCTTCCATCGCAGCGGCGACGGTGCCGGAATAAATGACGTCATCGCCCAGATTAGGCCCGGCGTTAATGCCGGAAACCACCACGTCAGGACGAGGACGCATCAGCGCGTTGACGCCAAGGAACACGCAATCGGTCGGCGTGCCCATCTGCACGGCGATATCGCCATTTTCAAAGGTGAAAGTGCGAAGGGAGGATTCCAGCGTCAGAGAGTTGGACGCGCCGCTGCGGTTACGATCGGGAGCAACGACCTGCACTTCGGCAAATTCGCGAAGCGCTCTCGCCAGGGTCTGAATGCCCGGCGCATGGATCCCGTCATCGTTACTCAGCAATATCCGCATAATCACCCGCTGTGTTCATTAATTCCCGCACGACGCTGGTGGCAAAACTGCCCGCCGGCAGCCAGAAGCACAGTTCGACAGTCATATCGTCCCACCACTCCCAGCGAAAATCGTGGGGAAAGAGCCGCATCGCCCGGCGCGCCGCTTCCACTTTTTCACGCGCCAGCAGCGTCTGCAACGTTGTTTCTTCAGCAATGGCCTGCTGTTCGTTCGCCAGCGCTTCACGCTGGGTACCCCACTCTCCGCTGCCAGGCAGCGCGGCGGTGATAAGCAAAGCCTTCGCGTCTACACGAGCCTGCAGCTCCGGCAGCTCTTCTGCGGCTGCGACAAACCAGCTGCCGCGGCCCGCTAATTGTAGCGCATCGCCATCAACAACTTGATTAAATTCTGGTTTTTTCAGACGTTGGCTGACTATCTGATTAAACAGCGCGCTGCGCGCCGCAGACAAAGCAAAACTGCGTTTGTTGCGCTCGCGGGGCGGCGTAGCCGTCTCGCCCCAGCGCTGCGCCTGCAACAGGTTGCTGCCGCCGATGCCAAAACGCTGCGGGCCGAAATAGTTCGGCACGCCTTCGTCACGCGCCGCCTGCAGCCGGGTTTCCATCTCCTCCCGGTTCGTCACCTCACGCAGCACCAGCCTGAAGTGGTTGCCTTTCAGCGCCCCTAAACGCAGCTTGCGCTTGTGGCGGGCATACTCCAGCACCTGGCACCCTTCCAGGGAAAAGGCGCTTAGATCAGGCATCTCTTTACCCGGCAGACGGACGCAGAACCACTGTTCCGTGACGGCGTGCTTATCTTTTTGCCCGGCAAAGCTGACTTCCCTGGCGTGCACTTTAAGGAACTTAGCCAGCGCGTCCGCCACAAAGCGCGTATTGCAGCCAGTTTTGACGATGCGCACCAGCAGATGTTCGCCCTCGCCATCCGGCTCGAAGCCTAAATCTTCCGTTACGACAAAATCTTCCGGGTTGGCTTTAAGCACGCCGCTGCCCTGAGGCTTGCCATGCTGGTAAGTCAGTTGATGCACGTCGATCATACGCCAGCCTTAAGCAGCAGCGCCACCGCCTCGCAGGCGATGCCTTCGCCACGTCCGGTAAAGCCGAGCTTCTCGGTGGTGGTAGCCTTCACGTTGACCTGCTCCATATGGCAGCCCAGGTCTTCGGCGATAAAAACGCGCATCTGCGGGATGTGCGGCGCCATTTTCGGCGCCTGGGCGATAATCGTGACGTCAACATTGCCAAGCGCGTAACCTTTGGCCTGTACGCGGCGCCAGGCTTCACGCAGAAGTTCGCGGCTATCCGCGCCTTTAAAGGCCGGGTCGGTATCCGGGAAGAGTTTGCCGATATCGCCCAGCGCCGCCGCGCCCAGCAGCGCATCGGTCAAGGCATGTAGCGCGACATCGCCGTCGGAATGCGCCAGCAGCCCCTGCTCGTAAGGAATACGAACGCCGCCAATAATAATCGGCCCAACGCCGCCAAAAGCGTGTACGTCAAAACCATGTCCGATGCGCATTATGCATTCTCCATATGGGTTAACCGGGTAAGATAAAACGCCGCCAGCGCCAGGTCTTCAGGGCGCGTCACTTTAATATTATCCGCGCGGCCAGCAATCAGTTCAGGATGAAAACCACAATATTCGAGCGCCGAGGCTTCATCAGTAATGGTGGCCCCTTCGTTGAGCGCGCGCGTCAGACAGTCAAGCAGCAGTTCGCGAGGAAAAAGCTGGGGCGTGAGCGCGTGCCAGAGATCTTCTCTGTCGACCGTATGGGCGATAGCGGGTTTACCCGGCTCGCCGCGCTTCATGGTGTCGCGCACGGGGGCGGCGAGAATGCCGCCGACAGCGCTGGTTTCGGTAAGAGTGAGCAGACGCTCAAGATCGTCCTGATGCAGACAGGGGCGGGCAGCGTCATGCACCAACGCCCAGATGCAGTCGTCCGCCTGCTTTAGCCCTGCCAGCACCGAGTCGGCCCGCTGCGCGCCGCCCTGCACCACCTGAACGCGGGGATGGGAGGCCAGCGGCAACGCCATAAAGCGCGCATCGCCAGGACTGATGGCGATAATCACCCGGCTGATGCGAGGATGCGCCAGCAGCGGCGCCAGCGCGTGTTCGAGGATCGTTTTTTCACCAATGGTGAGATATTGTTTCGGACATTCCGTTTGCATGCGGCTGCCAATTCCGGCAGCCGGCACCACGGCTATCACGTCCGCAAAGGAAGGCGCCATGAGTTAACCCGAGTCTGGTTAGCGATTGTTTTGCCCTGACCCGTTAGGACGCTTTGAGGCGTCCGGCACCAGACGATAAAAGGTTTCGCCAGGTTTGGTCATGCTTAATTCATTGCGTGCGCGCTCTTCGATAGCTTCTTGTCCGCCATTGAGATCGTCAATTTCGGCGAAAAGCTGATCGTTGCGCGCCTTAAGTTTGGCGTTAGTAGCCTGCTGTACGGCGACGTCGTCGGCGACGCGGGAGTAATCGTGAACGCCATTTTTGCCGAACCACAGCGAATACTGTAGCCAGACCAGTAAAGCCAGCAACAGCAGCGTTAGTTTACCCATTCCGCCCCCTGAAAAACGGCCTTATCATCCCATAACTTCCTGCCAGGCTCTACACCCGATACAGTCCCCAGGCGCAGCAGCGCTGCCAAAACAGCGGCAGAATGTACCACAGAACGCGGCGCGATGCGTACTGCACATATTTGTAACATATTCATGATAAAACGACAGGCGCAGGCTTGTCTTAGCCCATCAGCCAGAAAAACAGCAGCCCGAACATCAGGACCACCGTTAACAGTGTTGCAATGCTGCTGTAAAGAAGCTTGCCGTTAAGCAGAGAATAGAGCGCGATGCCCACCACGACCGCTACGGGCATTAACGCCAGAAAGAAAGGCCAGGTATACAGAAAGAAAAAAAGCGTGTTGGAGCCGTAGACCAGAAAGGGCGGGCCCAGCGCGATGAGCCACGAGATAAATCCCAGCACGGCGCCAGGCCACGACCAGGTCGTTTCTTCAGCGGGTGGCGTCTGAGCCTGTGAGATGATGATATTGGTGCCGTTGCGCATAACTTATCCTGTGACCTGACATGCCGGGAAGCGGCTTCCCGGCGCCGTCTCAGGATTTGATGATATCGTCCCGGCGCAACAGATCTAACAATTGCGCAATCAAATTTGTTACTAATTGTTGGCCATCGAGGTGAATTTCCGGCTTCTCCGGCGCTTCGTAAACCGAGTCGATGCCGGTAAAATTGCGCAGCTCGCCGGCGCGGGCTTTTTTATAAAGCCCTTTCGGGTCGCGCGCTTCGCACACCTCAAGCGGCGTATCCACAAACACTTCAATGAACCGCCCCGCCCCTACGCGCTCGCGCACCATAGCGCGCTCGGCGCGATGCGGCGAAATAAAGGCCGTCAGCACCACCAGACCTGCGTCGACCATCAGGTTCGCCACTTCGCCGACGCGGCGGATATTCTCCTTACGGTCAGCGTCGCTAAAGCCTAAATCGCTGCACAGCCCGTGACGCACATTATCGCCATCCAGCAGGTAGGTGCTGACGCCAAGCTGGTGCAGCGCCTCTTCCAGCGCGCCGGCCACCGTCGATTTACCCGAGCCCGAAAGCCCGGTAAACCAGAGCACAACGCCACGGTGGCCGTGGAGGTGTTCGCGCTGTTCGGCGGTCACGGGATGGGCGTGCCAGACGACGTTCTCGTCATGCTGCGCCATTATTTGCCTCCCAGCAGGTCGCGCGCGCCCCAGTGCGGGAAGTGGCGACGCACCAGCGCGTTCAGCTCCAGCTCAAAAGCGCTGTAAGCGGAAGGCTCCTGGTAGACCTCGGTTTGCGGCTCGCGCACCATGCCGGCGCCCACGGTAACGTTGCTCAGGCGATCGATGAAAATTAGCCCGCCGGTCACCGGGTTCTCCTGATATTTATCCAGACTCAGCGGCTCGTCGAAAGTAAGGTCTACCAGCCCGATGCCGTTCAGCGGCAGGTTTTCCACTACGCGCTGGGTCAGGTTATTGATATCCACCTGATACTGAATGTTGTCGACACGGGCGCGGGTTTTCTTACCGGCGATTTTAATGTCGTAGCTCTGGCCAGGCGTCAGTGGCTGCTCCGCCATCCATACCACGTCTACCGACGCGCTCTGCACCGCAGGCACGTTCTGGGCGGCGTCCACCAGCAGGTCACCGCGGCTGATGTCGATTTCATCTTTCAGCACCAGCGTAATCGCCTCGCCTGCGCCCGCCTCGTCTAAATCGCCATCAAAGGTCACAATACGGGCAACGGCGGATTCCACGCCGGAAGGCAGCACTTTCACGCGCTGGCCGACTTTCACGGCGCCGGAAGCCACCGTACCCGCATAGCCGCGAAAATCGAGATTCGGGCGATTAACATACTGCACCGGGAAACGCAGCGGCTGCGCATCGACGCCGCGATTTATCTCGACGGTTTCCAGCACTTCCAGCAGCGTCGGGCCGGTATACCAGGTCATGTTCAGGCTGGAGAGAGCGACGTTGTCTCCTTCCAGCGCGGAAAGCGGCACGAAACGGATGTCCAGGTTGCCTGGCAGCTGCGCGGCGAAGTTAAGGTAATCCTGTTTGATCTGCTCGAAACGCTCTTCGCTGAACTCCACCAGGTCCATTTTGTTCACCGCGACCACCAGGTGCTTAATCCCCAGCAGCGTAGAGATAAAGCTGTGGCGACGCGTCTGGTCCAGCACCCCTTTACGGGCGTCGATCAGCAGAATCGCGAGATCGCAGGTGGAGGCGCCGGTCGCCATGTTGCGGGTGTACTGCTCGTGCCCGGGGGTATCGGCGATAATAAATTTGCGCTTTTCGGTGGAGAAGTAGCGGTAAGCCACGTCAATGGTGATGCCCTGCTCGCGCTCCGCCTGCAGGCCGTCCACCAGCAGCGCCAGGTCGAGCTTTTCGCCCTGGGTGCCGTGACGCTTGCTGTCGTTATGCAGCGAGGAAAGCTGGTCTTCATAAATCTGGCGCGTATCGTGCAGCAGGCGGCCTATCAGGGTGCTTTTCCCGTCATCCACGCTGCCGCAGGTCAGAAAGCGCAGCAGGCTTTTGTGCTGCTGGGCATGCAGGTACGCCTCCACGCCGCCCTCTTTAGCGATTTGTTGTGCGATGGTCGTGTTCATGACGGCTCCTTAGAAATAACCCTGGCGTTTTTTCAGCTCCATCGAGCCTGCCTGGTCGCGGTCAATCACGCGACCCTGTCGTTCGCTGGTGGTCGATACCAGCATCTCTTCAATGATTTCCGGCAGCGTCTGCGCGCCGGATTCCACCGCGCCGGTCAGCGGCCAGCAGCCCAGCGTGCGGAAACGCACCATCCGCTGCTTGATCTCTTCGCCCGGCTGCAGGTCGATGCGATCGTCGTCGATCATCATCAGCATGCCGTCACGCTCCAGCACCGGGCGCTCTGCCGCCAGGTAAAGCGGAACGATTTCGATATTTTCCAGATAGATGTACTGCCAGATGTCCAGCTCGGTCCAGTTGGAAAGCGGGAAGACGCGAATGCTCTCGCCTTTGTTGATCTGGCCGTTATAGTTATGCCACAGCTCCGGGCGCTGGTTTTTCGGGTCCCAGCGGTGGAAGCGGTCGCGGAAGGAGTAGATACGCTCTTTAGCGCGAGATTTTTCCTCGTCGCGCCGCGCTCCGCCGAAGGCGGCGTCAAAACCATATTTGTTAAGCGCCTGCTTCAACCCTTCGGTTTTCATGATATCGGTGTGTTTGGCGCTGCCGTGCACGAACGGGTTGATGCCCATCGCCACCCCTTCCGGGTTTTTATGCACCAGCAGTTCACAGCCGTAGGCTTTGGCGGTACGGTCGCGGAACTCGTACATCTCACGGAATTTCCAGCCGGTATCGACGTGCAGCAGCGGGAACGGCAGCGTGCCCGGATAAAAAGCTTTACGCGCCAGGTGCAGCATTACGCTGGAATCTTTACCGATGGAATACATCATCACCGGGTTAGAAAATTCTGCAGCCACTTCACGAATGATATGGATGCTTTCCGCCTCCAGTTGCCGCAGGTGAGTGAGTCGTTTTTGGTCCATAACCTTTCCTTATAAGGCCTGGTGCAGCAGGCGTTATTGTTGCAGCCAGTTTTATTACGGCCTGCGCGCAGCAACCGCAGCGTACACAAGTACGTGAGGATGGCGAGCACAGCCCGGAACAAAAAGGGCAAATAAACTAGCCTGTTGCGCCAGGACTAAGCCAAATTAACCACGGAAGAGCGGAACTCTTCCGCCGGGTTGGATTGTTGATACCAGGCCAGTTGCGGGTGAAGCGTCACCACTTCCCCAATCACCAGCAGAGCTGGCATCGGCGCCTGTTTCGCAAGCGCATCGAGTTGTTGTAGCGTGCCGGTGAAGATCTGCTGATCTTCCCGCGTGCCGCGGCTGATAACCGCCACCGGCGTATCGGCGTCGCGGCCGTGTTGAATAAGTTGTTCGCTTATCTCAGCGGCTTTCATGGTGCCCATATAGATGGCGAGCGTCTGGCGGCTTTTCGCCAGCAAGGCCCAGTCGAACGGCGCGCTGTCGGGCTTATAATGTCCGGTGACGAAGACCGCGCTCTGGGCATAATCACGGTGCGTCAGCGGGATGCCGGCGTAGGCCGTCGCACCTGAAGCCGCCGTGACGCCAGGCACCACCTGAAAAGGCACCCCCGCGGCCTTCGCCGCCTGAAGCTCCTCGCCGCCGCGCCCGAAGATAAACGGGTCGCCGCCCTTCAGGCGCACCACGGTTTTCCCTTCCCGCGCGAAATCGATAAGCATTTGGTTAGTTTCGTGCTGCGCGACGGCATGCGAGCCCGCGCGTTTGCCTACGCAGATACGCTCGGCATCGCGGCGCACAAGATCGAGCACCCCGTCGCTGACCAGGTGGTCATACAGCACCACATCCGCCTGCTGCATGACCTGCAATCCGCGAAGCGTCAGCAGCCCCGCGTCGCCCGGCCCGGCGCCGACGAGAATAATTTCGCCCTGCTCGCTCTCAGGCTCCGCCAGCGTCTGCGCCAGGGTCTCCTGCGCCGCCTGCTCATTGCCCGCCGCCATCTGGCTTGCGAAACGGCCGCGGAAAGCACGTTCCCAGAAGCGACGACGCGCATCGGTGGTGGTCAACCGCGCTTTAATCTTCTCGCGCCAGCTTCCCGCCACTTCCGCCATGCGCCCGAGATTCGCGGGCAGCAGCGCCTCAATCTTCTCCCGCAACAAGCGGGCCAGCACCGGCGCGTTGCCGCCGGAGGAGATAGCCACCACCAGCGGCGAGCGGTCGACAATAGAGGGAAAGATAAACGAGCAGAGCGGCTGATCGTCCACCACGTTGACCAGCCGCTGGCGGGCATTCGCCGCGTCAAAAACCCGGCGATTCAGTTCGCTGTCGTTCGTGGCGGCAATGACCAGAAAAACCGTATCCAGCTGCGCTTCGTCAAACGCCTGCGCGAACCAGTCGATAGCTTTCGCTTCAGCGAGCGCCGCCAGTTCCGGGTGCAGCGCTCGCGCCACCACCCGCACCTGCGCGCCCGCGCGAGTCAATAAAGCGATTTTACGCGCCGCTACCTCACCGCCGCCGACAACCAGCACGGGGCGATTTTTTAACGCGGCAAACAGGGGGAGATAATCCACAACGGCAAAGCTCGCAAGTAACAGGGACTACGGGGGACTATAGGGGGCGCTTGATAACGAATGAAATTACGAATTGGCATGAGTAGTTCCACAAAGGAATAAGTCGCTGGCAAAACAAATACCAAAAAGTGCTTAAGACGTGGTTTTTCGGGCGTTTGGGATGAAATGAAATTGTGTAAGCCCGGTCACAGTTTCATACTAAGCGGAAAAATTTTTCCGCTCTTTTTCGATTAAGGATTATCTATGCTTTCCGCAGTGCGCCGCTTAACCCTGAGCCTGGCGCTGAGCGTATGCTTTACTCTGCCTGCCGCGGCGCGCGCCCCTGTGCTGGGGGAGACCGCCAATCAACAGACTCGCTATATCGCCACTTATTTTCCCGGCCGGATGACCGGCTCGCCTGCTGAAATGCTCTCGGCGGATTACCTGCGCCAGCAGTTCGCGCAGTGGGGCTACCAGAGCGATATTCGCGCTTTTCACAGCCGTTACGTCTATACCACCGAGAATAAACACGCCAACTGGCATAACGTCACCGGCAGCACGGTTATCGCCGCGCATGAAGGAAAAGAGCCGCAGCAGATAATCATCATGGCGCACCTCGACACTTACGCGCCGCAAAGCGATAACGATGTCGATAACAATCTGGGCGGGCTGACCCTGCAGGGCGTGGATGACAATGCCGCAGGGCTCGGCGTGCTGCTGGAACTCGCGCAGCGCCTGAAAGCGGTGCCCACGCGCTACGGCATTCGCTTTATCGCCACCAGCGGTGAAGAAGAGGGCAAGCTTGGCGCGGAAAATGTTCTCAAGCGCATGAGCGAAAAAGAGAAGAAAAATACGTTGCTGGTGATTAACCTGGACAATCTGGTCGTGGGCGACCGGCTTTATTTCAACAGCGGTCAGAGCACCCCCGCCGCCGTGCGTAAGCTCACCCGCGACCGTGCGCTGGCTATCGCGCATCAGCATGGCATTCCCGCCGCCACCAACCCTGGCCTGAACCCGCGCTACCCGCAGGGTACGGGCTGCTGCAACGACGCTGAGGTGTTTGATAAAGCGGGTATTCCGGTGCTTTCGGTTGAAGCGACAAACTGGTCGTTGGGCAAAAAAGATGGCTACCAGCAGCGCGCGAAAAGCAAAGCGTTTCCGGATGGCAACAGCTGGCATAACGTGCGCCTCGATAACCAGCAATACCTTGATGAAGCACTGCCGGGCCGCATTGAAAAACGCAGCCGTGATGTAATGCGCGTCATGCTGCCATTGGTGAAAGAGCTGGCGAAGGCGGGGAAATAAAAAACGCGACATTTCGTCGCGTTTTCTCTTTTAACCTTCGTGCAATCCACATTCGCGCTTGAGGCCGAAGAAGCGGGTTTCTTCTTCCGCCATGCCCGGCTCCCATTTGCGGGTGGTGTGGGTGTCGCCGACGGAAAGATAACCCTCGTCCCACAGCGGGTGATATTTCAGCCCATGCTTTTGCAGGTACTGATAAACGGTGCGGTTGTCCCAGTCGATAATCGGCAGGATTTTAAATACGCCGCGCTGAACGCCTAATACCGGCAGGCTGGCGCGGCTGCCGGACTGCTCGCGGCGCAGGCCTGCGAACCAGGTTTGCGCATTAAGCGCGTTGAGCGCGCGGTTCATCGGCTCGACTTTATTGATCTCGTTGTACTTCTCAATCCCTTCCACGCCCTGTTCCCACAGCTTGCCGTAGCGCGCTTCCTGCCAGGCCGGGCTTTGCTCGGCGCGGTAGATTTTCAGGTTCAGGTTGAGCTTTTCCGTCAGCTCATCAATAAAGCGGTACGTTTCTGGAAAAAGATAGCCCGTATCGGTGAGGATAACCGGGATATCCGGGCGCTCGCGCGTGACCAGATGCAGGCAGACCGCCGCCTGGATGCCGAAGCTTGAAGAGAGCACAAACTCGCCGGGCAAATGCTCCAGCGCCCAGCGCACCCGCTCTTCGGCGCTCAGCGTTTCAAGCCGGGCGTTGGTTTCGGCGAGCGCCGCCGCGCGTTCTTCTTTCGTCTGACCATTAAGCGCGTGCAGATCGAGTTGAGACATGTTGACCTCGCTTGTTTGAGTTCGCTTTCAGCCGGGGGAAGCGGGTAAGCGCAGCGCCACCCGCCAGGCCTGCTTATTCCCAGAAATCCCGCGCCGGATCGAGAACCGGACGGATTATCCCGGTGCGCACGGTGAAGTCGCCGAAGCCTTCGCCCGCTTCGCGCTCTTTCGCCCAGCGGCCCACCAGCTCATCTATCGTTTCCAGGATCTCCGGCTCGGTGATGTTCTCGCGATACATCCGCGGAATACGCGTGCCGATACGGTTGCCGCCAAGATGCAGGTTATAGCGCCCCGGCGCTTTACCCACGAGACCCAGCTCCGCCAGCATCGCGCGGCCACAGCCGTTCGGGCAGCCGGTAACGCGCAGGACGATATGCTCATCCGCCACGCCGTGCTTCGCCATCAGGGCGTCCACTTTATCGATAAACGTTGGCAGGAAACGCTCGGCTTCCGCCATCGCCAGCGGGCAGGTCGGGAACGACACGCAGGCCATGGAGTTTTCACGCTGCGGCGTAACGGCGTCCATCAGGCCATGCGCCCGCGCCAGTTGTTCAATCTTCGCCTTATCGCTTTCCGGCACGCCCGCCACGATAAGGTTCTGGTTGGCGGTGAGGCGGAAATCGCCTTTGTGGATCTTCGCAATTTCCAGCAGGCCGGTTTTCAGCGGACGGCCGGGGAAGTCCAGGATACGGCCGTTTTCAATAAACAGCGTCAGATGCCATTTATTATCGATGCCTTTTACCCAGCCGATGCGGTCGCCGCGACCGGTAAATTCGTAAGGACGGATCGGTTCAAACTTAATGCCCGCGCGACGCTCCACTTCCGCTTTGAACACGTCCGGCCCGACACGCTCCAGCGTATATTTGGTTTTAGCGTTTTTACGGTCGGTGCGGTTACCCCAGTCGCGCTGGGTCGTCACCACCGCTTCCGCCACGGCAAGGGTATGCTCCAGCGGAATGTAGCCAAACTCCGTCGCGGTGCGCGCGTAGGTTTTCTTATTGCCGTGTTCGATAGACAGCCCGCCGCCCACCAGCAGGTTGAAGCCCACCAGCTTGCCGTTTTCGGCAATCGCCACGAAGTTCATGTCATTAGCGTGCAGGTCGACATCGTTCTGCGGCGGCACCACGACCGTGGTTTTGAACTTACGCGGCAGGTACGTCGGCCCGAGGATCGGCTCTTCATCGGTGGTCGCCACTTTCTCCTGGTCGAGCCAGATTTCCGCATAAGCGCGGGTGCGCGGCAGCAGATGCTCAGAGAGCTTTTTCGCCCACTCATATGCTTCGGCGTGCAGCTGCGATTCCACCGGGTTAGAGGTGCAGAGCACGTTGCGGTTCATGTCGTTGGCGGTCGCCAGCGCGTCCAGCCCGACAGAGTGCAGCATCTGGTGCGCCGGCTTGACGTTTTTCTTCAGCAGACCGTGATACTGGAACGTCTGACGGTTGGTCAGGCGAATGCTGCCGTAGATAGTGTTTTCGCCCGCGAACTTATCAATCGCCAGCCACTGCTTCGGGGTCATGATCCCGCCAGGCAGACGGCAGCGCAGCATCATCGCGTGGCGCGGCTCAAGCTTCTGCTCGGCGCGCTCGGCGCGGATATCGCGGTCATCCTGCTGATACATGCCGTGAAAGCGGATCAGCAGGAAGTTGTCGCCATTAAAGCCGCCGGTCAGGCCGTCATTTAAATCTTCGGCGATGGTGCCGCGCAGGAAGTTACTTTCGCGTTTCATGCGTTCCGCGTCGGTAAGTTTTCCTTCGACCACCAGAGGCCCTGGGTGTTTTTCGCTCATTAATAGACGTCTCGCTGGTAACGGCGCTCTACGCGCAGCTCACTTAAATATTCGTCTGCCGCCTCGGCGTCCATCGCGCCGTGTTCGGCAATCACTTCCAGTAAAGCCTGGTCGACATCTCGCGCCATGCGAGTCGCGTCGCCGCAGACATAAATGTGCGCGCCGTCGTTAATCCAGCGCCACAGCTCCGCGCCCTGCTGGCGCAGTTTATCTTGTACGTAAATTTTTTCTTTTTGATCCCGCGACCAGGCAAGATCGATGCGGCTCAGCACGCCCTCTTTAACGTAGCGCTGCCACTCCACCTGGTAGAGGAAATCTTCAGTAAAGTGCGGGTTGCCGAAGAAGAGCCAGTTTTTGCCCTGCGCGCCATCTGCCGCACGCTGCTGCATAAAGGCGCGGAACGGCGCGATGCCGGTGCCGGGGCCAATCATAATCACTGGCGTATCCGGGTTGGCTGGCAGACGGAAGTTGTCGTTATGCTCGATAAATACGCGCACTTCGCCATCTTCCTCCAGACGGTCCGCGAGGAAGCTTGACGCCCCACCCGCGCGCGGACGGCCTTCGATATCGTAGCGCACCACGCCTACGGTGATGTGCACTTCACTCTCCACTTCCGCCTGTGAAGAGGCGATGGAGTAAAGACGCGGCGTCAGCGGACGCAGCAGGCCGAGAAGTTTATCGGCGTCCAGCTGCGCAGGCGCGAAACGCACCATATCCACAATCGGCACCGTAGCGGCATAGTGCTGAAGCTTCGCTTTATCGCCCACCAGCGCCAGCAGTTGTTCGTTGCGGGTCAACGTCGCATAGTTTTCCACGATGTTGGCGGTATTCACGGTCAGCTCAAAGTGCCACTGCAGGGCTTCGCTAAGCGGCAGGGTTTTCCCTTCCACCTCAACAGGCTCATCGCCTTTCAGCCACAGCAACTCCACCAGTTCTTGCACCAGAGCCGGGTCGTTCTGATACCAGACGCCCAGCGCGTCGCCCGGCTGATAGCGCAAGCCGGAATCGCCCAGATCGATCTCCAGATGACGAACGTCTTTCCCGGAGTCGCGGCCGGTGATTTTCTGGTTAACGGCAAGCGTCGCCGTCAGCGGCGCTTCTTTGGTGTAAGGCGTGGAGTCTACCAGGTTGACAGCGCCCTGGGCGGCAATGCTTGCCTGCGCAGGCGCAGCCGGCGCGCGGGCTTTCAGCACTTCTACCACGCGCGCGCGCCACTCTTGCGCAGCCGCCTGGTATTCCACATCTGCATCCACGCGGTCGAGCAGACGCTCAGCGCCCAGCTCCGCCAGCTTGCTGTCGAAATCTTTCCCCGCCTGGCTGAAGAACTCATAAGAGGTATCGCCCAGACCAAAAACGGCGAAAGCGGCGCCATTGAGTTTCGGCGCCTTTTTCGAGAACAGGAATTTGTGCAGCGCGACGGCCTCTTCCGGCGGCTCCCCTTCCCCCTGGGTAGAGGTGACGATCACCAACAGCTTTTCAGAAGCGATTTGCTTAAACTTATAGTCACCGGCGTTAACCAGCTTAACGTTCAGCTTCGCCGCGAGCAGATCGTCGCGCAGCGCCTCCGCCACCCGGCGCGCATTGCCGGTCTGAGAAGCCGAGATAAGCGTAATGGCTGGCGCTTCGGCGACAGGGGCGGCAGCTTGCGCCGTGGCGCCCGGCTGGTTGGAGATCCCCCAGAAATAGCCTGAAAGCCAGGCGAGCTGGGTGGGCGTTAAATCGTGGGTCGCCGTCTGAAGGCGAGCCAGCTGCTCCGGGCTCAGCGGGAGCAAAGCGCTTGGTGGGGCCTGCGTCGTCATGCGTCGTTATGTTCCAGTAGCAAAGCTGTTTTTTATTGTAAAAACAGAAGAGAAAGTAAGGTTAACGGGCGGCATAGTAACAATTAAAGAAGGGATGGAAATAATAAATAACCAAAAGCACTAACCGCTTTTATCACTAAGGCTAAGCGGCAAAAGTGGTTAATCATCTTTTTGATTACAAAGGATTAATTTCACCAGCGAAACGCCATCCTGCCGCTTATCGTTAACGACGGTTTTAGTTAATGCTAAAAACGGTCAATTCCGGTACTATGCGGCGGTTTTTTGCCAGACTGAGACTGCGTTATGCCTACCACCCTGTTTAAAGATTTCATGTTCGAAGCCGCCCACCGCCTGCCACATGTACCGGAAGGCCATAAATGCGGACGTCTGCATGGGCATTCCTTTATGGTGCGCCTGGAAGTAACGGGCGAGGTGGATCCGCATACCGGTTGGATCATCGATTTTGCCGAACTGAAGGCGGCCTTCAAGCCTGTTTACGACCAGTTGGATCACTATTATCTCAACGATATTCCGGGGCTTGAGAATCCGACCAGCGAAGTGCTGGCGAAATGGATTTGGGACCAGATGAAGCCGAAGATGCCGTTGCTGAGCGCGGTAATGATTAAAGAGACCTGCACGGCGGGCTGCGTATACCGCGGCGAATAAGCGCGGCGTCAGCGAGAAATAAAAAAGGGGCTTACGCCCCTTTTTTCATGCAATGTTCAGGTATTTATGCGTTTGCATGGAAAGCCGCCAGTTGCGGGCGATACAGGTTTCAATGCACAAACGGGTGGCATCCTCTTTCTGGCTGATAGGCTGGAGCGCAATCACGCGCTGCTTATCGTCATGCAGCCTTGCCAGCAATTCATCCAGCGCTTCTATATCACGCATGCGCCCCACCGGGTGTTTCACCTCATCGGCGCGCTGCAACGCCTGGTCCAGCACCTCATAGCCGCCGCGCATATTCACTTTTGGCGACACCGTTACCCAGGTGGTGGGCGTACAGCGCACTTCATGCGTGCCGCTGGTTTCAATCTGGCAGCTAAAGCCGTTTTTCTCCAGCATGTGAGTGAGCGGCAGCAGATCGTGAATGCACGGCTCGCCGCCAGTGATAACGACATGGCGCGCGGTATACCCCTGGCGGCTAATGACCGCCAGCAGATCTTCACTGCTGGCTGCGCCCCATTTATCGCTCTCTTTGGTTTTGGCGATCACGCTGTAAAGCGACACTTCCCGATCGGCGAGCTTATCCCACGTGTGTTTGGTGTCGCACCAGGCACAGCCAACCGGGCATCCCTGCAATCGAATAAAAATGGCGGGAACGCCGGTAAAGTAACCCTCGCCCTGCAGGGTCTGGAACATCTCATTAATCGGGTACTGCATGATACTCTCTGCAAATGGTGTAAACCGTAATTATCGCAGAAGTTACGGTCGGGGTCATGTGTTGCGGCGCCTGCGCGGTGAACACAGGCGCCGGTAGCGATGCTCAGGCTGGCTTACAAGGCGGTTTTACGCTTGAAATCAATCACCATTCGGCCTTTGATCTTCCCTTCTTCCATTTCATGGAAGATAACGTTGATATCTTCCAGAGGACGCAGGGTGACATTCGGCACCACCTTGCCCTCGGCGGCGAACTGGAACGCCTCCGCCAGATCCTGACGCGTGCCGACCAACGAACCGACCACCTCGATACCGTCCAGCACCAGGCGAGGAATATTGAGGCTCATCGATTCCGACGGCAAGCCTACCGCCACAATGCGCGCGCCGGCGCGAACCGCATCCACCGCTGAGTTGAACGCCGCTTTCGCCACCGCCGTCACCACTGCCGCGTGCGCCCCGCCTGTCTTTTCCTGAATAATTTTAGCCGCGTCGTCGTTACGGGAGTTGATAGTCAGCTCAGCGCCGCTCTCTTTAGCAAATTCAAGCTGCATATCATTTACGTCCACGGCGATGACTTTCGCATTGAACACATTTTTAGCGTATTGCAACGCCAGGTTGCCAAGCCCGCCAAGGCCATAAATCACAATCCACTGACCGGGACGGATATTCGAGCTTTTCACCGCTTTGTAAGTCGTGACGCCTGCGCAGGTGATGCTGCTGGCTGCGGCGGAATCCAGGCCATCCGGCACTTTAACCGCGTAATCCGCCACCACGATGCACTCTTCCGCCATACCGCCATCCACGCTGTAGCCGGCGTTTTTCACATTACGACAGAGCGTTTCATTGCCGCTGGAACAATATTCGCAATGCCCGCATCCCTGGAAAAACCAGGCGACGCTCGCGCGATCGCCAGGCTTAAGCGAAGTGACGCCCGGGCCGATGGCTTTGACGACCCCGATACCTTCATGTCCCAGCGTCCTGCCGGTGACATCGCCAAAGTCGCCATTTTTTACATGCAGATCGGTGTGGCAAACGCCGCAACACTCCATGGCGAGCAAGGCTTCGCCATGTTCCAGCGGGCGCAGGGTTTTATCGATGATTTCAACCGAATGGTCTTTGCTGACAACGGCGGCTTTCATAGTCTCTCCTCATAGCATGGACAGGACTTTGTTATTTATTGCTTTTAAGCATCAAGCGTTACATCTCGCCGTTAAGTATGGAGGAAGCACAAATGAGCGCAAAAAGCGCCCATAAAAAAACCCGCCGAAGCGGGTTTCAATTACTTTACAGGGTCAGCATTACGCCTGGCCTTTGATCTCTTTACGACCGTTGTACGGCGCTTTTTCACCCAGCGCTTCTTCGATACGAATCAGCTGGTTGTATTTAGCAACGCGGTCAGAACGGCTCATGGAGCCGGTTTTGATCTGGCCTGCAGCGGTACCTACTGCCAGGTCGGCAATGGTCGCGTCTTCAGTTTCGCCAGAACGGTGAGAGATAACGGCAGTGTAGCCTGCATCTTTCGCCATCTTGATAGCAGCCAGCGTTTCGGTCAGAGAACCGATCTGGTTGAATTTGATCAGGATGGAGTTAGCAATGCCTTTCTCGATGCCTTCTTTCAGGATTTTGGTGTTGGTTACGAACAGGTCGTCGCCAACCAGCTGGATTTTGTCGCCCAGCACTTTGGTCTGGTAAGCAAAACCGTCCCAGTCAGACTCGTCCAGACCGTCTTCGATAGAAACGATCGGATACTGTTTGGTCAGATCTTCCAGGAAGTGGGTGAATTCTTCAGAGGTGAAAGCTTTGTTGCCTTCGCCAGCCAGAACGTATTTACCGTCTTTGTAGAATTCAGAAGCCGCGCAGTCCATCGCCAGAGTGATGTCTTTGCCCAGCTCATAGCCAGCCGCTTTAACCGCTTCTGCGATAACCGCCAGCGCTTCAGCGTTAGAACCCAGGTTCGGCGCGTAGCCGCCTTCGTCGCCAACAGCGGTGTTCATGCCTTTGGCTTTCAGAACTTTCGCCAGGTGATGGAAGACTTCAGAACCCATACGGATGGCTTCTTTAACGGTCTTCGCGCCAACCGGCTGAATCATGAATTCCTGGATATCAACGTTGTTGTCAGCGTGCTCGCCGCCGTTGATGATGTTCATCATCGGAACCGGCATAGAGAATTTGCCCGGGGTGCCGTTCAGCTCAGCAATGTGCTCGTACAGCGGCATGCCTTTAGCGGCAGCGGCAGCTTTAGCGGCAGCCAGAGAAACAGCCAGAATGGCGTTTGCACCGAAGTTGGATTTGTTTTCAGTACCATCGAGGTCGATCATGATTTTGTCGATGGCAGCCTGGTCTTTAGCGTCTTTACCTACTACAGCCTGAGCGATTGGGCCGTTTACCGCAGCAACAGCTTTGGTTACGCCTTTACCCAGGAAACGGGATTTGTCGCCATCGCGCAGTTCCAGCGCTTCGCGGGAACCCGTAGAAGCACCTGACGGTGCAGCGGCCATACCTACGAAACCGCCTTCCAGGTGAACTTCGGCTTCAACAGTCGGGTTACCACGGGAGTCGATGATTTCACGACCGATGACTTTAACGATTTTGGACATTAGGTTTTCCTCAGTACAAGTTAAACTAAAACTCCAGACAAACAACGCGCGAAAAATTCGCGCGTTGCCGTTCTAACTCTGCTTACTTCGCCTGACGCTTCTGGTAATCGCTCGCGGCTTTCACAAAGCCTGCGAACAGCGGATGACCATCGCGCGGGGTGGAAGTAAATTCCGGGTGGAACTGACAAGCGACAAACCACGGGTGATTCGGCACTTCGATGATCTCGACCAACTGATCATCGCCGGAACGGCCCGCAACTCGCAGACCTGCTGCTTCAATTTGTTTCAACAACATATTGTTGACTTCGTAACGGTGGCGGTGACGCTCGACAATGGTCGGCTCGCCATACAGCTGGCGCACCAGGCTATCGTCGCTGAGCTGACACTGCTGCGCGCCAAGGCGCATCGTCCCACCGAGATCGCTTTTTTCCGTACGCGTCTCAACGTTGCCATTTTCGTCGCGCCATTCAGTGATCAACGCAACGACTGGATACTTACAGTCTGGCACAAATTCAGTGGAGTTGGCGTTGTCCATTCCCGCAACGTGACGGGCATATTCAATCAGCGCAACCTGCATACCGAGGCAAATGCCGAGGTAAGGAATATTGTTCTCGCGAGCGTAACGCGCGGTGGCGATTTTGCCTTCCACGCCGCGATAGCCAAAGCCGCCAGGGATAAGGATAGCGTCCAGTCCCTTAAGCACCTCTTCGCCGCGCGTTTCCACATCCTGCGAATCGATAAGCTTAATGTTGACGGTCACGCGGTTCTTAAGCCCGCCGTGTTTCAGCGCTTCAATAACGGATTTGTAGGCGTCCGGCAGTTCAATGTACTTGCCGACCATACCAATCGTCACTTCGCCTGCCGGGTTAGCTTCTTCATAAATCACCTGTTCCCATTCTGACAGGTTCGCTTCCGCGCAGCTGAGGCTGAATCGTTTACAAATATAATCGTCGAGCCCCTGCGATTTCAACAGGCCCGGAATTTTATAGATGGAATCGACATCTTTCAGAGAAATAACCGCTTTTTCCGGTACGTTACAGAACAACGCAATCTTGGCGCGTTCGTTCGCCGGCACGGCGCGATCGGAGCGGCAAATCAGCACGTCCGGCTGAATGCCGATAGAGAGCAGTTCTTTTACGGAATGCTGAGTCGGCTTGGTTTTGACTTCGCCCGCCGCCGCCATGTAAGGCACCAGCGTAAGGTGCATAAACAGCGCGTGTTCACGACCAATATCAACCGCCAGCTGACGAATCGCTTCGAGGAACGGCAGGGATTCGATATCGCCCACGGTGCCGCCGATTTCAACCAGCACCACATCGTGGCCTTCGCCGCCTTCAATGATGCGTTCTTTAATGGCGTTGGTGATGTGCGGAATAACCTGTACGGTCGCGCCCAGATAATCGCCACGGCGTTCTTTACGCAATACGTCAGAATAGATACGACCCGTGGTGAAGTTGTTGCGACGGGTCATCTTGGTACGGATGAAACGCTCGTAGTGACCCAGGTCCAGGTCGGTTTCAGCGCCGTCTTCAGTAACGAACACTTCCCCGTGTTGAATAGGGCTCATGGTGCCCGGATCGACGTTAATGTACGGATCCAGTTTCATGATAGTTACGTTGAGGCCACGGGCTTCGAGAATGGCTGCGAGGGAGGCTGCGGCAATGCCTTTACCCAGAGAGGAAACGACCCCGCCGGTCACAAAAATATAGTTCGTTGTCATGCTGAACCTGAGAAGTTAGGTTTAAAGACGATGGAATAACCAGGACGGGAAAGTAGTATACCCGAACACGACAGGGCTCACAAACTTTCATTCTGTGCGTTCAGCGCCAGGTCTTGCCAATCTCAAGCCGTGAGAAAATAGCGGCTTTGCGCGAAATGTTTTTGACGCAAATCAAGCGCTTGTTAATTAAGTTTTCCCACAACAAGCGCTTAATAAGAAAAAAGCCTTAGCGATCAGTTTCCTGGCGTTTTACTTCCTGCCAGGCCGCTTCCATTTGCTCGAGCGTGGCGTGCTCCATTTTCACGCCCTGCGCGTGGATGATTGACTCAACCTGGCGAAAACGGCGTTCAAATTTCCGGTTCGCTTTTTGCAGCGCGATCTCCGCTTTGCTGCCCAGATGACGAGAAAGATTCACCGTGGCGAACAGCAAATCGCCAATCTCTTCCTCAAGCTTCGCCTCATCCACGACAGCCTGCTGCGCTTCATGCATCACCTCATCGATTTCTTCATGCACCTTTTCCACAACAGGGCCAAGAGAGGTCCAGTCAAACCCCACCGCCGAGCAGCGTTTCTGTATTTTATGCGCGCGCATCAGCGCAGGCAGACTCTCCGGGATATCGTCCAGCGCGGAGTGCTGCGCTTTTTCGGCGCGTTCGGCGCTCTTGGTCTTTTCCCAGTTAGCCAGCACTTGTGCGCTGTCGCTGAAATTCGCTTCGCCGAAGATGTGCGGGTGACGACGCTCCAGCTTGTCGCTGATGGCACAGCAAATATCGTCAAAGTTAAAGCGCCCCTCTTCCTGCGCCATCTGGGCGTAAAACACCACCTGGAAAAGCAGGTCGCCCAGCTCGCCGCGCAGGTCGTCAAAATCCTCGCGCGCGATAGCGTCCAGCACTTCATAGGTCTCTTCCAGCGTATAGGGCGCAATGGTGGCGAAAGTCTGTTCTTTGTCCCACGGGCAGCCGTTTTGCGGGTCACGCAGGCGCTGCATAATGCCAAGCAGGCGGTCGATCTGATTCATGGTTAATCCTTGCAAATTCGGGGATTTCTTCTCCTGCGAGAAGGAGAAAAGAGAGGTAAGGTCCGCTCTGCGGCTTTGGATGTCAAGGGAGGCGGCCTCCCACGAAAGCGCAGGGGCGCCCACAGCGCCCCTGGCCGTCGCGGTTAACCGTGCAGCCGCCGGGCGTCGATTACATCCGGCACCTGGTTGAGTTTGCCGAGCACGCGGCCCAGCACCTGCAGGTTGTATATCTCAATTTCCATATCGATGGTGGCGAGCTGCTGGCGCGTGTCGCTGCGGCTGGTGACGCCAAGCACGTTCACCTTCTCGTTGGCGAGGATCGTGGTGATATCGCGCAGCAGGCCGCTGCGGTCGTTGGCAGTTACGCGCACAATCAATGAGTAGCCCGCGGAATAGCTCTCGCCCCATACCGCGTCGACAATGCGCTCCGGCGCATGCGATTGCAGTTCCGCCAACTGGTCGCAGTCGGCGCGGTGGATGGAGATGCCGCGTCCCTGGGTGATAAAGCCGACAATATCGTCGCCCGGAATCGGCTGGCAGCAACGGGCGATATGGTGCATCAGGTTGCCGACTCCCTCTACCACCACGCGGCCGTTGTCTTTGCTGCGCCCCTGCGGCGTATAGCTTTTCTGCGTGAGCTGGCGCAGCGCCGCCGCATCCTGCTCTTCCGCACTCGGCTTGTTGAACTGCGCCTGCAGGAAATTCACCATCTGGTTGAGGCGAATATCGCCGCCGCCAATCGCCGCCAGCAGCTCGTCGATTTCATTGAAGTTATAGCGCGGCAGCAGGTGTTTTTCCGCCTCTTTCAGGCTGATGCCCAGATGCGCCAGTTCATCATCCAGAATCTGCCGTCCGGCGAGAATGTTTTTATCCCTGTCCTGCTTACGGAACCAGGCGTGGATCTTCGAGCGCCCGCGGCTGGTGGTGACGTAACCAAGGTTCGGGTTTAACCAGTCGCGGCTCGGGTTTGGCTGTTTCTGGGTGATGATTTCTATCTGGTCGCCCATCTGCAGCTGGTAGGTAAACGGCACAATGCGTCCGCCTATTTTCGCGCCGATGCAGCGGTGCCCCACATCGCTGTGGATGTGATAGGCGAAATCGAGCGGCGTGGAGCCCGCAGGCAGATCCACCACATCGCCTTTGGGCGTAAAGACGTAAACCCGGTCGTCGAAGACCTGGCTGCGCAGTTCGTCGAGCATTTCGCCGGAGTCGGACATCTCTTCCTGCCAGGCGATAAGCTTACGCAGCCAGGCAATACGGTCTTCATGCCCAGTGCGACCGCCGCTGGTGGCGCCCTCTTTATATTTCCAGTGCGCCGCCACGCCAAGCTCGGCGTCCTCGTGCATCTGTTTGGTGCGAATTTGAATCTCTACCGTTTTGCCGCCAGGGCCCAGCACCACGGTGTGAATAGACTGGTAGCCGTTCGGCTTCGGGTTGGCGACATAGTCGTCGAACTCATCGGGTAAATGGCGATAATGCGTATGTACTATCCCCAGCGCGGCGTAGCAATCCTGCAAGCGCTCGGCGACGATACGCACGGCGCGCACGTCAAACAGCTCGTCAAAGGCGAGATGCTTTTTCTGCATCTTGCGCCAGATACTGTAGATATGTTTGGGGCGCCCGTAGACTTCCGCCTTCACGCCCTCTTCTTTCATCGCCTTGCGCAGGTGCGCGACGAACTCATCGATGTAATGCTCGCGATCGATACGCCGCTCGTGCAGCAGTTTAGCGATGCGCTTGTACTCCGCCGGGTGCAGATAGCGGAAGCAGTAATCTTCCAGCTCCCATTTGAGCTGGCCGATGCCGAGGCGGTTGGCGAGCGGCGCGTAAATGTTCGTACACTCTTTCGCCGCCAGCACGCGTTCATCTTCCGGCGCGTCTTTTACCTCGCGCAGATGCGCAATACGTTCGGCAAGCTTAATGACCACGCAGCGGAAGTCGTCGACCATCGCCAACAGCATGCGGCGCACGTTATCGACCTGTTCGGAAGAGACGGCGTCGGTATGCGTGGCTTTCAACTGGCGAATGGCCGCCATGTCGCGCACGCCATGAATCAGCGTGACGACCGGTTTGCCCACGCTTTCCGTCAGCACCTCTTCGCTGACGACTCCGCTGTCCACCAGCGGGAAAAGCAGCGCGGCGCGCAGGGTATCGATATCCATGCTGAGCATCGAGAGGATTTCGACCATCTCGACGCCGCGCCACAGCACCGCTTCCGCCTGCGGATGACCGCTGGTTTGCTGTTCACAATAACGCCAGGTCTCGGTTAAGCGTTCACAAGACTGCTGACTGGCGATGCCAAGGCTCGCCACCCATTTTTCATGGTCGAATTCGCCAGCTTTATTGAGATGCGCACTTCTTACCGCAACCATCGTCCTCTCCTTAAGGGACCAGCCGCCGCGCCCGCAGGCGAGCGGCCATTACTCTCGAACAAACAGCACCATCGATTCCAGGTGGCCAGTGTGCGGGAACATATCCAGCATTGCCAGCCGTCTGATCTGGTAACCCGCCGCCAGCAGCGCGTCGCTGTCGCGCGCCAGCGTGGTGGGGTTACAGGATACATAGACCACACGTTTGGGCAGTAATTTCACAATATGATGCATGACGCCAGCCGCGCCCGCTCGCGCCGGGTCGAGCAGCACCTTGTCAAACCCCGCTTTCGCCCAGGGCTGACGGGTGACGTCCTCTTCCAGGTTCTCGTGAAAGAAAGTGACGTTTTTCAGCGAGTTAAGGCGGGCATTATAGTCGCCTTTCGCCACCAGCGCAGCTACGCCTTCCACGCCGACCACGCTCTGCGCCCGTTTTGCCAGCGGCAGCGTGAAATTGCCCATGCCGCAGAAAAGATCGAGCACCCGCTCGCCGGGCTCAACCGAAAGCCACGTCAGCGCGCGCGCCACCATCTGCTGGTTTACCGCGTCGTTCACCTGGATAAAATCGCGCGGGCTGAAGCTTAAGCGTAGCTGGTCCGAGGTATACCAGGGCGCTTCGCCGCTTACCTGTTCAAGGGTATCGCTTTGGGCGGCAAGGTACAGCGCAACGCCTTCGGAATGCGAAAAGCGTTCCAGTTTTTGTCGGTCTGCGGCGCTGAGCGGAGCGAGATGACGAAGCACCAGCAGCGGCCCGTTATCCGCCAGCACCAGTTCGACATGACCCGGGTTGCGGATAGTTTCCAGTTCGCTCAGGCAGGCGCGCAGCGGCGCCAGCAACGCCTCAAGGCGGGGCGCCAGAATGGGGCACTGGTGAATATCCACCAGCTCATTCGAACTGGCTTTGCGAAAGCCCATCTGCAACGTCTGGTCGCGAGGGGAAAACGCAAGGCTCAGCCGGGCGCGGCGGCGATAACCCCACTCTGGCCCGGCAATCACCTCGTCCACATCGCGCTTCATCAGGCGGCTTAACGCCTGGGATTTGCTCTGCTGTTGCAGGCTGACGCTGGCGTGCTGCTGCTGGCAGCCACCGCACACGCCAAAATGCGGGCAGCGCGGAGGCACCCGCTCCGGGCTGTCGGAAAGCCGTTTTTTCACCGCGCCGCGGGCGAACTGCCGTTTTTCTTCCGTCAGCGTCACTTCGCCCGTTTCGCCCGGCAGCAGGCCCGGCACGAACAGCGCTTTGCCTTCGTGACGCGCCACCCCCTGCCCGAAAGGATCGAGATCGGTTACGTTAACGGTTATGATCTGACGCGTCGTCACGCGTCGCTTTGCAGAGTAGAATTGCGCCATCGCCGAGATTTTTCTCAATCAACCATATTGACGCTGATTGTCCCATAACGGAACCCCATGACCAACTACAGCCTGCGGGCACGCATGATGATCCTCATACTGGCCCCCACCGTTCTTATTGGCCTGCTGCTCAGTATTTTCTTTGTGGTTCACCGCTACCATGACCTCCAGCGTCAGCTGGAAGACGCAGGCGCGAGCATTATCGAACCGCTGGCGGTGGCGAGCGAATATGGCATGAGCCAGCAAAATCGCGAGTCTATCCGCCAGCTCATCAGCGTCCTTCACCGTCGCCACTCCGATATCGTGCGCGCCATTTCTATTTACGACGACCAGAACCGGCTGTTTGTCACCTCTAACTTTCATCTGAGCCCTGATGAATTGCAGCTCCCGTCGGGCAAGCCGCTGCCGCGGGGAATGAGCGTCGCCCGGGACGGCGAGCAGATGATCCTGCGCACGCCGATAATCGCTGAAAGCTATTCGCCGGATGAATCAGAAGTGACCGACGCCAAGCCGGAAGGCAATATGCTTGGCTACGTGGCGCTGGAGCTGGATCTCAAATCCGTCCGTTTGCAGCAGTATAAAGAGATGTTTATCTCGGTGATGTTGATAATGATCTGCATCGCCTGCGCCCTGCTTTTCGCCTGGCGGCTAATGCGCGACGTAACCGGTCCTATCCGCAATATGGTCAACACGGTCGACCGCATCCGCCGCGGCCAGCTCGACAGCCGCGTGGAAGGTTTTATGCTCGGCGAGCTGGATATGCTGAAAAACGGCATCAACTCAATGGCGATGTCGCTTGCCGCCTATCACGAAGAGATGCAGCACAATATCGATCAGGCGACCTCCGACCTGCGGGAAACGCTGGAGCAGATGGAGATCCAGAACGTTGAGCTGGATCTGGCCAAAAAGCGGGCCCAGGAGGCGGCGCGCATCAAATCGGAATTTCTGGCGAACATGTCTCACGAGCTGCGTACGCCGCTTAACGGCGTCATCGGCTTTACTCGCCTGACGCTGAAAACGGGGCTGACCCCGACCCAGCGCGACCATTTAACCACCATTGAGCGCTCGGCGAACAACCTGCTTTCCATCATTAACGACGTGCTGGACTTCTCCAAGCTGGAAGCCGGCAAGCTGATGCTGGAGAGCATCCCCTTCCCGCTGCGCACCACGCTTGACGAAGTGGTGACGCTGCTGGCGCATTCGGCTCACGACAAAGGGCTTGAACTGACGCTGAACATTAAAAACGATGTCCCGGACAGCGTGATAGGCGACCCGCTGCGCTTTCAGCAGGTCATCACGAATCTCGTGGGCAACGCCATTAAGTTTACTGAAAGCGGCAATATCGATCTCTTTGTGGAAAAGCGCTCCATCAGCAACAACAAGGTGCAGGTTGAAGTGCAGATCCGCGATACCGGCATCGGCATTCCGGAACGCGACCAGTCGCGGCTCTTCCAGGCGTTTCGCCAGGCGGACGCCAGCATTTCGCGCCGCCACGGCGGCACCGGGCTTGGGCTGGTCATTACGCAGAAACTGGTTCACGAAATGGGCGGCGATATCTCCTTCCACAGCCAGCCGAACCGCGGCTCGACCTTCTGGTTCCATATCAGTCTGGA
This sequence comes from Franconibacter sp. IITDAS19, assembly GCF_023079515.1. Taxonomy (NCBI): domain Bacteria; kingdom Pseudomonadati; phylum Pseudomonadota; class Gammaproteobacteria; order Enterobacterales; family Enterobacteriaceae; genus Franconibacter; species Franconibacter sp. IITDAS19. The sequence continues at coordinate 468,184 of NZ_JALJCP010000003.1, read as the reverse complement.
TCTGAACCCGAACGCCATGGTCGATGGCCACGCGACCGACAGCCTGGCGGGGAAACGCCTCGCCTATGTGGAAGCGAACGCGGCGGCGGCGCAAAGCACGCTCGACCTGCTGGCCGGCACGCCGCTGAAAGTTATCTACAGCGCCACGTTCGCCACCCTCCCCGATGAGCATTACGACATGTTGCTGCTGGCGGTGCCGGTGAACCAGCACGAGCCGCTCTCCATGCAGCATGACATGCTGGCGAAGGCGGCGACGCTTACCGACTGCCTGCTGCTGGCGCTGCCCTGCCACGCGCAGGTGGATGCCGAAGCGCTGAAGAAAGAGGGGGCGGCGGCTTGCCTGCTCAAACCCGTTACCTCGGCGCGCTTGCTGCCGCTGCTGATTGAGCATTGCCAGATGCAGCAAGCGCCCCACCGTCTTGCCGACGCGCGCGGCAGGCTGCCGATGAAGGTGATGGCGGTGGACGACAACCCGGCCAACCTCAAGCTTATCGGCGCGCTGCTGGAAGACCAGGTGCAGAGCGTGGTGCTGTGCGAAAGCGGCCAGCAGGCGGTGGACTGCGCGAAGCAACAGCAGCTCGACATTATCCTCATGGATATTCAGATGCCGGAGATGGACGGCATTCGCGCCTGCGAGCTTATCCGTCTGCTTCCACACCATCAGCAGACGCCGGTTATCGCGGTGACCGCGCATGCGCTGGCCGGGCAGAAAGAAAAACTGCTCGCGGCCGGCATGAACGATTACCTCGCCAAGCCGATTGAAGAAGAGAAGCTGCATTCCCTGCTCTTACGTTATCAGCAGGGGATGCCCCTCGTTCCTGGCGCGCTTTCCACGCCGGTTTCCCCCGTCACGCCTGAAGTCCGCCACGACGTGACGCTTGACTGGCCGCTGGCGCTGCGCCAGGCAGCCAATAAAACCGACCTCGCGCGCGACATGCTGAACATGCTGCTTGAGTTTTTGCCGCAGGTGCGAAATACCGTGGAAGAGCAGCTGGTAGGAGAAAACCCGGAAGGCCTGCTGGAGATTATTCACAAGCTGCACGGCAGCTGCGGCTACAGCGGCGTGCCGCGTCTGAAGAATCTCTGCCTGTTGATTGAGCAGCAGATGCGCAGCGGCGTGGCGGCGCAAGCGCTGGAGCCTGAGTTTCTGGAATTGCTGGACGAGATGGATAACGTGGCGCGGGAGGCGCGGCGCATTCTCGGCTAGCGTTTAAGTTCCCCTTCAGGCGGCAGCATGCGCACAAAAAGCTTCAGTCATGCGAACGCTTTCAAAACCATCCCGACGTTTTAAAAAAGAAACGGCGCCTGAGGGCGCCGCTTCGAACCTGCTGAAAAACCTTAACGCACCATGCAAGGGCGCTTGTTATCGAATGTCCAGCCCGGGATCAGCGACTGCATCGCCAACGCATCGTCGCGCGCGCCAAGGCCATGTTTTTGATAAAGCTCGTGCGCTTTCATCACCTGGTCCATGTCCAGTTCAACGCCAAGGCCCGGTGTCTTCGGCACCTGCACCTTGCCGCCCGTGATCTGCAACGGATCTTTGGTCAGGCGCTGGTTTCCTTCCTGCCAGATCCAGTGGGTGTCGATGGCGGTAATGTCGCCCGGCGCGGCGGCAGCCACATGGGTGAACATGGCGAGCGAAATATCAAAGTGGTTATTGGAATGCGAGCCCCAGGTAAGGCCGAACTCATGGCACATTTGCGCCACGCGCACCGAGCCTTGCATGGTCCAGAAATGGGGGTCCGCCAGCGGAATATCGACAGATTGCAGCGACAGGGTGTGCCCCATTTGCCGCCAGTCGGTGGCTATCATGTTAGTGGCGGTCGGCAGGCCGGTGGCGCGTCGGAACTCCGCCATCACTTCGCGACCGGAGTAACCCTGTTCGGCGCCGCACGGATCTTCCGCATAAGCCAGCACGCCCTTCAACTGCTTGCCGATACGGATAGCCTCTTCCAGCGACCAGGCGCCGTTCGGGTCGAGCGTCACGCGCGCCTGCGGGAAGCGCTTCGCCAGCGCCGTAATCGCCTCGGCCTCTTCTTCGCCCGCCAGCACGCCGCCTTTGAGTTTGAAGTCGTTGAAGCCATATTTTTCATACGCCGCTTCGGCGAGGCGCACCACGGCATCCGGCGTCATCGCCTCTTCGTGGCGAATGCGGTACCAGTCGCAGCGCTCATCCGGCTGGCTCTGGTAAGGCAGGTTAGTGAGGTTGCGATTGCCGACGAAGAAAAGATAGCCGAGCATCTCGACTTCATCGCGCTGCTGGCCGTCGCCAAGCAGGCTGGCGACGTTAACGCCAAGATGTTTGCCGAGCAGATCGAGCAGCGCCGCTTCAATGCCGGTGACCACGTGAATGGTGGTGCGCAGGTCGAACGTTTGCAGGCCGCGCCCGCCCGCGTCGCGGTCAGCGAACTGGTTGCGAACAGCCGTCAGCACGTTTTTGTATTCGCCGAGGGTTTTGCCCGTCACAAGCGCCGCAGCATCTTCTAACGTCTGGCGGATTTTTTCGCCGCCTGGGATCTCACCCACGCCCGTGTTTCCCGCGTTGTCTTTAATAATGACGATGTTACGGGTGAAGAAAGGCGCGTGCGCTCCGCTCAGGTTCATCAGCATGCTGTCGTGCCCGGCAACCGGGATCACTTGCATGGAAGTCACGATGGGGGTCTGTTGTGTACTCATGATCTCAATCCTTTTCTTCGGTCAATCAATGACGGCCAAAAGCGGGTCGCTTGCGGTCGAATGTCCAGCCAGGCGCCAGATACTGCATCGCAGTCGCGTCGTTGCGCGCGCCGCCCGGCAATGATTTGTAGGCCTCGTGCGCCTGCTGCACGCGGTCCCAGTCCAGCGCGATGCCAAGCCCCGGCGCATCCGGCACGGCGATTTTGCCGCCTTCGATACGCAGCGGTTCACGCGTGAGCCGCGCATCGCCTTCCTGCCAGATCCAGTGGGTGTCGATGGCGGTAGGGTTGCCAGGCGCCGCGGCGCCCACATGGGTAAACATGGCGAGCGAAATATCAAAATGGTTGTTGGAGTGGCAGCCCCAGGTTAATCCCCAGTCGTCGCACAGCTGCGCCACGCGCACCGCGCCGGAAAGCGTCCAGAAGTGCGGGTCCGCCAGCGGAATATCCACCGCGTTCAGCATGACGGCGTGGCCCATCTCGCGCCAGTTGGTGGCTATCATATTGGTAGCGACCGGCAGGCCGGTGGCGCGGCGAAACTCCGCCATCACCTCACGCCCGGAATAGCCCTGCTCCGCGCCGCACGGGTCTTCGGCGTAGGTCAGCACGTCCTGCATGCCTTTACAGAGCGCAATGGCTTCATCCAGCAGCCAGGCGCCGTTCGGGTCTACGGTAATGCGGGCGTCCGGGAAGCGCTTTTTCAACGCCTGCGCCGTCTCAATCTCCTGCTCGCCCGGCAGCACGCCGCCCTTCAGCTTAAAATCTTTGAAGCCATATTTATCCTGCGCCGCCTCGGCAAGCTTTACCACCGCCTCGCTGCTGAGCGCTTCCTGATGACGCAGCGCATACCACGGGTGCGTTGCCTGCTCGCCCGTGAGGTAGGGCAGATCGGTTTTGCGTCTGTCGCCAATGTAAAAGAGATAACCCAGCACGGTCACCGCGTCGCGCTGCTTGCCCGGACCGAGCAGCTCGCAAACCGGCACGCCAAGCGTCTGGCCGAGGAGATCGAGCAGCGCCGCTTCCAGCGCCGCTACCGCATTCACACGCAGTTCAAATGTCCAGGCCCCTTTGCCGAACGTATCGAAATCGGCGGCCTGGTTCCCTTTATGAACGTTCTGCACCACCTTGTTCAGGCGCGCGACCTCCTGCCCTACCACCTGAGGGATCGCGTCCCGCAAGGTTTTCAGAATGGTTTCGCCGCCAGGCGCCTCGCCCACGCCGGTATGCCCGGCGTTATCGGTGAGTACGACGATGTTGCGGGTAAACCAGGCGCTGTGCGCGCCGCCGATATTCAGCAGCATGCTGTCGCGGCCCGCCACCGGAATAACCTTCATGTCAGTAATAATCGGGCTTGCTTGCGTTGTCATTATTTCGTCTCCGCAACCGGTTTGAGTTCGATACGTTTGATATCGCCCACCAGGAAGAGGTAGCTCAGCACCGCCACCAGCGCATGGACGCCAACGTAAATCAGCGCGCCGTTAAAGGAGCCGGAGACACCGACGATATAGCCGATGGCGATAGGCGTGACGATGCCGGAGATGTTGCCGAACATGTTGAACAGGCCGCCGGAGAGACCGCTTATCTCTTTCGGCGCCGTGTCCGCCATGACCGCCCAGCCCAGCGCGCCGATGCCTTTGCCGAAGAAAGCCATCGCCATAAAACCGATAATCATCCATTCCACATCGACATAGTTACAAAAAACCATGGTCATGGAGAGCAGCATGCCCAGCACGATGGGCGTTTTACGGGCGATGTTGAGCGAGCCGGTGCGGCGCATCAGCCAGTCGGAAATCACGCCGCCCAGCACGCCGCCGATGAAACCGCAGACGGCGGGAACAGAGGCCACAAACCCCGCTTTCAGAATCGACATGCCGCGCGCCTGCACTAAGTAAACCGGGAACCAGGTGATGAAAAAGTAGGTCAACGCGTTGATGCAGTACTGGCCGATATAAACGCCAATCATCATGCGCGAACCCAGCAGTTGTTTAATCTGCCCCCATTTCTGGCGCATCGGCACTGTGGTCTGCGCCTTTTTCTGATCCATGTTGATCAGGCCGCCGCCCTGCTCGATGTATTCCAGCTCACGTTTATTCACGCCCGGATGCTGGTTCGGTTCATGAATGACTTTCAGCCAGATAAAGCTGATAACGATGCCAAGGCCGCCCATGAAGAAGAAGACGTGCGACCAGCCCACCTCGTGCGTCAGCCAGCCCATGATGGGCGCGAAGATAACGGTCGCGAAGTATTGCGCGGAGTTAAAAATCGCGACCGCCGTGCCCCTCTCCTGGGCCGGGAACCAGGCCGCGACGATGCGGCTGTTGCCGGGGAAGGAAGGCGCTTCGGCAAGCCCGACCAGGAAGCGCAGCGTAAAGAGCGCAACGATAATGCCGAAACCGCTGAAGATATCGACGAAGCCCTGCAGCAGAGTAAAGAGCGACCAGATAAAGATAGACCAGAAGTAGACGCGTTTAGAGCCGAAGCGGTCGAGCAGCCAGCCGCCCGGGATCTGGCCGATGACATAGGCCCAGGAGAACGCGGAGAAGACGTAGCCCATACCCACCGGGTCAAGCCCGATCTCTTTCGCCATTTCCGAACCGGCGATGGATAAGGTGGCGCGGTCACCGTAGTTAAACGAGGTGACGATAAACAACATCACCACAATCCAATAGCGGGCGTTTGTGCGTTTTTCCGCCACGCTCGCCGCCTGGCTTAATGTATTCATTGTTGCACTCCTGAATCATAGCGGTTGGCTACATTCATTCTGAACAGCACAACCTGTAGGGTAATCAGAATGACGGGGTAAGGGTTGTCGCAGTTCTGGCGCCGGGAAATCGCCCCTTTGCTGCTGCTTTTTTATCTGACGGTCTGAGTATATCGGCGGGTTTTCAGGCTCTCATCGTGCAGCGCCCTAACATTACAGGCACGATTAACTGTCTATTTTTGGCATTCGCCCAGGCGAATGGGAGATATTTCACACAACCGTAAATGAAAGTGGCTTATTTGCAGAGAGAGGCAAGGCTGGTTGAAGGAGTGTGAGGTGTGTCGCTTGACGCCGCAGCGGCGGCGAAATAAGAGAGGGTGATAGAGGGAAAACTGCCCGGCGAACCGGGCAGCAAAGGGTTACTTGAGCAAGGCGCTCCAGTTCTCAACCCAGGGATTGGAGAGCGTTTCCGGCTCCGGGTACTCGCTTGCGTCGATAGTCAGCACTTCGCCTGTGCGGGTCGCGCCCTGCTCCTGCAACAGCGCGTCGAATTTTTTACCGCCGCCGCAGAAGTTAGCGTAAGTGCTGTCGCCGAGCGCAATCAGCCCATAGCGTAGTTCCGGCTGGTAGCCGATTTTATCTTTAATTCCTTCATACAGCGGCACGATGCTGTCCGGAAGATCGCCCTGCCCGGTGGTGGAGGTGACGACAAGAACATACGCGTTGCGATAGTTCTCCCAGTCCGCCAGTTCCGGGTCTTCGTAGACGGCGGCGTCATGGCCGTGGCCTTTAAGGATAGCCTCCGCCTCTTCCGCCACCAGCAGCGAGTTTCCATACATGGTGCCGACAAAAATCCCTACTTTCGCCATCGTTGTACCTCTTAAGTGTCAGGCTCGTTTAGCTCATCCTGGACGTCAGGCGCGTTAAACTCAAGGTCTTCATTCATCGGGAGAATTCCCCGCCAGCCGAAATGTGACAGTGCTTGCATCCAGGTGGCGTCAAAGCGCGCCCGCAGCGTTAACGGCTCGCCGGTAACCGGATGCGCGAGCGACAGTTCGCTTGCGTGCAGCATCAGCCTGTCGCAGCCAAACTGCGCCGCCGCCGCGCGATTCTGGCGCAAGTCTCCGTGCTTTGAATCGCCAATAATCGGGTGGCGAAGATGCGCCATATGACGACGTAACTGGTGCTTGCGTCCGGTCTTCGGCAACATCTCCACAAGACTGTAGCGCGCCGTAGCATAACGCCCCACTGCGACCGGCATTTCGGTAACGGCAAGTCCACGGTAGTGGGTGACGGCGGGTTGCGGCGCTTTATCGGCGCGGGAATATTTATCGCCGATTTTATCCAGCTCTTCGGTAAGCGCGTAGTCCAGTTCGCCTTCAGCCTGCAACCAGCCCCGCACAATGGCGTGATAACGTTTCTGGATTTGGTGCTGCTCAAACTGCTGCGCCAGCAGGCGCCCCGTCTCGCTGGAAAGCCCCATCAGCAGTACGCCGGAAGTGGGTCTGTCGAGGCGATGGGCGGTAAAAACGTGCTGGCCTATCTGGTCGCGCACCGTCTGCATCACCACGACTTTCTCATCGCGATCCAGCCAACTGCGATGCACCAGCCAGCCGGAGGGCTTATTCACCGCCACCAGCCACTCGTCCTGGTAGATAATCTCAAGGCTCACGCGTCGTCACCCGTGAACAGCGCATCAAGCTCCAGTAACTCAGCCAGCACGGCCTCACGGCCCGGGTGCTGCGCCTCCAGAGCTATCTCATAATAAGGCGCCACCGCAAAGGCGCCCGGCAGTTCGCCGCCCGCATCCAGCAAAGCGTGCATACGCGGGATCAAAACCCACTGCAGCCATTCGTAAGGCTCCAGCGTATCCATACAAAAAGGCTGCGTGCTGCTGAATGCAGCAGCATCCGGTGGCGTGCTTTGCCAGAGCTGATGCTGGCGGAGCGCTGCTTCAACGCGCAATAGCTGCTCACGGAGTTGTTCTTCGCGTTTCATGAAGACCTCGACTGGGTAAAAGCGTGGGGGCGAAGCATAGCATTGTGCGGGGCGGAGGAAAAAAGCATAAAAAAAAGGGAGCACTGTAAAAACAGTGCTCCCGGTTCGTTTCGCAGCAGTCCGGCTACTTCTTAATGCTCCCTGCTCGTCCGTGACAACTTTTCCAGCGGCCTTTCGACCTGTCATCCTTTTTAATGCATCCTGCAGCACATCATCCTGACGTTTACTTTGCGCCCCCCTGACGCATCGTCCTTAGTCATCCTGACCCACCGTTCATCCTGATCGGCTCTCATTCTCCTTCCTGGAGGTGTCCCTTAGCGCTCCTGCGCTCTCCTTTCGCTTCATTCCTGAAGCCTTCCTTGCAACGCACTCCGGCGTGTCCTGTTGTGAAGCCCCATCATCCTGACAGCTGCTTCACTGTGCGACTCCTTGTCGACGCAGATAGAATCGCCTATTCACCGAAGTCTTACAAGGCACTGTTTGATTATGATTTCACTTTAGTTTCATTCGTAAGTATGAGATCGCTTTATAAGCCGTTAATAATTAAGGAAATGTAAATACTGGCTTTTAAGGAAATCCCGAAATATGACGCTGATGTCTTACAGACTTGTGAGACATCTCTTACAAATTGAGGAGCAAAATTGTCTTACACCTCAGGCCTCAACGCTTGCAAAAATGCGGCGAGACCCGGCGACAGCACGCTTCGCTGCTTCGTGCCCACTCTTTCACGCACCACTTCGCCGGTGAGATTACAGAGCGAAACCACTTCCATTTCATCTTCCAGCGTGGCGAGAAAAACCGTCGGCGACAGCTTCAGGCGCTTTTGCATAACCAGATGGCCAATTAAATTTTCCTGAACGCGTTGAAAATCATCTTCGCTCCAGGCCTGCAGCAGGGTTAACGTCATATCGTTGAACCGCGCCGGCATGTCGCCTGCAAGCTGCGAGGCATAAAACGCATGCGCCGCTGGTTGAATCTGAATCTCCAGCGCCCGCTCTACCGCTTCCAGCGTGGCCGACGAGGAAAAACGCTGCGGCTGCCACTCTACGGTTTCGCCCCGCGTGGCGACAACACAGGGCGACGGTACGCCATAAAGCGCTTCACTTTGCGGGCCGGTGCCCGCTTTTTGCCGCCAGGCTTCACAATAAAGGTCGGTAAAAGCGGCGAGCGCCAGTTGTACTTCGTTATCCACCAGATTCTCTCTCTCTACCAGGTACGGTACACTTAACGTCATATTGTACCCGTATTATTGATGGTGACGCATGTCTTACGAAAACCACCAGGCGCTGAGCGGCCTGACGCTGGGTAAAACCACGGATTACCGCGACGAATATGACGCCGCCCTGCTGCAACCGGTTCCGCGCAGCCTGAACCGCGACCCGCTCGGCCTGAGCGCCGAAAGCCTGCCGTTCCACGGCGCAGATATCTGGACGCTCTATGAACTCTCCTGGCTTAACCAAAACGGCCTGCCGCAGGTCGCCGTGGGCGAAGTCTCCCTGGATGCCCGCAGCCGGAACCTGGTCGAGTCAAAAAGCTTCAAGCTTTATCTTAATAGCTTCAATCAGACGCGTTTCTCATCCTGGGAAAACGTGCGGGAAACGCTACAGCGCGATTTAACCGCCTGCGCGGAAGGCGACGTTGAAGTACGGCTTTATCGCCTGAGCGAACTTGAGGGCGAACCCGTTGCGCACTTCCACGGCGAGTGTATCGACGAGCAGGATATTTCGATTGATAACTATGAGTTCGATGCCAACTACCTGAAGGGCGCGGCGGGCGAAAAGATTGTGGAAGAGACGCTGGTCAGCCACCTGCTTAAATCCAACTGCCTTATCACCAATCAGCCGGACTGGGGTTCCGTGCAGATTAGCTACCGCGGCCCGCAGCTCGACCGCGAAAAGCTGCTGCGCTATCTGGTCTCTTTCCGTCACCATAACGAATTTCACGAGCAGTGCGTGGAGCGCATTTTTAATGACATTCAGCGCTTCTGCGGGCCTGAGAAACTGAGCGTCTACGCCCGCTACACCCGCCGCGGCGGCCTGGATATCAACCCCTGGCGCGCCAATACCGTTTTTCACCCCGCCACGGGCCGTCTGGTGCGCCAGTAAACGAAGCCGCCCGCCGGGACATTTTCTCCCGGCGGGTTGTTAAACCGAACAGGCCGGGGCTATTGTAATCAGAGGGAGCGGCGATTCTCGCCCCGTAAGGAGCTCACTTGATTACACATATTAGCCCTCTTGGCTCAATGGATTTATTGTCGCAGCTGGAAGTGGACATGCTCAAACGCACCGCCAGCAGCGATCTTTATCAACTTTTTCGCAATTGTTCGCTTGCGGTGCTTAATTCGGGGAGTCAGACCGACAACAGCAAGGAATTGCTGTCACGTTTTGAGAATTTTGATATCAACGTGCTGCGTCGCGAACGCGGGGTCAAGCTTGAGCTGATCAACCCGCCGGAAGAGGCTTTTGTGGACGGGCGCATCATCCGTTCCATTCAGGCCAACCTGTTTGCCGTGCTGCGCGATATCCTGTTCGTTAATGGTCAAATCTCTAACGCCGGGCGCTTCCAGCATCTGGATCTGGAAGATTCTATCCACATCACCAACCTGGTCTTTTCCATTCTGCGCAACGCCCGGGCGCTGCACGTTGGCGAAGCGCCGAATATGGTGGTTTGCTGGGGCGGTCACTCCATTAATGAAACCGAATACCTGTATGCTCGCCGTGTCGGCACGCAGCTTGGGTTGCGGGAGCTGAATATCTGCACCGGTTGCGGCCCGGGCGCGATGGAAGCGCCAATGAAAGGCGCGGCGGTAGGCCATGCCCAGCAGCGCTATAAGGACGGGCGCTTTATCGGCATGACCGAGCCTTCTATTATTGCCGCCGAGCCGCCTAACCCGCTGGTCAACGAACTTATCATCATGCCGGATATCGAAAAACGCCTTGAAGCCTTTGTGCGTATCGCCCACGGCATTGTGATTTTCCCGGGCGGCGTCGGCACGGCGGAAGAGTTGCTTTATCTGCTCGGCATCCTGATGAACCCGCACAACCGCGAACAGGTGTTGCCGCTTATTCTCACCGGTCCGAGAGAGAGCGCCGATTACTTCCGCGTGCTGGATGAGTTTATCGTCAATACGCTTGGACATCAGGCGCGCGAGCATTATCGGATAATCATCGACGATGCTGCCGAAGTGGCGCGCCAGATGAAAAAAGCGATGCCGATGGTGAAAGAAAACCGTCGTGAGACCGGCGACGCTTACAGCTTTAACTGGTCGATTCGCATTGCGCCAGACTTACAGGTGCCTTTCGAACCGTCGCACGCCAACATGGCCAACCTGAAGCTTTACCCGGACCAGCCGACGGAGCTGCTGGCCGCTGACCTGCGCCGGGCGTTCTCAGGCATTGTCGCAGGCAACGTGAAAGAGGTGGGCATCCGCGCCATTGAGCAATTCGGGCCGTATAAAATTCACGGCGACCCGCGCATGATGAAGCGAATGGACGATCTGCTGCAGGGCTTTGTCGCCCAGCATCGTATGAAGCTGCCAGGCTCGGCCTATATCCCATGTTATGAGATTTGCACCTGATTAACCCCCCTTTCATAAGGCGGCCGAATGGTCGCCTTTTTTATTTCCTTTCCGCCTCAAGGCGAAAACGATTGCGACGCATTTTTCACCAGCAATAATCATTCGAATTTATCTATCAGCAAGGTGAAACGCTGTGACTCGCCATATTTTCAGCAAAAAATGATCTATTCGATTTCCTTATATTTACCTCAACATCCACAAATGGCAGGCTTTGCGTGCGTTAATGCCAATTGATGCCGTGAAAGTAGACAGATGCCCTAAAAAATACCCTTAATAAAGGTGGATTATTGCAATTGCGATCGGGATCACTGATGCATTCGTAACATGAATGTATCTTTCCGCCCGCCAATAGTTACGGGGAAAAATTATAAAAAACCCGTCATCAACAGCGTTTCATTTTACAGTCAGGCTATTTTTCGTTGGATATGACTAATAACCGGCTTTTTATGCGTTCTTCAGGAGATACAGATGGAAACCACTCAAACCAGCACCGTTGCTTCGGTTGAAGCACGAAGCGCCTGGCGCAAAACCGACACCATGTGGATGCTGGGTCTTTACGGCACCGCTATTGGCGCAGGCGTACTTTTCCTGCCCATCAACGCAGGCGTAGGCGGCCTGATCCCACTTATCATTATGGCAATCATCGCTTTTCCCATGACTTTCTTCGCGCACCGCGGTCTGACTCGCTTCGTGCTCTCCGGTAAAAACCCGGGCGAAGATATTACGGAAGTGGTGGAAGAACATTTCGGCGTGGGCGCAGGCAAGCTCATCACCCTGCTCTACTTCTTCGCTATCTACCCGATTCTGCTGGTTTACAGCGTGGCTATCACTAACACCGTTGAGAGCTTCATGACGCACCAGTTGCAGATGACGGCTCCGCCGCGCGCCATCCTTTCGCTTATCCTGATTGTCGGTATGATGACCATCGTGCGTTTCGGCGAGCAGATGATTGTTAAGGCGATGAGCGTGCTGGTTTTCCCATTCGTCGCCGCGCTGATGCTGCTGGCGCTGTATCTGATCCCGCAGTGGAACGGTGCTGCGCTGGAAACCCTCTCCCTGAGCAGCGCAACGACCGGCAACGGTTTGTGGATGACGCTGTGGCTGGCGATCCCGGTTATGGTCTTCTCCTTTAACCACTCGCCAATCATCTCCTCGTTCGCCGTGGCGAAACGTGAAGAGTATGCCGAAGGGGCCGAGAAGAAGTGCTCCAGCATCCTGGCTCGCGCGCACATCATGATGGTGCTGACCGTAATGTTCTTCGTCTTCAGCTGCGTGCTGAGCCTGACGCCGGAAAACCTGGCGGAAGCGAAAGCGCAGAACATCTCCATCCTTTCTTATCTGGCGAACCACTTTAACGCGCCGGTTATCGCCTGGATGGCGCCTATCATCGCAATTATCGCCATCACCAAATCCTTCCTCGGCCACTATCTGGGGGCGCGCGAAGGCTTTAACGGCATGGTGATTAAATCGCTGCGCGGTCGCGGAAAAACCATCGAAATCAGCAAGCTGAACCGCATGACCGCGCTGTTCATGCTGGTGACCACCTGGATTGTCGCCACCCTGAACCCGAGCATCCTCGGCATGATTGAAACAATGGGCGGCCCGGTTATCGCGATGATCCTGTTCCTGATGCCGATGTACGCCATTCAGAAAGTGCCGGCGATGCGTAAATACAGCGGCCATATCAGCAACGTTTTTGTGGTTGTGATGGGTCTTATCGCTATCTCCGCTATTTTCTACTCCCTGTTTAGCTAATCGCTCTCCTGCGCCGCCCCCTGCGGCGGCGCACCTCGCTTCTCTGCGCAAGCCACGGACGCATCATGATCAGTGTTTTCGATATCTTTAAAATTGGCATTGGCCCTTCCAGCTCTCACACCGTAGGGCCGATGAAAGCGGGCAAACAGTTTACGGACGACCTTATCGCGAAGGGAGTACTGCACAACGTCACCCGCGTGGTGGTGGATGTTTATGGCTCGCTTTCGCTGACCGGCAAAGGCCACCATACCGACATCGCCATTATTATGGGGCTGGCGGGCAACCTGCCGGACACGGTAGAGATAGACGCTATCCCACATTTCATTCAGGACGTGAATACTCACGGTCGCCTTATGCTGGCGAACGGTCAGCATGAAGTCGAATTCCCGATAGACCAGTGCATGAATTTTCACGCCGACAACCTTTCGCTGCACGAGAACGGCATGCGCATTACCGCGCTGGCGGGTGAGAGCGTGCTCTATAGCCAGACTTACTACTCCATCGGCGGCGGCTTTATTGTCGATGAAGCGAACTTCGGCCAGACCAGCGCCGCGCCGGTTGAAGTGCCTTATCCTTATAGCAACGCGGCGGATCTGCAGCGTCACTGCCAGCAGACCGGGCTTTCACTCTCAGGCCTGATGATGCAAAACGAACTGGCGCTGCACAGCAAAGCGGAGCTGGAAGCGCACCTGACGAGCGTCTGGGAGGTAATGCGCGGCGGCATTGAGCGCGGCATTACCACCGAAGGTGTGTTGCCCGGGAAACTGCGTGTGCCGCGCCGCGCCGCCGCGCTGCGCCGTATGCTGGTCAGCCATGATAAAACCACCGTTGACCCGATGAACGTGGTGGACTGGATAAACATGTTCGCGCTGGCCGTTAATGAAGAGAATGCCGCGGGTGGACGCGTGGTTACCGCGCCGACTAACGGCGCGTGCGGCATCGTACCGGCGGTGCTGGCTTACTACGACAAGTTCATCCGCGAAGTAAACGCTAACTCTCTCACCCGTTACCTGCTGGTGGCGAGCGCTATCGGTTCGCTCTATAAAATGAACGCCTCGATCTCCGGCGCCGAGGTGGGTTGTCAGGGAGAAGTGGGCGTCGCCTGTTCGATGGCGGCGGCGGGGCTGGCTGAGCTGCTCGGCGCAAGCCCTGCGCAGGTTTGCATCGCCGCTGAAATCGGCATGGAACATAACCTGGGGCTGACCTGCGACCCGGTAGCAGGCCAGGTGCAGGTGCCCTGTATCGAGCGTAACGCCATCGCGGCGGTGAAAGCGGTTAACGCCGCGCGTATGGCGCTGCGCCGCACCAGCGAACCGCGCGTCTGCCTCGATAAGGTTATCGAAACCATGTATGAAACCGGCAAGGACATGAACGCCAAGTATCGCGAAACCTCCCGCGGGGGGCTGGCGATGAAAGTCGTCGCCTGCGATTAAACCACACGCTTTTCCGCCCCGCCCGGGGCGGAATTTTGCGAGACGCCTTCCTGATTTGCGCCCTTTTCTGGCCCGCACCCTGCTGAAATGATAGGGTTAGCCCATCTTTTACAGTGGGATAAGACAGTGGCTCATTTATTAATTGTCGACGCACTCAACCTGATTCGGCGCATTCATGCGGTGCAGGGCTCCCCCTGCGTTGAAGCGTGCCTGCACGCGCTTGACCAGTTAATTTTGCACAGCCAGCCCACGCATGCGGTGGCGGTTTTTGATGATGAAGCGCGAAGCCAGGGCTGGCGGCACCAGCTGTTGCCTGACTATAAAGCCGGTCGTCCGCCGATGCCGGAAGCGCTGCAGGCGGAAATGGGCGCGCTGCGCGAGGCGTTCGCCCGTCACGGCGTACCCTGCTGGGTAAGCGAAGGCAACGAAGCCGACGACCTTGCGGCGACGCTGGCGGTAAAAGTCGCGGCGGCGGGCCAGCAGGCGACGATTGTCTCTACCGACAAAGGCTATTGCCAGCTGCTTTCTCCCACCATCCGCATTCGCGATTACTTTCAGAAACGCTGGCTGGACGCGCCGTTTATCGCCGCAGAGTTTGGCGTAGCGCCGCAGCAGTTGCCTGATTTCTGGGGCCTTGCCGGCATCAGCAGCAGCAAAATTCCAGGCGTGGCGGGCATTGGCCCCAAAAGCGCGACGCAGTTGATTATGCAGTTCGGCAGTCTGGACTCGCTCTATGCACAGCTCGACGACGCACCGGAGAAATGGCGCAAGAAGCTGGCGGAGCATAAAGAGAGCGCCTTTATCTGCCGCGATGTCGCGCGGCTCAAAACGGATTTACAGCTGGACGGCAACCTGCAGCAGTTGAGACTGGCGGGCAGATAAAGCGGCCAGCGGTACGCCGCTCGCCGCACGCATTGTGAATGCCATAAACGGCCATTCGGGGCGGCGTGACGCTTATAAACTTTATAAAGAAACGACCGGTGACGGAGAGACGAAAATCGCCTCAGCTTTTTTACGGTGGCGGGGTCGCGCCCAAGGGACATGCCTGACCCGAAGCCAGCGGCAAAAAGATAAGGTCTCCCCGTAGGGGCGATTATCCGCCGAGAGGCGGGGTTGTTAAGAGGGCGACGAGTCTCCTGAACGCGTTCGCGTGAGAAAAGTGACGTAAAGCACTCACGCGTCGGTGAACGTAATGTCTTCTCACTTCTGCATACGCAGCTTCGCACGCTGGGCGTATAAAAAAGGCGGATACGCTACGCTTATCCGCCTCTCATCGTCACATTTCACTTTTGCAGGTTAACGGCTTACCGCTCGTCGCGACGCCCGCCCACCGCGGCCCACCAGCGGCGGACATGCACGGTAACTTCTTCACGGTCATGGTAGAGCTGGCGCGCCTGAATTTCAGCGTTAATGCCGTTTGCTTCCAGCTGCTCGCGAATAAAGGCGATATTCTGCGAAACCTCTTCATAACGCTTTTTCATCGGCAGCTTCAGGTTGAAAATGGTTTCACGGCACCAGCCGTTGACCAGCCACTGCGCCATCAGCGCCGCCACCTTCGCAGGCTTCTCCACCATATCGCACACCATCCAGGAGATGTTGTTGCGGTTCGGGCGATATTTAAAGCCGTCTTCGCGCAGCCAGGTGACTTGTCCGGTATCCATCAGGCTCTGCGCCATCGGACCGTTATCCACCGAAGAAACCCACATGTTGCGTTTTACCAGCTGATAGGTCCAGCCGCCCGGACAGGCACCGAGGTCTACAGCATACATCCCGTTTGCCAGCCGTTCGTCCCACTCATCAGCCGGGATGAAAACGTGAAACGCCTCTTCCAGCTTGAGCGTTGAGCGGCTCGGCGCGTCAGCCGGAAACTTCAGCCGCGGAATGCCCATATAGAAAGGCGAGTTGTTGTCTGAATACGAATAGCCGGTATAACAACAGCCTGGCGCAATAAAGAAGACATGCACAACTGGTCGCTTCGGTGTTTCATAGCTCGCGAGGATCTTCGCCTCACGCAGCGCCGCACGCAGCGGCACCGTGAACTTGCGGCAGAACTTCATCAGTTCTTTGCTTTCGTTGGTATCCGCCACTTCCACGCGCAGTTCACCGCCCTTTTCCACCACGCCCTGCAGCATGCCGACAATCGGCGTGACGCGGTCTTCCGGCGGCAAATCGGTTAACAACTCGCCCGCCACTATCATCTGGCGCGCAAAAATCAGCGAGCTGAACGGCAATTCGCGTCCCAGCTTGTCCGCTTCTTGCGGCTGGTAGCACTCAAACACCACATAGCCGGACTGCTCTTTCACGCGGGCGAAACCGTAGACGCCACGCTGCGCCGCTTTGTCGGTTATCTCCGCCGCGCACTCTTTCTCAAAACCCTGGCGGCAGTACAAAATGACCTTATTCATGAACCGAACCTTTACGCTTCAGACGCACCGCGCCAATTAACATTAACACCCAACCGGCGAGAAAACTCACGCCGCCTACCGGCGTGACAAACGCCCAAAGCCGCAGGTGCGAAAGCGCCAGACAATAGAGGCTGCCGCTGAAAAGCACCGTGCCGAGCGCGAGAAAAACGCTGCTCCAGTAAAACCAGATGCTGATGCGGCGCTGCATCGCGACCGCAAGACCAAGGATAGCCAGCGTGTGGAACGCCTGGTATTCCAGACCAGTCTGGATCCAGCCCATCTCCACAACGCCTAAAGATTTGCTTAAAACATGCGCCCCAAAAGCGCCGAGAGCCACAAAAATAAAGCCACTTACCGCGGCGAAAATCAGCATAAAACGGCTGGTCATAATGTAACCCTAAAAGTCAGGCGCGCCGGGGCGCGCGATATGTTGTTATTGCTCGTAGCGAAAACGAAATTTTTCCTGCTCGCTGGCCGCTTTCGAAAGAATCCACTGACGAAAGGCCGCTATTTTACCCAGTTCTGCCTGACTGTCATGACAAACCAGATAAAACGCGTTCTTACTGACCAGCACATCGTTAAACGGGCAAACCAGGCGGCCCGCCTCAATCTCTGATTGCGCCATAACATTATTAGCAAGCGCAATGCCCTGGCCATGAATAGCCGCCTGCAGCACCATGGCGCTGTGGCTGAAAATTGGCCCTTGCTGCACGTTAATATGGTTAAGACCAAGCTGACGCGTATAAGTTTGCCAGTCGCGACGAGAGGCGTCGTGCAGCAGCGTGTGCTTTTCCAGATCTTGCGGCGTTTTCAAAGGTTTATCGCCCGTGAGCAGCAGCGGAGAACAGACCGGCAGCAAATATTCGGCATAGAGCTTTTCTACCCTCAGCCCAGGCCAGTTGCCGCGACCGTAAAAAATCGCCACGTCGACATCATCCGCCAGCTTATCTTCTTCGCGGTCCACCGCCTGGATACGCACATCAATGCCCGGATAAGCGGAGTTAAAGCTGGAAAGCCGTGGCACCAGCCAGTGTATGGCGAAGCTTGGCAGCAGGCTCACCGTCAGCGCGCCTTTGGCGCTGCGGGCCTGTAGCTTGCGTGTCGCTTCGGTAAGCTGAGAGAAAATCTCTTTAATATCGAGAAAGTAGCTTTGCCCCTCTTCGGTAAGCAGCAGCGAGCGGTTGCGCCGCCGAAAAAGCTTCAGCCCCAGGAAATCCTCAAGCGACTTAATCTGATGGCTGACCGCCGCCTGGGTAACAAAGAGTTCATCAGCGGCTTTGGTAAAGCTTAAATGGCGCGCGGCGGCGTCAAAAACGCGTAATGCGTTCAACGGGGGTAATCGCTTGGACATGGTTGTCGGGTTTCGTGTTAACGCTCATTAACAAAAAGGATGACAGGACGTCACCTATTAGTTTTTTTTATCTGAGGCATTATAAATTGTCCGTTGAGGTTGCACCAGCAAATACCTATAGTGGCGCCACTTCCTGAGCCGGAACGAAAAGTTTTTCGGGATGAGCGTTCTGAGGGACTTTTGGCTTACGGTTGTGATGTTGTGTTGTTGTGTTTGCATTTGGTCTGCTATTCAGACCATGGTAGCGAAGCTACCCTATTTCACTTCCTGTACATTTACCCTGTCTGTCCATAGTGAT
Organism: Franconibacter sp. IITDAS19; assembly: GCF_023079515.1. Taxonomy (NCBI): domain Bacteria; kingdom Pseudomonadati; phylum Pseudomonadota; class Gammaproteobacteria; order Enterobacterales; family Enterobacteriaceae; genus Franconibacter; species Franconibacter sp. IITDAS19. The sequence goes on along the minus strand of NZ_JALJCP010000003.1, from coordinate 449,991 downwards.
TAATGTAGCACCGCGAATTGCGGTGCTTTTTTTTGCCTGCTCGCTTATTTCTCCAGCGCCACCATCTCTTTCACGTCAGAGCGGTTGATCTGCTGCTGGTTGCCGTTGGCGTCTTTATACTTAATCATACCGGTGTCATCGTCAGTCTTCGGTTTGCCGTCAGAGACGATAGAGCGGCCATCGTTGGTGTGCATTACGTAGTTAGGGCCAGAACAAGCACTCAGAGCGAAGGCCATAATACAAGCAGATACTACAGCGGCTGTCTTTTTCATATTCTTCTCCTTGTAGAGTTTAATGCTATGTAAACTTCTTCTGCTGACAGGCTTAAATGTTCACCTAACATTATTCAGCATAACCCTCCCTCCCCGTTTTGCCAGAATAAACAGACTAATCCGATGGTTATGAACTCCCTTGTCCTGACGCGATAAATGCGCGACGATCGAGCGCTATCACGAGGAGCATTATGACAGCATTTAATCCCGCCCGTTTTCGCGGGCAGTTCCCGGCGCTGGCCGACGCGGGAGTCTATCTCGACAGCGCCGCCACCGCCTTAAAACCGCAGGTGGTGATTGAAGCGACGCAGCAGTTTTACAGCCTGAGCGCAGGCAACGTGCATCGCAGTCAGTTCGCCGAAGCGCAGCGTTTAACGGCGCGCTATGAAGCAGCCCGCGAAGCGGTGGCGCGGTGGCTTAACGCGCCGGACAGCAAAAACATCATCTGGACCAAAGGCGCGACCGAAGCGCTGAACCTCGTCGCACAGTGCTATGCACGCCCGCGGCTGAAAGCGGATGACGAAATCATCGTCAGCGAAGCGGAGCATCACGCCAATCTCGTCCCCTGGCTGATGGTGGCGGAACAAACCGGCGCGCGGGTGGTGAAGCTGCCTGTCGGCGCCGATCGCCTGCCCAATCTCGCAAAGCTTCCTGACTTACTCAACGAGCGAACCCGTATTCTGGCGCTGGGACAGATGTCGAACGTGACCGGCGGTTGCCCGGACCTTGCGCGCGCCATCACGCTTGCGCATCAGGCGGGGGCCGTGGTCGTGGTGGATGGCGCTCAAGGCGTGGTGCACTGCCCGCCGGACGTTCAGGCGCTGGATATCGATTTTTACGCCTTTTCCGGCCATAAATTATACGGGCCGACCGGCATCGGCGTGCTTTACGGCAAAGGCGAGCTGCTGGAGGCGATGTCGCCGTGGCTCGGCGGCGGCAAAATGATCACCCACGTCTCGTTCGACGGTTTCAAAACCCAGCCGGTGCCTTACCGTTTTGAGGCGGGCACGCCTAACGTGGCGGGCGTGATTGGCCTGAGCGCGGCGCTGGAGTGGCTTGGCGACATAGACTTGTTGAAAGCGGAAAGCTACAGCCGCGGGCTTGCCACGCTTGCTGAAGCGGAGCTGTCAAAGCGCCCGGGTTTTCGTTCTTTCCGCTGTCAGGATTCGAGCCTGCTCGCCTTCGATTTTGCAGGCGTACACCACAGCGACATGGTGACGCTGCTTGCTGAATATGGCATCGCGCTGCGTGCGGGCCAGCACTGCGCTCAGCCTTTGTTGGCGGCGCTGGGGGTCAGCGGCACGCTGCGCGCCTCGTTCGCGCCTTATAACACCCAGGGCGATGTCGAAGCGCTGATTGCCGCGGTAGACCGCGCACTGACTATTCTGGTGGACTAGATGACAACAGGTTACCTTGCCGGGCATCCGTTCGGCGTTTCCATTACCGCCGACACGCTGCGGCAAACTTTTGGCCCGCTCACGCAGTGGGAAGACAAATATCGTCAGCTCATCCTGCTTGGCAAGCAGTTGCCTGCCCTGCCGGAAGATCTAAAGCGCGAAGAGATTGAAATACCAGGCTGCGAAAACCGCGTCTGGCTTGGCCACAGCCGCCAGCCAGACGGGACGCTGCACTTTTACGGCGACAGCGAAGGGCGCATTGTGCGCGGTCTGCTGGCGGTGCTGCTGGTGGCGGTAGAAGGGAAAGCGCCGCAAGCGTTGCTGGCGCACGACCCGCTAGCGCTCTTCGACGAACTGGGACTGCGCGCGCAGCTTAGCGCGTCGCGCAATCAGGGGTTAACCGCGCTGGCCGAAGCGGTGAAGCAGGCGGCTCGCGCAGGGTAATTACCGCGCCTCGCGCGCCGCTTTCGCCATCATTTTTTTCAGCGCATGCGAGACCGCCACAAAGCCAAACGTGGCGGTTACCATCGTCGCCGCGCCGAAACCAGAGGCGCAATCCATCCGCTTCGGCCCTTCGGCCGTGCTTTTCATGGCGCACACCGTGCCGTCCGCCTGCGGGTAGACCAGCGCTTCGGTGGAAAAAACGCAGTCGACGCCAAGCTTGCCTTTGCTGTTTTTCACCACGCCAAAGTCGCTTTTCAGCCGTTCGCGCAGCTTCGCCGCCAGCGGATCCTGAATGGTTTTCGCCAGATCCGTCACCTGAATCTGCGTCGGGTCAATCTGCCCGCCCGCGCCGCCGGTGGTTACCAGCGGAATTTTATTACGCCGGCAGAATGCGATAAGCGCCGCTTTAGGCCGCACGCTGTCGATGGCGTCGATAACGTAGGTGAAGTCCTGGTTCAGGTGCTGCGCAACGTTGTCGGCCGTGATGAAATCATCCACCACCGTGACCCGACATTCCGGGTTAATCTGCCGGATACGCTCCGCCATGACTTCCGCTTTCGCCAGCCCCACGTTGTCGCGCAGCGCATGGATTTGCCGGTTGGTATTGGTAATACAGACGTCATCCATGTCGATAAGCGTAATGGCGCCAATGCCGGTGCGGGCCAGCGCTTCCGCCGCCCACGAGCCGACGCCGCCGATACCGACGACGCAGAAATGGGCGTTGGCGAAAAGCTCAAGCGCGGTTTCGCCATATAAACGGGCGGTGCCGCCAAAACGGCTTCGCCAGGCATCAGTAAGAACGACTGCCATGATAACCTCGGGTAATACGAATGAGCGGGCGGCTGAACCGCCCGCGAAAGGCAGGGATTAACCGCTGAAGACGTTGCCCGCACCAGGCGCCGATTTCAGCACCCATACGCGACCGTAGTGATTATACCATCCCGCGCGGTGTCCCGCGTCGGGGCCGATACCCTGATAAATATCGAAGTGCTGACCTTTAATAGCGCCGCCGACATCCAGCGCCACCATCAGGCGCAGCTCATATTGTCCGTTGAACTTGCCGTTGTTGTCCAGCAACGGCACTTCTGCAAGCAGCGTGGTGCCCGCCGGGATAATCGAGCGGTCGGAAGCGACCGAAGCGCGGCCTATCAACGGCACCGCGCTCGCCCCTTTTACCGGCGCGTAAGACTGCGGTTTAAAGAAGACGAAAGAGGGGTTTTGCTCCAGCAGTTCACGCACTTCCGCTTCGCTGTGGGTTTCGCCCCACTGGCGGATCGCCTGCATCGACATATCCTCTTTTTTCACTTCGCCGCGGTCGATAAGCACCTTGCCGATGCTGCGGTAGGCGTGGCCGTTTTTACCTGCATAGGCGAAGAAGTTGAGCGGACGACCATCGCCGAAGTCGATATAGCCGCTGCCCTGCACGTCCATAATGAAGTTATCCATCAGGGAGTTGCTGTAAGCCAGCACGTAGTTTTCACTCAGCGCCCCCGCGTAAATCTCGGCGCGGGAAGGCAGACGGCCGCGCTTGGGCGGCATGCGGTAAATCGGGTACTGGAATTCGCCCTGACGGGTGTAGCGCGCCTGCACGACCGGGGTGTAATAGCCCGTGAACTGCACGTTACCGTAATTATCCGCCCCTTCCATCTGCCAGGCGTCAATGCCGAACTGGCGCAGCGTGCGGGTGTCGCCGCCTGAGCGCAGCCACTCTTGCACGGCGTTATAAACGCTGCTCTGACTGCCGTATAAGCGCGGCGAGGCGTTACGAATTTCGCTGACCTGCTGGGAAAAATCGCCCGCGTTGATGGGCGCGCCCACGGCATCCGGCTGGTTTACCAGCGAGAACGGCTGATGAAATTTGCCATCTTTATATTGTTGACCGCGATCGGTCGGTTTAGAGGAACAGGCCGCGAGGATAGCCACCATCGCTCCTGTCGCCAGATATCTTGCCAGACGCCCTTTCATTACTCTCTCCAGGTTACCGCTTTCCGCAGGCGAAGATAGCAAACACGCGGGGTCAATGAAACGGATTCGCCTTAAGTAGAATCAAATAAGGATAAAAAATAAACAGATGGCGGGATATTTCAGCAACAGGGCAGAGGAATAGCGGTTTGTTTTAAAAAAAGGTTGCATCAAGATGTCAGCAGAGTATAGTGCGCTTCCACGGACGCGGGGTGGAGCAGCCTGGTAGCTCGTCGGGCTCATAACCCGAAGGTCGTCGGTTCAAATCCGGCCCCCGCAACCAATAACGCGCCGTGCGCGACAATGTGAAGAAGTATGACGGACGCGGGGTGGAGCAGCCTGGTAGCTCGTCGGGCTCATAACCCGAAGGTCGTCGGTTCAAATCCGGCCCCCGCAACCAACAATAAAATGAACACCCTTTCGGGTGTTTTTTTATGCCTGAAATTTGCCAAAAGGCGCGTTAACCGCGCCTTGCCAGCGTTCCGCCATCGGCGAAATAGGCTTTAATCCCCGCCAGAATCGAAACGGCCACCTCTTGCTGAAACGCCGCGGTGCGCAGCTTTTTCTCTTCTTCCACGTTACTAATAAACGCGGTTTCCACCAGAATGGAAGGGATATCGGGCGCCTTCAGCACCGCAAAGCCCGCCTGATCCACGCTGTTTTTATGCAGCTTATTCACGCCGCCCAGGCGGTTTAATACCTCTTTGCCAAACTTCAGGCTGTCGGAAATGGTCAGCGACTGCACCATATCGAACATGGTGTGGTCGAGATAAACATCCCCGCTCTTGCTGACGCCGCCCACAAGGTCGGCGGCATTCTGCGTCTGCGCCAGATATTTCGCCGCGGCGCTGGTGGCCCCTTTTGTCGAGAGCGCAAAAACGGACGAGCCGCGCGCCGCCCGGCTGGTAAAAGCATCGGCGTGAATGGAGACAAACAGGTCGGCGCGCTGCTTCTGCGCCTTCGCCACACGCACTTTGAGCGGGATAAAGATATCCTCGTTGCGCGTCATATAGGCTTTCATGTTGATCTCTTTTTCAATCAGCGCCTTGAGCCGCCTTGCGATTTGCAGCACCACATCTTTTTCACGCGTTTTATATTTACCGATGGCGCCGGGGTCTTCCCCACCGTGCCCGGGGTCAATCATGATGACAATAGGTCGGTCGCGCCCCGCTTTACCCGGCTGCGGTCCACCCTGCGGCGTTTTTTGGTCGAGTTCGCCTTTATTGTAATCTTCCAGCAACGCCAGCAGCGGATCCTGCTCGCTGGCGCTGTCCGCCGGGTAGAGATCTATCACCAGGCGCTCTTTAAACTCCGCCACCGGAGCAAGGGCGAAAAGGTGCGGCGTAACGTTCTTTTTCAGTTCAAATACCATGCGCACCGTTTTCGGGTCGAACTGCCCGACGCGCGCGGATTTGATAAAGGGATCGTTGTCGCTTATGTGGTTGCCAAGCCCTTTCAGCACGGAGTTGAGGTGTACGCCTTCGATATCGACCACCACCCGCTCAGGGTTGCTCAGCGCAAACTGGCGATACTTCAGTACACGGTTAGATTCGAGCGTAACGCGGGTATAAGCGGAGGCGGGCCAGACGCGCACCGCCACCACCTGGCTTGACGCGGCGAAACCAATCTGGCTGACGCTTAATAACCACATGGCGCCCGTCCCCTGCAACAGCTGACGACGGCTTAAAGATTTACTGGAACCAGACATGCCTCTCCCGAGCAGAATAAAAACCAAACCCTGACATAACATCGTAAAAACAGGCGGAAAACTTTAGCGAATGGTGCTTTAGCTGTCATCTATAAAAGGGTAAACAATCACGTTGGGCGGCTTTTGCCCGATGTTCAGCGCTTGCATTGCGCGAAATTGTTGCTTGCATGGCGGGCAGGAAAAGAATAAAAATACATAAATTACGAATAATCATGCATTGAGAGGTTTAGCCGTGGTGAAGGAGCGTCGAACCGAGCTGGTCCAGGGATTCCGTCATTCTGTTCCCTATATTAACGCGCATCGGGGAAAAACGTTTGTCATTATGCTTGGCGGCGAAGCCATTGAGCATGAGAATTTCTCTAATATCGTCAATGACATCGGCTTACTGCATAGTCTTGGCATCCGGCTGGTGGTCGTCTATGGCGCTCGCCCGCAAATAGACGCTAACCTTGCGGCCCATCATCACGAACCGATTTATCACAAACATACCCGCGTGACGGACGCCCGCACGCTCGACCTGGTAAAACAGGCGGCTGGCCTTCTACAACTCGACATTACTGCGCGCCTCTCCATGAGCCTGAATAATACGCCGCTGCAGGGCGCGCATATCAACGTGGTAAGCGGCAATTTTATTATCGCCCAACCGCTCGGCGTGGATGACGGCGTGGACTACTGCCATAGCGGGCGTATTCGCCGCATTGATGAAGAGGCGATCCATCGTCAGCTCGACAGCGGCGCGATTGTGCTGATGGGGCCGGTGGCGGTTTCCGTTACCGGTGAAAGTTTTAACCTGACATCGGAAGAGATTGCGACGCAGCTGGCCATCAAACTGAAAGCAGAAAAGATGATCGGCTTCTGCTCTTCGCAGGGGGTGATGGACGAAACCGGCGCTATCGTCTCCGAACTTTTCCCGAACGAAGCCCAGGCGCGGGTGGAAGCGCTGGAAGCGGCTGGAGACTATCACTCCGGCACCGTGCGCTTTTTGCGCGGCGCAGTGAAAGCCTGCCGCAGCGGCGTGCGCCGCAGCCATTTAATCAGCTATCAGGAAGATGGCGCGTTGCTGCAGGAGCTTTTCTCACGCGAAGGGATTGGCACGCAGATAGTGATGGAGAGCGCCGAGCAGATCCGTCGCGCCACGATTAACGACATCGGCGGCATTCTGGAGCTGATCCGCCCGCTGGAGCAGCAGGGCATTCTGGTACGCCGCTCCCGCGAACAGCTAGAGATGGAGATAGACAAGTTCACGATTATTCAGCGCGACAACCTGACTATCGCCTGCGCCGCGCTCTATCCTTTCCCGGAAGAGAAGATTGGTGAAATGGCCTGCGTGGCGGTGCATCCGGACTACCGCAGCTCGTCGCGCGGCGAGGCGCTGTTGCAGCGCGTGGCAAGCCAGGCGAAGCAGATGGGGCTGAGCAAACTTTTTGTGCTCACCACCCGCAGCATCCACTGGTTCCAGGAGCGGGGCTTTACGCCCGTGGACATCGACTCGCTGCCCGAGAGCAAAAAGCAGATGTACAATTACCAGCGGCGCTCCAAAGTGCTGATGGCGGACCTTACCTAGCGCTCAGGCCGCGCGTAAGCGGCCTTCTATTCCTGAAAATGCGCCATCAACCCGCTGCGTCGCTCGGTACGGGTGGCGATAGCCTGCTCAAATACCCGGTCATCGGTATAAAGCGAAAGCCGGCTGCGGGCGCGAGTAATGGCGGTATAAACCAGCTCCCGCGTCACGACCGGCACAAACTGACCGGGCAGGATCAACGCCGCGTGATCAAACTCCGACCCCTGTGATTTATGTACCGTCATCGCCCAGGCGGTATCGTGCGCCGGAAGACGGCTCGGCTGCACGGCCTTCACGGTGCCATCCGGCATAGGGAACCAGACGCGCAGCCCCTGCCCCCGGTCGAGCGCAATGCCGATATCGCCATTAAACAACCCCAGCGCGCTGTCGTTACGGCTAATCATTACCGGCCTGCCTTCATACCAGCGAGAAAGCGGCGCGCGTGTAATAACCCGCCGCTGCGCCAGCGCCTGCTCCAGCCGTTCGTTTAATCCGGCAACGCCGAAAGGCCCTTCGCGCAGCGCGCAAAGCAGCTGAAATTCGCCGAATGCCTGCAAAACCGTTTGAGGTTCGGCGCCTTCCTGCAACGACGCGAGAAAACGCTGATAGCCCTCCAGCGACTCGGCAATCATGCGCGTGTAATCTTCGCCGCTTTGCAGCGGCTTTTTGGCGATATCGTCAAAATTTTGGGAAAAGGCGCTGCGCGCCGCCCGGTGGTCGCTGCCGTTGACCGCAAAAGCCAGCCGTCCGATACCGGAATGGCTGCCGAAGCGATAGCTTTTTTGCAGCAGGCAAAGGCAATCTCGCAGTTGGGCGGCCTGTTCGCTCTCTCCTGCGGCTATCTGGCAGCCCGTAATACGGCTTAACTCCTGCGCCCTGGCGGCGGTAAAGCCATGGCTGACGTAGTGACAAATGTCACCCAGCACGGCGCCGGCTTCGACTGAGGCGAGCTGGTCGCGATCGCCCAGGAAGATCACTCGCGCATGAGAAGGCAGCGCCGCGATAAGGCGCGCCATCATCGGCAAATCGATCATTGAGGCTTCATCCACCACCAGTACATCCAGATGCAGCGGATTACCCTCATGATAACGCAGCCGCTGGCTGCCAGGCTGCGCGCCCAGCAGGCGATGCAGGGTGCTTGCGTCGTCCGGCAGCGCCTCTTTTTGCGTTTTCTCCAGCGGCAGACGGCGCAGCGCAGCGCCGAGCGACTCAGTCAGGCGCGCTGCCGCTTTGCCGGTCGGCGCGGCGAGGCGAATGCGTGGAGGTTTGTCGCCCGCCAGCCGCACTATCGCCGCCAGCAGTTTTGCCACGGTGGTGGTTTTGCCGGTGCCGGGACCGCCGGATATCACCGAGATACGGCGGGTTAACGCCACCGCCGCCGCGACTTTCTGCCAGTCAACCTCGTCAGTTGGCGCAAAAAGTTCATTAAGCACCTGGTTTAGCTTCGCCTCATCCGTCGTGATGACCAGATTTTGCTGGCGGAAGAAGGCGGCGACCGCCTGTTCATGTCGCCACATGCGGTTGAGATAAAGCCGTTCGCCAATCAGCTTAAGCGGCGTTGGCGCGCCGTCTTCGCTGACCGCTCTTGAAGCCAGCAGCACCTCGCGCCAGTTTTGCGGATTGCCTGCGGCGTCGAATAACGCCTGCGCGAGCGGCTCCTGCTGCCTGCCGGGGAAGCAGTGCTCAACGCAAAGCCGGCTTACAGGCAGGCAAACATGCCCTTCACCTGCGTCGCGGCTGACCAGCGCTGCGGCCAGCATCATCGCGGGCTCTTCATTGCTCGCTACCATCATGGCGAACTGCGCATCCAGCGGACGCAGCAGCTTGTGCCGGACCGCCTGTTGAATAAGTTCCTGCATCTTCATGACGCTACCTCCTGCTCACCGGCAAACAACGCATCCATACCTTCTACCAGCTCAAGCGCCGGGCGGGTGGTGAAAATGCCCTGCGAAGCGTCATCACCCGTGACCCCGCGCAGAAAAAGATAAATTACGCCGCCAAAATGGCGCTCATAGTCATAATCCGCCAGCCGGTGGCGCAAATAGCGGTGCAGCGCCAGCGTATAAAGCTGATATTGCAGATCGTAACGGTGCGACTGCATCGCCTGCGCCATCGCGTCGCGGGTATAAGCCGCCGGGCTGTCGCCAAGCCAGTTCGATTTATAATCGAGCAGGTAGTAACGCCCCTGCCAGCGAAACACCAGGTCGATAAAGCCTTTCAGCATGCCGCGAACCTGACGGAAATCGAGTGGCGGACAGCCAGCGGAAAGCGGATCGTGACGGCGAATCAGCGCGTCCAACGCCTGCGGGGCGAGCGTGGCGTTAATCGGCACATAAAACTCCAGCTCCACCTGTTTGTCCTTCGCAGCGAGCTGATTTAACGATACGCCGCTATCATTTAGCGGCGCGCGCAGTACGCTTTCTATCCACTGCGTCATAACAGGCTGCCAGCTTTCGTCAAAACCACCCAGCAAAAGCTGCTCGCTGACCCACTCCTCCCGCACAGGCTGGGTGAAGTCCAGGTTTTCAAACAGGCCGTGCAGGAAAGTGCCTGGCGAAGCCCCGCGAGGAAAGGTGTGCGGCGTCATCGCCGGCGCGCTTTGCGTCTCGCGATCGCCTGCCGCGTCGATATCAAGCTTCGGTACCCAATCCTGGGCAAAAGTAGGGCCGTGCTGCTGTAACCCGGAATAGCTGGTGACGCGCCATTCATCAACGATACGACGCTGCAACTCACGCGCAGCGAGGCTCAACGCTTCGCCGGGCGGCGGCGTCCAGGGGCTGTTGTCCGGCTCTGCCGGCTCGTTTAAGGCGATAGCATCATCGCAGAGAGCCTCCAGGCAGCGTTTGAGGCCGTTCGCATCCAGCGCCTCGCCTCGCTGAATAAGACGCCCAAGCGCGCTACGGTGCAGATCGGTTTCACCATTCTTCGCTCCGCGGCTGCGAAAAAGAGGCGCAATGCCCAGACTGCAATGCCAGACCGAGCGGGTTAAGGCGACATAAAGCAGACGTAAATCCTCCGCCAGCCGCTCCGCCTCGGCAAGCTCCACGCTGCTCGCGTCGTTGCTCAAATCCAGCACTGCCGCAAAGGTTTCGCGGTCATGGTAAAAACCCATTTTTTGTTCGCGGAAGTCGGCGATAAAAGGCAGCCAGACCAGCGGATATTCCAGCCCTTTGGATTTATGGATAGTGACTATCTGCACCAGATGCTTATCGCTCTCAAGGCGCAGTTGCTGGCTGGCGGCGTTCGCATCCGGCTCGGCGATATGCTGCGCCAGCCAGCGCACCAGCGCGTACTCGCTGTCCGCTTGCGCGGAAGCCTCCTGCAATAATTCACTCAGGTGCAGAATGTCCGTTAACCGCCGCTCGCCACCTGGCGTCGCCAGCAGGTTTTCCGCAACCTGACGCTTTGTCATCAGCACGCGCAGCATAGGCATTACGCCGCGCTTAAGCCAGATTTGTCGGTAGCCGTCAAACTCTTCGACCAGTTCATCCCAGGCGCTTTCATCGCGGTTAAGCGCTTCGATGGCCCGCGCGTCCAGCCCGAGCATGCTGGCCGCCATTGCGCTGCGCAGGCGGGTTTCCACCTCCGGCGCCAGTACGGCCTGCAGCAGCCAGAGCAGTTCCAGCGCCTCCTGAGTGGCGAAGACGCTGTCGCGATTCGAGAGATAAACCGAAGGAATATTCAGCGCATTCAGCGCCTCGCGCACGACCGAAGCTTCAATACGGTTGCGCACCAGCACGGTAATATCGGAAGCCTGCACCGGCCTTGCTTCATCGCCTTTGCAAAGCAGCGCTTCGCCGCGCAGCCCTGCCGCCAGCCAGTCGCGGATCTGGTGGGCGCAAACCTGCGCCATATATTGTTGGTAATCGCTTACTCCGGCGCCTTCGCCCTCCATTAACCAGAACCTCATGGAAGGCTGGGTCTGGCCGTGCATAGTAAAACGCAGCGACTGATTGCGCGGCGCGGATTTTACCGGCTGGAAAGGAATATCCTGAAACAGAAAAGGATTATCGAGCAGGCTGAAAAGTCGGTTAACGCTTTCCACCATTCCCGGCGCGGAACGCCAGTTGGTATCAAGAGTATAGTGAGCGCTAACTTCGCTACGCGCCTTCATATAAGTAAAGATATCTGCGCCGCGAAACGCGTAAATCGCCTGTTTCGGGTCACCAATCAGCAGCAGCGCGGTATCAGGCTGGCCAAGCCAGATGCGACGGAAGATACGGTATTGTTGCGGGTCCGTATCCTGAAATTCATCGATCATCGCCGCCGGATAACGGGTACGGATAGCCAGCGCCAGCGCGTCGCCTCCTGACTGATTCAGCGCTTCATCCAGCCGGCTTAACATGTCGTCGAAGCCAAGCTCGCCGCGACGGCGTTTTTCCTGGGCGACGGTCGCGCGGATCTCCGCCATCGCCCGCGCCATTACCAGGTCGCGGATGGTTAATGGCTCCAGCAATAGCTCGTCGATCGCTTCAAATAGCGGATGGCGAGGCGGCTCGCCCTTTTTCGTTTTTTCAATCAGGTTGGACTGGGCGAATTTGCCCAGCGCGTCCGGCAACTGGTAAGACTGCGTTTCTTCCTGCGCCCAGGCGTTGACCTTATCGAGCCAGGCAGGCAGGTTTTTACTGCTGAAGCTTCGCTTATCGACGCCAGAACCGGCGATCATGGCGCCAATCTCATCCGCAAGCGAACGCCACTGGCTTTTAATCTGATCGATACGGTCGATAATTTGTTGATGCCGCGCCTCCAGGGTTTCCGCATCCTGCGGCGGCGCTTTAATTTGCGGCGCTTCGCCATGCAAAAAGCCGCTGATATCGCGCAGCAGCGACTCCGGCCCGTCCCACAGTTCGCTGATGGCGCGGGCGACTGCTTTAGGCAGCGGGTAACAGTGGCGCCGCCAGAAATCGGCGCACGCCTGGTAGCGCAGCAGAGATTCATCTTCAATCAGCTGCTGTTCAAATGGCATACCGGACTCAAAAGCATTCAGGCTCAGCATGCGCTGACAAAAGCCGTGAATGGTAAAGATAGCCGCTTCGTCCATCTGCCGCTCCGCCAGCAGCAGCGTTTGCGCCGCGTGACGCTTATCCGGGATTTCATCCAGCAGCCGCTGATAAAGCGGGTCGTCGGTGCGTTCGCGCAGGCAGGCGACACGCAGCTCGTGGATATTGCTGCGGATACGCCCGCGTAGTTCTTCCGTCGCGGCCTCGGTAAAGGTAACGACCAACAACTCTTCAACAGATAGCGGACGGGGATGGGCGTTCTCGCCGCCCAGCCCCAGCAAGAGCCGCAGATAAAGCGCGGCGATGGTAAAGGTTTTTCCGGTCCCGGCAGAGGCTTCAATCAGCCGTTCACCCAACAACGGCAAGCGAAGGGGATCAAGGGACTCTGCGCGTTCATCGGTCATTCTTTGTCACTCATCAGGGGTAAAGATTGTTGCAAACCGCTGACGCTCTCCTGCACTTCCCAGCCTTGCGGCGCGGCGTATTCTGCCTTGCCGTTATGAATACCGGAGACCTGAGACAAAACGGCCATGCCGGTAGGATCAATCACAGCCTGATGGAAGAAATCGGCCAGTTTTTGCGGCGTCAGCGTTTTAATTTCCGCGATTACTTTATCACGTGAATCAAAAGCCATATTCCCCCGGTCAAAATCTTTACTTACCCGAGAGGCTTCTTCCGAAAGCGTCTGGGGAGCCTGGAGCATCTGGTTGATAACGCCCTGCTGCGTTTGGGCGAACTCCTGCGGGTCGAGCTTACGCAGGCGCTCTTCCGCCGTGGCGAAGAAGGCTTTATACCGCTCCCACAGGAAAGCGGGCTGCTTATCGCTGCTTTGCAGCAGGAAACCCAGCCCCCACTGGCGGCCAATGCCCATCGGGAAAGCGAAAACGGCATATCCTAGCTGTTCCTGAGTGCGCAGTTGGGTATAGAACCATGGCTGAATAATCTGGCCAAGCAGCGCGCTGTAAGCGGAGCTGACGGTTTCGTTATACCCTTTCGGTACGAACACCGCCGCTAATGCCGAATCAGTGCTGCTGCCCGCTTTGTTAAAAATAACCTGCCGCTTTTTGTCCACCACCACGTCTTTATTACGGCACCACTCGTTGCCATTCGCGCCAAGCGATGTCTTTACATCATGGGCGAGCTTGCTGGCCTGCTCCGGCGTTATATTGCCAAGCATCAGGAATTCCGGGCGCCCCTGAGTTTTGAGGTTGTCGCGATAACGCATGACCTCCTGCAAGGTTATCTTATCCAGCAGCGCCCGACGCGCTTCGCGCTGAAAATAAGGCACCTGAGAAACCATCTGCACGGGCATAATAGCCTGCTCGTAGGCTTTGCCTTTATCTGCCGATTCCAGCATTCGGCTATACCAGGATTTCGCCTGCGCCAGCTGTTCTTCCGTTGCGCTGTAGGAGAAATAACCGTTCAACAATGCCTGGAAAAGCTGCGGCAACCGCTGCGTGTAACCGTTAGCGTTAAGCATCAGCCCATTGTTGGCGTTGGTGGAAAAGCTGATGCCGCCGACCGCCGCCTGATTGCTTAATTCGTCCAGCGCCACCCCAGCCAGATAATCATTAAGCGCGAACAGCACCTGATTTTTAGCGCTGTCCATCGCCTGGGGATTACGCAGCACCATCGTGATGTCCGCTCTCGGCTCGCTGCTGAAATACTGGCTTGGGCTGTAAACCACGCGCAGGCCTGGCTCATTCACCAGCAACTCTGGATGAGCGAAAGCTTTCTCCGGCTTGATAAGCGTGAAATCATCCGGAATGTACGGGTTCAACTCGGGTAATTTAAGGGAAATATTACCCGCCTGCTCGCGCCAGCTTTTCAGCGTGGCGGCAGGAATTTTGTCCACCTGGTAAGGCGCATCGACAAAATAGGCCATTTTGTTATGCGGTTCGTCAGGGCTGATATACCAGACGCGGGCGTTCTCCGGCGTCATCATTGCCAGCCGCGCGTTAATCGCCTGCGGATCGTAGCGATCAGCAATATTGACCACATCCAGCGTGTGCTCAACCGGCACGCGGATCATGGTGTCCGCCAGCCACTCCACATAATCCATATCCCGGGTGATTGAGGGATAGCGGAAATCGAGATCAAGCACGTTCGCCAGTTCGTCGAAATAGCGTTTGTCGATGCCTTTTTCACGCAACTTATTCAAATAGCTGAAGACAGCGGCGACAACCCGGTCGCGCTGAGCCAGCCCTTTGTCCGTGAGAGTAACAGAGATAGCGAGCACGCCGCTGTTGCCGTTAACCACCGGATCGGAGTCGGCGCGTACGCCTTCGGCAAGCCCCTCGTTTTGCAGCCAGTCGGAGAGGGTGTCAGGGCTGCGGTTGCCAATGAGATAACCGATAAGCTCATCGGTTTTACTGCGAAACTGGTCGCTATTGTTATCAATGCGAAACTCTACGCGCACAACCTTACGCGGCATGACCGGCACATAATGAATAATGAGGCCCTTCTGCGCCTCGGTCACCACAGGTACGTTTATGGCGGGCTTTTCAATATTTTTGTTCGGCACGCGTCCGTAAGTTTCTGCCGCAAGCTTCGCCAGTTCCGGCAAGGGCCGGTTACTGTAGATCACCGCTTTCATCAGATTGGCGGAGTAATATTTATCGCGAAAGGCCACCAGCGCTTGCTGCAACGGGCTGCCCGGCTTATCACGCAGCGTCTCAAGGTTACCGCCGGAGAAGCGCGAACCGGGATGGGCCGGATTAAGCGTTTCAGCGCTGACCTGCGCCATGCGCATACCGTCGCGAGCGCGAGCCATCGTCAGCTCAGCATTTACTGCGTTACGCTCGCGTTCAGCATAGATTTTCGCAAGCGTGGGTTCAGCAATCGCATCCGCCAGTCTGTCCACTGCCCCATCGAGCGCGTCGTTTTCCACTTCCAGATAAAATGCGGTGCGATAAGGGGCGGTGCTGGCATTGTGACTGCCGCCATGCATTTTGAGGTATTCCGCAAGGCTTTCGGGCTGCGGATACTTTTTCGAACCCATCAGCGTCATATGCTCAAGGTAGTGGGCAAGGCCGAGATGGGCATCTGGATCTTCCAGCGAGCCTACGGGCAACACGAGCGCCGACAAAGATTTAACCGCTTGCGGATCGGAGACCAGCAAGACCACCATACCGTTATCCAGGCGAATGGCCTGATACTGGCGGTTATCTTTTTCGCTTTTACGGATGGTTTCCTTGATGGGTTGCCAACCTGTATCTGCCTGAGTGAGAGGAGCCCAAAGGGCGACGGATAAACAGAGCGCTTTAAACCAGGTCTGGCAATCAGGCATTTACGAACCTCTTAATCACAAAAACTCCTGAGCTTTTCATCATTAACGACAGCTTTCCCGTTACGGGATGGTTTTGTATTTTTGCATCAGCCCTGAGCAAGATGCGCATGATAAAGGAAACGGATCCTGTTGCGCAATTTTTATACAGCAACGTTATTTTTGATTGAATCTGAAAAGTGGCAGCAGATAGCGCTGCGCTTCACGAATGATGGCCTCGTAATATTCCGGCTCCAGGTTGCGCCAGAGGCGCTGGTACCAGATATCCGCCCCTTCGCCTTCCACCATCTGGTTGCCAGCCCAGGCCTGCAATAGCTTGTTGCGCGCTTTCTGCTGCGTCTCTTCATCCCATGCGATGGTATTGCTGTCCGGGTCGTAACAGGCCTTAAGCCATTCGCCGCCGCTCTGAGAAAGCAGAACCAGCGGACTGCTCATTCCCTGTTTATACCCTTCAATCAGCTCGCCGAGATAACCTCGCGCCTCCTCCGCCGCCAGCGGAGGAAAGCGCCACTGACTGTCCTTTCGTCCATAGAGGCGGCTGGTTCCCGTACCGCCGCTCGCACAGTAGACCAGATGCTCAAGCCAAAGTTGCATGCCGTGCTCAACCCTTAACAGGGACGGCCGCCAGCGCAGCAGCCCATCCTCCTGCACATGCTGCAACCAGCCGGTAAGCTGCACGTTGTTCAGCGTAAGATCGATCTCAAGGTTTTCGCTGTTGCTGCGCTCGGCGGTCACCCTGTCCGCCAGCGTCTGCATCTCCATGAGCTGGCTTTCCCAGAAGAGTTCGCCAAACGCGCCGTATGGCAATTCGCCTGCAGCCCGGTAGCGACGGTAGAGCAAATCGGGGTCTTCTTTCTCAACCAGCGTATTCAATAGCTGCTGGTTAAGCTGATAACGTCCCAGGCTGTCGAGCGTGAAGGGTTCGGCATCCGGCAGTTCACTCTCTTCAGTACGGAAGTTCACCTTAAGCCGCATCTGGAAAAAAGCCCTTACCGGATGGCGCCAGAAGCGCTGCAACTGCTCGAAAGGCAGCTCTTCAACCGGCTCCGGCTCCAGCGCCTGGATAAATTCCGGGTGCGCCTCGCCCTGATCGCTTGCTGCTGGCAGCCACTCGCGCGCATAGCTTTGCAGCTCGCGGGCGGGCAGGAAATTCTCCGCATCGAAAGGCGTGCGAGGATGCAGCCGCGTCAGGTGCGCTTTGACCCGCCGGGCGCTCTCGTCGCAGTTAAGCGCCTCGTCACCGGGCAGATAATGGCTCTGCGCCAGGTAGTCGATAAGCTCCTGAACCAGTACCGAAGGGTATTTTTCGCTGTTGTCCTGAATAGAGCGACCGATATAGCTGATATAAAGACGCTGCTGCGCTGAAATGAGCGCCTCCAGAAAAAGATAGCGGTCATCATCGCGGCGGCTGCGATCGCCGCGCAGCGGCTTCTGGCTCATCAGGTCAAACCCGAGCGGCGAAAGCGTGCGAGGATAGACGCCATCGTTCATTCCCAGCAGACAAACCACCTTGAAAGGAATAGAGCGCATTGGCATCAGCGTACAGAAGTTAACGGGCCCGGCCAGAAAACGCTGGCTGATACGCTCCTGGTCAAGCCGCTGCGCCAGTTCATCGCGCAACAGGTTCAGCGGCACGCTGGCGTCGTAATGCCCTGCGATGCCCTGCTCTATCATCTCCTGCCACTGCTGCTCAATAAGCGCCAGCGCGGCTTCCGTCTCTTCATCCGGCGCGAAAAAGCTTTCCAGCATATCGCGGCAAACGGGCAGCCACTCGGCCAGCGGCCTCGGCTGAGAAAGCCCTTTACGCCAGAGGTTAAGCTGCATCAGCAATTCGGCGAGATGCCCGACCAGCTCGGCTATCAACCCGCTGGACTCATCATAAGGCAACACTTCCTGCCATTCGCCGACGTGACTTTCCATGGCGTAGCCAAGCAACATGCGCGTCAGACCAAATTGCCACGTGTGCTGGCCTGTTGCCGGCAGCGCCAGTTCACGGACATTGTCATCGTCGATGCCCCAGCGCACGCCCGACTCATTGACCCACTGGCGCAGGTATAGCAAACCTTCTTCATTGATAGAAAAACGGGCGGCCAGCGCCGGCACTTCCAGCAGCGCAAGCACATCTTCAGAAACAAAGCGGCTGTCCGGCAGGGAAAGCAAGGTAATGAAAGCCTGCAACGCCGGGTGCGCCTGACGCGCTTTACGGTCAGAAATAGCCCAGGGTAGCCAGCGCTCGTTACTGGCGCTGCCGAAAACCGCCTGGATGAACGGGCTGTAGCTATCGATATCCGCCACCATCACGATAATATCGCGCGGGGTAAGTTCCGGGTCTGCCTCCAGCATCTGCAGCAGTTGATCGTGCAATACTTCCACTTCACGCTGCGGGCTGTGGCAAACGTGCACGGTCACGCTGCGATCGTCGGGATCTAACGGTCGTTTATTTTCGCTGCGCTCAAACTCCTCCAGCGTCACGCCCGCCAACGCGTTGTTTCGCAGTTCAAGCAGGTCGTATTGCAGGCTGTGCAGCAAATTATCCGGCGTGACGTCAACGAACACATCCAGCTCTTCAAAGTGCTCCAGGCCCGAAAGCAGATAGGTATAGTCGCGGCCCAGCTTGCCCCAGGAGGCAAGCAGCGGATTTCCCACTTCCTGCTCGCCCTCTTCGTTGAAGAGCGAAAAGGCGGTTTCGTTATCCTTAAAGAGCGGTGAGGTGCCGCTCTGTGCGTGACGCTGCCGCTGGCGGCTCATCAGCCTCGCCAGAAATGCCGGATCTTTAATGTCGCCCCAGTAATAGCGGCAGGGGTTAGTGAACAACAAATGCACGTCGATGTGTCTGCCAAGCGCCTGCAACGCCTGCAGATAAACAGGCGGGAGGGCGGAAATTCCGCAAATAAAGACGCGTGCAGGTAGCCCCGGCGGACATTGCTGGGCGTTTTCCAGCGTTTCGATAAAGCGCTGATAGAGGTTGGCGCGGTGCCACTGCGGCTGGCCCAGCTGTGCGGTATGTTCTACCAACGCTTTCCACAGCGGCGCCTGCCACTGCTGCGCATCACCAAGGCCTTCGATCTCCTGTCCCGCCTCCCAGCGTGTCAGCCATTCCGGGCGGTAAACCAGATACTGATCGTAGAGATCCGCCACGCGGGAAGCGAGCTGGAAGAGCTTGCGTTTATCGTCGTCATCATTGAGGTAATGCCGCAGCATCGAAAACTCGGGGCGCGACAGCATCGCCGGAAGCAGCGTCATTAACTTCCAGCTCATGTTTTGTTTGGTAAAAGCGCTCTCTTCCGGAATATCGCGCAGCACGCGCACAAACATATCCCAGATAAAGCTTGCCGGCAGAGGAAAGGTAATGTTGGCGGCAATACCGAACTTCTGCGCGAGGGTCATCTGCAACCACTGCGCCATACCGGTGCTTTGCACCAGTACGACTTCTGGCTCGAAGGGATCGTCAAGCGGCTGGCGTTCAACAATGAACTCCATGATCGCTTCCAGCACATCCAGCCGGTTGGAGTGATAAACCCGTAACATAAAATCTCCTGACTACTGACCAGATGGGCAGTGTAAGCGGGCCAATTGCCCTTGCCTGCCTGTTGGGCTGGTAACAATAACCGAAATGCTGACACATCCCGCCGATGATGTCTGCAACCTCGTTGCTTTCCATCCCTGCGGTAGCGCTGGCGGTGCGATTTCTGTTTGCTGACTCGCAAAACGCCACAGCTGGCGGGCTTGCCACTGCGACTGAAACCCCATCGCCAACGACCGGTAAAATCCACTTAAAGAAACGGTAACCATGATGAAAAGCACCATAGCGACCAGCACTTCCGGCAGGCTAAAACCCGCCTGGCTTACGGCGCGACGGGAAGCTGACATTGCGAAGCCTCCAGCGGACAAAAATCGATCCAGCCGCGAGCACGGTATTTTATTCCAGCGGTTACGGGCTCGGCCCAGCGCCACAACGTGAGCGAGTGGCTATCAACTGCCGCCTGCGCCGCCACGATGGCTTCGCCTTTTACTGTCCGCTTCGCGCAAGCGCGCCCCTTATACGCCGAAAAGGCCTGGCACTGCCACTCCTGATTAAGCCCCCAGCGCTGTTTTTCCGCCCAGGCGAGCGTTGAGACAGCGGTGGAAAACTGCTTCAGCGCCAGACTTTCGCTGGCGACAGAAGCAAACCGGGCGCTGAGCTGCTGTTGCAGGCCGCTCAGCATAAAGGAACCCAGTAATAGCAGCAGCAAAACAGCCGAAAGCGACGAGACGCCTCTCTGTTGACTGGTCATAAGTTGTACCCGACAACGCTATGCTCAATGTTGACCAGCGAACCGCCCTGGTCAGGCGGCGTGACCGCAAAACGAATAATTAACAGCGGCGGCAAGCCGCTGCGCGCCTGCTTCTGTACGGTGAACGCATCAAAACGCATTTTTTGCGGGTCGGTCATTTTCTCCCAACCTTTACCGTCACACTGAGTGGCGCCGCGCTGAGTTTCCAGACTTTTATCCCGCAAGCGGTAACCTGTCTGCTCCGGGTCAGCGGAAGAGGATTCCCATCTGCCGTTGCTGTTGGCATCCCACTGGAGGATGACGCATTGTCCGTTGGCGGCAATTTTCAGCGGCTCTCCAGCACAGTCGCCATGGCAATAGCCTGCACGCTGAAGCTGTTTGCCTAGAGCGAAAGCGAGTTGCCATAGCTCCTCCTGCATCGCCGCCTGCTGCGTCTGGCGCAAAACGCCAAGGTGCAAGGCTGGCAGCATCCGCACCGCTCCCAGCAGCAGAGCGCTGCTGATGCCGAGCGCGATCAGAGTTTCCAGCAGCGAGAAGCCTTTTATTTTTACTGACATGACGGGCTCCCGCCTGCCGGACAAAGCCGTATGCGCCCCCAGACGGAGATAATGACGCGCCACTCCCCCGCCGGGCTGCGCAGTAAAATATGGCCCGGCCAGGCGGTATTACGCAGGCCGTAAAAAGCCAGCTCAGGCGTCACTTCGACAGCCTCCACTTCGGCCCAGCGTGGTATAAACAGCCCCTTTATGCCTGCCCGGCAGCTTCTCTCCTCTGCGGCTTCGCTGCCGATGCACCATGTCTGCCCCTCTCGCTTAAGCCAGAGTTTATGGTCGCGGTTATGCCAGTTGGCGTCTTCGCGTAATTGCTCAAGAAAGTTCCTTAGCTGACCTGCCGTTTGCCAAAGGCGCTGCTGTTCCTGCCAGCGCTGCCAGCCATAAAGGCCGCCTGCGCTCACTATCACGACAATCGTTATCACCAGCATCATTTCAATCAGGCTATAGCCCTGCTCGTTTCTGTTCATGACGGCAGTCTGCCAGCAGATGAAAAAATCACGAGCGCCGTTTTTCTTTTTCAGAAGGCGTCCCGGAAGAAATTCAGCCTGTTGCAGGTTATTGCATGTAACGTGGAAGACAGCTCGGGAGAATGAAACGAGAGGAAGAAAAACCGGCGCGCAAATGCGCCGGTTATGGCAGCCTGTTTAAATCGCGACAGGCGCTTTGATAGCGGGATGCGGGTCGTAACCTTCTATCTCAAAATCGTCAAAGCGGTAATCGAAAAGCGATTCCGGCTTGCGCTTAATGATGAGCTTCGGCAGCGGGCGCGGCTCGCGGGTAAGCTGCAAACGCGCCTGCTCCAGATGGTTGCTGTACAGGTGCGTATCGCCGCCGGTCCAGACAAAATCGCCCGGCTCAAGATCGCACTGCTGCGCCATCATATGCACCAGCAGAGCGTAGCTGGCGATATTAAACGGCAGGCCGAGGAACACGTCGCAGGAGCGTTGATAGAGCTGGCAGGAGAGCTTGCCGTCCGCCACATAGAACTGGAAAAACGCGTGGCAGGGCGCCAGCGCCATTTTATCCAGCTCACCCACGTTCCAGGCGGAAACGATAATGCGGCGAGAGTCCGGATCGTTTTTCAGCTGGTTCAGCACAGTGGCGAGCTGGTCGACGTGACGACCATCCGGCGTTGCCCAGGCGCGCCACTGTTTGCCATAAACCGGCCCCAGATCGCCGTTCTCATCCGCCCACTCGTCCCAGATAGTGACGTTATTTTCGTGGAGGTAAGCGATGTTCGTGTCGCCTTTTAAGAACCAGAGCAACTCATGAATGATGGAGCGCAAATGGCAACGTTTCGTCGTCACCAGCGGGAAACCCTCCTGCAGGTTAAAGCGCATCTGGTGACCAAAAATAGAGAGCGTGCCGGTGCCGGTACGATCGTTTTTCGGGGTGCCCTCGTGGAGCACCTTATTCATCAATTCAAGATACTGTTTCATTACGTCTCACGAAATTTGCTGCTGCGGCGGGCGGCGGTAAGCCCAGACCATCATGATAATGCCGGCGATAATCATCGGGATGGAAAGAATCTGCCCCATGCTGATGTATTGCACCCACTCGCCGGTAAACTGCGCGTCAGGCTGGCGGAAGAACTCCACGATAATGCGAAACGCGCCGTAGCCAATCAGGAACAATCCCGAAACGGCGCCGGTCGGGCGAGGTTTACGAATAAAGAGATTCAGAATAATAAACAGCACTACGCCTTCCAGCGCCAGCTCGTAAAGCTGGGACGGATGACGCGGCAGTACGCCGTAAGTATCGAAAAGCGACTGCCATTCCGGGTGCGCCGGCAGCAGCGCCATATCCTCGCCGCGGGAGCCGGGAAAAAGCATCGCGAATGGGAACCCCGGATCGACCCGGCCCCACAGTTCGCCATTGATAAAGTTGCCAAGACGCCCGGCGCCGAGGCCGAAGGGGATCAGCGGCGCGATAAAATCGGAAACCTGGAAGAAAGTGCGCTTAGTGCGTTTCGCGAAGATAATCATCACCACGATGACGCCGATAAGGCCGCCGTGGAAGGACATGCCGCCGTCCCAGACGCGGAAAAGATAAAGCGGGTCGTCGAGGAACAGAGGCAGGTTATAGAAGAGGACATAACCAATACGGCCGCCGAGAAACACGCCCAGGAAACCTGCGTAAAGCAGGTTCTCTACTTCGTTTTTCGTCCAGCCGCTGCCCGGACGATTGGCGCGACGGACAGCGAGCCACATCGCAAAAACAAAACCTACCAGGTACATCAAGCCGTACCAGTGCAACGAGATCGGTCCGATGGAAAAAATTACCGGATCAAAATCGGGAAAATGCAGATAGCCACTCTTCATCTGTCACCACAAGTCGTTGTTATTCCGCTGAAAGTGGACAGCGGTAATATGCTGCGCGCCTGATTCCGGGCGCTCCCAAAGTGCCGAATCATAGCATAAAGCCCGCCTTGAGACGGTGGGAAGTTGTAAAAGATGTGTAAGAGTAAAAGGGTTACAGGCCGCCGCGGATCAGGCCGCCCATACCGCGACGCTCCATAAAGGCCGCTACCTGATGGCGCACTTCGGCCGCCAGTTGCGCCTCAAGGCTGCGTTGCGCCAGCTTCTGCGCCTCCTCAAGCGTAATATGACGCAGCAGATATTTTACACGCGCCACGGAACGACCGTTCATCGACAGATGGTGGAATCCCATTCCCACTAACAGCGCCACGCACATGGGGTCACCCGCCATCTCGCCGCACAGGCAGAGATCGATGTTATTACGCCGCGCCTCGGCGGCTATCAGATTGAGCGCCCGCAGCATAGCCGGATGCAGGCTGTCATAAAGGCTGGCGACCCGGGTGTTGTTTCGATCCACCGCCAGTAAATATTGGGTTAAATCGTTGGTGCCGACGGAGATAAAATCTACGCGGCTCGCCAGCTGCGGCAGCATGAAGATCATGGACGGCACTTCCACCATGACGCCGACGCGCGGTTTAGGGATGGCGTACCCGAGCATCTCTTCCACTTCCCGCCCGGCGCGGTCGATCAAACGACGCGCTTCGTCTACCTCGTCAATACTGGTGATCATCGGTAGCAGAATGCTGAGATTGCCGGTCGCCGCGTTGGCTCGCAACATAGCGCGCACCTGGATCAAAAAGATCTCTGGCTGATCGAGCGTGATGCGAATGCCGCGCCAGCCGAGGCAAGGGTTCTCTTCGCTAATCGGCATATAAGGCAATTGTTTATCGGCGCCGACATCAAGCGTGCGCAGCGTGACGGGTTTGTCATTAAACATCTGCAGCATCCCTTGATACTGCGCGACCTGTTCTTCCTCGGAGGGAAAACCGCTTTGCAGCATGAAAGGAATCTCAGTGCGGTAAAGACCGATGCCGTCGATACGGCTGCCGAGCTTCTCTTCGTGCTCCGGGCTGAGGCCCGCATTGAGCATTACCTGTACCCGCTCGCCGCTTTTCAGCTCGCCGGGCTGTTCGACATCCCCTTCCGCAAGGCGGCTCAGCTCGTTCTCTTCGGTGACCAGCCGCTGATATTCCTGCAGCAGAACGGGTTCCGGGTCCACCAGCAGTTCGCCGCGGTAGCCATCCACAACCAGCATGCGATGATGCAAAACTGAGGGCTGAATATCGGCGCCCATGACGGTTGGAATGCCAAGCGCGCGCACCATAATAGCGGCATGCGAGTTGGCCGCACCGTCGCGAACCACTACGCCGACCAGCCTGTCCTGCGGCAATTCGGCAAGCGTAGTGGCGGAGAGTTCATCAGCGACCAGAACGAAACGCTCAGGCCAGGTGTTCGGCCCCTGAATGTTGTCATCAAGATGAAACAGCAGGCGCTGTCCGAGCGTTCGCAAATCACCGGCCCGCTCTTTAAGATAGCCATCGGTCAGGGCGGCGAATTGCTCGGCAAATTTTTCAATGACCTTTTTAACCGCCCACTCCGCGACCGAGCCTTTGTCGATTTCGCTATAAAGTTCCCGACGAAGTCGGGCGTCGGAGAGAAGATGCGAGTAAAGATCGAAAATAGCCGCCGTCTCTTTCTGCGCGCCTGCGGCAAAACGTTTGCTGTAGCGGCGAAACTCGGCGGAGGCCTCTTCCAGCGCCGCCGTGAGGCGCTCGCGCTCCAGAGAGGTATCAAGCGTGGACGCTTCGTAGACCTGCTCCATCAAAGGCAGCGTGGTGTCCATCCACCCCTGTGCTATCGCTACCCCTGGCGAGGCGGGCAGCGCGCGAATGCGGGTCTGGCGATATTGGCCAAACAGCGCGGTAAGCTGAGATTGGGAGAGGATCGCCGCCATTTGCGTGGCGAGCGTAACGAGGAAGGACTCCTCGCTTTCATCATACTGGCGCAGTTCGCGTTGCTGCACCACCAGCACGCCTAACAGCTGACGACGCTGAATAATAGGCACGCCGAGAAAAGCGCGATAACGCTCTTCTTTAACGGCAGGAATATATTTGAAGCTGGGATGTTTCTGGGCGTCCGCCAGGTTGATGGGCTCCGCAAGACGTCCCACCAGGCCGACAATCCCTTCATCAAAGGCAAGCGCAACGGTGCGGCCGCGCGGTTTTTTAAGGCCGCGCGTCGCCATCAGGTAGTAACAGCGCCTGTCGTGATCGGCTAAATAAACCGAGCACACCTCGGTGTCCATCGCAAGACAGATATCATTAACCAGGATGTTCAGCGCCTCGCTAAGGCGCGGGGCGCTGGCAACCTTCTCGACTATTTCTCGCAACCGGGTGAGCATAATTTGCGTGGCTTAACCTCTTTTACGTCGCCAGGCAGGAGAAGCGTTTCTCGGCGGCGCCGCTTCCTGCAAGGGCATCACTACGCTTGCGAACTCTTTCATCACCCGACGATAGACATCGCGCTTAAAGGAGACAACCTGACGTACCGGATACCAGTAACTGACCCAGCGCCAGCCGTCGAACTCAGGTGTGCTGCTGGTCTGCATATTGATATCGGTGTCGTTGCTCACCAACTGCAGAAGAAACCATTTTTGCTTCTGGCCGATACAAACCGGCTTTGTGTCCCAACGCACCAAACGTTTTGGTAATTTATAACGCAACCAGTTGCGGGTAGTGGCGAGGATGCGGACATCTTTTCGTTGTAAACCTACCTCTTCGAAAAGCTCGCGATACATCGCCTGTTCCGCCGATTCGCCAGGGTTGATGCCACCTTGCGGAAATTGCCAGGAGTGTTGGCCAAAACGCCTGGCCCACATTACCTGCCCCTGACGATTACAGATCACGATACCAACATTCGGGCGGTAGCCATCATCATCGATCACCGGACTACCTCAAAATAAACCTGGATAGTAACGATTGTTTCATACTCCTTTGTGACGGTAAACCACTCTGTTGGGCGCGACTTCAAGGAATAAACCTTGAATAACTCACAAAAATATGCCGACTTATAAACAGAGACGAGGCGCAAGTCAGCGTTTTATTCACTTTTTCTGTGGATATCACTGTGTAGAAGTAGCTAATTTCCCAGGGAAAACCCAGGGCAATTCTGTCCCGGCTCAAAACAGCCTTATAAATATAATCTTTGTTTTCAGTTAATTAAATAAATAATCCACCCTTTACGCCTACAAAACGTGACGAGCATCACGCTTAAGATCCTGGCGGTGATGAAAGATCGAACAGAGCCGTTTTTATCCACAGATTGTGCCAATAAGTTAGTCACAGGCTGGCGAAAAAGTGCAAAAACGGTTCGCGTCAAGGCTGTAAATCGAACCAGTAGTGGCTTCTTTTCACAGTTATCCCATTTTTCTGTGGATAACCTGGTGTAAGATCCTGTTCATTGTCAGTGACCAGATTGGGAAAACCCGTTTTTTGTCAGGCCGGAATTGGTTTTTTTATTTAAAATAACTATTACAATCAACAGGCTGCATATGTTGCTCACAGCGCGGTAAACTCTGTCCACAAGCGCTCTTTTTGCTGTTCATTTTTTAACCTAACGGAAAAGCACCATGTTGTCACTCTCTCCCCTTCGCCAACCGCCCGCAGATGAAGCGCAGCTGCTCGCGCAGGCTGGCCTGCTGGCAGGCATGACGCTGGGCGAACTCGCCGCCCTCGCAGGGTTGCCCATTCCACCCGATTTGAAGCGCGACAAGGGCTGGACAGGGATATTGCTGGAGTTATGGCTTGGCGCCAGCGCGGGCAGCAAACCGGAGCAGGATTTCGCCGCGCTCGGCGTAGAGTTGAAAACCATTCCCATTGACCGTCAGGGACGCCCGCTGGAGACCACTTTCGTCTGCGTTGCGCCGCTTACCGGCAATTCAGGCGTGGTATGGGAAACCAGCCATGTGCGTCACAAGCTAAAGCGCGTGCTGTGGATCCCGGTGGAAGGCGAACGCGCGATCCCCCTCGCCGAAAGGCGCGTAGGTTCGCCGCTGCTCTGGAGTCCTTCGGCGCATGAAGAGGCGCAGCTTCGCCAGGACTGGGAAGAGTTAATGGATTTAATCGTGCTTGGACACGTTGAGCGAATCACCGCTCGCCACGGCGAAGTGTTACAGCTGCGTCCCAAAGCCGCGAACAGCAAAGCCCTGACGGAAGCGATTGGCGCTAACGGCGAACCTATTCTTACGTTGCCGCGCGGCTTTTACCTGAAGAAGAACTTCACCGGCGCGCTGCTGGCGCGACATTTTTTGTTATAAAGAGATTAAATTTTTACCCTGCGGTGTTGGATGCATATAATTAGCGTTTTCTTTATAAGCAGGACTTTTAGATGTTATTTGCATGGGTAACGGATCCCAATGCCTGGCTGGCGCTCGGTACGCTGACGCTGCTGGAGATTGTGCTTGGGATCGATAATATTATTTTTCTCTCTCTGGTTGTGGCGAAACTCCCCAAATCACAGCAAGGCAAAGCCCGAAAACTGGGGCTTGCCGGCGCGATGATTATGCGCCTGGCGCTGCTGGCTTCTATCGCCTGGGTTATCAAACTTACCCAACCGCTGTTTACCGTGTTAGGGCAAGAGATCTCCGCGCGCGATTTAATTCTGCTGCTCGGCGGCCTGTTCCTTATCTGGAAGGCGAGCAAGGAGATCCATGAATCTATTGAAGGCGAAGAAGAGGGGCTTAAAACTAACGTCCACTCTTTCTTCGGCGCGATTTTCCAGATCATGCTGCTCGATATTATCTTCAGCCTGGATTCTGTGATAACCGCAGTCGGCCTTTCCGATCATCTGTTTATCATGATGGCGGCGGTCGTGATTGCCGTAGGCGTGATGATGTTCGCAGCGCGCCCGATTGGCGAATTTGTCGAGCGTCACCCTTCTGTCAAAATGTTGGCCCTTTCGTTTTTGATTCTGGTGGGCTTTACGCTGATGCTGGAAAGCTTCGATATTCACGTACCTAAAGGCTATATCTATTTTGCGATGTTCTTCTCTATCGCAGTTGAAAGCCTTAATTTGATACGTAACAAGAAAAATCCCCTTTAATCTCAGGCGCTCCTTCGGGAGCGCTTTTTATTTCCCTTTAAGAATTGCCTGCTTTTTCGTCGCGCTTCGCTGGTTTTTACTAGAATAACCAGGTTAATCCATTCCATATCCCTATGAGGCGAATAACGATGAATAAATGGGCTGTAGTAATTTCCGCTGTGGGTCTGGCTTTTGCTGTTTCCGGCTGCAGCAGCGACTACGTTATGGCGACCAAAGACGGCCGTATGATCCTCACCGACGGCAAGCCGGAAGTGGACGATGATACGGGTCTGGTAAGCTACCGCGATCCGCAGGGCAACGAACAGCAAATCAACCGCGACCAGGTGTCACAAATCATTGAACGCTAACGTATAAAAGGCCAGTTTTTCCGCTGGCCTTTTCGTTTTTTGTGCGGCCTCCCCTTCCCCTTTTGGTCCCCCTCTGCCATGTTTATATTCCTTTGTCGGGAAGTGCCTGACGCAGTCTAAAAATAAGGAAGCCGGCTATGCATTATCACCGTATCCCTCATAGCTCACTTGAGATAAGTACACTGGGACTGGGCACCATGACCTTTGGTGAGCAAAACAGCGAAGCCGATGCGCATGAGCAGCTTGATTACGCGGTAAGTCAGGGGATAAACCTCATTGACGTGGCGGAAATGTACCCCGTCCCGCCACGACCGGAAACGCAAGGGCTGACCGAAACCTATGTCGGCAACTGGCTGAAAAAGCGTGGCAATCGCGAAAAGCTGATCATCGCCTCCAAAGTAAGCGGGCCGAGCCGCAACAATGACAGCGGCATACGCCCGAACCAGGCGCTGGATCGCAAGAATATCCGTATTGCTCTGGATGAAAGCCTTAAGCGTCTGCAAACCGACTATCTCGACCTTTATCAGGTGCACTGGCCACAGCGCCCGACGAACTGCTTTGGCAAACTGGGCTACAGCTGGACGGAGGGTGCGCCTGCCGTAACGATCCTCGAAACGCTGGAAGCGCTGGCCGAATACCAGCGCGCCGGGAAAATCCGCTATATCGGCGTCTCGAACGAAACCGCCTGGGGCGTGATGCGCTATCTGCACCTGGCGGAAAAGCACGATCTGCCGCGTATCGTGACTATCCAGAACCCCTACAGCCTGCTTAACCGCAGCTTCGAAGTCGGCCTTGCGGAAGTCAGCCAGTTTGAAGGCGTTGAACTGCTGGCCTACTCCTGTCTCGCCTTCGGCACGCTGACCGGCAAATATCTGAACGGCGCGAAGCCTGCGGGCGCCCGCAATACGCTGTTCAGCCGCTTTACGCGCTACAGCAGCGAGCAGTCGCAAAAAGCGGTGGCGGCCTATGTAGAGGTTGCCAAGCGCCACGGGCTGGATCCGGCGCAAATGGCGCTGGCTTTTGTGCGTCGCCAACCGTTTGTCGCCAGCACCCTGCTTGGCGCCACCACGCTTGAGCAGCTGAGAACCAATGTGGAAAGCCTGCATCTGGAATTAAGCGAAGAGGTCCTGGCGGAGCTGGAAGCGGTGCATCAGGTTTATACCTACCCGGCGCCGTAAACCTGGGTCTGGTCTGTAAAAAAACCCGCCGGAGCGGGTTTTTTTATTACTGCTTGCGTCGCCAGAACCAGAGCCCGGCGATGGCCAGCGCAAAAATAGCGCCGAAGCCGACGCCAATGCCCACCACCGGGGCCCCTGCTTTTACCGCCAGGGAATAGAGCCCCAGCATCAGCAGCATGGCGGTGTTTTCACCAAGGTTTTGCACCGCTATCGCATTCCCTGCGCCTACCGAGCGCTTGCCGCGCTCCTGCAATAGCGCATTGAGCGGCACCACGAAAAAGCCGCCGAAAATGCCAATCAGCATCAGCAGCAGATAAGCAGGCAGCAGCGCCTGCTGGAGCGCGAACACGATAACCGCCACGCCAATCAGGATGCCCGCCGGCATGCAGCGCGATACGGTTTCAAGCGTCACCAGCTTCGCCGCCGCGCCCGCGCCAAGCACGATGCCGATCGCCACCATCGCGTTAAGGTAGGTCGGCGTGGCGTTATCGGTAATGCCGAGCGCCACCGGCACCCACAGCACCAGCAGGAAACGCAGCGTCACCCCCGCGCCCCAGAACAGGCTGGTGCCGACCAGCGAAAATCGCGTTTCGTCGTTTCGCCACAGCACCCGGCAGGCGTTAAAGAAGCTGCGGGTCATCGGCGTAAAGCGCCATGACTGCCCCGGACGCGCCGGGGCGAGCTTCGGAATAAACAGGTTCGCCACTACCGCGCCGGCGTAGACCAGCGCGCAAACCGCCAGCGCCGCGCCGATGTGCCAGTCCGCCAATACCCCGCCCGCCACCGAGCCGACAAGGATGGCGGCGATGGTGGACGACTCCATCAGGCCGTTGGCTTTTACTAACCGGTCGCCGGTGGTCAGCTCGCCGAGAATGCCATACTTCGCGGGCGAGTAAGCCGCCGCGCCAATCCCCACCAGCGTATAGCCGATGAACGGATTAAAGCCAAGGCCGATGGCCGCCGCGCCAAGCAGCTTCAGGCTGTTCGCCACCATCATCACCCGGCCTTTGGCGAAACTGTCCGCCACCTGACCGACAAACGGCGCGAAAAGGATATAGGCGGCGACGAATACCATTTGCAGCACCGGCTGGCTCCAGTCCGGGTAAAACTGCGCTTTCAGCACCGCCAGCGTGGCGAAGAGCAGCGCGTTATCGCCAAAGGCGGATAAAAACTGCGCGGCGATAACCGCCAGCATGCCGCGGGAAAAGAGCGACGTAGAATGGTTGGCATCATGCATGCGTCTGTTCGTCCTGGTCGACCATCGATTTGAGAGTAACAAAATCGGGCTTACCGCTGCCCAGCACCGGCAACTGCTTGAGGTAGCGGATATCGCGCGGCACCGCCAGCTCCGGCACGCCGTGGGTTCGCGCCTGCTGCTGGAGTTTTTCACGCGTCAGTTCGCTGTCGGTGGTAAACAGCACCAGCGCTTCGCCCTTGGCGGCATCGCTCTTGATAGCCGTGGCGTGCATTTTCTCCGGCGAAACCGCCAGCGCCAGCTGCTCCACCATTTCCAGCGAAACCATTTCGCCGGCGATTTTCGCAAAGCGTTTGGCGCGTCCCTGAATAATCACGTACCCCTGTTCGTCAAAGGTGACGATATCGCCGGTGTCGTACCAGCCTTTCTCGCTCTCGCCGTTGGCGTTCTCCGCCGTCGGCTCCTCCAGTACGCCCGGTTTCTCCACCCGCAGATAGCCCTTCATCACGTTCGGGCCTTTCAGCTGTAAACGCCCGCCCTGCTCAATGCCCGGCACGGCCAGCAGGCGCGCGTCCATAGAAGGAAGAATGCGCCCGACAGTGCCAGGCTTTGCCGCCATCGGCACGTTAATGGAAACCACCGGGGCGCATTCCGTTACGCCATAGCCTTCAAGAATGCGCAGGCCGAATTTGTCCTGCCAGATTTGCTTTGTGCTCTCCTGCAGTTTTTCCGCGCCAGCGACCACATAGCGAACGCGGTAGAAATCATAAGGATGAGCAAAGCGGGCGTAATGGCCGAGGAACGTTGAGGTGCCGAACAGCACGGTGCAGTTGCGGTCATAGACCAGCTCCGGCACCACGCGGTAATGCAGCGGGCTTGGGTAAAGAAAGACTTCCGCGCCGGTGAAGAGCGGCGTGAACAGCCCTACCGTTAAGCCAAAAGAGTGGAACAGCGGCAGCGCCGACATAAAGCGGTCGCGGGCGGTAAAATCGGCGATGGTGCGGATCTGCTCAACGTTTGCGAGCAGGCTTTTATGGCTGTGCACCACCCCTTTCGGGTTGCCTTCCGAGCCTGAGGTGAAAAGCACCATCGCGGCGTCTTCCGGCTGCTGCGCGACCTGCGCCAGGCGGGGCGCCAGCAGGTGGCCGAAAATCCACAGCTTATCGGCCGTGGTGATTTCGCCGCGCAGATCTTCAAGAAAGACCCAGCGAACCGAGGTGATTTGCTCAATCAGATGGCCGAGCTTGCCTTTCTCAATAAACTGACGGGAGGTAAAGATGGTTTTGATCTGCGCGGCGGTGATGGCGCTGTTAAGCCCTTTCACCCCGGCGGTGTAGTTCATCATCGCCGGAACGCGCGCGCGCATAGACGCGCCGAAAATCACGGCGGCGCTGATGGCGGCGTTCGGCAGCATCAGGCCGATAGTTTCGCCAGGCTTGCTGTATTTATCGAGAATCCGGCCGACAAACAGCGTCTTTTTCAGCAAGCTGCGGTAGTTGTCCGGTTTAAAGTTGATATCTTCCAGGCAGTTTTTGCCTTCGCCGTAGCGGTGCGCCGCTGAAAGCAGCGCCTCGAACAGCGTTTCACGCGGACGCACCGCCATCCGCGCTTCCATCATAATCTGGTGCAGCATTTCCCCGGCCAGACGGCGGCGATCGCGCGCGCGCGGCGCATCCGGCATCGCAATGGTGGTGGGCGGCAGAATATGCAGGTCGATAGCCGGGAAGAGGCGACGTTTCACCAGACCCTTCAGGCGGCTGGTAAAGGTGAGTTCTGCGCCTTCAATACGCATCGGTACAACCGTCGCGCCCGATTTCGCGGCGACGAACCCGGCCCCGTCATAAATTTTCATCAGCGAGCCGCTGACCGAAATACGTCCCTCCGGGAAAATCACCACCGGTCTGCCCTGGCCGATTAAGCGCACCAGTTGCTTGATGGACATCGGTTTTGTCGGGTCCAGCGGCACGAAATCGATAAACGAGGTCAGCGCGCGCATATACCACTGGCTGCTGATAGAGGTATAGACGGCAAATACAGGACGCACCGGTAAAAAGAGCGCCAGCAGGATCCCATCCATAAACGAGACATGATTGGGCGTGATTAAAACGCGCGGCTGACTCAGCGCCCGAATATCGCCGTGAAGCTGTACGCGGAACAGTATGCGAAAGAGGTTGCGGAAAAATCCAAATAGCATCTCAACTCCCTTTGTCTTCAGTTATCAAGGATGAAGTATAGTCGCGGCAGATTACACGAGTTGTCGGGGATGAGCGACAGTTGAAAGCCGGGAAAGGACGCGGGGATTGGCTACAGTGACACAATTCGGAATAACGCGAGGCGGATTACAGAGGGCATGAACGAGCGTCAAAACCTGCGCATCCGCGAAGGCCTGGGTAATGCTTGTGGTCAGTAGTTAACTGACGCTACCTGGCACTATCGCTGGTTATTGGCACCCGCAGATAAACATGCCGGCAATAAACCTGAATGACAGGCAAAAAAAACCTGCGCATCCGCGAAGGCTTGGGTAATGCTTGTGGTCAGCAGTTAACTGACACCACCTGGCAATATCGCTGGTTATTGGCACCCGCAGATAAACCTGAATGACAGGCAAAAAAAAACCTGCGCATCCGCGAAGGCTTGGGTAATGCTTGTGGTCAGTAGTTAACTGACGCTACCTGGCAATATCGCTGGTTATTGGCACCCGCAGATAAACCTGAATGACAGGCAAAAAAAAACCTGCGCATCCGCGCAGGTTGGTGTAATGCTTGTGGTCAGTAGTTAACTGACACCACCTATCAATACCTCTGGGATCTCAACTCTACCAGCGACGATTTCTCTGCCGCTACAGGCCAATCGCAACAGCCCATCGCAAAGTGTAACCAAAGGTTTTGTTTGACATTATTCCCCCTTTTTCCGTTACAGATGACAGAGCGCTGTCAGATGTAACAATTACACCCCGCTTTTGGATATGCTCCACAAAACGCGCCCATGTTTATGGCCAGTTGCTTGAAGTGGCGCGGTTTTTCCGTAACACTTAACCATGTGTAAACGTTTACCCATGCAGAAGGTATTTTATGGCGACTATAAAGGATGTTGCGCGGCTTGCTGGAGTCTCTGTCGCCACCGTGTCTCGCGTCATTAACGACTCGCCAAAAGCCAGCGATGCTTCCCGCCAGGCGGTGCTGGAGGCCATGGAAACGCTGAATTATCACCCCAACGCCAACGCCCGCGCGCTCGCACAGCAAACCACTGAAACCGTGGGCCTGGTGGTCAGCGATGTGTCCGATCCCTTTTTCGGCGCCATGGCGAAAGCGGTGGAACAGGTCGCCTATAACACCAACAATTTTTTGCTTATCGGCAATGGCTACCACAATGAGCTGAAAGAGCGGCAGGCGATAGAGCAACTCATTCGCCACCGCTGCGCCGCGCTGGTGGTGCACGCCAAGATGATCCCGGATGAAGAACTGGCGCCGCTGATGAAGCAAATTCCCGGCATGGTGCTGATTAACCGCATTTTGCCAGGTTTCGAGCGTCGCTGCGTGGCGCTGGATGACCGCTACGGCGCGTGGCTCGCCACCCGCCACCTGATTCAACAAGGCCACACCCGCATCGGCTATCTGTGCTCCAACCACGCTATTTCGGATGCCGAAGACCGGCTACAGGGCTATTACGACGCCCTGAAAGAGCACGGTTTGCCCTGCAACGAAAGGCTGGTGAGCTTCGGCGAACCGGATGAGAGCGGCGGCGAACAGGCGATGACCGAACTGCTGGGGCGAGGAAAACAGTTTACCGCCGTGGCCTGCTATAACGACTCCATGGCGGCGGGCGCGATGGGGGTGCTGAACGACAACGGCATTGACGTGCCGAAAGAGATTTCGCTTATCGGCTTCGATGACGTGCTGGTTTCACGCTACGTTCGTCCAAGGCTCACCACAATTCGCTACCCCATCGTGACGATGGCGACCCAGGCGGCGGAACTCGCGCTGGCGCTCGCCGATAACCGCACGCCGCCGGAAGTCACCCACCTTTTCAGCCCTACGCTGGTGCGCCGCCACTCCGTCGGCGCGCCGCTGGAGAATCAAAGCCCGTAGCGGTAGAGGTGAACAGATTTATCGGGATATTCCAGGGCGTCGCCGATGTATTGCCAGCCTGAACGTTCGTAATAATTTTTGCAGGCGGAATAGAGATAAAGTTCGGTAAAGCCAAGGCTTCGGGCAAATCCTGTCACCGTCTCCTGCAACATTCCCCCCAGCCCCTTGCCGCGCTGCGATTCATCAATATAAAGCGCGGCGAGCCACGGGAAGAGATCCTGGCGGCTGATTAAATCGCAGCGCCATAACCCGACCGTGCCCAGCAGCTTTTCGCCCTCGGTGGCGATAAACGTCAGCGGCAGCGCGCCGGGTTTCTGGCTGTGGTTAACGATGCTGGCGAAAAAGTCGCGCGGCTGCGTGGGGCCGAAAGCCTGCCAGAGCCAGTCGGTCACCTGCTCCGCATGCTGCGGCGCGTCATAAAGCGGCTGAATAATCACTGCATTTTGCCCTGAAAAATAGGTACGGATTCAAACAAATAGCCGTCGAAATCGGGCGCATCGGCGTCTGAAAGCTCCAGCAGGCTGTTTTTGGTGTTTTCAAGATGCTGCCACATCGCCTGCCAGGCGCCCATGACATCGCGACGGCGCAGAGCGGCAAGAATGGTCTGGTGTTCGCCAAGCCACTTCAGGCGGTAGCTGCGGCTTTCAAGATGGGCGTGCAACTGCTGCCAGAGCGGGCTGCTGTCCATATGGCGCCAGATGCTCTCCACCGTGGCGAGCAGCATCTGGTTTTGCGAAGCGCCCGCCAGCACCAGATGAAACAGCTTGTAATTATCCTGGCTGCTGTCGCTCATCGCGATGGCGCGCTGCTCCTGCTCCAGAATGCGCTTAAGGTTATCGATATCGGCTTTGGTGGCCATTTTCGCCGCGAAGGCGGCGATATTGCTTTCCAGCAGCTGGCGCGCCTGGAGCATTTCAAACGGACCGATGTCGCTGTTGAAAAAACGCTCTTCCTCAGTTTCATTTTCCGTAGGAATACGCATAACGTAGACGCCGGAGCCCTGGCGGATATCCACCGTGCCCTGCAGCTCCAGCATCAACAGCGCCTCGCGCACGATGGTGCGGCTGACGCCGTACTTTTCCGCAATATTACGCTCCGGTGGCAGCCTCGAACCGACAGGATAGTGGCCCTGGATTATCTGCTCCCTGAGGTCCTCACCAATCTCCTGGTACTGCTTTTTTTCGGGCGGAACAACCACCTTATCCACGATATCACCTGTGTACTGAATTGAGCCTGAGAAGCTTCCCCGCCTTAAATGCGGAAAAAACGCGCACTAGATTACCAGACTCAGCGCCTGATCGAGAACTTTCGCGCCGTTTAAGGTGCCATAGGCTACCGTATCGATAACGTCGATAGGGATGTGGTGCTCGTCGGTCAGCTTTTTATTTTCGGCAAGCTTGAAGCGCACCTGCGGGCCGAGCAGCACCGCCTGGATTTCGGCGGCGTGGCTTTGCAGTTCATCGCGCAGGTTTTGCTCCGGGATAGCGTAGATGCGGTACTCCAGCCCCCGCTCCGCCGCCGCCTTTTCCATTTTGGTCACCACCAGCGAGGTGGACATGCCTGCGGAACAGCACAGTACGATACGTTTCATGGTCGCTCCTTATTTCCTGTCATCATCAATGTTCAGGGTCAGCGTGCGGGTTTCTCGAAGCGCCCGGTACCAGCCCGCCGATTTCTTAGCCCGTCTCGCCCGGTTGTTTTGCAGATCTATTTCAATCAGCCCATAGCGGTTTTTGAACGCGTTCATCGGCGAGACGTTGTCGGTGAAGGCCCAGAGCATGTAGCCCTGGCAGTTCGCCCCGGCTTCGCGGGCAAGCAGCGTCTGGTAGAGGTGCTCGCTGATAAAACCAATGCGGTAGTCATCCTGAATGACCCCTTCGGCGTTGCGAAACTGCCCTTCGTTCTCAATGCCCATGCCGCTTTCAGCGATAAACCACGGGATGTTGCGGTAGTCGTTTTTGATGCGCATCGCCATGTCATAAATAATGCGCGGGTAAATTTCCCAGCCGCGGGATTTATTCATCCGTCGTCCCGGCAGCTCGAAAGGCTCATAGTAATAAGCCGGATGGAACGGCGTTTGCGGGTTCCAGGCGCGCGACGGCGCTTTCACCCGGTGCGGGTAATAAAGGTTGATGCCAAGCTCATCGACGGTGTTGTCGCGAATGAGCGCCAGCTCGTCGGCGCTGTAGTCCCACTGCACGCCATGTTGCTCCAGCAGCGCCACCAGCGCCTGCGGATAGCGGCCGTGGACCATCGGGTCGAGAAATACGCGGTTATAAAAGAGATCGTACATTTCCGCCGCTTTCACATCGTGCGGCGCGCTGGAACGCGGATAGGTCACTTCCGGGTTCAGGATAGCCCCCACGCTGCCGGTATAGCCCTTCTCGCGAAACAGCTTCACCACTTTCGCCGTGGCGAGGTTTTTATGGTGATTCCACTGCATCCAGGTGGAGGTGTTCTGCTCATACGGCCAGCGCAGCGCGTCCAGATATACCCGCGTTTGCACCACAATCGGTTCGTTGAAAGTAAACCAGCGCGACACTTTGTGGTGATAACGCTCAAACACCTTTTCGGCGTACAGCGCAAACAGCTCAACCACCTTCTTCGACGCCCAGCCGCCGTAGTTTTCAAACAGATAAGCTGGCAGCTCATAGTGCTCAAGACAGATCATCGGCTCAATGCCGGCCGCCAGCATCTCGTCGATAAAGTTGTCGTAATAGCGGGCGTACTCTTCGTCCACCACGCCCTTTTCGTAATCGGTAAAAAAGCGCGACCAGTTAATGGAGGTGCGGTAATGCGTCAGCCCCGCCTGCTTCATTAGCGCCACCTCTTCCCGGTAGCGGTTGTAGAGGTCGGTCGCCAGCGCCGGGCCGTAGCCCTCGTGCCAGACGTGGCGGTCATTCTTGTACCAGATATCCATATACGAATCCTGGCCCTCTTTCTTGCCGCTCCAGCCTTCGGTCTGCCAGGCGGACGAAGCCGCGCCCAGAATGAAATCCTGCGGAATGGTAATGCTTTTTTGACTCATGATGTCCTCACGCGTTTTTCGCCATTTCCGGGTTGGCGGCCTGCAACTGCGCCTGCTCGGCGCGACGAGAAGCCACTTTCACAAACGGCAGGTAAATCAGAATTGAAACCAGAATGCAGACCAGTTGGGTCACTACCGCGCCCATCGACCCCGCCGTGGAGAGCCAGGCGTTGATAAGCGGCGGCGTGGTCCAGGGCACCATAACCACCGCTTTACCGGCAAAGCCCGTTACGGTGGCGAAATAGCCAATCGTGCCGGTGACCAGCGGCGTGATAATGAAAGGAATGGCGAGGATGGGGTTGAGCATGATCGGCATACCAAAAATGACCGGCTCGTTGATGTTAAAGATGCCCGGGCCGAACGAGAGTTTGGCTATCTCTTTCATCTCTTTACGTTTGGTGGCGATCATCACCGCAATCAGCAGGCCGATGGTCAGCCCGGAGCCGCCGATGCTCATATACACATCCCAGAACGGCATGGTGATGATGTTCGGCACCTCTTTGCCCTGCTCGAAAGCGCTCATGTTGACGGTTATCGCGCCAAGCAGCAGCGGTTCGCGAATGGGCTTAATCATCTGATTGCCGTGAATGCCGATCACCCAGAAAAGCTGCGCGACAAACATCAACAGCAGGATCCCGGGCAGGCTTTGCACCACGCGCTCCAGCGGCTGCTGCACCACCTGATAAACCGCATCGTAAAGGTACATGCCGGTCAGCTGATGGAAGACAAAGCCGAACGTCGCGATAACGGTCGTGGTGATAATGGCCGGGATCAATGCGGAAAACGAGGCGGAAACATTAGGCGGCACGGTGTCCGGCATTTTGATGCGCAACCCCGGGCGGCTCTCCAGCCAGCAGTAAATTTCCACCGAAAGGATGGCGATAAACATGCCGAGGAACAGGCTGCGGGTATCGGAGAACTGGCGCGCCAGCACATCTTTCACCACGTGCATCTGGCCGTCGATCATCATCTCAAGCGTGGTCGGCGTGACGCAGATGAAACAGATAACCGCCAGCAGGCCGGGAAATAGCGTTTTGATGCCATTGATGCGGCCAAGCTCGATACCAATCAAAAAGACCGCGCCGATATTTAAAAAGTTAAGCGTGGCGTAGTTAATCGCGCTGGTGATGGGCTTCAGCGCAGCGAGAAACGACAGCGCCTGGAAGCTGGCCAGACCGTTTTTCGGGTCCAGCACCATGTTGGAGATAAGCACGGAAAACGCGCCGACGATGATGACCGGCATCAGGGTAATGAACGAGGCTTTGATCGCCATAATGTAGCGGTAGCTGTTGAATTTCGTGGCGAAACTGCCCAGCGAATCGATCAGCTTTTCCTGTAGTGCCATAGGGTATGACCTCAGTTGGGGGCTGTTGTTATGATGGACGGAGACCGCGTACTTCCGTTTTTTGGTATGCCAAAACATAGAACCCGCTGCGGTAATTATCTGTGACTGATCTCGCACTCCGGGAGATTGGTATTCCGCAATCACGTTTCACTGCCAATTTGGCATACCACATTCCCTTTTTATTAGCAGGGCATTTACCTGCCGTTAAAATTGCCTTCTGAAAGCGTGATCGCGCCGGAGCTATTGGCGTAAGCACGCCCCGCCGCGCTCAACAAGCGGCGCGCTGTGATAAACTGCACAGCAATAAGTGACAGGAGAGTAATGAATGGCGACGATGCTGGATGTTTCACTGCGTGCGGGCGTTTCAAAGGCTACCGTCTCGCGCGTGCTGAACGGCACCGGGCAGGTGAAAGAGAGCACCCGTAAGCAGGTGTTCCGGGCGATGGAAGAGCTGGGCTATCGGCCCAATTTTCTCGCCCGATCGCTGGCTCACCGCACCAGCAACAGCATTGGTCTGGTGCTCTCCACCTTCGACGGCTTTTACTTTGGCCGCCTGTTGCAACAGGCGTCGCGCCAGACGGAAACCCACGGCAAACAGCTGATTGTCACCGACGGGCACGACGCGCCCGCCCGCGAGCTGGAAGCGGTGCAGATGCTGGCCGACCGCCAGTGCGACGCCATCGTGCTCTACACCCGCCACATGAGCGAAAAAGAGATAATGTCGCTCATCCATTCTATCGGCGTGCCGCTGGTGGTGATTAACCGCGACGTCAGCCAGGCGCGCGAGCGCTGCGTTTTCTTCGAACAGCAGGACGCCGCCTTTCAGGCGGTGGATTATCTGATTGCCCAGGGACACCGGGAGATTGGCTGCATTACAGTGCCGATTAACACGCCAACCGGCAAAGCGCGGCTGGAGGGCTACCGCAAAGCGCTTGAACAACATGGGATTGCCTGGGACGAGCGGCGGGTGAAAAACGGCGACTCAAAAATGCAAAGCGGCTATGAGCGCTGTCAGGAACTGCTGGAAAGCGGCGTGAAATTTACCGCGCTGTTCGCCGGAAACGACGACATGGCGCTTGGCGCGTCGAAAGCGCTGCACCAGGCGGGGCTGCGCATACCGGAAGATATCTCGCTGTTTGGTTTTGACGACGCCCCCAGCGCCGCATGGCTGGAGCCGGGGCTTTCCACCGTCTACTTGCCCATCGACAACATGATTACTACCGCCATCGACCAGGCTATCCGCCTTGCTAACGACGAGCCGCTGGAACCCATTCCGCCGTTTACCGGCACACTGGTGCTGCGCGACTCCGTAACAAAAGGGCCGCACTATGACGGCCCGCAAGATTCAGAGTAACTCCAGCGCCAGCAACTCTTCGATGGTCTGACGACGGCGAATTAAACGCGATTCGCCGTTATCAAACAGCACTTCCGGCAACAGCGGACGGCTGTTGTAGTTAGAAGACATCGATGCGCCATACGCGCCGGTATCGTGCAGCACCAGATAGTCGCCAGGCTTCACTTCCGGCAATGCGCGGGTTTCCACCTTGCCGCCTTCCTGCTGGGTAAACACGTCTCCTGACTCGCACAGCGGCCCGGCTACTACCGTGTCGATGAGCGGGTTTTTGCTAAGATCCCGCCCGTCCGCCGCCAGCGCGGAAATGTGATGATAGCTGCCGTACA
The DNA here is from genome assembly GCF_023079515.1 of Franconibacter sp. IITDAS19. Lineage (NCBI taxonomy): Bacteria > Pseudomonadati > Pseudomonadota > Gammaproteobacteria > Enterobacterales > Enterobacteriaceae > Franconibacter > Franconibacter sp. IITDAS19. The sequence goes on along the minus strand of NZ_JALJCP010000003.1, from coordinate 409,254 downwards.
TGGCAGGCCGCATCAGATCGTTAAAGCCCGCGTCGATCAACACAAAATGGCGCGATCCCATCTGCTTGACGCTGCGCACCTGCGAGATCAGCACCCCGGACTCCGCCACCAGAAAACGGCCAGGTTCGATTTCAAGCTTTACCGGGTGGCCAAGATGATCGGCGATTTTCTCGCGCGCACCGTTCCAGAGACCGAAATAGTGCGCAGTATCGATAGCTTCTTCACCGTAACGATACGGGATGGAAAGCCCGCCGCCTGCGGAGATGGCTTCCAGATCCTGGCCGAACTCCACCACCTGGCGCACCATCGCGCCGCACACCTGCTCCAGATGACCGTAGTCCACGCCGGAGCCGATATGCATGTGAATACCTACTAACTTCAGTTGATAGCGTTGCATCACGGCCAGCGCCTGCGGCAGATCGCTGTACCAGATGCCGTGCTTGCTGTTTTCGCCGCCGGTATTGGTTTTCTGGCTGTGACCGTGGCCGAAGCCCGGGTTGACGCGCAGCCAGACGCGATGGCCTGGCGAGACGGCGCCGAGCTGTTCAAGCATATCCACCGAACCGGCATTTACCGGCACGCGCAGTTCGCTTACGCGCGCAAGCGTCGCGTCGTCTATCACGTCGGCGGTAAAGACTACATCGTCCGGGTTGCTCTGCGGATCGTATCCCGCCGCCAGCGCGCGCTCGATTTCACCGAGCGAGACGGAATCCACTTTCACGCCCTGCTCGCGCATCAGGCGCAGGATATGAATATTAGAACAGGCTTTCTGAGCGAAACGCACCACGTCGAACTGCTGCAGCTGCGCGATGCGATCGCGAATAATCTGCGCGTCATAAACCCAGACCGGGCAGCCAAACTGCGCGGGAAGGGTAATGAGGTTGGCCGCATTCAGGGCGGTATCAGTATTGTTTAACGGACGTGGCATAGCAGGCTCCTTATTCGCTTTGCCTCATTACGCCACAGGCGGGAGTGAAGAAAAAATATCGTTTTCTCGTGAGTCTATGCAAAAATGATATGGAATTGCAGATTGCCTTCCCCGCCCGGTAAAAGGAGCCAGCCATGCCCGGCGTTACGCTGCGTCATATCGAAATTTTTCATGCGGTGATGACCGCCGGTAATGTGACCGAGGCGGCTAACCTGCTGCATACCTCGCAACCCACCGTCAGCCGGGAACTGGCGCGCTTTGAAAAGCTGATTGGCCTGCAGCTGTTTACCCGCAGCCGCGGGCGGTTACACCCCACCGTGCAAGGGCTGCGGCTGTTTGAAGAGGTGCAGCGTTCCTGGTATGGGCTGGACCGGATTGTCAGCGCCGCCGAAAGCCTGCGCGAGTTTCGCCAGGGCGAGCTGTCCATCGCCTGCCTGCCGGTTTTCTCGCAATCTTTTTTACCGCTGCTGCTGGAGCCGTTCCTTGCCCGTTATCCGCAGGTAAGCCTGAATATCGTGCCGCAGGAGTCGCCGCTGCTGGAAGAATGGCTCTCCGCCCAGCGTCATGATCTGGGGCTAACGGAAAACATCACCACCCCCGCCGGCACTGAACGCCTGACGCTGCTGACCTTAAACGAAGTGTGCGTGCTCCCGGCAGGCCACCGGCTCGCGAAAAACGCGGCGCTGACGCCGCAGGATTTCGAAGGGGAAAATTACATTAGCCTTTCGCGCACCGACAGTTACCGTCAGCTGCTGGATTCGCTGTTTCAGGAGCATGAGGTCAAGCGGCGTATGGTGCTGGAGACGCACAGCGCCGCGTCGGTCTGCGCGATGGTGCGCGCAGGCGTAGGCATCTCTGTGGTAAACCCGCTTACCGCGCTGGATTACGCCGCAAGCGGCGTGGTAGTGCGGCGTTTCAGCGTGGCGGTGCCTTTTACCGTGAGCCTTATCCGCCCCCTGCACCGCCCCGCCTCGGCGCTGGTGGAAGCCTTCAGCGCTCATCTTCAACAGCAGATGAGCCGCTTCACCGCGCCGCTTGAAGCGCTGCTGGCGGGCTGATTATGCTTCGCCCAACATAAAATTCACCGCCTCAGCGGCGTGAATGGCGGCGGTATCAAACACCGGCACCGGGCAATCGTCCTGACTTAGCAACAGGCCAATTTCCGTGCAGCCGAAAATCACGCCCTGCGCCCCTTGCGCCACCAGCTTTGCTATCTCCTGCTGATAAAACGCTTTTGACGCTGGGGTGAACTGGCCGCAGCAAAGCTCGTCGAAAATGATCTGGTTGATGCGTGCTCTTGCCGCTTCGTCAGGCGTTAACGAGCGGATGCCATAATCGCTCTCGAGCCGACCGCTGTAGAAATCCTGCTCCATGGTATAGCGCGTGCCAAGCAGCGCCACGGTTTGCAGACCTGCTTCATGAATAGCTCGCCCGGTGGCGCCAGCGATATGCAAAAACGGCAATTCGCAGCGGGATTCAATATGGTGCGCCACCTTGTGCATGGTGTTTGTGCACAGCACTATGCCCTCAGCGCCCGCTTTTTGCAGACCCAGCGCGGCCTGCGCCAGCATCTCCCCCGCCCGGTCCCATTCGCCGCTCGACTGGCAGGCTTCTATTTCGTGAAAATCGACGCTATGCAGCACGATTTTCGCTGAATGCAGCCCGCCCAGCCGCGCTTTTACCCCTTCGTTAATCAACCGATAGTAAGGTACGGTGGATTCCCAACTCATGCCGCCCAGTAAGCCAATGGTTTTCATATCGCCTCCGTGAATACACTTTAAAGGATTTATACCAGACAGCGGCGCTAAATGTGATCGGCTTTCCACTTCGCGCCGCTCCCGTTTCTTTTATCAACAGGCTGAGATAGATTATTTGAAACATTGTTTTATTTATTAAGAGGCGGCTACATGTTTATCTTCCATAAAGAGACCCGGCTTGACGATCTTGGCAATGGCGTGTCGCGCCGTATTCTTGCCCACGACGGCAAAATGATGGCGGTAGAGGTGCATTTTGAGGCGGGCGCCGTTGGCCCGATGCACAACCATCCCCATGAGCAGCTCACCTATGTGCTCTCCGGCGAGTTCGAATTCACCATCGGTGAAGAGACGCACCGTGTCAGCGCGGGGGATACGCTCTATAAAAAACCGTATGTCATGCACGGCTGCGTCTGCCTGAAACCCGGGACGCTGCTCGATACGTTCACGCCAGTACGCGAAGATTTCCTGAAATAAACAAATAAAAAAGCCGCCCACAGGCGGCTTTAAGAAGCGCTATAGCTTACGGCAAAATAGCGGGTTCACGCATAACACGTTGCGCCATGGCGTGACGAAGAAGCACTATGCCGCAGGCAACTATCAGACCTGCGAGTGTCGCCATCACCAGTACGATTAATTTACCAGGACCGTCGTTTTTCATCGGCAGGGAAGCGGACATCTGGAAGTTAACCGGCGTAAAATCCGTCTCTTCCACATTGAGCTTTTTCAGCTCCGCCAGGCGATATTCGCGATTCTGAATCGCCGCGTTCAGCTCTGAGACATCTTTAATGGAGCGTTCAATCTCAAGCTTTTGCGCCAGCCCGTCTGCGCCCAGCGCGATGGAATAATCCGGGTCATCTTTTACCGCCTGGCCATTGCTGTAAACGGGTTTTTTAATGCCCGCCGCGTTAGCCACTTCCAGCGAGTAGTGCAGGCGCTGAATGGCGATATTATGCTGATTGACGAGATTATTACGCTCAAGCGCCAGGCGGCTCTCTTCCACACGGCTTTTTAAATCTACGGCTGAGCGCAGGTTTGCAATCACCTCTTTCTGTACCGCAAGCGAAACGTAATTAATGTAATCAGACAGCACTCGCTGTGCATCCTGCGCTTTCGGCGCGGTGAAGCTAAGCGTCCAGGAGTTGTAAGGCGAGGCTATTTTAGGGTTATCGTTAGACTGCATTTTGAACCTCTGCGCCACATTTGCGATGGCGCGCTGCAGGCTTGCCGTATCCCCCTGCGCTTTGCTTAACTGCACCTGAACCCATGGCGAAGAGCGCAGAAAAGCTTCCTGCACGCTTCGGGAATCAAACTTTTTCAGAAACAGGCTTTCGAGATATTTGGCATCAATTTGTGTATCAACATCCAGCACCTGCAACTGAATAAACATACGTTGCAATTCGATAAGCTGTGGCGTTTCAGCCGTAGAGATTACCGCCTCGCTGGTCCATTTCTGCGGCATGAGCAAAGCCAGCGTCGCGCCGAGTACAGCAAACACAGCGGTAACGAAAATCACCGTTTTAGCTGAATGGAAAAGCACTTGCAGTATAGAAAGTAAATCTATTTCTTCATGCCGGGTGCGTTGAAAAGAAAGGCCGCCAGGTTGAGCCGGTGAATCATTTTTGATTTCAATAGAAGACATAATGAGCGAATAAGTAGTTGCGTATGAATAGTCAAGTAAAAATTATTAATAATGAAACTATATTGCCTGTAATGATTGCGCTTATATCAAGCTTCATCGTTATGCGCACAATGTATAGCCAGGAGGGACATCCCTTTGACAAGCCTAATTAAATCAGGTAACAAGAACGAAACTATTCCCTGTTTCGATCACTGGAAAATCAGCTGATTCATTATTATTGCGAATACAAACAGCTTGAATCAATCATAAATCCGATAACCTACCAAATATAGTACTCGCATTTTTTTTGCAAAATCCCGCCTGCTTCAAGTTTTCGAAACGCCGTTTCGACTCCGATCACATTTCCGCCATTTATCGAATGACGACAAAATAAATAGCAATAAAATAAATTAAAACACCGTTTTACAAAAAAGAAATGTCGGTTCATAAATGCGGGATGATGGATTTGTGGTGGTACGCCACACCGCAGCATCTTGCTTAACAAAGCAATAAATACAAATAGATAGCAAACCTATGCGTCCCCTGATTCCCACAGGCGCTTTTGCTGTCGCGGTGATACGCATCTGATTTCTAACCCCTCGATTGCCAGGTAGGTATGTATGAATGAAAACAAGCTGCTGGGGCTGGCCTGGATATCGCCCTACATAATAGGGCTGATAGTCTTTACGGCCTTTCCCTTTGTTTCTTCTTTCTTACTCAGCTTTACCGAGTACGATTTGATGAACCCGCCGGTATTTAACGGTATTGAAAATTACCGCTATATGCTGACGGAAGATGATCTGTTCTGGAAATCAATGGGCGTCACGTTTGCCTATGTATTTCTGACTATCCCGCTGAAGCTCGCCTTCGCGCTGGGCATCGCGTTTGTGCTCAATTTTAAACTGCGCGGCATCGGTTTTTTCCGCACCGCGTATTACATTCCCTCGATTCTCGGCAGCTCCGTCGCCATCGCCGTGCTGTGGCGTGCGCTGTTCGCCATCGACGGCTTGCTGAACAGTTTTATCGGCGTGTTTGGCGTAGACCCGGTGAACTGGCTGGGCGAACCTTCGCTTGCGCTGATGTCAGTCACGCTGCTGCGCGTCTGGCAGTTTGGCTCCGCGATGGTGATTTTCCTTGCGGCGCTGCAAAACGTTCCGCAGTCGCAGTATGAAGCGGCGATGATCGATGGCGCGTCGAAATGGCAGATGTTTATGAAAGTGACCGTGCCGCTGATTACACCGGTCATTTTCTTCAACTTCATCATGCAAACCACCCAGGCGTTCCAGGAGTTTACCGGTCCCTACGTCATTACCGGTGGCGGCCCGACCTACTACACCTATCTCTTCTCGCTCTATATCTACGACACGGCGTTCAAGTACTTCGACATGGGTTACGGCGCGGCGCTGGCGTGGGTGCTGTTTCTGGTGGTGGCGCTGTTCGCCTCCATAGCCTTCAAGTCTTCAAAATACTGGGTCTTCTACTCCGCCGATAAGGGAGGCAAAAATGGCTGATATTCAACAGGAACAACTCTCGCCGCGGCCTGCCATAAGCAACGCCGACCGCGAAGTGGCGCGCACCCTGCGACGCGAAAAAGTGAGCCGCGCCATCCGCTACGTGATTTTGCTGTTTGTCGGCCTGCTGATGCTCTACCCGCTGGCCTGGATGTTTTCAGCGTCGTTTAAGCCGAACCATGAGATTTTCACAACGCTCGGTCTGTGGCCGACCCATGCCACCTGGGATGGCTTTATTAACGGCTGGAAAACCGGCACCGAGTACAACTTCGGCCACTACATGCTGAACACATTTAAGTATGTGATCCCAAAAGTGGTGCTGACCGTTATCTCCTCCACCGTTGTGGCGTACGGCTTCGCGCGCTTTGAGATCCCGTGGAAGAAGTTCTGGTTCGCCACGCTTATCGCCACCATGCTGCTGCCGAGCACCGTGCTGCTGATTCCGCAGTATCTGATGTTCCGCGAAATGGGCATGCTCAACAGCTATCTGCCGCTCTGGCTGCCGATGGCTTTCGCCACCCAGGGTTTCTTTGTTTTCATGCTGATCCAGTTTTTGCGCGGCGTACCGCGCGACATGGAGGAGGCGGCGCAAATCGACGGCTGCAACTCGTTCCAGGTGCTGTGGTATGTGGTTGTGCCGATCCTCAAACCCGCCATGATTTCGGTCGCGCTGTTCCAGTTTATGTGGTCGATGAACGACTTTATCGGGCCGCTGATCTACGTCTACAGCGTGGATAAATACCCCATCGCGCTGGCGCTCAAAATGTCCATCGACGTCACCGAAGGGGCGCCGTGGAACGAAATTCTGGCAATGGCGAGCATCTCCATTCTGCCGTCCATCATCGTCTTCTTCCTGGCCCAGCGTTACTTCGTGCAGGGCGTGGCCAGCAGCGGAATTAAAGGTTAACGAGGGAATATCATGGCTGAGGTCATTTTCAATAAGTTAGAAAAAGTCTATTCCAACGGTTTTAAAGCGGTTCATGGTATCGACCTGAAGATCGCGGACGGCGAGTTTATGGTGATTGTCGGCCCGTCGGGCTGCGCTAAATCCACTACGCTTCGCATGCTGGCGGGCCTTGAAACCATCAGCGGCGGCGAAGTAAAAATCGGCGAGAAGGTGGTAAACAACCTGGCGCCGAAAGAGCGCGGCATCGCGATGGTGTTCCAGAACTACGCGCTTTATCCGCACATGACGGTGCGCGAAAACCTCGCCTTCGGCCTGAAGCTCAGCAAGCTGCCGAAAGAGCAGATCGCCCGCCAGGTTGACGAAGCGGCGAAAATCCTTGAGCTTGACGAACTGCTCGACCGCCTGCCGCGTCAGCTCTCCGGCGGCCAGGCGCAGCGCGTGGCGGTAGGCCGCGCCATCGTGAAAAAACCGGACGTCTTCCTGTTTGACGAGCCGCTCTCCAACCTCGACGCCAAGCTGCGCGCCTCGATGCGCATCCGTATTTCCGATTTGCACAAGCAGCTTAAGCAGAGCGGCAAGCCTGCCACCACGGTTTATGTTACCCACGACCAGACCGAAGCGATGACCATGGGCGACCGCATCTGCGTGATGAAGCTTGGCCACATCATGCAGGTCGATACGCCGGACAACCTCTATCACTTTCCGAAAAACATGTTCGTGGCGGGTTTTATCGGCGCGCCGGAGATGAACATCAAGCCTGGCAAGGTGGTGGAAAAAGCAGGACGCCTGTTTGTAACGGTAGGCAACGATACGCTGGCGCTCACTGAGCGTCAGCAGGAGAAGCTCGCAGGTTACGTCGGCCAGGATGTCTTCTTCGGCGTGCGTCCGGAATATGTTTGCGTCAGCGACGCGCCTTACGCCGAAGCGTGCGGCGCCGGGGAGCTGGTGCGCGTAGAGAATATGGGGCATGAGTTCTTCGTCTACCTGAAGGTGGCGGACTTCGAACTCACCTGCCGCATTCCTTCCGATGAAGCTAAGCCCATGATTGCTAAGGGTCTTAATCGTAAGGTGTACTTTAAGTTCGACATGAATAAATGTCATATTTTTGACGCTAAAACAGAACAGAACATCTCTCTTTGACAGGAGTCCAATAATGAAAAAATTACTACTGGGCGCAGCAATTTCCTCTACCCTCACCCTCTGCGCTTTCCCTTCTCTGGCGGCGGAAAACGTCGACCTGCGTATGTCCTGGTGGGGCGGCAACGGCCGTCACCAGGTGACGCTGAAAGCGCTGGAGGAGTTTCACAAGCAGCACCCGGACATCAGCGTGAAGCCAGAATATACCGGCTGGGACGGGCACCTCTCGCGCCTCACCACTCAGATTGCGGGCGGCACCGAGCCGGACGTAATGCAGACTAACTGGAACTGGTTGCCCATTTTCTCGAAAAACGGCGACGGCTTTTACGATCTCAACCAGGTTAAAGAGATTATCGACCTAAGCCAGTTCGACGCGAAAGAGCTGCAGTCCACCACCGTTAACGGCAAGCTCAACGGCATTCCGATTTCCGTTACCGCCCGCGTGTTCTATTACAACAATGAAACCTGGAAAAAAGCGGGCGTGGAATACCCGAAAACCTGGGATGCGCTGATGGCGGCGGGGAAAGCCTTTGAAAGCAAGCTCGGCAAGCAGTATTACCCGGTCGTGCTGGAGCATCAGGACGTGCTCGCGCTGCTCAACTCTTACATGGTGCAGAAATACAACCTGGCGGCCGTTGACGAGAAAACCAAAAAATTCGCCTACAGCAAGGAGCAGTGGGTTGAGTTTTTCGGCATGTACAAAAAGCTAATCGACAGCCACGTGATGCCGGATACCAAGTACTACGCCTCGTTTGGCAAGAGCAACATGTATGAGATGAAGCCGTGGATCCAGGGCGAGTGGGCTGGCACTTATATGTGGAACTCCACCATCACGAAATACTCCGACAACCTGAAGCCGCCGGCGAAGCTGGAGCTCGGCGCCTACCCGATGCTGCCGGAAGCCAAAGACGCAGGCCTGTTCTTTAAACCGGCGCAGATGCTGTCGATTGGCAAATCGACTAAACACCCGAAAGAAGCCGCGCAGTTGATTAACTTCCTGCTGAACAGCAAGGAAGGGGTGGCGGCGCTTGGCCTTGAACGCGGCGTGCCGCTGAGCAAAGCGGCGGTAGAACAGCTGACTAAAGAGGGCGTTATCAAAGATGAAGATCCGTCTGTCGCGGGCCTGAAGCTGGCGCAGTCGCTGCCGACGACGCTTGCGGTTTCGCCTTACTTTGATGACCCACAGATCGTTTCGCAGTTCGGCACCGCGCTGCAGTATATCGACTACGGCCAGAAATCGGTGGAAGAGACCGCCGCCGAGTTCCAGCGCCAGGCGGAGCGTATCTTGCGCCGCGCCGCGCGTTAAGCGTGTTGGTAGCGTATCCCTGCCCTGCCGTTTACGGCGGGGTATTTTTTTGCCTTTCCGGGAGAGGCGTGAGGCGAGCGCTTCGCACTGTTCACGCTTACGCAGCGCTCGCAGCGGCGCTGTGTTGGCATAGTAGCTCATGCGACAAGTTGACGCGCCCTCACCCTGACAGGAGAAAAGCGAGCAGGCTTTTGGCCGCCCGCGCCCCCTTTCTCTTTGTGGAGAAAGGGCCAGAGTGAAGGGCGAAACACGCTCGCCCGGGTTTACCTTCCCCCTCAATGCCGGCTGAAAGCCGCAGCGCCGCCCGCCGTTTCTTTCATAGACTGGCAATAAAAAAGCCTCCGTACAGGGAGGCTTTTTTACACATCGCTCGCGCTTAGCGCGCCAGCCAGCCGCCATCTACCGCCACGGTGTAGCCGTTGATGTAGTCGGAAGCGCTGGAGGCAAGGAACACCACCGGCCCCATCAGATCGCTCGGCAGACCCCAGCGGCCCGCCGGGATACGGTCGAGAATCTCGGCGCTGCGCTGTTCATCAGCACGCAACTGCTGGGTATTGTTCGTCGCCATATAACCCGGCGCGATGGCGTTAACGTTGATGTTGTGCTTCGCCCATTCGTTCGCCATCAGGCGAGTAATGCCCATGACGCCGCTTTTCGAGGCGGTGTAAGAAGGCACGCGGATGCCGCCCTGGAAAGAGAGCATGGAGGCGATATTAATGATTTTGCCGCCGTTACCCTGGGCAATAAACTGCTTCGCCACGGTCTGGGACATAAAGAAGACGCTCTTGATGTTCAGGTTCATCACATCATCCCAGTCCTGCTCGCTGAAGTTAATCGCGTCGTCACGACGGATCAGCCCCGCATTATTTACCAGCACGTCAACGTGGCCGAACTCCGCTACCGCGCGTTCAATAAGCTCAGGGATAACATCAATTTTACGCAGGTCGGCGGTCAGGCTCAGAAAACGACGGCCCAGCGCGGTAACGCGCTCGATGGTTTCCGTCGGTTCAACGATATTGATGCCGACAATATCGCAACCCGCTTCAGCAAGCCCGATAGCCATGCCCTGACCCAGACCGGTGTCGCAACCGGATACTACAGCGACTTTACCTTGAAGAGAAAATGCATCCAGAATCATGTGTGTTTCCTTGTTAATCGAGCCTGTCACGAACAGGCGTGACTGTAATTACGCTGTCCGCAGTTCGCATCGCTCCCCTGAAACCCAGCGGAAAACAGCGATAACGTGGACGAACCGTTGCTTGCATTATCAACAAAACATCGTTTCGTTTTCATCAATGACATCATATTAAACTTACCGAAACACGTTTTCAATTATACTTAAAACAATGTTTCAATTTTCTTCGAGATTCCTGTCTAATTTGATGTTCCGATCACGCTTATCCTATTTTTCTCTTTCGGCCTGTTAACGATGAATTTCTTAAAATATTGATAATAATAGTTATTATTACCTGACCCATCGTTTACCTTAAGAGAGAGCAGCCATACTATGGCTGCGCTAAAACGAAAAAAGTGTGAAAGCGCATAAGCAAAACCATAAAAATAAACGCAAGCTGCTACAGGAGAATTTGTGCTGGATAAGCAAAGCCATAAAACGAAAGTGCGCCCACAGTCACACATAATGAAACAATGTTTTGATAAATTAACACTCTATTTTTGAAAACATTCACGGACCGACAAACGAGGAGCGCACTATGGCGAAAGGCATGCGGGTTAAACTGAACTATGAGGTCAGCCGTGACCCGGATACAGGGGCGGAAGTGACGCGCTTAACGCCTCCGGAAGTGACCTGCCACCGTAACTATTTCTACCAGAAATGCTTTTTTAACGACGGCAGCCATTTGCTGTTCGCAGGCGAATTCGACGGGCACTGGAATTACTACTTACTGAACCTGGCGAAAGCCGAGGCGGTACAGCTAACCGAAGGCGCTGGCGATAACACCTTCGGCGGCTTCCTGTCTCCTGACGACGCTTTTCTCTATTACGTGAAAAATGACCGCACGCTGCTTGAAGTGAATCTGCAAACCCTGGCGGAGCGTGAAGTGTACCGCGTGCCGCAAGAGTGGGTGGGCTATGGCACCTGGGTTGCCAACAGCGACTGCACCAAACTGGTCGGCATCGAAATTGCGAAAAGCGACTATGTGCCGCTGAGCGACTGGAAGATTTTTCACGATTTCTTCCATAAAGGCCCGCATTGTCGACTGCTGCGCGTGGATCTGCAAACCGGTGAAAGCCAGACCATTCACGAAGAGAAGCTCTGGCTCGGCCACCCGATTTACCGTCCATTTGATGACAATACCGTCGCGTTCTGCCATGAAGGTCCGCACGATCTTGTGGATGCGCGCATGTGGCTGGTCAATGAAGACGGCAGCAACGTTCGCAAGGTAAAAGAGCATGCGGATGGCGAAAGCTGCACCCATGAATTTTGGGTGCCGAACGGTTCCGCGCTGGTTTACGTCTCTTACCTGAAGGGCAAGCAGGGCCGCACGGTTTATCGCTATGATCCAAAAAGCCAGCGTAATGAAGAGATTATGCCGATACCGGCCTGCTCCCATCTGATGAGTAACGTTGAGGGCACGCTGCTGGTGGGCGACGGTTCCGGCACGCCGGTAGATGTGAAGGACACGGGCGGCTACACCATCGACAACGATCCTTACCTCTATGTATTCGACGTGGCGCGCAAGCGTTATTTCCGCGTAGCGCGCCACGATACCTCATGGGCGACGTTTGCCAATAGCCGCCAGGTCACGCATCCGCATCCCTCTTTTACCCCCGACGACAGCGCCGTGCTCTTCAGCTCGGATAAAGATGGCAAGCCTGCAATCTACATTGCGAAATTGCCCGAACAACGTGAAATGCTGCAAGCCTGAATTAATTGAGTGGTTCCGTAACTGGCCTTGCCCTCCCCTTGCGGGAGGGCCTTTTTATTTCCGCCGGGATAAATAAAAAAACCGTCCCGCAGGACGGCCCATTATTTTGCAGATAAGTACAACATGGTTTATATAAAAGCACATCAATTATCCCCTGCCTTTTACAGCAGGGGAGACTCAGCGAGGGTAAGTTTTTATCAGAAGCTGTAAGCGACGCCGACACGTAAACGTGTCTGGCGCTCATCGGTGCTTTTTACACCCACGTTGCCGACTTCAAAATAAGGCGCCCAGTTTTTATCAATTTTATAAGCCACTTTAGCGTTATATTCGTTGGAATAGTTTTTATTGTTATTACGTGCAAAGCCCTGATCGCTTTTCGCGTAGACATAGTTTAATTCAGTACGCCATTCGCCCAGCGCAAAACCCACCCAGGCGTCGCCGCGGTTTACGCGGTCATCCTCTTCTGCGCCATCCGGCACACGGGTATATTCGTAGCGATAGCGCGCCGCGAGGTAAACGCCATTATCGAAACTGTATTGCACATGCAGGTTCGGTTTATAAATGGTTTTGCTGTCGCCGCTTTCCAGCGTAAAGCCCGGCGTAATGGCAATATTATCCGTCGCTTTCCAGCGCCAGCTAATATTATCTTCATGGCCGCTGCCTACCACTTCGTTAAAAGGACGAGACTGGTCGTCACCGCCGGAGCGCCATTTGGCTTCCACGCCAAAACCAAAACCATTTTCAAAACGGTGTGACACGGCTACGCGGTCAGCGTTAGAACCGCTGTCGATATATTCATGACGGAGATCCACGGTGACGGCCTGCGCCGTAAAAGTTGCGCCACAAAGCACCGCCAGTCCCAGAGCTTTCTTAAACATAGAGCACCCTTAATAAAATAACGTTTCGTTTTTATGGAACTGCATTTTATTTTTAAGGTGCGATTATTTTAGTGATCTCGATCGTAATTGGTTGTTTCAAAAATAACGAAAAAACAGGGCGTGACTTCGCGCATTAAAACGTCAGAAAAATAGCCATTAATAAAGCGCCAGATCACAAAATAAGGGCGTTCTGAATAACGTTCTTGTAATTTAATTTTGGAAACGTCGTTTGTTTCAAAAAGGATGAAATAAAATCTATATAAATAATAAAGGGCGTGACAAATGGCAGAAAAATAATTCAGAAAGCATGGAGCGCCGGAAAATAAATCATCCTGCCAGGTCAGACATGAATGGCGTATTGCCTGAAGTTATGCCTTCGGGGAAATAAAAACGCCTTCTCAAGGAAGGCGCTTGAAGGGCCGTCAAATTATTAATTGCGATCGATTGCCAGCGCCACGCCCTGCCCGCCGCCAATGCACAGCGTGGCAAGCCCCTTACGCGCCTGCCGCTTGACCATCTCATGCACCAGCGACACCAGTATACGGCAGCCGGAAGCGCCAATCGGGTGGCCCAGCGCGATAGCGCCGCCGTTAACGTTCACTTTATGCTGATCCCATTCCAGGACTTTGCCCACCGAGAGCGCCTGCGCTGCAAAGGCTTCGTTCGCCTCGATAAGATCAAGCTCGCCAAGCTGCCAGCCCGCCCGCTCAAGGCAGCGGCGCGTGGCATAAACCGGGGCGATGCCCATGAAAGCCGGATCCACCCCAACGCTTGCGAAAGCGCGAATGCGCGCCATCACCGGCAGGTTCAGCTCTTCCGCTTTACTGGCGCTCATCATCATGACCGCCGCCGCGCCGTCATTAATAGAGGAAGCGTTGCCGGCCGTTACGCTGCCGGTTTTATCGAACGCTGGCGCAAGCCTTGCAAGCCCTTCTGCGCTGGCGTCGGTACGGGGCTGTTCATCCGTATCCACGACCACAGCGGCGCCGCGCGGCTGCTCAACCGTAACCGGGACAATCTCATCGCGAAAGCGGCCGCTGTCGATGGCCGCCCGCGCTTTTTGCTGCGAAGCGAGCGCCCAGGCGTCCTGCAACTCGCGGCTGATGCCATATTCCCGCGCCAGGTTTTCGGCGGTAACGCCCATATGGTAGTCATTAAATGCATCCCACAGGCCGTCATGCACCAGGCTGTCGATAAGCTGGCTGTTGCCAAGGCGCGCGCCGGTACGGCTGTCGATAAGCACATGCGGCGCGCGGCTCATGTTCTCCTGGCCGCCCGCGATAACCACATCGGCTTCGCCGCACTGAATGGCCTGCGTTGCCAGATGCAGCGCCTTAAGCCCGGAGCCGCAGACGTCGTTAATGGTAATGGCGGAAACCGTGGTCGGCAGCCCGCCTTTGATGGCGGTTTGCCGCGCCGGGTTCTGACCGGCGCCTGCGGTTAAAACCTGCCCCAGGATAACCTCATCCACCCATTGCGGGTTGAGTCCCGTGCGGGCGAGCAGCGCCTCCACCACCAGGCTGCCCAGTTCCACGGCGGAGCGGGAGGCGAGCGCCCCCTGGAAACAGCCGATGGGCGTGCGCGCAGCCCCAACGATAACGACATCTTTCATGGTTAACACTCCCTTGACAGAACCGGCCTATAGTAGTCGATTGTTAAGAAGTGGTATCAGCGATGTATAAAAAGAGTGAATGCAGTCACGCCTTATCTTTGACGCGCTTACAGGCAGGTAAAACAAGGGGCGCATAGCGCGCCCCTTTCGTTATTCTGCGGTTGGCAGCGGTCTGACTCTCACCGCCACCAGCACTGTCGCCATGGCGGCCAGCAGCAACAGCGCGCTGCCGGTAAAGACCCCGGTCGCGCCATTCATGTCAAAGATAATCCCGCCGCCCGCAGCGCCTGCGCTTATTGCAAGCTGGATGGAAGCCACCAGCAGGCCGCCCGCGCTTTCAGCTTCATCCGGCACCGTGCTGGCAAGCCAGGTGGACCAGCCGACCGGCACCATACCGAACGCCAGCCCCCAGAGCGCCACCAGCACGCCGTCCAGCAGTGTCAAATGACCAAACAGCGTCAGCAGCAGGGCGAGCACGCCCATCAGGCCCGGCGCCAGCGCCAGAGTATGACGCAGGCTGCGGGAGATAAAATGCCCCGCAAGCGACGTGCCGATAAAGTTCACCACGCCGAAAGCTAAAAGGATGAGCGAGATGGCCTCAACGCCTGCCCCTGCGACTTTTTCAAGGAACGGACGCAGGTAGGTGAAAAAGGCGAAGTGGCCGCTGAAGATAAGGATCGTAGACAGCAGACCGGCCACCACGCCCGGGCGCTTCAGCACCTTTATCAGCGTATGCAGGCTGCTGACATTCTCTGGCTTCATGGTCGGCAATACCCACAGCTGCCAGAGCAACGCCAGCACGCCCGGCAATGCGGTTAGCGCAAAGACCGCCCGCCAGCCGATCAGGTTGCCGAGGAAGCTGCCGAGCGGCGCGGCGACGACGGTCGCCATCGACACGCTGGAGAAAATAATCGCCAGCGCTTTCGGCACCTGTGCGGCGGGAACCAGACGCATTGCGGTGGCGGTAGACATCGCCCAGAAACCGCCCAGCGCCACGCCCAGCAGCAAACGGCCAACCAGCAACAGATCAAACGAAGGCGCCCACGCCACCATCACGCTGGAAACGGCCTGTAAAAAAGAGAAAAAGATCAGGACCCAGCGGCGGTCGATATTACGCGTGGCGGCGGTGATGAGCAGGCCGCTGAAAAGCGCCACCAGCGCGGTGGCGGTAACGGCCTGGCCCGCGGTACCTTCGCTGATGCTAAGACTGTTCGCCATCGGGGTTAACAGGCTTGCCGGCAAGAACTCCGCAGTGATGAGCCCAAATACGCCAAGCCCGAGCGACCATACGGCGGGCCAGGCGGCTTTTGCAGGTGCCGACGTTGCGGCAGCGGCGGTGCAGGAATTCATTAACTTATCTCCAGCAATATATTTACACAGGCGGCAAGCATAGGCAGTTCTGCCAGGACGATCTATGACATATAATCCTCATCTATTGATAATTCGTCCGGAGTTACGTTATGACGGCTTCTACACCCGATCTCACCAGCGAACTGCTGCGCGGCATGCGTCTTTCCGGCGTTAACTACCGGCGGATTGAAGCCTGCCGCCCGTTTGGCGTGCACTTTAACTACGCGCCGGGGCGGGCGCAGTTTCACTTCGTCAGCCGCGGGCCGCTGCTGCTGCGCACCGTCAGCGGCAAGATTTATGAACTGGAGAGCGGCGATGCGCTGTTGATGCCCAACGGCGACGCCCATACGCTGCTTTCCGAGCCAGACGCGGCGGTAGTCGACGTCGCGCAGCTTGCGACTGAACCGCTGTGTAAATCGGTTTGTGAAATCAGCAAAGCGGACGACAGCGATCCTCCTCAGCCGCCTGCTGTAGTATTCAGCGCATGTATGGAATTCGAGCTCGGTGGCATGCAGCCGTTAATCTCCGCCATGCCAGAAGTGATGCTGATAAGCCGGTTGCAGAAAAGCTGGCCGGAGATCCAGCCGCTGCTGGCGGCGATGGAGCGGGAGTCGCTGACGCGCCAGGCAGGTTACGCCACCATTCTGGCGCGGCTTGCCGACGTGGTGGCGGCGCTTATCGTTCGCGCCTGGGTGGAATGCGGCTGCGACAAAGCCACCGGCTGGGTGGAGGTCCTGCGCGACCCGAAGCTGAGCCGCGCCATTTACGCCATGCACCGTAAGCCTGGCGAAAACTGGACGGTGGAGAAGCTGGCGCGCGAGGCGGGCATCTCCCGCTCAGTTTTCGCCGAACGCTTTCTCGCCGCCACCGGCAGTTCGCCGGCGCGCTATCTGGCCGAGCTGCGTATGCGTCTTGCGGTGCAGTACATCAACGAGGCGCGCCAGCCGCTGGAGTCTGTCGCTTTCGAACTCGGCTACAGTTCGCTGGCAGCCTTCAGCCGGGCGTTCAAACGCATCGTCGGGAAATCGCCTGGGGCGGTCAGGGAGCCGGTGACGCAGAACGCGTAAGCACGCGACGTATCAACGCGTACTTGGTAAAAAACGCATCTGGACTGTGGAAAATTTAAGCCAGAAATAGTCTGACAGATACTTGTATAAACAACCGTAACTGTCAGATAAGGGCGGAGCTAATGGAATTATGCTGTAGGGCGTTCGTTCCAGGCGTCATGAGCTAATAAATTGCCATCTTTGTACAGATGAGTGATCTTCTCATAATTCAGAGCCACATCTTCCATGTGACCAGTCCCCGGACAACCTCGCGTATCGTGCATTACCGGGCTAACAGAAATAACTTTGACGTTTTCCAGCGTGATCCGGTAATACTCCACCTCCTGCCCAGCGTCGTTGATATGATAGAAACGAAACTCAGCAGTTTTCAGTGTCTGACCCGTTGCGGCAGCCTTGAAGAGATAGGGGGAGGAGCTATCCAGCTCTTTGGTAAACTGGAAAGGTGAATGCTGACGCGTACCCGTCACTTTCCCTGTCATTGGGTCAGTAGGGATAGTTAGGTTATGATGTAATCCTCGTAGCTCGACACTGCCTTCACGGTCTTGTACATCAGAAGAGCCACGGATCATTGCGCCGCCGTCATCGGTCAAAAATAGATGTACTGGTACAGCCATTTATTAAGCTCCTTGCAATTAATCGTATAACCATTTCCCGGCTTTAGCTGATTTAATAAACATGTCAATCGTGAAATCAGGAACATCTACAGGATCGGGTTTCTTGAATGGATTCCATGAAAACTTAACTTCGGGATAGTAGACTTCAAGATGGAAGTTAGACATGTCAACGCCAAATTCCTTTTCAAACTCTTCAACTAATTCTTCAACATCATCCTGATCAAGCTGCACATCAAAATGAATGTTTGATTCTGCCGTGTACGTATCGTATTTCTTTTTCCTGAACATGTAACAACCACTACGAATAGTGATCATTTCGATGACGCGTTGCTCAATAGGATCTACCATAACTTATCGTTGCCTCTCGCTATGGTGTTATATTCTCGGATCGAATTGTAGGTAATCTGTGAAACATCAACCAAAAGAACAATCTCGCCAGCTAACGGAATAGTTCGACCTACCCACGTTCCGATACTTCTAACCATTCTAAGTTTTACCGTCCACGGAGTATAACCACCGATCCATGTAGGAAGTTTAATACCGAACGGAAAGAACCTTTTTCCCAATGTTTTTCTAATCCCTTTAGAAAGGCGTGAAGTCCCTTGAATTGCTGTTCCTGGTTTAGTTCGCGTCTTTTGATCGTTCATACCTGCATACAGTGCATAGACTGCAGTAATGTCTTTAATGCCGAACTGATCAGCAGTGTTGAAAATAAACACCATAAAAAAGAGTTCAGTGGCAGTAAGATTCGCTTTTCCCGCATAGAAGTATGTTCCGTTTAGTTCCTCTACTGTGTCCACTTCATAATCCCTTACAAACCCTGCGTGAAATATGACCATAACGGCTACTAAAAGCGCAGTCTGCGATCTAACTCTATGCTTTTACACAAGAGAAGCCATAAAGCCCGGTGGTGGTAAGACAACGCGCGGAACCGTCAGGCGACATCATCAGCGGCATGTAAGGCGCTAGGATTTATTAGGCTAAGCATGTTTCTAAAGAAAGCACGGCCGAACCGCTGACAGAGCCTGTCTACTCTCTGCCAGTATCATGACCACCATAAACCTGTTTTCCCCTGCGACGTCTCGTGACGGCCATAGAATGGAGATCGGGCTAAAATGCGCTTCACTGAAAATTTAATTTCGCGGGGATAATCTGATCAGGCGGGCCGTCACATTGGCTATGGCTTCCAGAGATTACCTCCTCACACGTCAGCTTTTCGCTCTTTTCATGAATGAATCACACCAGACTATCAGTCACGACAATAATGGTTAATCCATACCAATTAAACATTACATTTACACAATGTATTGTGCTGTAGGGTTAATGAAATATTACAAACCCGCAAGGAGTTACCGGGATGGGAATACCAGTTATCTATGGCTTGATGAGCAGAAAAGAAACTACTTCCCGCAATATGCGCACTTTCCGTATGCATGGAGATAAACGACATGGTATCGCCGGGTTCGCATCTGGAGGGTGCATAGAGATTTTAAAAGGATCAAATCAGCCTGAAATGCTTGTAGTGACTCAGTTTTGTAAGGGTTGAGAGAACTGGGGAAGGTTGTCATGGAGCGGGCGAAGGGAATCGAACCCTCGTATAGAGCTTGGGAAGCTCTCGTTCTACCATTGAACTACGCCCGCGTTGAGGTGCGTATGGCATTATAGCCCTTCACCTCCTGATGGCAACCCCCGCCCTTTACTAACTGGCGGAATAATAAGCAGTTGCCGGACACGCTAACTTAACAGGAGGGCGAACGCCCCTGCGGCGGTAGATAACGCTGCGGATCCAGCGCGGTGGCGCGATAGCGTATCTGGAAATGCAGCTTCACCGAATCGGTGCCGGTGCTGCCCATGGTGGCTATCTTCTGCCCCGCTTTCACCTGCTGGCCGTTGTTTACCAGCGTCGTGTCGTTGTGCGCGTAGGCGGTGATGTAATCTTCGGTGTGTTTAATCATGATGAGATTGCCGTAGCCGCGCAGTTGATTACCCACGTAAACCACCCTGCCCGCCGCCGAAGCATAAATCGGCTGGCCGCGCTGGCCTGCGATATCTATCCCTTTGTTGCCGCCGTCTGCGGTGGAATAGCCCAGCACCACTTTCCCGCTGGTCGGCCAGCGCCAGCAGCGCTGCCCTGGCGGCGGCGCATCCACTTTCGGCAATGTGGCAGGCCTGCGTGAAGCGGTTGTTGAGCGAGAAGCGGTTCGCGATGCGCCAGCGCTTGCGGAAGATTTCACGCGCAGCCGCTGTCCGACCTCTATTGTGTAAGGAGGAGAAAGCCCATTGAGACGCGCCAGTTCGCCGACGCTGCTGCCTGTCATTCTTGAGATGCGATAAAGCGTGTCGCCGCGCTTAACCGTATAAGTCGAACCGCTGTAGCTGCCTTTCGTCGCGTTCGAGACCCCCGCTTTGTTGCTGGAGCAAGCGGCAAGAAACAGGCAAAAAAGCAGACACAAGGCTTTCTTATTCAGTAGTGCGGACGACCAATCCGTGCTCAAAACAGCTCCTCGTTACAGACGATAATCAATTGACGGCGCTTATCTTAGCAGTTCCGTTTCGTTCGCCAAACCCGCACGGCCTTATAAAAAGAAAAAGCCGCGCGCTCCCTGCGGAACACGCGGCTTTATGGCAAGCGTGACGGATTATTTCACCGGACGCATCGCCGGGAAGAGGATCACGTCGCGGATGGTGTGGCTGTTGGTAAACAGCATCACCATACGGTCAATACCGATGCCGAGACCGGCGGTAGGCGGCAGGCCGTGTTCCAGCGCAGTCACGTAATCTTCGTCATAGAACATCGCTTCGTCGTCACCGGCGTCTTTCGCGGCAACCTGGTCCTGGAAGCGTTGCGCCTGATCTTCCGCATCGTTCAGCTCGCTAAAGCCGTTGCCGATTTCACGGCCGCCGATAAAGAACTCGAAGCGGTCGGTGATTTCCGGGTTTTCATCATTACGACGCGCCAGCGGAGAGACTTCCGCCGGGTATTCGGTGATGAAAGTCGGCTGAATCAGGTGCGCTTCGGCAACTTCTTCGAAGATCTCAGTGACGACGCGGCCAAGACCCCAGCTCTTCTCAACCTTAATACCGATAGACTGCGCAATGCCTTTCGCCTTTTCGAAATCATCCAGATCCGCCATTTCGGTTTCCGGACGGTATTTTTTGATGGCTTCGCGCATGGTCAGCTTCTCGAACGGCTTGCCGAAGTCGAACACCTCTTCGCCATAAGGAACCTGAGTGGTGCCCAGCACATCCTGCGCCAGTTGGCGGAACAGAGACTCGGTCAGCTCAATCAGATCTTTGTAGTCCGCATAAGCCATGTAGAGTTCCATCATGGTGAACTCAGGGTTATGGCGAACGGAAATGCCTTCGTTACGGAAGTTACGGTTGATTTCGAACACGCGTTCAAAGCCGCCCACCACCAGACGCTTCAGGTAAAGCTCCGGCGCGATGCGCAGATACATGTCGAGATCCAGCGCGTTATGATGCGTGATAAACGGACGCGCAGAGGCGCCGCCCGGGATCACCTGCATCATCGGCGTTTCGACTTCCATAAAGCCGCGGCCTACCATGAACTGGCGGATGCCAGCCAGGATCTGCGAGCGGACTTTAAAGGTCTTGCGGGATTCGTCGTTGGCAATCAGGTCGAGGTAGCGCTGACGATAACGCGCTTCCTGATCCTGCAGGCCGTGGAATTTATCCGGCAGCGGACGCAGCGCTTTGGTCAGCAGACGCAGCTCGGTGCAGTGGATGGAAAGCTCGCCGGTTTTGGTTTTGAACAGCTTGCCGCGCGCGCCCAGGATATCGCCGAGGTCCCACTTTTTAAACTGCTCGTTGTACACGCCTTCCGGCAGATCGTCGCGAGCGACATACAGCTGAATACGCCCGCCCACGTCCTGCAGGGTTACGAAGGACGCTTTACCCATGATGCGGCGCGTCATCATACGACCCGCCACGCTCACTTCCACGTTCAGCGCTTCCAGCTCTTCATTCTCTTTCTCATCGAACTCAGCATGCAGAAGGTCTGAGGTCTGGTCGCGGCGGAAGTCGTTCGGAAAAGCGACGCCCTGCTCGCGCAGTTGGGCTAGCTTCTCACGGCGCGTTTTCAGCTCATTATTAAGATCGACTGCCGCTTCTGCGCCCTGTGGTTGTTGTTCAGACATGTTGGTTCCTCATAACCCTGCTTTCAAACTTGCTTCGATGAATTTGTCCAGATCGCCATCCAGCACCGCCTGGGTATTACGGGTTTCTACCCCGGTGCGCAGATCTTTGATGCGGGAATCGTCCAGCACGTAAGAGCGGATCTGGCTGCCCCAGCCGATATCGGATTTGGTATCTTCCATGGCCTGCTTTTCAGCATTCTTTTTCTGCATTTCCAGCTCGTACAGCTTCGCCTTCATCTGCTTCATGGCCTGGTCTTTGTTCTTGTGCTGCGAACGGTCGTTCTGGCACTGCGTTACGATGCCGGTCGGGATGTGGGTAATACGCACCGCCGACTCAGTACGGTTTACGTGCTGACCGCCCGCGCCCGAAGCGCGATAAACGTCGATGCGCAGATCCGCCGGGTTAATTTCGATATCGATATCGTCATCCACTTCCGGGTAAACGAACGCGGAGCTGAACGAGGTGTGACGACGACCGCCGGAATCAAACGGGCTCTTACGCACCAGGCGATGAACGCCGGTTTCGGTACGCAGCCAGCCGTAGGCGTAATCGCCGGAAATTTTAATGGTGGCCGATTTCAGGCCCGCCACTTCGCCTTCAGACTCTTCGATAACTTCCGTCTTGAAGCCGCGCGCTTCCGCCCAGCGCAGATACATGCGCAGCAGCATGCTGGCCCAGTCCTGCGCTTCGGTGCCGCCAGAGCCCGCCTGAATATCCAGGTAGCAGTCGGCGCTGTCATACTCGCCGGAGAACATGCGGCGGAATTCAAGCTGCGCGAGTTTCGCTTCCAGCTGATCCAGCTCGACGACAGCCTCGTTGAAGGTCTCCTCGTCGTCGGCTTCCACAGCCAGCTCCAGCAGGCCGGAAACATCGTCCAGCCCCTGAGTCATCTGATCTAACGTGTCTACGATAGCTTCCAGAGAGGAACGCTCTTTACCGAGCGCCTGAGCGCGTTCCGGTTCGTTCCAGACGTCCGGCTGTTCCAGCTCGGCGTTTACTTCTTCCAGTCGTTCTTTCTTGGCATCGTAGTCAAAGATACCCCCTAAGAACGTCGCTGCGCTCTGTGAGGTCCTGAATGCGGTTTTTTACCGGGTTAATTTCAAACATGGTCTGTAAGATCTTTTAGTGAGGACGAATGTCAAAATGCGGTCGTAAAACGGAAAGTCTACCGGATTTACGCCGCCTTTTATAGCGAATCCTGGCGTTAAACTGGCCAGAGATAGTCGATGATTAACTGCACGTTACGGTTGCCGCGAAACTCGTTCACATCCAGTTTGTACGCCAGCTCCACCTCGCGCACGCCCTGATCGGGCCAGCGGGTGGTATCAATGTTAAAGGCTATGCCATCAAGCAACGGGCCGCCGCCGACTGGCTCCAGCATGAGTTTGAGATGACGCTCGCCCACCAGACGCTGCTGGAGAATGCGAAAACGGCCGTCAAAGAGCGGTTCGGGGAACATCTGCCCCCAGGGGCCCGCTTCGCGCAGCATCTCCGCCACTTCCAGCGTCATCTCCTGCGGCGCAAGCGCCCCGTCGGACCAGATTTCCCCCTGCAACATAGCCGGGTCGAGCCAGTCATTCACCAGGCTGGAAAAACGCTGCTGGAACTCATCAAAGCGTTCCGCTTCAAGCGACAGTCCCGCCGCCATGGCGTGACCGCCAAATTTCAGCATCAAGCCGGGATAGAGCGTGTCGAGGCGCTCCAGCGCATCGCGCATATGCAGCCCCTGAACGGAGCGGCCCGAACCTTTCAACAGCCCGTCGCCTGCCGGCGCGAAGGCGATAACCGGACGGTGGAATCGCTCTTTAATCCGTGACGCCAGGATGCCCACCACGCCCTGATGCCATTCAGGATGATAGATAGCGATGCCCGCAGGCAGCGTTTCCGCGCTGCGCTCAAGCTGCTGACAAAGCGTCAGCGCTTCAGCCTGCATGCCCTGTTCGATCTCTTTACGCGTCTGGTTCAGCGCGTCCAGCTCGTTAGCGAGCATGCGCGCCTCGCCGATGTTGTCGCACAGCAGCAGCGCCACGCCGACAGACATATCGTCCAGCCTGCCCGCCGCGTTAAGCCGCGGGCCGAGCGCGAAGCCAAGGTCGCTTGCCGCGAGCCTTTGCATATCGCGATTGGCGATTTCCAACAGCGCGCGAATGCCCGGGCGGCATTTGCCGGCGCGAATGCGGCTTAAGCCTTGCCAGGTCAGAATACGGTTGTTAGCGTCCAACGGCACCACGTCAGCCACGGTGCCAAGCGCGACCAAATCAAGGTATTCCGCGAGGTTAGGCATGGGTATGCCTTTTTCTTCAAACCAGCCCGCCTCACGCAGGTGAGCGCGCAGCGCCAGCATCAGGTAGAAGGCCACCCCGACGCCTGCCAGCGATTTAGATGGAAACTCGCAGTACGCCAGGTTCGGGTTAACCAGCGCATCCGCCTCTGGCAGCGTTTCGCCTGGCAGGTGGTGATCGGTCACCAGCACCGGGATCCCTAACTCATGGGCGCGGCTCACGCCTGCGTGAGAGGAGATCCCGTTGTCTACGGTCATGATCATTTGCGCGCCGCGAGCGTGCGCCTGATCGACCACTTCAGGGCTCAGCCCATAACCATCGTCAAAACGATTGGGCACCAGATAGGCGACATTCCCGCCGCCGAGCGCGCGCAGCGCCAGCACGCTTAACGCCGTGCTGGTGGCGCCGTCGGCATCGAAATCGCCCACGATCATAATTCGCAATCCTTCGCGAAACGCGTTATGCAGCATTTCCACCGCCTGCTGAATGCCGCCAAGCTTCTGCCAGGGCAGCATGCCTTTAACGCTGCGCTCCAGCTCTTCGGCGTTCTTCACTCCGCGGCTGGCATAAAGCCGCTTCAGCAATGGCGGTAAATCATCGGGCAACTGCGCGGATTCATCCACGGCCCGACGACGAAGTTGCGTTTGTTGTTTCACCCGTTACTGCCCACCTGCCTTTAACGGCTTATCATGTTCATTCAGGAAAGCTTTCATCTCTTTCGGCCCCTGGTAGCCCGGCACAACGTAACCGTTGCTCAGCACAATCGCGGGCGTACCCTGAACGCCAAACTGCACGCCCAGCGAGTAATGTTTAGCGATGTTCATATCGCAGCTGGCCGGGGCCGTCTGCCCGCCGTTCATTGCGTTATCAAAGGCTTTATTGCGATCTTTGGCGCACCAGATAGCCTGCATATCTTTTTCCGCCTGGCTTTGCAGCCCCTGGCGCGGGAAAGCGAGATAACGCACGGTGATACCCAGCGCGTTGTAGTCTTTCATCTCTTCATGCAGCTTGTGGCAGTAGCCGCAGGTGATATCGGTAAAGACGGTAATCACATGCTGCTGCTGGGGCGCTTTATAAACGATCATCTCTTTTTCAAGCGCATTGAGCTTGCCAAGCAGCAGCTGGTTGGTGACATTAACCGGCTGCGCGCCGCTGACGTCATAAAGCGGCCCCTGGATCATCTGCTTGCCGTCTTCAGTCACGTAAAGCACGCCGCTTTCCGTCAGCACGGTTTTCATGCCCGGCAGCGAAGAGGGCTGGATTTCCGCTCCCTGTACGCCAAGCTTCGCCAGCGACTGCCGGATAACGGCGTCATCGGCATGCGCGAAGCTGGAAAGCGTCGCCGCCAGAAAAGAGAGCAGTAAAACCTGTTTTTTCATAATCGATCCTTGGATATCGCACTCACGCCCGCGGGTGGTGCTGTTGATGAAGTTGCCGCAGCCGTTCCGTCGCCACATGAGTGTAAATCTGCGTGGTGGAAAGGTCGCTGTGCCCCAGCAGCATCTGCACTACGCGCAAATCCGCGCCGTGGTTGAGCAGATGCGTGGCAAAAGCATGACGTAAAACGTGCGGCGATAATTTTTCGCTGTCGATACCGGCCAGTTGAGCATAATGCTTGATGCGATGCCAGAAGGTCTGGCGCGTCATTTGCTGGGCGCGGCTGCTGGGAAAAAGCACATCCAGCGACTGACCGTTCAGCAACCAGGGGCGCCCATGCGCCAGATACTGTTCAAGCCAGTAGACTGCCTCTTCGCCAAGCGGCACCAGCCGCTCTTTATTGCCCTTGCCGATAACCCGCACCACGCCCTGGCGAAGGCTAACATCGCTCATGGTCAGCCCCACCAGCTCCGACACGCGAAGCCCGGTGGCGTACAGCACTTCGAGCATTGCTTTATCACGTAGTTCAATCGGCTGATCCACCACCGGCGCCTGCAGCAGGCGTTCAACCTGCGCCTCGCTGAGATCTTTAGGCAACCGCTGCGGCAGTTTGGGCGAGGCGAGCATGGCGCTTGGGTCATCCGCACGCGCTTTTTCACGGTAAAGATGCTGGAAAAGACGGCGCATAGCGCTCAGCATCCTGGCGGAGCTGGTCGCTTTATAGCCGCCTTCCACCCTTTCGGCAAGCAGCGCCTGCAGATCGTCACGCTGGGCGGTCAGCAACGTCAACCCCCGGTGATGCAGCCACTGCGCTACCATGGTCAGGTCTCGCCGGTAGGCGCTCAGGCTGTTCTGGGCGAGATTTTTCTCAAGCCAGAGCGCGTCGAGAAACTGTTCTATACGAGCTAAATCTTGTTCCATCGCTTTTCCGCCTTTCGCCTGGGTCGCGCCATTATGCCTGATAGCAGACGGGATCTGGTACACTGGCGCCTCTGCAGATGAAGAAATGAGAAGTTACCGCTATGAACATTGGTCTTTTTTATGGTTCCAGCACCTGCTACACCGAAATGGCGGCTGAAAAAATACGCGATATTATTGGCCCTGAGCTGGTAACGCTGCATAACCTTAAAGATGACTCGCCCACGTTGATGGAGCAGTATGACGTGCTGATCCTCGGCATTCCTACCTGGGATTTCGGCGAACTTCAGGAAGACTGGGAAGCCGTCTGGGATCGGCTCGACAGCCTCGCCCTTGAGGGCAAAATCGTGGCGCTTTACGGTATGGGCGACCAACTGGGGTATGGCGAATGGTTCCTGGACGCCCTCGGCATGCTGCACGATAAACTCGCCCCGAAAGGCGTTAAGTTTATCGGCTACTGGCCTACCGAAGGGTATGAGTTTACCAGCAATAAGCCGGTAATTGCCGAAGGCCAGCTGTTCGTCGGCCTGGCGCTGGATGAAACGAACCAGTATGACTTAAGCGAAAGCCGCATCGAAAACTGGTGCGAGCAAATTCTGGGCGAAATGGCTGAACAGTTCGCCTGAGACCGTTTCAGGAGCAAGGGTGGCCCGGGCGTTGCAGCATTAAGCGCCGTAAATCGCGCCACTCGCCTTCCGTCATGCTGTCTGCCGCCAGCCACAGATGCTGGCGACGCGCAGTTTGTTCATCCCGCAAACGCAGCATCATGCCGCTGTTGAGCATCCATGGCGAATCGCCGATTTCCCACTCTACTCCTTGCCAGCGCAGGCGATAATCGGCAGTGAGCTTCACCTCGCCCTGACAGGCGTTAATGCGCCGCTGGCTGCGCACGCAGTCAAATACCACCAGCGAGAGCAACAGCAGCCAGACCGGCATATAGCTCAGCGGCCAGGGCAACAGCAAAATCGCTGCGGCAACAAGGCCGTGGAGTAGCAGCGAAAGCCACTGCGCTCGCCACGAGACGCGTAAATCAGATTGCCACAGGACCACGTTCCTGATTCCGTGTCTGGATTAACTGCACCATCCGCGCTAATTCCGCATCCGCAGGCTTGCCGTGGTTCATCAGCCAGTTAAATAAATCAGGATCGTCGCATTCAAGAAGACGGATAAACAGCCGCTTATCCTCATCGCTCAGCGTGTCATATTCATACTCGAAGAACGGCATGATAGAGATATCAAGTTCGCGCATACCGCGACGGCATGCCCAGTGGATTCGGGCTTTGTTATTGATGTCCATGTGCATATTCCCGCTTAACCGCTTTTAGAAGACGGCTGCTAGTGTACCGCTTTTTTTCTCCGCCTTTGACAGGAATGTTGCGAATTGCGAAGCGTTATCCAGGAAAATAATTTCCTTGCGCAACAATTTACTTTTGCTGCGAGGCATCTCCCTCTTCTTCTTTAAGCGCACGAAAGGGGATATCAAAAGACTTGCATTGTCCGCAGCCTCTTTAACAATATGTGGTTATCGCACCTCTAGCGTGAACGTAATTTCGCGTAAGCAACCTGGGACTTTATTGTTATGGCATTCACTCCATTTCCTCCGCGTCAGCCCGCCGCCGCAGCGCGCCTGCCGCTGACGCTTATCTCTCTGGATGACTGGGCGCTCTCAACCCTCACTGGCGCCGACAGCGAAAAGTATCTGCAAGGTCAGGTGACGGCGGACGTGGCCCACCTGGCTGAAAACCAACACTTGCTGGCGGCGCACTGCGACGCAAAGGGCAAAATGTGGAGCAACCTGCGCCTGTTTCGCCATGGCGAAGGGTTCGCCTGGATTGTTCGCCGCAGCGTGCAGGATAATCAACTGGCGCAGCTGAAAAAATACGCGGTGTTCTCCAAAGTGGCTATCGCCGAAGATAAGGAAGCGGTGCTGTTGGGCGTGGCGGGTTTTCAGGCGCGTGCAGCGCTGGCTAACCTTTTTAGCGTCCTGCCGGATGAACAAAATCAGGTCGTGCGCGAAGGGGCTACCACGCTGCTGTGGTTCAACCTGCCGGCCGAGCGTTTTCTGCTGGTAACGGATAAAACCACCGCCAGCGATATTACGGAAAAGCTGCGCGGCGAAGCGCAGCTCAACGCCAGTCAACAATGGCTGGCGCTGGATATTGAAGCCGGGTATCCGGTGATTGACGACGCCAACAGCGCGCAGTTTATTCCGCAAGCGACCAATATCCAGGCGCTGGGCGGCATCAGCTTTAAGAAAGGCTGCTATACCGGTCAGGAGATGGTGGCGCGGGCAAAATTCCGCGGCGCTAACAAGCGCGCGCTGTGGTATCTGGCGGGCAAAGCGAGCCGCGTGCCGCAGGCGGGCGAAGACCTTGAGCTGCAGATGGGCGAAAACTGGCGTCGCACCGGGACTGTGCTGGCAGCAGTGCAACTCGACGACGGCCGTTTGCTGGTGCAGGCAGTGATGAATAACGACATGGAAAGCGGCAGCGTATTCCGCGTTCGCGACGAGAGCAGCCATACGCTGGCTATCGAACCGCTGCCTTATTCGCTGGAAGAAGCCTGAGTCTGAAGCCCCCTCGCCCACGCGAGGGGGTTAGCGTTATTTGATATAGAGATAAATAGCGAGGAAGTGGCAGACGCTGCCGCCCAGCACAAAGCCGTGCCAGATGGCGTGGTTATAAGGGATGCGTTTACAAACGTAGAAAATCACACCGAGGGTATAAACCACGCCGCCCACCGCCAGCAGCGTCACGCTGCCCGCCGCCAGTTTTACCGCCATTTGATAAATCACCACTAAGGAAAGCCAGCCCATCGTCAGATAGGTCGCCAGCGACAGGACCTTAAAGCGGTGCGCGATGGTGAGCTTAAAAAGAATTCCCAGCAGCGCCAGGCTCCAGATTACAATCATGAGCCCCTTCGCCAGCGGCGAGTTAAGCCCTACCAGCAAAAACGGCGTATACGTGCCTGCTATCAACAGATAAATAGCGCAGTGGTCGAATTTCTTCAGCCAGACCTTAGCCCTGGCATGAGGAATAGCATGGTAAAGCGTGGAGGCGAGAAACAGCAGGATCATGCTGCCGCCATAAAGGCTATAGCTGGTGATGGCCACGGCGCTGGCATTGGTGTCAGCCGCCTGCACGAGCAGCAATACCAGACCGACGATGCCAAATACCAGCCCAATGCCGTGGCTGATGCTGTTGGCTATTTCCTCAGCCAGCGAATATCCCTGAGCAATGAGCGGCTTGCGAACCATAGTGAAGCTCCGACAGAGGTGTCAAAAAACAGACGACATGCATAGCCTAACTGAGAATGATTTCAGTGAACACCTGTTAGCTAAAATAAATCTGTTACCTGTCGTAAACGCGCCGCTTCGCTTTAGGCATCGCACCTTTAAAGCAGATTCAGAGCTTACAGCTGTGCTATGAAATCCGCTTAAAAGCAATCACATAGAGTTCGTTCAGACCAGGGTATATCTCTGCTATCACCTGCCGGAGTTCAGCGAGCGTCATATTTTCCTGGCGCGCATGCTCGTCGTTCAGCTCGTTAAGCGCGACTGGCGTGGCGCTGATAACTTCAAGCGTGCAGAAATAGCCATTATCTTCATAGCGTCCGGTGCGCAGGCGCTGGCCTGGTTGGAAATGCGATTCGGCTGCATCGCGGATCGTGATGGTTTTACGCCCGGCCAGAATATCCGGCTCAAAGCGGGCGAAAAAGGTAATGTCGTTTTGCAACAGTCTCTCCTCAGGCGAAAAGCAAAAAAGCATCATAAGCGTCAGCCGCGGGTTATGCATCCGCAAACGAAAGAATGGCGCGCCCGGTGGGGATTTATGGCAGCATAAGATATATGTTGAGCAGATGCTGCTGTCAGCCATTACGCGAAGGAAGCCCCGCACGTGACGATGTTTACCCACTCCGCTATCGCCAGCCTCAATAATCTGGAGATGGGGGTTTATAACTTTGTCATCAAAAACCGCGACAAAGTGATGTATATGACCATTCGCGAGCTGGCGGACGCGGCTGGCGTCTCCACGACCACGGTGCTGCGCTTTTGCCGCAAGCTTAACTGCGAAGGCTATTCCGAATTTCGCGTACGCTTTAAATTATATTTAGAACAGAACGAACCTCAGCAGACTAATTTCGGCGCCAGCGAAATCATCAGTTTTTTCAGAAGCGTTAATAATGAGGAATTCGATAATCTGCTCGACCGCGCGGTCGATATTATTCTCTCTTCTGAGCGCGTTATTTTTGTCGGTGCGGGTACCTCTGGCGCTCTGGCGAAATATGGCGCGCGCTTTTTCTCCAACGTCGGGAAATTTAGCAACCATATTGACGACCCTTATTTCCCCGTCACCAATGACATGGCCAAAAATGCGCTGGCTATCGTCCTTTCCGTTTCCGGCGAAACTGCGGAGATCCTGCGTTTCGCCAGCCAGTTCAGCCTTCACCGCTGCAAGGTGCTCTCTATTACCAGCCACGACAACTCGTCGCTGGCAAAGCTTGCCGATTTCAACCTCTCCTGGCACGTGCCGCAAACCCGCATTGCCGGCGTGTATGATATTACCACGCAGGTGCCGGTAATTTATATTCTCGAGACGCTGGGCCGAAAAAT
Source organism: Franconibacter sp. IITDAS19 (assembly GCF_023079515.1). Lineage (NCBI taxonomy): Bacteria > Pseudomonadati > Pseudomonadota > Gammaproteobacteria > Enterobacterales > Enterobacteriaceae > Franconibacter > Franconibacter sp. IITDAS19. The sequence goes on along the minus strand of NZ_JALJCP010000003.1, from coordinate 378,334 downwards.
GGCGAAAAAACTGGCGTAAAAAAACAGGCTGTTTTTCATTTGTAACAAGTCACGTTATCCACTATTTGTTATATCGTGACTTTACAATTCCCTTTGTTAGACTCGCATTAAACGTTAATTGGCTCTGCGCGATTTATTGTCTTTGATCGGTTTATCGAATAACGAAGAGATGAATGAAATGAAGCAACTGACACTTCCGAAAGAGTTCCTTTGGGGCGGCGCGGTCGCCGCGCATCAGGTTGAAGGCGGCTGGAACCAGGGCGGCAAAGGTCCCAGCATTTGCGACGTGCTGACCGGCGGCGCGCACGGCGTTCCGCGTGAAATTACCGAGTCCGTCGTGCCAGGGAAATACTACCCGAACCATGAAGCGGTCGACTTCTACAGCCATTACAAAGAAGACATCAGGCTCTTCGCCGAGATGGGCTTTAAATGTTTCCGCACCTCCATCGCCTGGACGCGTATCTTCCCGAAAGGCGACGAAGCCGAGCCGAACGAAGAGGGGCTGAAATTTTATGACGCGGTGTTTGATGAACTGCTGAAATATAACATCGAACCCGTTATCACCCTTTCTCACTTCGAAATGCCGCTGCATCTGGTGCAGCAGTACGGCGGCTGGACCAACCGTAAAGTCGTCGATTTCTTTGTTCGCTTCGCCGAAGTGGTGTTCGAGCGCTACAAGAATAAGGTCAAATACTGGATGACCTTTAACGAAATCAACAACCAGCGTAACTGGCGAGCGCCGCTGTTCGGCTACTGCTGCTCCGGCGTGGTCTATACCGAACACGACAACCCCGAAGAGACGATGTATCAGGTGCTGCATCACCAGTTCGTGGCCAGCGCCATGGCGGTGAAAATCGGCCATCGCATTAACCCGCAGATGCAGATCGGCTGCATGCTGGCGATGGTGCCGCTCTATCCCTTCTCCTGTAAGCCGGAAGATGTGATGTATGCTCAGGAGTCCATGCGCGAGCGCTATGTCTTTACTGACGTGCAGTTGCGCGGTTATTACCCTTCCTACGTGCTGAACGAATGGGAGCGCCGCGGCTTCAACATCAAAATGGAGGCAGGCGACGAGCAGATCCTGCGCGAAGGCTGCTGCGACTACCTGGGCTTTAGCTATTACATGACCAACGCGGTAAAAGCTGAAGGCGGCAGCGGCGACGCGCTGACCGGTTTCCAGGGCAGCGTGCCGAACCCGCACGTGAAGGCCTCCGACTGGGGCTGGCAGATTGACCCGGTGGGCCTGCGCTACGCGCTGTGTGAGCTCTACGAGCGCTACCAGAAGCCGCTGTTTATCGTTGAGAACGGCTTTGGCGCTTACGATAAAGTGGAAGCGGACGGCAGCATCAATGACGATTACCGTATCGATTACCTGCGCGCCCACATTGCCGAGATGATAAAAGCGGTGACATACGACGGCGTTAATCTGATGGGCTATACCCCGTGGGGCTGCATCGACTGCGTGTCGTTTACCACCGGTCAGTACAGCAAGCGCTACGGCTTTATCTATGTGAACAAACACGATGACGGCACGGGCGATATGTCACGCGCACGTAAAAAAAGCTTCAACTGGTACAAAGAAGTCATCGCCAGCAACGGCGAAAAACTCTGACTTTCGCGCGTCTCTCTCCCCATCGGGAGAGAGACGACTGTCGCTTATTCAGTATGCTGGACAGCGATACAACGTTTACCCACTCTGTGGGTTTATTCCCTGTGAAGCGAGTGAGCGAAGCGCCGCCATAGCTCCGCGAACGCTCAATTCCGCCTACTTCCCGCCCGCCAGTTCAATAAAGCTTCCTGTCACGTAAGAGGCTTTCTCGCTAAGCAACCAGGCAATGGCCTCCGCCACTTCTTCCGGCTGGCCGCCGCGCTGCATTGGCAGGCTTGATTTTACTCTGTCCACCCGTCCCGGCTCGCCGCCGCAAGCGTGCATTTCGGTATAAATGAGTCCCGGCCGCACGCAGTTTACGCGGATGCCCTGCCCCGCGACCTCCAGCGCAAGCCCGGTAGTAAGCGTATCCACCGCCCCTTTAGACGCCGCGTAATCAACATATTCGCCGGGCGCGCCAAGCCTTGAGGCCGCCGACGAAACGTTAACAATAGCTCCGCCTTTGCCGCCGTGGTGATGCGCCATGCGCTTTACCGCTTCGCGACAGCAGAGAAAGTAGCCGGTGACGTTGGTCATCAGCACGTTGTTAATCCGCTCAGCGGTAAGCTCCTCAACGCGGCACTGCGTGAAAAGAATGCCCGCGTTATTCACCAGCGCGCCGAGCGGCTGGTTAAGCGCATCTATCTGCGCAAACATCGCCATGACCTGCGCCTCGTCCGCAATATCCGCCTGCACCGCCAGCGCCTCGCCGCCTTTCGCGTGGATGGCCTCTACCACCTCCTGCGCCGCCTGCGCGTTTTTATGGTAATTCACCACAACCTTATAGCCCTGCGCGGCCAGCAATAGCGCCGTGGCCCGGCCAATGCCGCGGCTGGCGCCGGTGATAAGTGCAACAGACATGCTTTTCTCCTTTTTATTTGGGGACGTATCGGCGATGCTTTTATTAAGAGCAGCGCCGCAGCCATAAGGCTTGAGTGCAGGAAAACAGACACAGGTAAAGCGATGAAATCACACGCCGACATCAGCAAATTTTTAAGCTACGTTTTGCGCCACCAGCCCGAGTCCATCGGTTTGCAACTGGATACCGAAGGCTGGGCTTCGGTGGATGAACTGATAATGCGCGCCGCTAAAGCGGGCAAGCATCTTACGCCCGAGCTGATTGAGGCGGTGGTGCAGGATAACGACAAAAAACGCTTTGCGTTAACTGCTGACAAACTACACATTCGCGCCGTGCAGGGCCACTCTACAAAACAGGTAGCTATCCAGTGGGAGGAAAAAACGCCTCCCGGGACGCTTTACCACGGCACCGCCACCCGTTTTCTTGAAAGCATTCGCCAGCAGGGGCTGGTGGCCGGTTCGCGTCATTACGTGCACCTTTCAGGCGATGAAGCGACCGCCGTCGCTGTTGGCGTGCGGCACGGCAAACCGGTTGTGCTGAAAATCAACGCCAGCGATATGCATCAGCAAGGCTACGCGTTTCATCAGGCGGATAACGGCGTCTGGCTGACCCGCGCGGCACCCGCTGAATTTATCGCTTTCGAATAAAAAAGGGCGCCGCAGCGCCCTTCGTCATCCTCTTGCCGGAATTACTGGTATTCGCTCATCGGCACGCAGGAGCAGAACAGGTTACGGTCGCCGTAAACGTCGTCCAGACGTTTAACCGTCGGCCAGTATTTGTTGCCAAAGCCTGCCGGGAAAGCCGCCCGTTCACGGCTATAGGGATGCGCCCACTCTTCCACCAGCTCGTGCTGAACGTGCGGCGCGTTAACCAGCGGGTTATCGTCCGCCGGCCACTCCCCTTTCGCCACGCGGTCAATCTCCATGCGGATAGCCAGCATCGCGTCGATAAAGCGGTCCAGCTCAGCTTTGCTTTCTGATTCCGTCGGCTCCACCATCAGCGTGCCCGCCACCGGGAAAGACATCGTCGGCGCGTGGAAGCCGTAATCGATAAGACGTTTGGCGATATCCAGCTCGCTGATGCCGGTCTCTTCTTTAAGCGGACGGATGTCGAGAATACACTCGTGCGCCACATGCCCCTCGCGCCCGGTATAAAGCACCGGATAAGCCGATTTCAGGCGCGTGGCGATGTAGTTGGCGTTCAGAATCGCCACCTGGCTCGCCTGCTTCAGCCCTTCAGACCCCATCATGCGAATATACATCCAGCTGATAGGCAGAATTGAGGCGCTGCCGAAAGGCGCGGCGGAAACCGCGCCCTGGCGGGTCAGCATTCCTTCAATCTGCACCACGCTGTGGCCCGGCACGAACGGCGCCAGGTGCGCTTTCACGCCAATCGGCCCCATGCCCGGCCCGCCGCCGCCGTGCGGAATGCAGAAGGTTTTATGCAGGTTGAGGTGGGAAACGTCCGCGCCGATATGGCCCGGTGACGTGATGCCCACCTGGGCGTTCATGTTCGCGCCGTCGAGATAAACCTGGCCGCCATACTGATGAACGATTTCGCATACTTCACGGATAGTCTCTTCATACACGCCGTGCGTGGACGGGTAAGTGACCATGATGCAGGAGAGTTTATCGCCCGCCTGCTCCGCCTTCTCGCGCAGATCGGCAAGGTCGATATTGCCCTGCTTGTCGCAAGCCACGACCACCACTTCCATTCCCGCCATCTGTGCGGAAGCCGGGTTGGTGCCGTGCGCGGAGCTCGGGATAAGACAAATATCGCGCGCGCCTTCGTTGCGGCTTTCATGATAATGGCGAATCGCCAGCAGGCCGGCGTATTCCCCCTGCGCGCCGGAGTTCGGCTGCATGCACAGCGCGTCGTAGCCCGTCAGCTTCACCAGCCACTCGGAAAGCTGGCCAATCATCATATGGTAGCCTTCGGCCTGCTCCGCCGGGCAGAACGGATGCAGTTCGGCGAACTCCGGCCAGGTGATGGGAATCATTTCCGCCGCGGCGTTCAGCTTCATGGTGCAGGAACCCAGCGGGATCATCGCCTGGTTCAGCGCCAGATCTTTACGCTCGAGCGAATGCATGTAGCGCATCATCTCGGTTTCGCTGTGGTAGCGATTAAAGACCGGATGGGTGAGGATGTCGTCTTCGCGCAGCATCGCCTGCGGGATGGAGCGGCTGTCGAGCGCCACGTCTTTATCCAGCGCGTCGATATCCAGACCGTGGTTGTCGCCAAGCAGCACGCTGAACAGACGCAGCACATCTTCGCGAGTGGTGGTTTCATCAAGCGTAACGCCCACGGCGTTCAGAATGTCGCTGCGAAGGTTAACCTCGGCGGCCTGCGCGCGCGCCAGCACGGCGGCTTTATCGGCCACTTCCACGCACAGCGTGTCGAACCAGGTGCTATGACGCAGCTTCAGCCCTTTATGCTGCAGCCCTGCCGCCAGAATATCGGTGAAGCGGTGAATGCGGCTGGCGATGCGCTTGAGGCCCTTCGGTCCGTGGAAAACGGCGTAAAGGCTCGCGATGTTGGCAAGCAGCACCTGTGAAGTACAGATGTTGGAGTTCGCTTTTTCACGGCGGATATGCTGCTCGCGGGTCTGCATCGCCATGCGCAGCGCGGTGTTGCCCGCCGCGTCTTTGGAAACGCCGATGATGCGGCCTGGCATAGAACGCTTAAATTCGTCTTTCGCCGCGAAGAACGCCGCGTGCGGGCCGCCGTAGCCCATCGGCACGCCGAAACGCTGGGCGGAGCCGAACACAATATCGGCGCCCTGTTTGCCCGGCGCCGTAAGCAGCACCAGCGCCATAAAATCCGCCGCCACGCTGACAATCACATTGCGCGCTTTCAGTTTTTCAATCAGCGGGCCGTAATCATGCACTTCACCAGTGGTGCCCACCTGTTGCAGCAGCACGCCGAAAATATCCTGATGATCCAGCGCCTTGCCTGGCTCATCGACGATAACCTCAAAGCCGAACGTTTCCGCGCGGGTGCGCACCACGTCCAGCGTCTGCGGATGAATATCCTGCGCCACGAAGAAGCGGTTGGCGCCTTTAAGCTTGCTGACGCGCTTAGCCATCGCCATCGCTTCGGCTGCAGCGGTCGCTTCGTCGAGCAGTGAGGCGGAGGCAATATCGAGCCCGGTGAGATCCAGCGTAACCTGCTGGAAATTCAGCAGCGCTTCAAGACGTCCCTGCGACACTTCCGGCTGGTAAGGGGTATAGGCGGTGTACCAGCCCGGGTTCTCCAGCATATTGCGCAGGATGACCGGCGGCGTATGAACGGCGGTATAGCCCATCCCGATATAGCTTTTAAAACGCTTGTTGCGGCTGGCGATGGCTTTCAGCTCCACCAGCGCGGCGAACTCGGTGGCGGCTTCGCCGATAAACGGCGGCGCGGTCAGTTGGATGTCGGCGGGAACGATTTGCGCGGTCAGCGCATTCAGCGAGTCCGCGCCAACGGTGCGCAGCATCTCCTGCTGTTGCGAAGCAGAGGGGCCGATGTGGCGTTCGATAAAGGCTTCGCGGTTTTCCAGCTGGCTCAGGGTCTGGGTCATGGGCGATATTTCCTGAAACGTGCAGTGAAGCAAATTAATGCGATGGGTGTTCTTGTTGCTCGCTGAAGGAGCGGGATAAGCCTGCGCTTATCCCTTTTTCTTCGTCCGTACGGGAAGCGAGCTGAAATTATTCGTCTTCCAGCAGCGCGTCGTAAGCCGCCGCGTCCAGCAGCGCCGCTACTTCGCTTTCGTCGCTGGCTTTGATCTTAAAGATCCAGCCTTCGCCGTACGGCGCGCTGTTCACCAGCTCCGGGGAATCGCTCAGCGCGTCGTTCACCGCAACGATCTCGCCGCTCACCGGGGCGTAGATGTCAGAAGCCGCTTTAACCGACTCCGCGACGGCGCAATCATCGCCCGCCGCCACGGTCGCGCCCACTTCCGGCAGGTCCACAAATACCATGTCGCCAAGCAGTTCCTGCGCGTGTTCGGTAATGCCGACGGTGTAAGTGCCATCCGCTTCCTTACGCAGCCATTCGTGTTCTTTGCTGTACTTCAGTTCATTCGGCACATTGCTCATGCTTATTCTCCAGATAGCAAAACTTATTGGGCGACCGGCTTACCGGCGCGGACAAAAATCGGTTTAGTGACGTGGACAGGCATTTCGCGGTTGCGGATCTGCACAATGGCGGTATCGCCAATCCCGGCGGGCACGCGCGCCAGCGCGATGCTGTAGCCAAGCGTTGGGGAGAAAGAACCGCTGGTGATGACGCCTTCGCGCACGCGGCCCAGCTCATCGGTAAAGTGAACAGGCTGCCCGCCGCGCAATACGCCTTTTTCTTTCATCACGAGGCCGACCAGTTGTTCGGTCCCCTGCTCCCGCTGCGCTTCAAGCGCTTCGCGACCGATGAAGTCACGCTCCTGCGGCTGCCAGGCGATGGTCCAGCCCATATTGGCCGCGAGCGGCGATACGCCCTCGTCCATCTCCTGACCATATAAATTCATGCCCGCCTCCAGACGCAGCGTGTCGCGCGCGCCCAGACCGCAGGGTTTTACGCCCGCTTCCACCAGCTGCGCCCAGAAGCCTGCAGCGTTCTCGTTCGGCATGGCGATTTCATAACCCGCTTCGCCGGTGTAACCGGTGGTGGCGATAAACAGCTCGTCCGCCTGAACGCCAAAAAACGGTTTCATGCCCGCGACCGCTTTGCGCTGCGCTTCGTTAAAGAGCGCGGCGGCTTTCTGCTGCGCGTTCGGGCCCTGCACCGCGATAAGCGACAGGTCGTCGCGCACCGTAACGGAAACGGCGAACGGCTCCGCATGTTCGTTAATCCACGCAAGGTCCTTTTCACGGGTGGCGGAGTTAACCACGAGGCGGAAATAGTCTTCAGCGAGGAAATAGACAATCAGGTCGTCAATGACGCCTGCGGAGGCGGTAAGCATGGCGGTGTAAAGCGCCTTGCCAGGCTGGGTGAGTTTGGCGACGTCGTTCGCCAGCAGGTAGCGCAAAAATTCCCGGGTGCGCTCGCCGCGCAGGTCGACGATGGTCATGTGCGAGACATCAAACATGCCCGCGTCGTTACGCACGGCGTGGTGCTCATCGATCTGCGAGCCGTAGTGCAGCGGCATCATCCAGCCGTGAAAATCCACCATACGTGCGCCACACTGAACATGCTGCTCATACAAAGGGGTCTGTTGGGCCATCTTTTCCTCGTTTTTCTGCCGGGTCGGTGATGGTTTTGGGCCTCTGACTGCCGCGCCCGCCATCTGTCGCCGACACCGATCCCGGCGTCGACGCAAACGTTACCTTTCGCCTGACGTTATCACCGAAATGGCGCGTAAACCATAAGGTGAGTTAAGTCATCACATTAGCTTATGACCAAAATGGGAAAGCTGCGCCACAGCGCTTTTAACTATCTACTAACGAAACAGAGCGGATAAAGCAGATTTTAATCCTGAGCTTTTCGTTATTGCCCAGCAATAACAACCAAATCAGCGCAAAAATTGCCTTAAGAGAAAAAACGTGTGATGAGAAAAACTAATCCGAAAAAAGCGGTGAAATTAGAATATTTCAAATGAGTGAACACTCCTCTTTCCGTCCGTTGAAAAGAGAAGTGTGACGCAGTTAACGTAACCACTCCGGCAGATCGTGAAGGCCCATCGCCTGGCGCAGCAGTTGCGGTTTAACGCCGGGGAGCGAATCGGCGAGTTTCAGACTCACATCACGCAGCAGCTTTTTCGCCGGATTGTTGCCGGCAAACAGTTCGCGAAAGCCCTGCATGCTGGCGAGCATGACTGCCGCGCTGTGCTTGCGGCTACGCTCGTAGCGACGAAGATAAAGGTGCTGACCGATATCTTTGCCCTGCGCGAACAGACGACGCAATTCGGCTATCAACTCCGCCGCATCCATAAAACCAAGGTTAACGCCCTGGCCGGCAAGCGGGTGAATGGTATGCGCGGCGTCGCCCACCAGCGCCAGCCGGTGCGCGGCGAACTGCCGTGCGTAACGGCCGGTCAGCGGAAAGACCTGCCGCTCGCCTTCCACCTTCGTCAGCCCCAGGCGGTTATCAAAGGCCACGCACAGCGCCTGGTTAAACTCGTCTTCACTGGCCTGCTGCATGCGCTGCGCTTCAAGCGGCGGCAGCGACCAGACGATGGAGCACAGGTGCGGATCGCTAAGCGGCAGAAAAGCAAGAATGCCGTCGCCATGGAACGCCTGGCGCGCGACTGCGCCGTGCGGCTCCTCGGTGCGGATGGTCGCCACCAGCGCGGAGTGTTCGTAATCCCAGAACGTCAGCGGAATGTCCGCTTTATCGCGCAGCCAGGAGTTGGCGCCGTCGGCGCCCACCACCAGCCTTGCAGTGAGCATATTGCCGTCTTTCAGCGTCAGAAACGCCTCGTTCTCGCCCCACGCCACCTGCTGCAGTTCGGCAGGGGCCATCAGCGTAATGTCTTTGCCCTGCTGCGCCTTGTTCCACAGCGCCTGATGAATGACGTTGTTTTCGATGATATGACCGAGGTGCGTATAACCGTACCCCTTATCCTCAAAGGCGATGCGCCCGAAGCTGTCTTTCTCCCACACTTCCATGCCATGATAGGCGCTGGCGCGCATTTTCAGGATATCGCGCCATACGCCCAGCTTCTCCAGTAACTTTTCACTGGCGGCATTGATGGCGGAGACGCGCAGCGAAGGCGGCGCATCGGCGGCCACGGGCTGCGGCGGCTGATGCTCCAGCACCGCCACGCGCAGGCCGCAGCCTTCCAGTCCGCAGGCTACCGCCAACCCCACCATGCCGCCGCCTACAATCGCCACATCTACGCTTTGCACATTCTTCTCCTTTAACGCGCAACCCAGCCAAGGGTGCGTTGCGCCAGCGCATCACGCGCCGGGGTAAATAGTTCCATCGCCATCAGGCCCAGATTACGCCCTACGACCAGCGGCGCCCAACGGTTGGCAAAAACATGCACCAGCCCATCGGTAACGCCGATGGTGGCGGCTCTGTCCTGTCGACGGCGGTGTTGATAAGCCGCCAGCACGGGATAGCTGCCGATATCCTGCTGCCGTTCATGCGCCTGGGCGAGCGTTTCGGCAAGCGTCATCACATCGCGCAACCCGAGGTTAAACCCTTGCCCGGCGATGGGATGCAGCGTCTGAGCGGCGTTGCCGACCAGCACGGCGCGATGAGAGATAGCCTGCGAGGAGCGGGTAAGCGAGAGCGGGTAAGCGCTGCGCGCGCCAGCATGGGTAATGCGCCCGAGCCGCCAGCCAAACGCCTTTTGCAACTCATGGCAAAAACGCGCGTCATCCCATGCCATGACTTCCGCCTCTTTTTCCAGCGGATGGCACCACACCAGCGAGCTGCGCCCCTGCGACATCGGCAGCATCGCGAGCGGACCATATTCAGTAAAACGCTCAAAGGCGCGGCCGTCGTGCGGCTGCGAGGTGGTCACGTTGGCAATAACCGCCAGTTGATGGTAAGGCTGCTGGCGCCAGGTGATGCCGCACTGCGCGCCCAGCGGCGAACGCGTACCGTCCGCGGCCACCAGCAGACTGCCGGAAAGCGTTGCGCCGTTCTCAAGCTGCACGCTCACGCCCTCTTCGCTTCGCGTGAAGCTTGCCACACGCTCAGGGCAATGCAGCTGCACGCCAGGCGCTTTACGCAGCATACTGAACAACCGCTGCCCAACATCGTGTAACTCCACCACCTGCCCCAGCGCGGCGATGTCATACTCTTTCGCTTCCAGCGTCACGAAGCCCGCATGGCCGCGGTCGCTGACGTGCACGACGCTGATGGGCGTCGCTTTATCGGCAATGGCCTGCCAGACGCCAAACCGCGCCAGCTGCTGGCAGGTGCCGTGCGCCAGGGCGATAGCGCGCGCGTCAAACCCCGGATGCGCGGCGGATTCCGGCGCGCTGGCCTCGACCAGGTGCACCGGCAGCGCGCCGCGGGTGAAGTGCGAAAGCGCCAGCGCCAGCGTCGCGCCGGTCATGCCGCCGCCGATGATGATAACGCTCATGCCTGACGCGCCGCCGCCATCAGCGCTTCGATATCGTCTGCGGATTTCACTACGCTGTGGGTAAGGTTCTCATTGCCGTTTTCAGTGATGAGAATGTCATCTTCGATGCGAATGCCGATGCCGCGGTACTCTGGCGGCACGTCGGCGTCCGGCGCGATATAAAGCCCGGGTTCAACGGTCAGCACCATGCCAGGCTCGAGCGTGCGCGAGCGGTCCGGACCGTAGTGGCCCACATCATGCACATCCAGCCCCAGCCAGTGGCTCAGGCCATGCATGAAGAAAGCGCGATGGGCATTATCGGCAATCAGCTGATCCACCTCGCCTTTCAGGATATCCAGCTTCACCAGCCCGCTGACCATAATGCGCGTCACTTCGCCGGTCACTTCCTGAATGGACGTTCCCGGGCGGAACAGGCGCAGCGAGGTTTCGAGCGATTCCAGCACAATGTCGTAAATGGCGCGCTGGGCAGGGGTAAATTTGCCGTTCACCGGGAAGGTGCGGGTGATATCGCCCGCGTAGCCCTGATATTCACAACCCGCGTCGATAAGCACCAGATCGCCGTCGCGCAATTCGCTTTCGTTTTCAGTGTAGTGCAGGATGCAGCCGTTCTCGCCGCCGCCGACGATGGTGTTGTAGGAGGGAAACCGCGCGCCGTGGCGGTTAAATTCATGATGAATTTCCCCTTCCAGCTGATATTCAAACATGCCCGGGCGGCAGACCTGCATCGCTCGCGTATGCGCAAGCGCGCTGATTTCGCCTGCCCGGCGCAGGATTTCTATCTCTTCCGGCGATTTGAACAGGCGCATTTCATGCACCCAGGGACGCCAGTCGGTAAGCGTGGCGGGCGCCGCCAGGTTCTGGCGCGAACCGCGACGCAGTTTCTCCAGCGCGGCGAACACGATGTTATCAGCCCAGTCGTACTGCCCCTGGGCGTGATAAACCACATCCAGGCCATTTAACAGCTGATAGAGTTGCTCATTAATCTCATCAAACGCCAGCGCGCGGTCTACGGCCAGTTTTTCCGGCGCCGCTTCCTGCCCCAGGCGGCGGCCAAACCAGATTTCAGCGGTTTTATCGCGCACGCGGTTAAACAACACGCTGTGGTTATGGGTGTCATCGCTTTTGATAAGCACCAGCACCGCTTCCGGCTCGTTAAAGCCGGTGAAATACCAAAAATCGCTGTTCTGGCGATACGGATACTCGCTGTCAGCGCTGCGCGTCGTCTCAGGCGCGGCGAAAATCAGCGCGGCGCTGGCGGGCGCCATCTTCGCCAGCAATGCCTGGCGACGGCGGAGAAACTCTACCTGTGTCATTGCACCTCCTGCTGCGTTTTTATTTTAGTGTAGCGTGGGCTTGCGGATTTCCGGCGCGGTCGGCGCGTTGCGCGTAAACGTGTCATGGCACAGCAGCGCCGCTACGCGCACATATTCGATTATCTCCTCCAGCGACATCTCCAGCTCTTCCTGGTCTTCGTCTTCGTCGTAGCCCAGTTGCGCGATGTTGCGCAGATCGTCGATAGCTTCGCCCGTTTCGCCGGCGACCTTATCAAGCTTAGGCTGCGTGACGCCAAGCCCCAGCAGGAAATGATTCACCCAGCCCGCCAGCGCGTCGGCGCGGTCGAAGACGCTGACGTCGTCGCCTTCCGGCAAATAAAGCTGAAACAGAAAACCGTCATCCTCCAGGTTGTCGCTGGTCGCGGCGTGCATCTCGCGCAGCGCCTGCGCAAGTTGCTGCCCAAACGCCAACCCCTCGTTAGTGAGGTCATGCAGCAGCGGCTGCCAGCTGCTGTCCTGGTTGCCGCCGCACAGCATTCCGCTGATGAGACCGTGCATTTCCGCAGGGGTCAGCCCCACGCCTTGTTGGTTAAGCAACTGGCCGAGCTCGCCGTAGCGAGGCATTTGGTTCTGTATAGACATGCGCATTCATCGTCGTTGAGGGGATATTCATGGTATGCTACCACTCTGGACCCTGGTGATACCAGAAAAGGGCTTGTATCTCCCTATCAGGGTAGCTATAGTGTCGCCCCTTCGCCGCCCCGGAAGGCGCGAACGGCAGGTGAATCAACAGCAGGAAGGTGGAATGTCTGCACAACCAGTCGATATCCAAATTTTTGGTCGTTCACTGCGGGTGAATTGTCCGCCAGAGCAGCGGGATGCACTAAATCAGGCGGCGGAAGATCTGAATCAACGGTTGCAAGATCTGAAAGTTCGCACTAGAGTCACCAATACTGAGCAACTGGTTTTCATCGCGGCGTTGAACGTCTGTTATGAGCTGGCTCAGGAAAAGACCAAAACCCGTGATTACGCAGCCAGCATGGAACAGCGTATTCGGATGCTCCAGCAGACCATCGAGCAAGCATTGCTTGAGCAAGGTCGCATAAGTGAGAGAACGGGACCAAAGTTTGAATAATACTTTATGGTCTACTATGGTAGAGTGACCGTGAAGAAAAAAATTTCTCTGAGATGTTCGCAAGTGGGCCAGTCCCCTGAGCCGATATTTCAAAAAAACAGAATGTGACGCTCCACGGTTGGTGAGCATGCTCGGTTCGTCCGAGAAGCCTGAAAACCGTGACGACGCATTCACCTTGAACCGCGGGTTCAAGGGTTACAGCCTACGGCGGCATCTCGGAGATTCCCCACTTTTACTACCATGACGCAACGGCCAGTTACTCCCGAACTCAGACAACAAATCCGCAAAGAAATCCGTCAGTTACGCCGTGCTATTACGCCCGAACAGCAAACGCGATTTGCTCAACAGGCTGCTGCCCGAATGATGGCTTATGCGCCCGTAGTGGAAGCGAAAACCGTAGCGGCGTTTCTCTCTTTTGATGGTGAACTCGATACCCGCCCGCTGATAGAAGGACTCTGGCGCGCCGGTAAGCAAGTTTACCTGCCTGTGCTTCACCCCTTCAGTCCCGGTAATCTGCTTTTTCTGCGCTACTTTCCGCACAGCGAACTGATGCTGAATCGTCTGAAAATTTACGAGCCGCCGCTCGATGTCCGCCACGTGTTGCCGCTAAGCGAACTGGATGTGCTGGTCACGCCGCTGGTCGCTTTTGACGCACAGGGGCAACGTCTTGGCATGGGCGGCGGCTTTTACGACCGTACACTGCAAAACTGGCGCAGCCATGAGCTGTGGCCGGTGGGTTACGCCCATGATTGCCAGCAGGTGGCCTCGCTTCCCGTTGAAGAATGGGATATCCCGCTGCCCGCCGTCGTCACGCCTGAAAAGATCTGGACATGGTAAGCGCCCAACAAAAAGCCCGCCGAAGCGGGCTTTTTTATGACTCTTTTATCAGTACAGCAGACGAGCGCGAATGGTGCCTGCAATCGCCTTCATGCTCTGCAGCGCTTTGTTCGCCACATCTTCTTCGGCATCAATGTCGATAACCACATAACCCATCTGCGGCGTGGTTTGCAGGAACTGGGCGGCAATGTTAATGCCCTGCTCGGCGAAGATCTGGTTGATAGCGGTCAGCACGCCAGGACGGTTTTCGTGAATATGCAGCAGGCGGCTTACCGTGCCGCCGTGCAGCGGCAGCGAAACTTCCGGGAAGTTAACGGCAGAGAGCGTTGAACCGTTGTCGGAGTATTTCACCAGCTTGCCCGCGACTTCGAGACCGATGTTCTCCTGCGCTTCCTGCGTGGAGCCGCCGATGTGCGGCGTCAGAATAACGTTATCGAATTCGCACAGGGGGGAGTTGAACGGATCGCTGTTAGTGGCAGGCTCCGTCGGGAAAACGTCAATCGCCGCGCCCGCGAGGTGCTTGCGCGACAGCGCGTCGCACAGCGCCGGGATATCAACCACGGTGCCGCGCGCGGCGTTGATCAGCAGCGCGCCCGGCTTCATCAACGAGAGCTGTTCTGCGCCAATCATATTTTTCGTTGAGGCGTTTTCCGGCACGTGCAGGCTGACCACATCGCTCATGTTCAGCAGATCGGAAAGATGCTGAACCTGCGTGGCGTTACCAAGCGGCAGTTTGCTTTCAATGTCGTAGAAATAAACATGCATGCCCAGCGCTTCCGCCAGGATGCCCAACTGGGTGCCGATGTGGCCGTAGCCGATGATGCCAAGCTTTTTGCCGCGCGCTTCATAAGAGCCCGCCGCCTGTTTGTTCCAGATGCCGCGGTGCGCTTTGGCGTTCGCTTCCGGAATGCCGCGCAGCAGCAGCAGCAGCTCGCCGATCACCAGCTCCGCTACGGAACGGGTATTAGAAAAAGGCGCGTTAAAGACCGGAATACCGCGTTTCGCCGCCGCGTTCAGGTCAACCTGATTGGTGCCGATGCAGAAGCAACCTACCGCTACCAGTTTTTCCGCTGCGGCGAAAATCTCTTCGGTCAGATGGGTACGGGATCGCAGGCCAATAAAGTGAGCGTCACGGATCGACTCTTTCAGCGCATCGCTGTCCAGCGCGCCTTTGTGGTATTCGATATTGGTATAACCCGCTGCGCGCAGGCTATCGATGGCTTTCTGGTGCACGCCTTCCACCAGCAAGAATTTAATTTTGTCTTTCTCCAGTGATACTTTTGCCATTTCCCGACCCTGTCTTGTCTTATCAGATTGTGTACTGAGCAATAAGTCAGCCTTCTGCCAACATATCAAAATTTGCGGGTCCGGCAATATGAACGTTTGCGTCAGCGTCCTGAAGAAAAGTCACGCAGTGCAGAAAGGCAGAAGAAAATATTGTGTGGCAGAAATATGACGGCAGAAATGGAAAAGCAGAGACGACGAATGTGACATATGTCACCAAATTTCGCGGTTAAGATTTTTTTACCCTGGCGGGGCGCGCGAGCGCCCCGGTCAGATCATTTCACGATGGTCTTGACACCTTCCGACGTGCCGATAAGCGCAACGTCCGCGCCGCGGTTAGCAAAAAGGCCCACGGTGACGACGCCTGGAATCGCGTTGATCGCATTCTCCAGCGCAACAGGCTCCATGATAGAGAGGCCGTGGACATCCAGAATGACGTTGCCGTTATCGGTCACCACGCCCTGGCGGTATTCCGGACGGCCGCCCAGTTTCACCAGCTGACGGGCTACTGCGCTTCGCGCCATCGGGATAACCTCAACCGGCAGCGGGAAGTTGCCGAGGATATCGACCTGCTTTGACGCATCGGCGATGCAGATGAACTTTTCCGCTACCGAGGCGATGATTTTTTCACGCGTCAGCGCCGCGCCGCCGCCTTTAATCATTTGCATCTGGCCGTTTATCTCATCCGCGCCGTCGACATAAATGCCGAGCGAATCCACCTCGTTGAGATCGTAAACGTGAATGCCGAGACTTTTCAGTTTGGCGGTGGAAGCGTCCGAGCTTGATACCGCGCCATCAATCTGATTTTTGATGGTGCCGAGCGCGTCGATAAAATGCGCCGCCGTGGAGCCGGTGCCCACGCCGACAATCGTTCCCGGCTGCACATACTGAAGCGCGGCCCAGCCCACTGCTTTTTTCAGTTCATCCTGCGTCATGATCTTTTGCCTGTGTGTGAAAACTGTGGCGCATTATAGAACAGGCTCGCTGAAAAAGACTCCTTCCGTCAGGCATACTGCTCCGATGATTGCGGTTTCTGCCTGTGCCTGGCAAAAATTTATGTCATAGTGCGAAACATTACGATTCAGGAGCATGCTAAAAAGATGAAACGCCCGGACTACAGGACACTACAGGCGCTGGATGCGGTCATTCGTGAACGCGGGTTTGAGCGCGCCGCGCAAAAGCTGTGTATCACCCAGTCCGCCGTGTCGCAACGCATCAAGCAACTGGAAAACATGTTTGGCCAGCCTTTGCTGGTTCGCACCGTGCCGCCGCGCCCTACCGAACAGGGCCAGAAGCTGCTGGCGTTGCTGCGTCAGGTGGAGTTGCTGGAGGATGAATGGCTCGGCGACGAACAGACGGGCGCGACTCCGCTTCTGCTGTCGCTGGCGGTCAACGCCGACAGTCTGGCTACCTGGCTGTTGCCTGCGCTGGCGCCGGTACTGGTCGACTCCCCTATTCGCCTTAACCTGCAAGTGGAGGATGAAACCCGCACGCAGGAACGTTTACGCCGGGGCGAAGTGGTGGGCGCGGTAAGTATCCAGCCGCAGGCGCTGCCAAGCTGCCTCGTGGATAAGCTCGGCGCGCTTGACTATCTGTTTGTCGCCTCGAAGGCGTTTGCCGAACGCTACTTTCCCAACGGCGTCACCCGCGCTTCGCTGTTAAAAGCGCCTGCGGTGGCGTTCGACCATCTCGACGATATGCATCAGGCCTTCCTGCAACAAAACTTTGACCTGCCGCCGGGCAGCGTGCCGTGCCACATCGTCAACTCATCGGAAGCCTTTGTACAGCTCGCCCGCCAGGGCACCACCTGCTGCATGATCCCGCATTTGCAGATTGAAAAAGAGCTGCAAAGCGGCGAGCTTATCGATCTCACGCCAGGCCTTTGCCAGCGCCGGATGCTTTACTGGCATCGCTTTGCGCCGGAAAGCCGCATGATGCGCAACGTCACCGACGCGCTGCTGGAATATGGCCATAAGGTGTTAAGACAGGAATAAAAAAACCCGCCGGACGGCGGGTTTTTCTTTACTTAGCATTGGTGCCGTTCGTCGCTGGCGCGGCGTTCTGCCCCGGCGCGCTATTAAGCGAAGCTGGAGCGGATTCGCGCTGCGCTTGCTCCGGCTGCAGTTCAAACACCACGTCGACCTGATCGTCAAACTGAATGGTTTGCTGATCGTAGGTATCCTGAGCGCTCACCGGCGCGGCGGCTTCGGCTTTCATCATCCGCACCATCGGGCCCGGCTGGTAGTTCGACACGTGATAACGCACGCTGTACACCGGCCCCAGGTTACGCTTAAAGCCGCTGGCCAGCTGCTGCGCCTGACGTACGGCGTCGTCAATAGCGGCTTTGCGCGCCTTGTCTTTGTACTCTTCCGGATGCGCAACGCCGAGCGATACGGAGCGAATTTCGTTAAGACCCGCTTTCAGCGCGCCGTCCAGCAGATCGTTAAGCTTGTCCAACTGACGCAGCGTCACCTCGACGGTACGTACCGCGCGATATCCTTTAAGCTGGGCTTTGCCATCTTTCAGATACTCATATTCCGGCTGGGTGCGTAAGTTCGCGGAGTTGATATCTTTTTTCTCCACGTTGTTTTGCTGCAAGAAACCGAGGTATTGCGCAACGCGATCGTCCGCCTGCTTTTTGGCCGAAGCGGCGTCTTTTGCCGTTACGTTGACCTCAATAGCCAGCGTCGCGATATCCGGAACCGCATCCACGCTCGCCGTCCCTGACGTCACGATATGCGGGCCGTCCGGCAATTCATTCGCCTGAATATTCGCCGTGCTAAGTGCGACCAGAGCCGCCAGCGCCATCACTTTAAACTTCACTGTTTCTCCTCCGTGTTGCATTTCACTGAAGTGGCCCGTCCTGCGCGTGCGGGCGTCTGGCTGCAAGCTTAGCTTTCTTAAAACAAATGTCCATCAGAGAAGGTTTAGAGCAGCGCGTTTATATGCGCAACACCTTCGCGGCCAAGCTGAAAAGCGATGAACCACATCACCAGCCCCACAATGCCGTTGATGATGCGCTGGGCTTTTTCGGTGCGAAGACGCGGCGCAAGCCAGGCCGCCAGCAGCGCCAGGCCGAAGAACCAGAGGATGGAGGCACTGATGGTGCCCAGCGCGAAAGCCCGCTTCGGCGTTTCCGCCAGTTGCCCGCCGAGACTGCCCAGCACCACGAAGGTATCCAGGTAAACGTGAGGGTTAAGCCAGGTCACCGCCAGCATCGTAGCGATGATCCGCAGCCTGCCTTGATTCATCGCCTGGGCATTCGCCAGCGCAACGTGCTGGCTAAACGCCGTTTTAAGCGCGCCAAAGCCGTACCACAACAGGAACGCCACGCCGCCCCATGTCACCAGCGCCAGCAACCATGGCGACTGCATGAGGATGGCGCTACCACCAAAGACGCCAGCGCAAATAAGCACGATGTCGCTTAACGCGCACAGCGAAGCGATCATCAGATGATACTGGCGACGGATGCCCTGGTTGAGCACAAAGGCGTTTTGCGGGCCAAGGGGCAATATCATCGCCGCGCCTAAAGCAAGCCCTTGAAAATAATAGCTTAACACTCTTTTTCCCTGAATTTCTTGAGTTGGAAAACAAGTGTAATGCGCCTTTTTCATTAGCCCAAACGCAAAATTTTAATCGCCAATAAGTAGAGCTAATGGGAATAGTCATAAAAAAGCCAGCGTTACGCTGGCTTAATCTTTACTGGGTGCCGGAGAGCTTATCCTGCGGCGCCGGTTTGGCCTCCTGGGCCGTCGGCTCCGTAATAATGGCGGACGGTTTCGGCTCCTGTTCAGCCGCCTGCTCCTGCTTAGGCTTCGCAAGCTGCTTCACATTGACGTCCATTTGCGGATAAGGAATGCTGATGCCTTCCGCGTCCAGCGCCTTCTTGGCGCGCTCCAGAATATCCCAGTAGACTTCCTGCAGGTCGCTGCTCTTGCTCCAGCAACGAATAACAAAGTTGATTGAGGAAGCGCCCAGTTCATTCATACGCACCGTTCTGTCGCGATCTTTCAAAATACGCTCGTCAGACATAACAATATCGGTAAGGATCTGACGCACGCGATCGATATCGGCATCGTAAGAGACACCGATAATCAGCTCGTTGCGGCGAACCGGTTCGCGGGAATAGTTAATAATGTTGCCGGCAATGATTTTCCCGTTGGGCACGACCACATATTTACCGTCGGCGGTGATAAGCGTGGTTGAGAAAATCTGTACGTGTTGCACCGTACCCGCAATGCCGCCGAGGTCGACATATTCACCGGCGCGGAAAGGCCGGAACGTGACCAGCAGCACCCCGGCCGCCAGGTTGGACAGCGAACCCTGCAACGCCAGACCCACGGCCAGACCTGCGGCACCGAGTACGGCGATGACAGAAGCAGTCTGCACGCCCACGCGGCCCAGCGCGGCAATCAGCGTAAAGGCGATGATGCCATAGCGCACCAGCGCGGAGAGGAAGTCTGCGACGGTCGCATCCACATGACGCGCCACCATCACACGGTTAAGGGTGTTGGAGATGGCGCGAGCCACAATCATCCCGACGATAATAATGGCTATCGCCGCCACAATGTTGACGGCATAGCTCAGCAGCAGCGCCTGGTTGCGCACCAGCCAGCCTCCCGCATTATTGATGCTGTCTACCACATTTAAATCTTCCATTCGGCACTCCTCGTAGTGACCCCGGCCGGGTTAAAAATTTACTGCCCGAAGGACGGCAGCGAAGTGATTTAAGGGTAAACAAAACGGCGGGATTACGCCAGGCGACAGGCAGAGGGCGGAGGACGCAGCAGGTTGATTTAACAAAAAGAAAGGCCCGCCAGAAGCGGGCCTGAGAAAGAGTTAAGGCAATTGTTACAGAACGTCAACAGCGTTCAGTTCTTTGAATGCCTGCTCCAGACGCGTCACCATGCTGACCTGCGCTGCACGCAGCCAAACACGCGGGTCATAGTATTTCTTGTTCGGCTGATCTTCCCCTTTCGGGTTGCCGAGCTGACCCTGCAGGTAAGCTTCGTTCTCTTTGTAGTACTTCAGGATACCTTCCCAGGTTGCCCACTGGGTGTCGGTATCGATGTTCATTTTGATAACGCCGTAGCTTACGGAGTCTTTGATTTCCTGAGCGGAAGAGCCGGAACCGCCGTGGAACACGAAGTTCAGGCTGTTGTGCGGCAGGTTGTGTTTCTTAGAAACGTACTCCTGAGAGTCGCGCAGGATGGTCGGGGTCAGCTTCACGTTACCCGGCTTGTAAACGCCGTGTACGTTACCGAAGGACGCCGCGATAGTGAAACGGTGGCTGATCGCGTTCAGTTTGGTGTACGCGTAATCAACGTCTTCCGGCTGGGTGTACAGAGCGGAAGCGTCCATATGGCTGTTGTCCACGCCATCTTCTTCACCGCCGGTGCAGCCCAGTTCGATCTCCAGGGTCATGCCCATTTTGGACATGCGCTCCAGGTACTTGGAGCAGATCTCGATGTTCTCTTCCAGAGACTCTTCAGACAGGTCGATCATGTGAGAGGAGAACAGCGGTTTGCCGGTAGCGGCGAAGTGTTTTTCACCCGCGTCCAGCAGGCCGTCGATCCACGGCAGCAGTTTCTTCGCGCAGTGGTCGGTGTGCAGAATCACCGGAACGCCGTAGTGCTCCGCCATCTGATGAACGTGATGCGCGCCAGAGATAGCGCCCAGGATGGCCGCCTGCTGGCCTTCGCCTTTGAAGCCTTTGCCCGCGATGAACGCAGCGCCGCCGTTAGAGAACTGTACGATAACCGGCGCTTTTACTTTGGCAGCGGTTTCCAGAACGGCGTTGATGGAGTCAGTACCCACGCAGTTTACCGCCGGCAGCGCGAAGTGGTTTTCTTTAGCTACCTGGAACACTTTCTGTACGTCGTCACCCGTGATGACGCCCGGTTTTACGAAATCAAAAATTTTAGACATTTACGTAGTCCTGTATCTTCGGCCGTTAGAAAAAAGTGCGAGCCCTGACAGTCAAAGCACGCTGAAAACAACGGGCGAGGAAGCCTCGCCCGTATCAATTACTGCTTAGCGCGCTCTTCGAGCATAGCTACTGCCGGCAGTACCTTACCTTCCACGAATTCGAGGAACGCGCCGCCGCCGGTAGAGATGTAGGAAATTTTGTCCGCGATGCCGAACATATCGATAGCCGCCAGAGTGTCGCCGCCGCCTGCGATGGAGAACGCATCACTTTCAGCAATAGCGCGAGCGACGATCTCGGTGCCTTTACGGAAGTTCGGGAATTCGAACACGCCAACCGGACCATTCCACAGAATGGTTTTGGCATTTTTCAGGATTTCAGCCAGTTTCTCAGCGGAAACGTCGCCCATATCCAGAATCTGTTCTTCATCTTTGATTTCAGAAACAGACTTCAGGGTAGCCGGCGCGGTTTCAGAGAATTCAGTCGCAACGCGAACATCAGTCGGAACCGGGATATCGCAGGTGCCCAGCAGACGTTTGGCTTCATCAACCAGGTCTGCTTCGTACAGGGATTTACCTACGTTGTGGCCCTGAGCGGCAACGAAGGTGTTAGCGATGCCGCCGCCGACGATCAGCTGGTCAGCGATTTTGGACAGGGAATCCAGTACGGTCAGCTTGGTGGAAACTTTAGAACCGCCAACGATGGCGACCATCGGACGAGCCGGTTCTTTCAGCGCTTTACCCAGCGCGTCCAGCTCTTCCGCCAGCAGCGGGCCTGCGCACGCTACGTCGGCGAATTTACCAACGCCGTGGGTGGAAGCCTGAGCGCGGTGCGCGGTGCCGAACGCATCCATAACGAACACGTCGCACAGGGCGGCGTATTTCTTCGCCAGGGTTTCGTCGTCTTTCTTCTCGCCCTTGTTGAAACGGACGTTTTCCAGAACAACCAGTTCGCCTTGCGCGACTTCAACACCGTCGAGGTAATCTTTTGCCAGGCGCACCGGAGCATTCAGCTTGTCTTTAAGGTAGTTCACTACCGGCAGCAGAGAGAATTCTTCGTTGTATTCGCCTTCGGTCGGACGACCCAGGTGGGACGTTACCATCACTTTCGCGCCCTGTTTCAGCGCCAGTTCGATGGTCGGCAGAGAAGCGCGAATACGCGCGTCGGAAGTAACTTTCCCTTCTTTAACCGGTACGTTCAGGTCGGCACGGATCAGTACGCGTTTACCTGCCAGATCCAGATCGGTCATCTTAATTACAGACATGGTGAATCCTCTCGTTGATTCTAAAGTTTTGCAGACGCAAATCGCGTCTTACCTGAAACCAATAGCTGCCATGGCTAACGTGGTGTCGAGCATCCGGTTAGCAAAGCCCCATTCATTATCACACCACACCAGCGTTTTGATGAGGTGCGCCCCACTCACCCGTGTCTGCGTGCCGTCCACAATGGCACTGTGCGGATCGTGGTTAAAATCAGTTGAGACCAACGGTAATTCCGTATAGTCAACTATACCATGAAATGCACCCTGTGCCGCTTTTTGCAGCAACAGGTTGACATCGCACGCTTTTACCGGCTGACGAACCGTGACGCTCAGGTCAATCGCCGTCACGTTAATGGTCGGCACGCGCACGGCGATGGCTTCAAAATGGTCATGAAATTTCGGGAAAATTCGGCTGATGCCTGCCGCAAGACGCGTATCCACCGGAATGATGGACTGACTGGCGGCGCGCGTACGGCGCAAATCGGGGTGATAGGCGTCGATAACCTGCTGATCGTGCATGGCCGAATGGATCGTCGTCACCGTGCCGGACTCAATGCCGAAAGCGTCGTCGAGCAGCTTTATCACAGGAATAATGCAGTTGGTGGTGCAGGAGGCGTTAGAGACGATGCGATGATCCGCTTCGAGCAGCGCCTGGTTGACGCCGTAAACCACCGTTGCGTCAAGATCGTTGCCGCCGGGATGGGAGAAAAGCACTTTCTTCGCGCCTGCTTCCAGGTGCGCTATGCCATCCGCGCGGGAACCGTACACGCCGGTGCAATCCAGCACGATATCTACGCCCAGTTCGCGCCAGGGCAGCGCTTCTATATTGCGCTCATGCAGCAGACGAATGGTGTCGTTGCCGATCCACATCAGCTCCGCTTCCTGGCGCACATCCCAGGCGAAGCGGCCGTGGCTGGTGTCATATTTCAACAGGTGCGCCATGCCCGTGGCATCCGCCAGCTCGTTGATAGCCACCACGGTGATTTCAGCCCGACGCCCTGATTCGTATAATGCGCGAACCACGTTACGCCCGATACGACCGAAACCATTAATCGCTATGCGTAGGGTCATAGGTCTCCTGCAAAGCATTCCCGGATTGAGTTGGCTGACAGAGTAATGCAGCCATCCTCTGAGGGGAATCCTCGCCTGTCACAAACTGCATCTGTTTGATTATTTGTCGAACATTTAATCGACTGAAACGGTTCAGCCAGAATAATCGAAAGCCGGAATAAAAGGAACGATCGGCCAGGGAAAGCGCCTTAAGTTCTGACCTGCGTCACATTTTTAATGGAATAAATTCCATTCCCCTGGCATTACTGCGCCTGGAACTGGTCATCAGAGCGACAACTTTCACCAGAAACGGGAGGTTACGCTATGAACGTTGCCGCCCTACAATAAGAAACCATCTGACTTACCCTGGTAAACCGCCATGTTAACCGCCCCGCTTTCCGAAAATTTGTCTGATCTCAACACGCTGCGCCTGCGTTTTCGCGGATGCCTGCTTGGAGGGGCGGTTGGCGACGCGTTAGGCGGTCCGGTGGAGTTTTTGAGCCTCCCGGAAATTACGGCGCGTTTCGGCGCGCAGGGAATTACGGATTACGAAGCGGCCTGGGGCGGCAAAGGGAAGATAACCGACGATACGCAGATGACACTGTTCACAGCGGAAGGGTTGCTGCGCGGCTGGGTGCGCGGCGCGATGCGCGGCATTGCCCCTGCTTTTACCGGCACTACCGCTCACGCCTACCAGCGCTGGCTGCTGACGCAGGGAGAACATAACCGTCACGGGCTGCTGAAAGGCTTTTCGCTTTCCGGCTGGCTTATCCAGCAACAAGCTCTTTACAGCGCCCGTGCGCCGGGCGTTACCTGCCTGAGCGCGCTACGCGAGATGAAACGCTTTGGCGAACCCGCCAGTAATAACAGCAAAGGCTGCGGCGGCGTAATGCGCGTAGCGCCGGTGGGGCTGTTTTATGCCCGCAATCAGGAGACGGACGCCGTCCGGCAGGCTTTCGATATGGGATGCAGGCTGGCCGCGCTTACCCACGGGCACCCTACCGGCTGGCTTACGGGCGGCGTACTCGCCGTGCTGGTTTTCCATCTTGCACAAGGAGAGACGCTGCACGCGGCGGCTGACAGCGCGATTGCGCTATTGAAAACGCAGTCCGCGCACGAAGAAACGCTTCATGCCATTGAGCTTGCGCAACACCTAGCCCAAACGCCGACGCCGTCCCACGAGGCGATAGCGAAGCTTGGCGAAGGCTGGGTAGCGGAAGAGGCGCTGGCCATTGCGGTTTATTGCGCACTGGCGGCCCGCTCGTTTGAACATGGCGTGCTGATGGCGGTGAATCATAGCGGGGATTCCGACTCGACATGTGCCATTGCAGGCAATCTTCTGGGCGCGATGTATGGCGTCACGGCTATCCGGACGGCGTGGCTGGAAAACCTTGAGCTCAACAGCGTGATACAGGAGATAGCGGACGATCTGCTGGAGTATAAAGCGTGGGAAATATCAGACTATACCCTCACGCCGTTTACTCAGGTGCTGCTTAAAAAATACCCGGGCGACTAAAAAGATGCATAAAAAACGGGAGGCGCCAGGCCTCCCGTTTGGTTTCACTTTAACAAATGTGATTACAGCAGCGATTTCGCCTGGCTTACCACGTTATCCACGGTGAAGCCGAACTCGGTGAACAGCTGCTCCGCTGGCGCGGATTCGCCGAAGGTGGTCATGCCTACTACCGCACCGTTCAGGCCGACATATTTGAACCAGTAGTCCGCGATGCCCGCTTCGATAGCCACGCGCGCGCTAACCGCTTTCGGCAGCACCGCTTCGCGGTAGGCCGCATCCTGCTTGTCGAACGCGTCGGTCGACGGCATGGAAACCACGCGCGCCTTCACGCCTTCGGCAGACAGTTTTTCCCATGCCGCTACCGCCAGCTCCACTTCAGAACCGGTTGCGATGAAGATAAGCTGCGGCTGGCCGTCGCAATCTTTCAGCACGTAAGCGCCGCGGGCGATATCCGCCAGCTGCTGCTCGCTGCGCTCCTGCTGCGCCAGGTTCTGACGAGAGAAGATAAGCGCAGTCGGACCATCGTGGCGTTCAACCGCGTATTTCCACGCGACCGCAGATTCTACCTGGTCGCACGGACGCCATGTGCTCATGTTCGGCGTTACGCGCAGCGCCGCCAGCTGTTCAACCGGCTGGTGAGTCGGGCCATCTTCGCCCAGACCGATGGAGTCGTGGGTATAGACCATCACGTGACGCTGCTTCATCAGCGCCGCCATGCGCACCGCATTACGGGCATATTCCACAAACATCAGGAAAGTAGACGTGTACGGCAGGAAACCGCCGTGCAGCGCGATGCCGTTGGCAATAGCGGTCATGCCGAACTCGCGCACGCCGTAGTGAATGTAGTTGCCTGCAGCGTCTTCGTTAATCGCTTTGGAACCAGACCACAGCGTCAGGTTGGAAGGCGCGAGGTCCGCTGAGCCGCCGAGAAACTCCGGCAGCCACGGGCCAAACGCTTCGATAGCATTCTGAGAGGCTTTACGGCTGGCGATTTTCGCCGGGTTCGCCTGCAGTTTCGCAATGAAATCCTGCGATTTCTGCGCGAAGTCCGCTGGCATTTCGCCTTTCATGCGGCGGGTAAACTCTTCGGCTTCCTGCGGGAAGGCTTTGGCGTAAGCGGCGAACTTCTCGTTCCATGCGCGCTCTTTCGCGGAGCCCATCTCTTTGGCGTCCCACTGCGCGTAGATCTCTTGCGGGATCACGAACGGCTCGTGTTTCCAGCCCAGTTGTTCGCGGGTCGCCGCCACTTCCGCATCGCCCAGCGGCGCGCCGTGGGAGTCATGCGTGCCCGCTTTGTTCGGCGAGCCGAAGCCGATGATGGTTTTGCACATCAGCAGGGACGGTTTGTCCGTTACCGCACGCGCTTCTTCGATGGCGCGCTTGATGGCGTCCGCATCGTGACCATCCACGCCGCGCACGACGTGCCAGCCGTAAGCTTCAAAACGCTTAGCGGTGTCATCGGTGAACCAGCCTTCAATGTGGCCGTCGATGGAAATGCCGTTGTCGTCGTAGAACGCCACCAGTTTGCCAAGGCCCAGCGTGCCCGCCAGTGAGCAAACTTCGTGGGAGATGCCTTCCATCATGCAGCCGTCGCCCAGGAAGGCGTAGGTGTAGTGGTTAACAATGTCGTGGCCCGGGCGGTTAAACTGCGCCGCCAGCGTTTTCTCCGCGATAGCCATGCCCACGGCGTTAGCGATGCCCTGCCCCAGCGGACCGGTGGTGGTTTCAACGCCTGCGGTGTAACCCACTTCCGGGTGGCCCGGGGTTTTGGAATGCAGCTGACGGAAGTTTTTCAGCTCTTCGATCGGCAGGTCGTAGCCGGTGAGGTGCAGCAGGCTGTAAATCAGCATCGAGCCGTGGCCGTTAGAGAGCACGAAACGGTCGCGGTCGGCCCAGCTCGGGTTCTGCGGGTTATGGTTCAGGAAATCACGCCACAGGACTTCGGCAATGTCAGCCATACCCATCGGGGCACCCGGATGACCGGATTTGGCTTTCTGTACTGCGTCCATGCTGAGCGCACGAATAGCATTGGCAAGCTCTTTACGAGAGGACATTTTGACTCCAGATCGGATAGTTAAAGGCCACGCCTTAGTAACGACTTGACTACCACGCGTTATGGGCTACGCCCGGAAAAAGTGGCAAACAATGTAACCCAAGCGGATGGGCATGTACATGGAGCATCCTTTTGTTGCCTAAGAAATCTCTGGATCATGTGCGCAGAAAGCGCTACGGCCTCGCTCACTGCGTACTGACTTCTTTATACTGCTCATCATGCCGGTAAACTCCGCTGGCGAGGCTATACCCTTTTTATTCACTTTTGCGGAAGCACACACATGAAGATGCGCGCGATTCTGCTCGCTATGGGCGCGGCGGCCCTGCTGAGCGGTTGTCAGAACATGGATTCCAACGGCCTGCTTACCTCCGGCGCCGAGGCGTTTCAGGCTTACACGTTAAGCGATGCGCAGGTAAAAGCATTAAGCGATGAGTCCTGTAAAGAGCTGGACAGCAAGGCGACTATCGCCCCGGCCAGCAGCCAGTACGCCCAGCGCCTGAAAACGATCGCCGCGGCGCTTGGCGACAACATCAACGGCCAGCCGGTAAACTACAAGGTCTATATGCAGAAAGATGTGAACGCCTTCGCCATGGCGAACGGCTGCATCCGCGTCTACAGCGGCCTGATGGATATGATGACCGACAACGAAGTGGAAGCGGTAATCGGCCATGAAATGGGTCACGTCGCGCTGGGCCATGTGAAGCGCGGCATGCAGGTGGCGCTCGGCACTAACGCCGTACGCGCCGCCGCCGCTTCCGCAGGCGGCATCGTCGGTAGCCTGTCGCAGTCGCAGCTTGGCGCGCTGGGCGAACAGCTGGTCAATGCGCAGTTCTCGCAGCGCCAGGAATCCGAAGCGGATGATTACTCCTACGATCTGCTGCGTAAGCGCGGCATTAGCCCGCTGGGCCTCGCCACCAGCTTCGAGAAGCTCGCGCAACAGGAAGCAGGCCGCCAGAGCTCAATGTTTGACGACCACCCGGCTTCCGCGGCACGCGCCGAGCATATTCGCGAGCGCATGGCTGCCGACGGCATCAAATAAAAAAGCGGGGTGGCTTAACGCCCCCCGCCCTGTTGAAAAAGCCGGTTAACGCCGGCTTTTTTGTCTTGTCTTACGCGCCTTTTTTCGCCGCCTGGATGTAAAGCATTTCCAGCGCCAGCGTCGCCGCGGCAAGCGCGGTGATGTCAGACTGATCGTAAGCCGGCGCCACCTCTACAATGTCCATCCCGACGATGTTCAGATCCTGAATACCGCGCAGCAGCTTAAGCGCGCGATCGGAGGTCAGCCCGCCAATCACCGGCGTGCCGGTGCCCGGTGCGAACGCCGGATCCAGACAGTCGATATCAAAGGTCAGGTAGACCGGCATATCGCCCACAATCTGCTTCACCTGCGCCACAACGTCCGCCACGGAGCGATCGTTAACCTGCGGCGCGTCCAGCACGGTAAAGCCGTTGTCTTTGTCGAACTCGGTGCGAATACCAATCTGTACGGAACGGGTCGGGTCAATCAGCCCTTCGTTCGGCGCGGTGTAGAACATGGTGCCGTGGTCAAATTCGCAGCCGTTAGAGTAGGTGTCGGTGTGCGCGTCGAAATGCACCAGCGCCATTTTGCCGAAATGTTTGGCGTGGGCGCGCAGCAGCGGCAGCGTAACAAAATGGTCGCCGCCGAAAGAGAGCATGCGTTTGCCTGCCGCCAGCAGTTTTTCCGCATGCGCCTGCAGGTTTTCACTCATTTCACGCGCGTCGCCGAAGGCGTAAACCAGGTCGCCGCAGTCCACCACGTTCAGGCGCTGGCGCATGTCGAAATCCCACGGGAAGCGGTTGCCTTCCCAGGCGAGATTAGTGGAAACCTGACGAATAGCCGCCGGTCCGAAGCGGCTGCCCGCACGGCCGGAAGTCGCCATATCAAACGGCACGCCGGTGATGACCCACTCCGCGTCGCTGTCGTACGGCTGGAAATTTACCGGCAGACGCAAAAAACCAAAGGCGTTGGATACCAGGGAGTTGTCGTACTGATGGCCTAAGGTGTTCATGAACATGACCTCTTGGTTACGTGAAAAAAGAGATAAAAAAAATCCCCTCCGCGTCGTTAAACCCGACGAGGAAGGGATTGATGGGTATACAGCTTATTGCGGCGGATTATCGCTGGTAATTCAATCAGGTTCAAGCCTGTGACGCTCACGCTCTGCCTCCGCTGACGGTTAACCCGGCGGATCGGGCAGGCGGCGAACAACGCCTCCCTGCCCCGTGATTCCAGCGAAACGACGCTTACTCGTCTTCCAGATAAGTGTAGCCGTAGAGTCCCGCTTCGAACTCTTCCAGGAACTGCTGCTGCAGCGCCTCGTCAAGCCCGGTCTGTTTCACCTGATCGCGGAAGTGCGTCAGCAGGGTGTTTGGATCCAACTGCACGTATTGCAGCATGTCCGCCACGGTGTCGCCTTCGTCGGAAAGCTCCACTTCCACACTGCCGTCCGGGAAGACAAAGACGTCCACCGCTTCGGTGTCGCCAAACAGGTTGTGCATGTTGCCCAGAATTTCCTGATAAGCGCCCACCATAAAGAAGCCCAGCGGCGGCGCGTTATCCGGATCGTATTCCGGCAGCGGCATGGTCGAGGCGATGCCGTCGCCATCGACATAGTGATCGATGGTGCCGTCGGAATCGCAGGTAATGTCCAGCAGCACGCCGCGGCGACTGGGCGCCTGGTCCAGCCCTTCAAGCGGCAGCACCGGGAACAGCTGATCGATGCCCCACGCATCCGGCATCGACTGGAACAGCGAGAAGTTGACGTAAATCTTATCCGCCATACGCTCCTGCAGTTCGTCGATAATCGGACGGTGCGCGCGGTTCTGCGGGTCGAGCTGCTTTTGCACTTCGTGACACAGGCTCAGGTAAAGTTGCTCCGCCCAGGCGCGCTCCTGCAGGCTAAACGTGCCGGAGGAGTAGCCGATATGGATGTCGTGCAGGTCCATCTGGCTGTCGTGCAGCCATTCGCGCAGCGAGCGGCGAGTACCCGGCTCATGCATCTCCTGCCAGGTTTCCCACATGCTTTGCAGCGGGCGCGCCGC
Source organism: Franconibacter sp. IITDAS19 (assembly GCF_023079515.1). Lineage (NCBI taxonomy): Bacteria > Pseudomonadati > Pseudomonadota > Gammaproteobacteria > Enterobacterales > Enterobacteriaceae > Franconibacter > Franconibacter sp. IITDAS19. The sequence continues at coordinate 348,414 of NZ_JALJCP010000003.1, read as the reverse complement.
GTCTTCAGCTGGCGCCGTCGGGTCGGTGAACTCGTTACGCTCCACGCCGATGATATTGGAGACCAGCACCGTATGGTGCGCAGTGACCGCACGGCCCGACTCGGTAATCACCGTCGGGTGCGGCAGCCCATTCTCTTCGCAAGCGTCGCCGATAGCCCAGATAATGTTGTTAGCGTACTCGTTAAGCCCGTAGTTTACCGAGCAGTCAGACTGAGAGCGGGTACCCTCGTAGTCCACGCCGAGGCCGCCGCCCACGTCAAAGCACTGGATCTGCACGCCAAGCTTATGCAGCTCTACATAAAAACGCGCCGACTCACGCACGCCGGTCGCGATATCGCGAATGTTCGCCATCTGCGAGCCAAGGTGGAAGTGCAGAAGCTGCAGGCTTTCAAGACGGCCTGCTTCGCGCAGCGTCTCCACCAGTTGCAGCACCTGCGTCGCCGCGAGGCCGAATTTCGATTTTTCGCCGCCGGACGATTGCCATTTGCCGGAACCCTGGGAAGCCAGACGCGCACGCACGCCGAGACGCGGCACCACGTTCAGACGCTCCGCCTCTTCCAGCACGATTTTGATTTCCGACATTTTCTCGATAACGAGATAGACCTTATGGCCCATCTTCTCGCCAATGAGCGCCAGGCGGATATATTCACGGTCTTTATAGCCGTTGCAGACGATAACGGAGCGCGTCATCCCGGCGTGCGCCAGCACCGCCATCAGCTCCGCTTTGGAGCCTGCCTCCAGGCCCAGCGGCTCGCCGGAATGGATAAGCGATTCGATAACGCGACGATGCTGGTTCACCTTGATGGGATAAACCAGGAAGTAATCGCCGTTATAACCGTAAGACTCGCGGGCGCGTTTAAACGCCGCGTTAATAGAGCGCAAACGGTGTTGCAGGATCTGCGGGAAGCAGAACAGCGCGGGCAGGCGCTGGCCCTGAGCTTCACGAGACTTCACCAGTTTGGCGAGGTCGACGCGCGCTTCGGGGACGTCCGGATCGGGGCAAACGCTGATATGGCCCAGCTCGTTGACGTCGTAATAGTTATTGCCCCACCAGGCAATATTGTAAGTACGCAGCATCTTGCTGGCTTCCTGGGAGCTCATTGCCACCTCCTGCATAGAACGTAGTACACCCTGTTCGCCTGCTGACGAAGGGGAAACCGAAGACATGTCGTCAGACATAGCGAACCTCATGTTTTAGTAAAAGTGTAAAACAGTTAACTACTATCGCAGTGTTACAGTGCGATAACAACCCATAAACAGACGGGTTCACCAGCAGATAGCGCTGATCGCCCGGCTGAGCGACTGGTTTCTTTTCCATATCATTGTAAAACACGTAACCGAACTCCGTATGACGGGTCGGCGAAACCACGAGAAAACTCCTGAACGTTCAGGAGCGCCCTTGTTCAGTTATCACCAGGCGTAACCGGCCCGGGAATCCTGAGAAGCGCCGAGATGGGTGGAACATCGGCAGGTTTGCAAAGAAGATATGCAGAATGCAGGGGATGAAAAGGCACCAGAACGGTGTGCCAGAATAAGCGGATAACAATGGTTCATTATTTCGTATCACCTCCACGCATACGTTAGGGTATGCGACAAGCCAAAGCCTTAAAAATCACTGCTTAACCCGGCTGGAAGTGGGCGACACGAGGGGAACCATCGTGCGCTTGAATGCATAAGCCGCGCGCGCCGTTTTATACCGACAACAGGGTTAAAAAGCAAAATAAAAATGCCCGCTTTGCTGTCCTTATCAGAAATCTCCGCTCCGCCTTTCTTTACCCTGCGCGCCGGCGCGTAAAAATCGCTGGAAATGAGGTTAAGATTTCACCTAGAATAGCCATCCAGAAGTTAATCCATCTATACTGATTAACATTCAGACAGCCCGTTCCGCTAAACGCGAGGGCGTTTTTCCGTTCAGAATATCGCACTGGACTGAAGCCTTTACACAGCAGTCTGAACTAACCGAATTACTCCAGGGTAAAGAGAATATGGCAAAACACCTTTTTACGTCCGAGTCTGTATCAGAAGGGCATCCCGATAAAATCGCTGACCAGATTTCCGATGCCGTGCTGGACGCTATCCTTGAACAGGATCCAAAAGCGCGCGTAGCGTGTGAAACGTATGTCAAAACCGGCATGGTGCTGGTTGGCGGTGAAATCACCACCAGCGCATGGGTAGATATCGAAGAGATCACCCGCAACACGGTGCGTGAAATCGGCTACGTGCATTCCGATATGGGCTTTGACGCCAACTCCTGCGCGGTGCTGAGCGCAATTGGCAAGCAGTCCCCGGACATCAACCAGGGCGTTGACCGCTCCGACCCGCTTGAGCAGGGCGCGGGCGACCAGGGCCTGATGTTTGGCTACGCCACTAACGAAACCGACGTGCTGATGCCTGCGCCTGTCACTTACGCGCACCGTCTGGTGCAGCGTCAGGCTGAAGTGCGTAAAAACGGCACCCTGCCGTGGCTGCGCCCGGATGCGAAAAGCCAGGTCACCTTCCAGTACGACGCCGGTAAAATCGTCGGCATCGACGCGGTAGTGCTTTCCACACAGCACGCGGAAGAGATCGAGCAAAAAGCGCTGCAGGAAGCGGTGATGGAAGAGATAATCAAGCCGGTTCTGCCTGCTGAATGGCTTAATGAATCCACCAAATTCTTCATCAACCCGACCGGCCGTTTTGTTATCGGCGGCCCGATGGGCGACTGCGGCCTGACCGGTCGTAAGATCATCGTTGATACCTACGGCGGCATGGCCCGTCACGGCGGCGGTGCGTTCTCCGGTAAAGATCCGTCGAAAGTTGACCGCTCTGCCGCTTACGCTGCGCGCTACGTTGCGAAAAACATCGTTGCCGCAGGCCTGGCGGACCGCTGTGAGATTCAGGTTTCTTACGCCATCGGCGTGGCGGAGCCGACCTCTATCATGGTGGAAACCTTCGGCACTGAGAAAGTCTCTACCGAGCAGTTGACCCTGCTGGTGCGCGAGTTCTTCGACCTGCGTCCGTACGGTCTTATCCAGATGCTGGATCTGCTGCACCCGATCTACAAAGAGACGGCGGCGTACGGCCACTTCGGTCGTGAAAACTTCCCGTGGGAAAAAACCGACAAAGCGCAGCTGCTGCGTGATGCTGCCGGTCTGAAATAAATCTTCGCCGCATTGCCCGTAAAGGCCAGCCTCGTGCTGGCCTTTTGCATTTCTGGCGGCTTTTTCTGCGCTTTCTTTTCTGCCAGCTATACTTCCTCGCAGTTTGTCTTTCCGTATCGTTCTGAAAGCGATTACATAGTGATTCTGCTACATAAACTTTCAGATTATTCCTGCGGCATGGTAAAAAAACGCATTCTGTTACATGCCGCTTCGGTTTACTCTGAAATTTATCCGGCCGCTTCGCTGCCTGTTAAACTAATAAACTGATAAATAAAGGTTTTAGCGAATTACATAGCTTGACATTGATGTAACCGATTACACTCATGTGATTCGTATCACATCATTTTACGGTACGCTAACCTACGATTCACATCGATAAAACCAATACCAACTGGAGGGCAGTATGCCTGACAATAAAAAACAGGGGCGTTCAAACAAGGCCATGACGTTCTTTGTCTGTTTTCTCGCGGCCCTGGCGGGACTGCTTTTTGGCCTCGACATTGGCGTGATTGCGGGCGCGTTGCCCTTTATTGCCGATGATTTCCAGATTACTTCACACCAGCAGGAGTGGGTGGTCAGCTCGATGATGTTCGGCGCGGCGGTTGGCGCAGTGGGCAGCGGCTGGCTCTCATCCAGCCTCGGGCGTAAAAAGAGTCTGATGATTGGCTCGGTGCTGTTTGTGGCAGGCTCGCTCTGCTCCGCTTTCGCGCCGAACGTAGAAGTCCTGATTGTTTCCCGCGTACTGCTGGGCCTGGCGGTAGGTATCGCTTCCTACACCGCCCCGCTCTATCTCTCTGAGATTGCGCCGGAAAAAATCCGCGGCAGCATGATCTCCATGTATCAGCTGATGATTACCATCGGGATTCTGGGCGCGTACCTTTCGGACACCGCCTTCAGCTATACCGGCAACTGGCGCTGGATGCTGGGCGTCATCACCATTCCGGCGGTACTGCTGCTGATTGGCGTTTTCTTCCTGCCGGACAGCCCGCGCTGGTTCGCCGCCAAACGCCGCTTCCACGATGCGGAGCGCGTGCTGATGCGTCTGCGCGACTCCAGCGCCGAGGCGCGCAATGAGCTTGAAGAGATCCGTGAAAGCCTGAAGGTAAAACAGAGCGGCTGGGCGCTGTTCAAGGAGAACAGCAACTTCCGCCGCGCCGTCTTCCTGGGGGTGCTGCTTCAGGTGATGCAACAGTTCACCGGCATGAACGTCATCATGTACTACGCGCCGAAAATCTTTGAACTGGCGGGCTATTCCAATACCAACGAGCAGATGTGGGGCACCGTTATTGTTGGCCTGACTAACGTGCTGGCGACCTTTATCGCTATCGGCCTGGTGGATCGCTGGGGCCGCAAGCCGACGCTTATCCTGGGCTTTATCGTGATGGCGTCGGGAATGGGCATTCTCGGCACCATGCTGCATCTGGGTATTCACACTCCGACCGCGCAGTACTTTGCCGTGGCGATGCTGCTGATGTTTATTATCGGCTTCGCGATGAGCGCCGGTCCGCTGATTTGGGTGCTGTGTTCTGAAATCCAGCCGCTGAAAGGCCGCGATTTCGGTATCACGCTCTCCACCGCGACCAACTGGATAGCCAACATGATTGTCGGCGCCACCTTCCTGACCATGCTCAACACGCTGGGCAACGCCAACACCTTCTGGGTATACGCGGCGCTGAACCTCTTCTTTATCGTGTTGACCGTCTGGCTGGTGCCGGAAACCAAGCACGTTTCGCTTGAGCATATTGAACGTAACCTGATGAAAGGCCGTCGCCTGCGCGAGATTGGCGCCCACGACTAACCTTTCAGGCCTCTCCCCTCACGGGGGGAGGCTTATTTCCGCCGCTTGCCCTCCTTCCCGCCATTCTCTATGCTCTGCCGTTATGAAAACCCCACGTCTCCCTATCGCCGTTCAACAGGCCGTTATGCGCAGCCTGCGCGAAAACCTGCAGCGCGCAAACCTTCATCTTGGGCGTAACTATCCCGAGCCGAAAATCGTTTATCAACAGCGCGGCACGGCGGCAGGCACCGCCTGGCTTGAGAGCTACGAAATTCGCCTCAACCCGGTGTTGCTGCTGGAAAACCAGCAGGCGTTTTATGAAGAAGTGGTGCCGCATGAGCTGGCGCATCTGTTGGTCTGGAAACATTTCGGACGCGTCGCGCCGCACGGCAAAGAGTGGAAATGGATGATGGAAGCGGTGCTTGGCGTGCCGGCGCGCCGTACGCACCAGTTTGAACTGGACTCCGTTCGCCGCAACACCTATCCCTACCGCTGCAGTTGCCAGCAACATCAGCTTACCGTACGGCGCCACAACCGCGTGCTGCGCGGTGAAACAGAGTACCGCTGCGTGCGCTGCGGCGAAAAATTGCGCCCGGAAACCCCGCCTTTATCCTGAACCGGAAATTTTAAGCGCCTTTGAATTGCTTCTGACGCTTTCCTTCGCTACGGTGCGAGCACTTGTCACATGGAGTTGGAAGATGTCTCGCAAAATTTCGCTTACGGTGGCGCTAACCGCCGCCCTGCTTTCCGGCGGTTCATTCGCCGCAGGCATTCATAGTTTTTCTCAGGCCAAGGCTGCCAGCGTGAAAGTAAACGCTGACGCACCGGGTGATTTTTACTGCGGCTGCAAGATTACCTGGCAGGGGAAAAAGGGCATTCCGGATCTGGCATCTTGCGGCTACAAAGTGCGTAAAAACGAGAACCGCGCTTCGCGCATTGAGTGGGAGCACGTCGTGCCCGCCTGGCAGTTCGGCCACCAGCGTCAGTGCTGGCAGGATGGCGGACGTAAAAACTGCGATAAAGATCCGGTTTACCGCCAGATGGAAATCGATCTGCATAACCTGCAACCTGCGGTAGGCGAAGTGAACGGCGACCGTGGAAATTTCCTCTACAACCAGTGGAAAGGGGGCGAAGGCCAGTACGGACAGTGTGAAATGAAGGTCGATTTCAAAGACAAATCCGCTGAGCCGCCTGCCCGCGCCCGCGGCGCCATCGCCCGCACCTATTTCTACATGCGCGACCAGTACAGGCTTTCCCTTTCACGCCAGCAGACGCAGCTGTTTGAAGCCTGGAACAAGCTCCACCCGGTAACGGCGTGGGAATGTACCCGCGACGAGCGCATCGCTCGCGTACAGGGCAACCACAACCCTTATGTTCAGCAGGCTTGCCAGGCGCAAAAGCGCTAACCTACACTAGCGGGCATTGTTTATCGCGCGCTCCGCAGAAAGCCGGGCGCGCCCTTGCTGGCAGATAATAACCTTATGCGAATTCCCCGCATTTACCATCCCGAACCGATTGTCCCGGGCCATGAGCTTGCGCTTTGCGAAGACGCCGCCAACCATGTTGGCCGCGTACTGCGCATGGGGCCGGGTCAGGCATTACACTTATTCGACGGCAGCAACCAGGTCTTCGATGCTGAAATCACCCACGCCGATAAAAAGAGCGTGCGGGTGACGGTGCTGAAAGGCGAAGTGGCGGACCGCGAGTCGCCGCTGCATCTGCATCTGGGCCAGGTGATGTCGCGCGGCGAAAAAATGGAATTCACTATCCAGAAATCGATAGAGCTGGGCGTGAATACCATTACGCCGCTGTTTTCTGAGCGCTGCGGCGTTAAGCTTGATGCCGAACGGCTGAATAAAAAAATCCAGCAGTGGCAGAAAATCGCTATCGCCGCCTGCGAGCAGTGCGGCCGCAACCGCGTGCCGGAGATTCGCCCGACAATGGATCTGGAAGCCTGGTGCGCCGAGCAGGATGAGGGTTTAAAACTCAATCTTCACCCGCGAGCGGCGCACAGCATCAACACGCTGCCGCTGCCGGTTGAGCGCGTGCGGTTGCTGATCGGCCCGGAAGGCGGCCTGTCGGCGGATGAAATCGCCATGACGGCGCGCTACCATTTTACTGATATTCTGTTGGGACCTCGCGTTCTGCGCACTGAGACTACCGCGCTCACCGCCATCACCGCGCTACAGGTGCGTTTTGGCGATCTGGGCTAAAGGAGAAAGAGAATGATTAAGCTCGGCATCGTGATGGACCCCATCGCAACCATTAATATTAAAAAAGACACCAGCTTCGCTATGCTGCTGGAAGCGCAGCGCCGCGGGTATGAGCTGCACTATATGGAGATGGCGGATCTTTACCTGATTAACGGCGAAGCGCGCGCCCGCACTCGTCGCGTCAGCGTGGAACAGAACTACGACAAGTGGTATGAATTCGGCAACGAGCAGGATATCGAACTCGCCGATCTCGACGTCATCCTGATGCGCAAAGACCCGCCGTTTGATACCGAATTCATCTACGCGACCTATATTCTTGAGCGTGCCGAAGAGAAAGGCACCCTTATCGTCAACAAGCCGCAGAGCCTGCGCGACTGCAACGAAAAGCTGTTCACCGCCTGGTTCCCGGACCTGACTCCGGAAACGCTGGTGACCCGCAATAAAGCGCAGTTGAAAGCGTTCTGGCAAAAGCATGGCGATATCATCCTCAAACCGCTGGACGGCATGGGCGGCACCTCTATTTTCCGCGTCAAAGAAGGCGACCCGAACCTTTCGGTAATTGCAGAAACCCTGACGCTGCTCGGCAGCCGCTACTGCATGGCGCAAAATTACCTGCCGGCCATTAAAGATGGCGACAAGCGCGTACTGGTGGTGGATGGCGAGCCGGTGCCTTACTGCCTGGCGCGTATTCCGCAGGGCGGCGAAACGCGCGGCAACCTGGCGGCGGGCGGCCGTGGCGAACCGCGTCCGCTGAGCGACAGCGACTGGGCGATTGCCCGCCGCGTAGCGCCGACGCTGAAAGAGAAAGGGCTGATTTTTGTAGGCCTGGATATCATCGGCGACCGTCTGACGGAGATTAACGTCACAAGCCCCACCTGCGTGCGTGAAATCGAAGCGGAATTCCCCATCTCCATCACCGGCATGTTGATGGACGCCATTGAGAAACGCCTGGCAAAATAATCTTTACGGCGGGCGCAGGCCCGCCTTTTCCTCCCACCTGGTGACAGTCCGCCACTTTGCCCCCATACTTGGCCTTGTCGCTTTTTCAACCAGGACTACAGAACCTTTGACAATGAATTTACAGCATCACTTTCTGATTGCCATGCCGGCCTTGCAGGATCCTCTCTTCCGGCGTTCCGTGGTTTACATCTGCGAATATAACGACGAAGGCGCCATGGGAATCGTCATCAACAAGCCGCTGGAAAACCTGCAGGTCGAAGGGGTTTTGCAGAAGCTGAAAATCAACCCGGAACCGCGCGACCCGGCTATTCGCCTGGATAAGCCGGTTTTTCTCGGCGGACCGCTGGCGGAAGATCGCGGTTTTATCCTGCATACTCCGCCGGATAAGTTTGCTTCGAGCATCCGGATTTCCGATAACACCATTATCACCACCTCCCGCGACGTGCTGGAAACCATGGGCACCGCTGAGCAACCTTCCGACATTATCGTGGCGCTGGGCTACTCGTCATGGGAGAAAGGTCAGCTGGAGCAAGAGCTGCTGGAAAACGCCTGGCTCACCGCGCCTGCCGATCTCAATATTCTCTTTCGCACGCCGATTGCCGACCGCTGGCGCGAGGCTGCGAAGCTTATCGGCATTGATATCCATACCATGCCCGGCGTGGCGGGGCACGCCTGATGAGCGGCACCTTACTTGCCTTTGACTTTGGCACCCGCAGCATCGGAGTGGCCGTAGGTCAGCGCATCACCGGCACCGCCCGTCCGCTGACGGCGCTGAAAGCGCAAAACGGCACGCCGGACTGGACGCTTATCGAACGTCTGATAAAAGAGTGGCAGCCGGAAAAAGTCGTCGTCGGGCTGCCGCTGAATATGGATGGCACCGAGCAGCCGCTCACGGCGCGCGCGCGTAACTTCGCTAATCGCCTGCATGGCCGTTTCGGCGTGGCGATGGAACTGCATGACGAGCGCCTCAGTACGGTGGAAGCGCGCGCAGGGCTTTTCTCCCGCGGCGGCTTTCGCGCGCTGGATAAGGGCAGCGTGGACTCCGCTTCTGCGGTCGTCATTCTGGAAAGCTACTTCGAACAGCACCCCTGACCGCATTACTCTTCTGATAGTGCCGGGGCTTGCCGCCCCGCCCTTTCCCTTCGAGCCACATCACATTTCCCGGTGGCGTTTCGTCAAAAACTTTGTGTTTCTATTAAAGAGACACGATAGTCATTGTATGCCAGGTACGCCAACGTCAGGCGAGCAACAGACGATTAAACAGGTTTGATCAGTAGCGCCGCCAGTTCATGGAGTTGCTGAAGACGCGCGTCAATCTCCGTTTCGGAGATATGCCACATCCCCGCCAGCGCCAGCGACGCGTTATGCATGCCCAGCGGCTTCGCCATGGAGATCTCGCCATCATCATGACGCCACAGCACATAGCCCTGCTCGCGCTGCTGGGTCAGATAAGGGGAAAGCGCCGTCCACTGCTCAGGGGTGAAGCGCGGCGACAGCGCGTCGTCGCTCTCCGACGCCAACAGCGACATGCCGATGACCGACTGCCAGGCAGGCAACATGTGAAACCCGGCCAGCGCCTGACCCGGCTGCGAACCCGGAGAGGCGTGATAGATGTAAATAACTTGGTCTTCCCACAGTACGCCAAGCGCTACCACAATCTCCTTTGGCGCATGGCGTTCAAGCTGCGGCAGCGCCTGCGAAAAAAGCGCAGAACCGCGGATCGCCTGCGCCGCCAGCGCATGGATGCCGGGTCCGGGAAGATAGCGGCGCTGTTCGTCCTGCATGGTGAGGCCAATTGAGGCCATGGTCATCAGCAGGCGGTTAACGCGGGTGGTGTTGATATTCATCAGGCGCGCCAGCTCGCGACAGCCAATGGCGCGGTCGCTGGAGACCAGATACTGCAGGCAACGGATGCCGTCGATCAGACTTTGATTGGGTTGTGATGACATAGCTGCCCTGGGTTGCGTGAATTGAGTCGTGCTCTTTAAGAAGGATACAAACATTATGCAGATCTTTCACCAAAGCGATGCCCGGGCTTTTCCGCAGGCGCAGTTGCACGCCGACCTGCTGGTGGCGGGCGGTGGGCTATCCGGCCTGTGCGCGGCCCTGGCGGCGGCGCGCGAGGGGTTACAGGTTGTGCTGGTGCAGGACAGGCCCGTACTCGGCGGCAACGCCTCCAGCGAAGTGCGTCTATGGGCCAACGGCGCCACCTCGCATATGGGTAACAATAACCGCTGGGCGAGAGAAGGCGGCATTATGGGGGAAATCCTGGAAGAGAATCTCTATCGCAACAAAGAGGGCAATCCGGTGATGTTCGATCTGGTGCTGCTTGATATGGCGCAGCGCGAACCCAACCTGACGCTGTTGCTTAACACCGCGTTGTTTGAGGTTTACACGCAGGGTAAACGCATTACGGGCGTGAAAGGATTCAACGCTATCAACGAAACCTTTTACCTCATCACGGCGGAGCAGTTTTGCGACGCTACCGGCGATGGCGTACTCGGCTACCTTGCTGGCGCGGAATATCGTGTCGGAGCAGAAGCCGCCGATGAGCTTGGCGAGAAGATGGCGCCAGGCGACAGCTTCGGGCACAAACTGGGCCACTCCATTTATTTCTACACCAAACGCACAGAGGAAGCGGTAGCGTTTACGCCCCCCTCCTTCGCTCTGAGCGAGATAAGCGAAATTCCGCGCTATACCCGCCTGACTTCCACCCTCAACGGTTGCGACCTCTGGTGGCTGGAATGGGGCGGCCGGCTTGATACCGTGCACGACAGCGAAACCATAAAATGGGAACTCTGGAAAATCGTCTGGGGCGTCTGGAACTACATTAAAAATTCCGGCAACTTTCCCGAGGCGGAGAAGATGACCATCGAATGGGTCGGCGCCATTCCCGGCAAGCGGGAAAGCCGCCGTTTTATGGGCGATCACCTGCTCTGCCAGCAAGATATTATCGAGCAGCGCGACCATTATGACGCCGTCGGCTACGGCGGCTGGTCCATTGACCTGCATCCGGCGGACGGCGTCTACAGCACGCACGACGGTTGCCGACAGTTCCACAGCAAGGGCACTTATACTATCCCCTTTCGCTGCCTTTACAGCCGTTCGCTGGATAACCTCTTTTTAACCGGGCGGCTTATCTCCGCGTCCCATGTCGCTTTTGGCAGCGCGCGAGTGATGTGCACCTGCGGTTTGCTGGGCGAAGTGGTGGGCCGCGCCGCAGCGCTCTGTCGCGAGCAACGCCTTACCCCACGCGAGCTGGCGCAGCGCGAACGCGTCACGCTTTTGCAACAGCATTTACAAGCCAGCGGCTGCTACATTCCGCGCCAGACGCTTAGCGACCCGGCGAGCGGCGCGGTTGTAACCGCCACCAGCGAATATCAACTTCACGCCCTGCCCACAAACGGCGAATGGTTGCCGCTGCAGGCGCGCATGGCGCTGCTTCTGCCGTTAAAGGCTGCCGGGTCGCTACCTGCCCTCACGTTTACCCTGCGCGCCGCAAGCCCGCAACGCCTGAACGTCAGCCTGCTGACCAGCGAAAAGGCGGGCAACTTTACGCCGGACAGGTTGCTGGCGGAGCGCACGCTGACGGTAGCGCAAGCGGGCGATTACACGCTGCAATTCGATTATTCCAGCCCGCGCGACGAATACCTGTTTATTGCATTCGATCGCAACGATGAGACTGAAATAGCGCTGAGCGCGGCAGACGCGCCTGGCATCATCACGGTATTCAACAGCCAGAACCCCCGCGTGGCGAAACACGCGCGCCAGATTGCCGACGGCGACTTCGGCGTGGAGGAGTTTGACTTCTGGCTGCCGCGCCGCCGTCCGCATAACGTGCTGCCCGCTCTGCGCCTGAGCGAACCGCTACGCTGTTTTGAAGCGCAAAACCTGCTAAACGGTCGGCTTCGCCCGGAACAGCACTTCAACGGCTGGGCGCCCTCGCCTGAAGATAAACAGCCCGCCGTGCTCTGGCGTTGGGCCGAACCGCAAACCATCCAGACCCTGACGCTGGTGTTTGACAACGATTTCGACAACGCGATGGAAACGGTGCAAATGGGCCATCATTTTGCGGTGACGCCGCACTGCGTTACGCATTACCGGCTCTGGGCAGATGAAATCCTGGTGGCGGAGGTGACTGATAACCGCCATTCTGTGCAGGAACACCGGCTCAGCGCGCCGCTGCACGTCAGTGAACTTAAGCTCGAGATACTCACCACCGCTGGCGCTTTGCCCGTGCTTTACTCGCTCAACGTGCGATGACTATCCCCACTTCGCCGCCTGCGGCTGCGCGGCGGCGATTTTTCCTTCACAGATGCGCGAAGCCAGGCTATGCGCGAAGCTCTGCATCCCCTGCTGTCTTCCGGTTTCCAGTTGGCCGGGCAACTGATGGCTTTTGCCTTCGCGGATAAGGTTCGCCACCGCCGTGGTGTTGATAAGCAGCTCATACAGCGCCACCCGCCCGCCATCGCTCGACTCCGCCAGTTTTTGCGCCAGCACCGCCCGCAGGCTGCCGGCAAGCTGACTGCGCACCCAGGTTTTCTCCTCCGCCGGGAAGACATCCACCAGCCGCTCCACCGCCTGCGCCGCGCCGCGCGTGTGCAGCGTCGCCAGCACCAGATGGCCCGTTTCAGCCGCGCTCAGGGCGAGCCGGATAGTTTCGCTGTCCCGCAGTTCGCCCAGTAAAATCACATCCGGATCTTCCCGCAGCGCGCCGCGTAAACCGTCGCTGAAGCTTCGGCAATGAATGCCTACCTCCCGTTGTTGAATCAGGCAACGTGCGCTGGCGTGCTGAAACTCCACCGGATCTTCCAGCGTAAGGATATGCCCATCCAGCGTCTGGTTGAGGTAGTCGACCATCGCCGCCAGCGTGGTCGATTTTCCGCTGCCCGTCGCCCCGGTCACCAGAATCAGGCCATCCGGCGCCTGCAGCAGCCCGGTTAACGCCGCTGGCGGATCGAGCGACGACAGCTGCGGACAGCGCGTGGGCAGCAAACGCAGCGCGAGCGAAAGCCCGTTTTGCTGCCGGAAGGCGTTGACGCGCAGCCGCGCCCCGCCAGGCAGCGAGACGGCGAAATCAAGTTGCCCGTTAAAGGCAAGCTCGCTGCGCTGAGTTTCATTAAGCCACTCGCCGAGCAAGGTTTCAGGTTCAGGCAGCGGGTGCGGCACCGGCTCCAGCCTGCCGCGCCGACGCCATCGCGCAGGCAACGCGCTGCACAGGTGTAGATCCGAAACGTTATGCTTTACACTAAGCGCCACCAGTTCATCCATATCCATACCGCTTCCCGATAAATCATGAGTGAGATAGAGCGCAACTTAGCGCAAGTGCAGCAGAAGATCTCAGCGGCGGCCCAACGCTGCGGCAGGTCTTCAGAAGAAGTTACGTTGCTTGCAGTAAGCAAAACCAAACCTGCGAGCGCCCTCGCAGAAGCTATCGCCGCCGGGCAGCGCGCCTTTGGGGAAAATTACGTGCAGGAAGGGGTGGAGAAGATCCTTCATTTCCGGCAACGCGGCGTGGAAGGGTTGCAGTGGCACTTTATCGGTCCGCTGCAGTCCAACAAAAGCCGCCTGGTGGCGGAGCATTTCGACTGGTGTCATACCGTCGACCGCCTGCGCATCGCCAGCCGCTTAAGCGACCAGCGCCCCGATAATCTGCCGCCGCTCAATGTGCTGATCCAAATTAATATCAGCGATGAACAAAGCAAATCAGGCATTCCCTTAAGCGAGCTGGATGCGCTGGCGGCGCAGGTATCGCAACTGCCGCGCGTTCAGCTTCGCGGGCTGATGGCCATTCCCGCGCCGGAACCCGATTACGAGCGGCAGTTTGCCGTCGCACGTCAAATGGCGGTAGCATTTAACGAGCTGAAAAGCCGCTATCCGTCTGTCGATACGCTATCTCTGGGCATGACCGACGACATGGAAGCCGCGATAGCGGCGGGCAGCACCATGGTGCGCATTGGAACCGCCATTTTTGGCGCGCGGGATTACACGCGCCACACTGAACAATAACTACTGAGGAACGCCATGCTGACGTTGACTTTTCTGGTCAAGACCCTGATTGAGCTGTACGTAATGGTGCTGCTGCTGCGCATCTGGATGCAGTGGTCGCGCTGCGATTTTTATAACCCCTTCGCGCAGTTTATTGTGAAAGTAACGCAGCCGGTTATCGGGCCGCTGCGTCGCATCATCCCGTCCCTCGGGCCGATAGACACCGCTTCACTGCTGGTGGCGTTTATTCTGACGACGCTGAAATATCCGTTGCTGCTGCTTATCCAGGCGGGCGTACTGTCGCTGGATCCGATGAACCTGTTGGTAGGCGCGCTCTCGCTGCTGAAATCCGCGGGTACGCTGGTCTTCTGGGTCATCATCATTCGCTCGCTGATGAGCTGGGTGAGCCAGGGCCGCAGCCCTGTCGAGTATGTATTGATGCAGATGACCGAACCGATGATGGCGCCGATCCGCCGCATCATTCCGGCGATGGGCGGCATCGATTTTTCAGCGATGGGCGTCATCATTATCCTTTATCTGCTGAACTACCTCGGCATGGATCTCTTCCCGGGGCTGTGGTACTTGCTGTGAGTGCAGTAAGCCGCAGCGCGGACGGGCTGGTTTTACGGCTTTATATTCAGCCGAAAGCCAGCCGGGACGCCATTGTGGGCGCGCATGGCGACGAACTGAAAGTCGCCATCACCGCCCCGCCGGTGGACGGCCAGGCCAACGCGCACCTGCTGAAGTTTCTGGCAAAGCAGTTTCGCGTCGCCAAAAGCCAGGTTTTCATTGAAAAAGGCGAACTGGGCCGCCATAAGCAAGTCAGAATCATTAACCCTCAACAAATCCCGGCGCAAGTCGCGGCGATTATCGATTAATCACAGGATTTCGTTATGCAAAAAGTTGTTCTCGCTACTGGCAACGCCGGTAAAGTGCGCGAGCTGGCCTCGCTGCTGCAAGACTTTGGCTTAGAGGTGGTGGCGCAGACCGAGCTTGGGGTTGAGTCCGCTGAAGAGACCGGACTCACCTTTATTGAGAACGCCATCCTGAAAGCGCGCCACGCGGCGCAGGTAACCGGCCTGCCGGCGATTGCCGATGACTCCGGGCTTGCGGTCGACATTCTGGGCGGCGCGCCGGGCATCTATTCCGCACGCTACGCAGGCGTTGAAGCAACCGATCAACAAAACCTCGAAAAGCTGCTGGCGGCGCTTGAAGATGTGCCTGAAGGCAAACGTCAGGCGCAATTTCACTGCGTACTGGTTTATATGCGCCATGCCGACGACCCGACGCCGCTGGTGTGTCACGGCAGTTGGGAAGGCGTTATTACCCGCAAGCCTGCCGGTGAAGGCGGCTTTGGCTACGACCCGATTTTCTTTGTCCCTTCCGAGGGCAAAACCGCGGCGGAGCTGACGCGGGAAGAGAAAAGCGCCATTTCCCACCGCGGACAGGCGTTGAAACTGTTACTGGAAGCAATGCGTAATGGCTAATTTGCCACCCTTAAGTCTTTATATTCATATTCCCTGGTGCGTGCAGAAGTGTCCTTACTGCGACTTCAACTCGCACGCGCTTAAGGGCGAGGTGCCGCACGATGATTACGTCCAGCATCTGTTAACCGACCTTGATAACGACGCCTCTTATGCCCAGGGACGCGAGGTAAAAACCATTTTTATCGGCGGCGGCACGCCGAGCCTGCTTTCGGGTCCGGCGATGCAGCAACTGCTCGACGGCGTACGCGCGCGCCTGAACCTGGCCGCCGATGCGGAGATAACCATGGAGGCCAACCCAGGCACCGTGGAAGCTGACCGCTTTGTGGAGTACCAGCGCGCCGGCGTGAACCGTATTTCCATCGGCGTGCAGAGCTTTAGCGAGCCGAAGCTCAAGCGCCTTGGCCGCATTCACGGGCCGGATGAGGCGAAGCGCGCAGCAAACCTTGCAAGCGGGCTGGGGCTTCGCAGCTTTAACCTCGACCTGATGCACGGCCTGCCGGACCAGTCGCTGGACGAGGCGCTGGACGATTTGCGTCAGGCCATTGCGCTCAACCCGCCGCACCTGTCCTGGTATCAACTGACGATTGAGCCTAATACGCTATTTGGCTCGCGCCCGCCAACGCTTCCGGATGATGACGCGCTGTGGGATATCTTCGAGCAAGGCCATCAGTTACTCACCCAGGCGGGCTATCAGCAGTACGAGACGTCGGCCTATGCGAAGCCGGGTTATCAGTGCCAGCACAACCTCAACTACTGGCGATTTGGCGATTACCTCGGCATCGGCTGCGGCGCGCATGGTAAGGTGACGTTCCCGGACGGACGTATTCTGCGCACGGCGAAAACCCGCCATCCGCGCGGCTATATGCAGGGAAAGTACC
Source organism: Franconibacter sp. IITDAS19 (assembly GCF_023079515.1). NCBI lineage: Bacteria > Pseudomonadati > Pseudomonadota > Gammaproteobacteria > Enterobacterales > Enterobacteriaceae > Franconibacter > Franconibacter sp. IITDAS19. The sequence continues at coordinate 331,971 of NZ_JALJCP010000003.1, read as the reverse complement.
TCGACCGCCAGCATGAGGTGGAAGCGACAGATAAACCATTTGAGTTCTTTATGAACCGCTTCCGTTTACTGGAAGCCGCGCCGCGTGAGGAGTTTGCGCGTTACACCGGTCTCGATGAGCGCGTGATTCGCCCACAGATTGACGAAGCGATAGCGCAGGGATACCTGATTGAAACGCCGGAAAGCTGGCAGATAACCGACCACGGCAAGCTGTTTCTCAATTCGCTGCTGGAGTTGTTCCTGGCGGAATAAATTCTGAAGGCAGATTCCACATTTATCGCTCCGCGCTGACAGCTCCGTTTACGGCTGGCAGAGTGGAGCAATGCGATACGCTCCCACTCATGCCCGCCAGCTCAGGCGGCAGTTAACTGCCCAGGAACGCCTCTTATGACGCCTCTTACGCGACCACCGCTTTGCGGCGCATAAATTTCGCCGCCAGCATCCCGTTGGTCCTTTCATTCTTGATTTCGCCTGTTGCCAGGTAAAGCTGGCTGTTGAGTTGGATGGCGGGCAGCATGCAGAGCATCGGGCATACGACGCGAGGCATACGGCATGGTTGCAGGCTCACGGTTGGACGGTGTTACGCTTTTGGAATAATAGACGATTAAATAATCAGGAAGGAGTTTTGCTGACTTTACTGGCGGAGCTTGAACATCTTTTACCCTCACCCCGGCCCTCTCCCTGGAAGGGAGAGGGGGAAAACCAATGACGCCTGCACGGGTTGGCCTCTTTTTCCGGCAAAAGAGTCCATCCATGCGGGCCGACTCCCTCTTCCGTGGGGTGAGGAGCGCTTCAGCCAGGTCGTTTAAGACGCTTCATGAAATAACAACCGAAAAGCCATCTATCCCTGCACTGACCGGTTCCCTCTCCCCGCCAGGGAGAGGGTTAGAGGGAGGGGCAAACGCTACGCATAAAAAAGGCCGCTTCACAGCGGCCTTTTCTCTGTTCGCCGTTAAGGCGACGGGTTGACCAGCAACTGTCCTACCGAACCGCGGTCGGCCATCTCCAGCGTCTGGCTGCGGTAGAGGAACGGGAAGTGGCTCCAGGAGGGCTGGCCGAACCAGACCAGCAGTTCTACCTGCCCATCCACCCATACCGTGTCCTTCCAGCCGCGATCTTCCGGGAAAGGCGCCGCACCGTTAACGTTACGCACCAGGAAACTTACCCCTTCGATATGGAAAGACTGCGGCATATCCGCCCGCACCGTCCAGCGCTCCCAGGTGCCCTGTTGCGCCTGCGCGTCGATACGCTTCATATCCCAGAGCTGACCATTGATGCCTGGGTCGTCGCCCAGGTTAATGGTGCGGTTATTCACCGGGCTGCCGTTGATGATTTCATCCGGCAGCAGGCGCATCGGCAGATTGTCGGTTACCAGCGGCAACAGCCCGGTTGGGCGGAGCGTCAGCACCAGCGTGGAGATAAGGATGCGTGAAGGTTCAAAGAAGCCGCGAATGCGATCCACGATGGAAGCCGCTTCGCCGCAGGTAATGGAGACTTCATCGCCATTCGTCATGTCCACCAGCACTTCTCGCCGCTCGCCTGGCGCCAGCGAAAGCTGTTTTACCGACACCGGCGCGGGCAGGAAGCCCTGGTCGCCTGCAATCACGTGCAGCGGTCGGCCATCGCTCATCTGCAGCTGGTAGCGACGGGCGTTCGACGCGTTCAGCAGACGCAGGCGCACCCAGCCGCGGGAGACTTCCACATAAGGGCTTTGCGCGCCGTTGACCAGCAGCGTATCGCCAAGAAAGCCGCCGCTCCCCGGCTCGCTATACTCCGGCGAGCCGAAGTTATCCAGCCGTTTGTCCTGAATGATGACGGGAAAGTCGTCAACGCCGTAATGGTTCGGCACGGGCAGCGATTTACTGACGTCGTCTTCCACAAGCCACATGCCCGCCAGTCCGTTATAGACCTGCTGGGCGCTGCGGTTTGGCGTATCAGCGTGATACCAGAGCGTGGCGGCGGACTGGCGTATGGGCAGCACCGGCGCCCAGTCGGCGTTCGGGCTCATCATCCGCGCCGCGCCGCCAATCAGCGGCCCTGGCACCTGAAGCCCGCTTATCGTCATGGCGACGTTTTCCTGCAGGCGGTTGCTGTAAATCATTTTGACGTCATCGCCGCTCCAGACGCGAATGGTCGGCCCCATATAGCGTCCGTTAAAGCCCCATACCTGCGCGCGGGTGCCGGTTGCAAAAGACCAGTGCGCGCGTTGCAGGGTTAAAAAGAGCGGCTGACCGCGACGGGATTCCAGCAGCGGAGGCACAGGCAGCGCTGGCTGCTGACCCGCCGCGCTGGCCTTTAGCGGCACCGCGCCTGCGCAGAGGGCCATACCCGATGCCTGAATAAATTGACGCCGGCTGAGTGACATACTTGCTCCATGAATAAGGACTAACGACTGGCGCAACATGCCAGCCGGAAGGGGCCGCCTGGCCCCACTACAGGTGCGGATTATCGCTTATCCGCGGCTTCGCGCTCGGCGACTTCTTTATTCAATTCGTCAATTTTCGCTTCCATGACCTGGCGGCAGTGCGCGGCCAGGTCGCGAACCTGTTCTTTACCCCAGTTGCGGGTGTCGATAGGCGGCAGCATTTCGACAATCACCAGACCGTTATCCCAACGGTTAAGATTAATTTTATTGCTGGTATTGGAGACGCATACCGGCACAATCGGCACGCCTGCGGCGATAGCAGCGTGGAACGCGCCGGTTTTAAAAGGCAGCAGTCCGCGACCGCGGCTGCGCGTGCCTTCAGGAAACATCCAGACGGAGATATTGCGCTTGCGGATTTGCGAAACCACAGTGGCAATCGTGGTATGAGCTTTAGCGCGGTTGTCGCGATCGATGAGGATATTGCCGGTAAGCCAGTAAAGCTGACCGAAGAAGGGGATCCAGACAAGGCTCTTTTTACCGACGGTAACGGTGGGAGGCTGAACAATATTCGACGCCGTCACCATGTCGTAGTTGTTCTGATGGTTGCCAATATAAATGGCGTTGCCATATTTCTCTGCGCCTTCCGGCTTGCGGGTTTCCACCTTCAGACCAAAAACGGGCGCCAGCCGACCAAACAGGTGACCGAAAGTTGCAACATGTCGGGGATTACGTGGGCTGAAAAGGCACCAGATGGAACCGAGGATGCACACCACAATGCAATAAAGCACAACAATAGTCAGACGAACAATAAATAGCATAAATACCTCTGAAGCCGCAGCCGCCGGTCAGTATACCCGAATCGTTCGGGGCATGATCAGGCGCCGCTGTCGGCCCATCACGTTGAGGATCCCAAAACAGTTATTTTTATGCGCAACGCGCTAACAAACAATGGGTTCGATGGGAAAAGTTTACGCAACGCTGACGGGAGAACGCCAGTTCAGGAGCAGGCTAAGCGCAGCCCGTTACCCGAATCCTCTCCCCGGCGGGGAGAGGAACCCGGTCAACGCCGGGCCTTCGCTGTCGCCCGTCACCTTTTATGGCGGCGCAGGCGCTAACCCGCACGCTTTTGACGCGTCCGGATTATTCTTCGCTGCTGCCTACCGTCGGGCGCGCCGGAGAGTCAATCTCCACGCGGTCGATGCGCTGCAGGCCGCGCATCAGCGTACCGCGACGTCCGCGCTCGCCATGCACTTTTTGCAACTCTTCCGGACGCAGTTTGATCTTACGTTTGCCGACATGCAGCGTCACGGTGCTCTGCGGCGGGAGAATGTTGAGATAAGCGAGCTTATCGTCGCCCTTCGCCGCCTCAGCAGACGGGATAGAGATAATCTTGTTGCCCTTGCCTTTCGAGAGCTGCGGCAGGTCCGCTACCGGGAACATCAGCATGCGTCCCGCCTGAGTAATGGCGAGCAGCATATCGTCGTCATGAGTAATCTCCAGCGGCGGCAGCACGCTGGCGTTCTCAGGCAGCGTGATAAGCGCTTTCCCCACGCGGTTGCGCGCTATCAGGTCGTTGAAGGTGCAGACGAAGCCGTAGCCCGCGTCGGAAGCCATCAGCAGCTTCTGCTCCTCCGGCGCCATCAGCATATGTTCGACGACAGCGCCCGGCGGCAGCGTTAGCTTGCCGGTGACAGGCTCCCCCTGACCACGTGCGGAAGGCAGCGTGATCGGGTCAAGCGCATAGCTGCGCCCGGTTGAATCAACGAACACAACAGGCTGGTTGCTCTTGCCTTTGGCGGACGCTTTCCAGCTGTCGCCCGCTTTATAGCTAAGCCCCTGCGCATCGATGTCGTGTCCTTTGGCGCTGCGAACCCAGCCCATCTGCGAAAGCACGATGGTTACCGGTTCAGAAGGCAGCATATCGTGCTCGCTCATCGCCTTCGCCTCTTCGCGCTCGTGCAGCGGCGAACGGCGATCGTCGCCGTAAGCGTCGGCATCCGCCTGGATCTCTTTTTTCAGCAGGGTGTTCATCTTGCGCTCAGAAGCGAGAATGCCCTGAATCTGGTCGCGCTCTTTTTCAAGATCGCTCTGCTCGCCGCGAATCTTCATCTCTTCCAGCTTCGCGAGATGACGCAGCTTAAGCTCCAGAATCGCTTCCGCCTGCGTTTCGCTGATGCCGAAACGGCTGACCAGCACCGGCTTCGGCTCATCTTCGCTGCGGATGATGTGAATCACTTCGTCGATATTGAGAAACGCCACCAGCAAACCTTCGAGGATATGCAGGCGCTTGAGGACTTTCTCCAGACGATAGTTAAGACGACGGCGCACCGTATCGCGGCGGAAAGCCAACCATTCGGTGAGGATCTCCAGCAGGTTTTTCACCGCCGGGCGACCGTCGAGGCCAATCATGTTCAGGTTGATGCGGTAGCTTTTTTCCAGATCGGTGGTGGCGAACAGGTGGTTCATCACCTGCTCCATATCCACACGGTTGGAACGCGGCACAATCACCAGACGGGTCGGGTTTTCGTGGTCGGACTCATCGCGCAGGTCGTCCACCATCGGCAGCTTTTTAGCGCGCATCTGGCTTGCGATTTGCTCCAGCACGCGCGCGCCGGAAACCTGGTGCGGCAGCGCGCTAATCACCACCGCGCCATCTTCTTTCTTCCACACGGCGCGCATGCGCACGGAGCCACGGCCGCTCTGGTAAATCTTACGAATCTCATCACGCGGCGTGATAATTTCCGCCTCGGTCGGGTAATCCGGCCCCTGCACGATGTCGAGCAGGTTTTCGAGCGTGCTCTTCGGGTGCTCAATCAGGCTGATGGCCGCTTTCGCCACTTCACGCAGGTTGTGCGGCGGAATGTCGGTCGCCATGCCCACCGCAATGCCGGTAGTGCCGTTCAGCAGAATGTTCGGCAGGCGCGCCGGCAGCATTTTCGGCTCCTGCAGCGTACCGTCAAAGTTCGGGATCCACTCTACCGTCCCCTGGCCTAACTCGCCCAGCAGCACTTCGGCATACTTCGACAAACGCGATTCGGTATAACGCATCGCCGCAAAGGATTTCGGATCGTCCGGCGCGCCCCAGTTGCCCTGCCCGTCTACCAGCGGGTAACGATAGGAGAACGGCTGCGCCATTAGCACCATCGCTTCATAACAGGCGCTGTCGCCATGCGGGTGATATTTACCCAATACGTCGCCCACGGTGCGCGCCGACTTTTTGAATTTCGCGCTGGCGTTCAGCCCCAGTTCCGACATCGCATAGACAATACGGCGCTGAACAGGCTTAAGCCCGTCGCCGATAAACGGCAGCGCGCGGTCCATGATGACGTACATGGAGTAGTTGAGATAGGCGTTTTCGGTAAACTCATGCAGCGCCAGGCGCTCTGCACCGTCGTGAGTAATATCACTCATTAATTCTTTTCCTCAGACCGTGGTGTGGCTTTACACGCGTCAATGCCTGCCCGCTGGGCAGATCTTTGCTCGCGATAGTACCTTATCCAGGGGCTTACTGTCACAGTATTGTATATACGATCAGGCTTTTTCTGCCTGCAAGGCAGGGGCTGGCATGACAGGCCTCGCTGTCAGCATGACTGGCATTATTATAGCCCTTTTACCGGTTTGCTTATTGGACAAACTTATCAGGCAAGCCCCTCTTTTTGCTTAATTATTGCTGTTTTGGCAAAAGTCTTTGCTCAATTTGCTAATTCTGCCGCATCGTCTGGTGCGGTAAAATTAATGCCAAACGTAATAGTTAGAGGATAAATAATGAGCAACGTACTTATCATCAATGGCGCGAAAAAATTCGCCCATTCCAATGGTCAGCTTAACGACACCCTGACCGAGGTCGCGGAAGGCTTTCTGCGCGACGCCGGACATGATGTTCAGGTCACCCGCGCCGACAGCGATTACGATGTGAAAGCGGAAGTGCAGAAATACCTCTGGGCCGATGTGATTATTTATCAGATGCCGGGCTGGTGGATGGGCGCGCCGTGGACCGTTAAAAAGTACATTGATGATGTGTTTACCGAAGGTCACGGTTCGCTGTATGCAAGCGATGGCCGCACCCGTTCCGACGCGTCCAAAAAGTATGGTTCCGGCGGCCTGCTGCAGGGCAAAAAATATATGCTGTCGCTGACCTGGAACGCGCCGCTGGAAGCCTTCAACGACGAAGCGCAGTTCTTCCACGGCGTAGGCGTAGATGGCGTTTACCTGCCCTTCCACAAGGCCAACGAGTTTATCGGCCTGAGCGGCCTGCCGACCTTTATCGCCAACGACGTGATTAAAATGCCGGACGTGCCGCGCTATGTTGCAGAATATCGCGAGCATCTGGCGAAAATTTTTGCTTAACTGAAAGGCGGTTTTACAAAAGGAGTTAACCATGCTGACAGTGATTGCAGAAATTCGTACCCGTCCCGGCGCGCATCATCGCCAGGCGGTGCTGGACGCCTTTCGGAAAATCATTCCGACGGTGCTGGCGGAAGAAGGTTGTCACGGCTATGCGCCGCTTATCGATCATGCCGCTGGGGTCGATTTCCAGACCAGCGCGCCAGATTCCATCGTCATGCTGGAAAAATGGGAAAGCGTGCAGCATTTGCAGGCGCACCTGCAAACGCCTCACATGAAAGCCTGGAGCGAGGCGGTAAAGAGCGATGTGCTCGATACTCACATCCGTATCCTGGAAGAAGGCGTGAAATAAGCGTTATTGCTAAAAAAGAAAGGCGATGAGAGTCATCGCCTTTTTTATTACCCGCGAGCGTGCCTGCGTAAGGCAACGGCGGAAATGTTATACCTCGATATCCGCGAGGTCGCCCTTCTCCTGCAGCCAGTTGCGACGATCTTCAGAGCGCTTCTTGGCCAGCAGCATATCCATCACCGCAAGCGTACGCGCATCGTCATCATCGCTGATGGTCAGCTGCACGAGGCGGCGGGTGTTCGGGTCAAGCGTGGTTTCACGCAACTGCATCGGGTTCATCTCGCCAAGCCCCTTAAAGCGCTGCACGTTCGGTTTGCCCTTCTTGCGCTTAAGCTGCTCCAGCACGCCCGCCTTCTCTTCTTCATCCAGCGCGTAATAGACCTCTTTACCGAGGTCGATACGGTAAAGCGGCGGCATGGCGACATAAACATGCCCGCCTTTCACCAGCGAACGGAAATGTTTCACAAACAGCGCGCAAAGCAGCGTGGCGATGTGTAAACCGTCGGAATCCGCATCCGCGAGAATGCAAATTTTGCCATAGCGCAGCTGGGACAAATCGTCGCTGTCCGGATCGATGCCGATAGCCACAGAGATATCATGCACCTCCTGCGACGCCAGCACCTCATCGGAAGAGACTTCCCAGGTGTTCAGGATCTTGCCCTTAAGGGGCATGATCGCCTGATATTCGCGGTCGCGCGCCTGCTTGGCGGAGCCGCCTGCCGAGTCCCCTTCCACCAGGAAGAGCTCGGTGCGCGCCAGATCCTGCGCGGTACAGTCCGCAAGCTTGCCAGGCAGCGCCGGGCCGCTGGTGAGCTTTTTACGCACCACTTTTTTGGCGGCGCGCATGCGGCGCTGGGCGCTGGAGATAGCCATCTCCGCCAGCATCTCCGCCGCCTGAACGTTCTGGTTCAGCCACAGCGAGAAAGCGTCTTTCACCACGCCTGAGACAAACGCCGCGCACTGGCGCGACGAGAGGCGCTCTTTGGTCTGCCCGGCGAACTGCGGATCCTGCATTTTCACCGAAAGCACATAGGCGCAGCGCTCCCAGATATCCTCAGCGGAAAGCTTCACGCCGCGCGGGAGGATATTGCGGTATTCGCAAAACTCGCGCATCGCGTCCAGCAGCCCCTGGCGCAGGCCGTTCACATGCGTGCCGCCCTGCATGGTAGGGATAAGGTTAACGTAGCTTTCCGTCAGCAGTTCGCCGCCTTCCGGCAGCCAGAGCAGCGCCCAGTCCACCGCCTCAGTATCGCCCGAGAAATTACCGATAAACGGTTTTTCCGGCAGCGTAATCAGGCCATTTACCGCCTCGGTGAGGTAGTCGTTCAGGCCATCCTGATAACACCAGCGCTGCTCCGTCTTATTCACTTCGTCTTTAAACGTGATTTCTACGCCCGGGCAGAGCACCGCCTTCGCTTTTAGCAAATGCGTGAGGCGCGAAACAGAAAAGCGCGGGCTGTCGAAGAATTTTTCATCCGGCCAGAAATGGACGCTGGTGCCGGTGTTGCGCTTGCCGCAGGTGCCAACCACGCTCAGCTCTTTAACCTTTTCGCCATTGGCGAAAGCGATGTTGTAAATCTGGCCATCGCGGCGCACGTTAACTTCAACCCGCGTGGAGAGGGCGTTTACCACCGAGATGCCAACGCCGTGCAGGCCGCCGGAGAACTGGTAGTTCTTGTTAGAAAATTTACCGCCGGCGTGCAGACGGCAGAGGATCAGCTCAACCGCAGGAACGCCCTCTTCGGGATGGATGTCCACCGGCATGCCGCGCCCGTCGTCGATCACCTCGAGCGACTGGTCAGCGTGCAGGATAACGTCCACGCGCTTCGCGTGTCCCGCCAGCGCTTCATCCACGCTGTTATCAATTACTTCCTGACCCAGATGGTTGGGACGGGTGGTATCGGTGTACATCCCTGGACGGCGGCGAACCGGCTCAAGCCCGGTGAGTACCTCGATGGCATCGGCATTATAGGATTGCGTCATGATTTAATCGTCAGATAACAAAACGGTACCGATCTTTCAGGCTTAGCGCAGCCCGAGAAAATCGATAATCTGGGTGAAATAATCTTCGAAGCCTACAAAAGCGTGGTTACCGCCGGTCTCCACAGTCTGACGGCAGGAGGCGTAATAGGCCACCGCCTGGCGATAATCCAGCACTTCGTCGCCTGTTTGCTGTAGCAACCAGATAAGATCCGGCGCTTCCAGCGGGTCTATCTGCATGACTTTAAGATCGTAAATATGGCGAGACTCTAGCACATATTGCTGCCCGGTGTAGGGGTTCTCATTGGCGCCCAGAAAATCTATCAGCAATTCGTAAGGACGCACCGCCGGATTCACCACGACAGCAGGCAGCATAAAACATTGCGAAAGCCAGGTGGCGTAATAACCGCCAAGAGAAGAACCGACAACGCCAAGCTCATCCCCGCCATGCTCCATGACCAGCGACTCAAGCAGCTCCGCCGCTTCTGCCGGGTAGGCGGGCAGCTGCGGCACAATCATCTCGATCTCCGGGTGCGTTTGCTTAAGCCAGCCTTGCAGACTGGTGGCCTTGGCGGAGCGCGGCGAGCTGTTAAAGCCGTGCAAATAGAGAAGCGTCGGCATCAGTAGCCTTCGGAAGCGATATCGGGGCGAAACTGCGCGCCTGCCAGACGGCAGACTTCCGTCGTCAGCGTGCCGTCCGGATGCAGTTCCAGCCAGCGCCAACCGGGCGCGATAGTATCAAGCGTAAAATTAGCGCAATGGGGCTTAAACTGCACGCAGGTAGACGGCGTGGCTAAAATACGGCGACCGTTCCAGTCGAGATCCAGCTCCTGGTGAATATGGCCGCACAGCAGGTTTTTCACCCGCGGAAAACGGCTCAGCACGTCATCAAGCGCAGCCGCATTGCGCAGGCTATGCTGATCGAGCCAGCTGCAGCCTGCGGGTAAGGGATGATGATGCAACAGCAGCAGCGTATGGCGCTCGGGGCATTCGCCAAGCTTACGCTCCAGCCATTCCAGTTGATACTCGCTAAGTTCACCATGAGGGACGCCGAACACCTGAGTATCGAGCAGCACTATCTGCCACTGCTCGCCCACCATTACCCGCTTTGCCGGAGAAATCCCCGCTTCCTGCAGCGCGCTATACATGGCGGGCTGAAAGTCGTGGTTGCCGGGCAGCCAGACGCAGGGCGCAGAAATCGACGAGATGCCTGAAGCGAAATGCTGATAGGCCTCGGGCGAATGATCCTGCGCCAGGTCGCCGGTCGCGACGATAAGGTCGCATGGACGCTGCTGTTCATGGATAGCCGCCAGTACCGCCTGATAGCTCTCCCAGGTTTTAATGCCGAGCAGCGTTTCGTCTTTTCCGGCGAACAGGTGGGTATCGGTTATTTGCAAGATCCTGACGCTGGCCCCACCAGCAACAGGAAGGTTTAACAGGCTTTCCAAATGGTGTCCTTAGGTTTCACGACGCTAACAAACCGGAATCGCCATCGCTCCATGCGCTAAACAATAGCGCAACCAGTCAGCAAGAAACTGGTTAATTTGATGCTTTTCATCGCGCTGATGCAACTTTTTATTCGGATAATCATAACGCGCTTTAAAACGAAATATCTGCTGGCTTGAACACACTTCCGCCACCATAGCGTCATGATAAAGACGCACGGACATGGAAGGCAGGCTCCAGTAGCTTACCTTCGGCGCCGTTTGCTCGATTTCCACGAGCGTAGTGTAACGGGTAGATTCCAGGATAGTTAATCGGTATTGCGCGCTATTGACCTGATAGCTCACGGTTTCGCCCACCGCGTCGTTGCGAGGCAGCAGGCGGCGCAGCTGAGCGAAGTTGGTTTCGCACAGGCGCATCATTTCAGGAAAGTCAGGCGTATAGCGCTTCATTTTCAGGTGTTCCACTCTTGTCTCAATGCTTCATGATGTAATTGCAGCCATTGCAAAGCGATGACCGAGGCTGCGTTATCGATTTTCCCCTCTTCAACCCAAAGGTATGCCTGCTCCCGACTTACCACATGAACCCGAATATCTTCGTTTTCATCAGCCAGACCGTGAATCCCTTTCGCGGTCGTGGCGTCCACTTCGCCTACCAGTAAGGAAAGGCGCTCGCTGGTGCCCCCGGGGCTTGCCAGATAACTCATGAATTTTTTCACCCGGCCGACGGAGAGGCCCGCCTCTTCCACCGCTTCGCGGCGGGCTACCTCTTCGACGCTTTCGCCAGGCTCTATCATGCCAGCCACCAGCTCCAGCAGCCACGGTGTTTCGCTCGTATCATACGCGGCGATGCGGATCTGTTCGATCAACACCACCTCGTCACGCACCGGGTCAAAGGGTAGCAGGACTGCGGCATGGCCGCGCTCAAAAATTTCACGCTTAATTTCGCCACTCATTTCGCCGTTGAAAAGGCGATGACGGAAGCGGTAAAGATCAAGTGAAAAAAAGCCGCGATAGAGCGTTTCTCGTGCAATAATTTCTACATCGTTTTTGGCGAACGTAACGGCTGATTTGGTGGGTTTACTCATGACGTTTTCCACTCCTTTATAGTGGCGAATCTGGTAATTTCAAGCCAGTTTACCTGCTGCCTGTGCGGGTATGTGATAGATTGATGAAATTTAAAGGCAGAAGGCACGTTACGCCAAGCCGCACGGCGGGCTGACTCTGTTAGAATCGGCGATCATTTTTCGACTTCTGTCAGCGCTAACAATATTTTTGCTTCACAACAAGGAATGCAAATGAAGAAACTGCTCCCCATCCTTATCGGTCTGAGCCTGACGGGTTTCAGCGCCATGAGCCAGGCAGAAAACCTGTTACAGGTTTATCAGCAGGCACGATTAAGTAACCCGGATTTACGTCGATCCGCTGCTAACCGTGACGCCGCATTCGAAAAAATTAACGAAGCACGCAGCCCTTTGCTGCCGCAGCTAGGTCTGGGCGCCGATTACACCTACAATAACGGTTTTCGCGACAACGACGGCATTAACTCCAACGTCACCAGCGGCTCATTGCAGCTGACCCAGACCATTTTCGATATGTCGAGATGGCGCGCGCTGACGCTGCAGGAAAAAACCGCCGGCGTTCAGGACGTCACTTATCAGACGGACCAGCAGACGCTGATCCTCAATACCGCTACCGCCTATTTTAACGTACTGAGCGCCATTGACGCCCTTTCTTACACGGAAGCGCAAAAACAGGCGGTCTACCGCCAGTTGGATCAGACCACCCAGCGCTTTAACGTAGGCCTGGTGGCCATCACCGACGTGCAGAACGCCCGCTCGCAGTACGACACCGTGCTGGCGAACGAAGTCACCGCGCGCAACAACCTTGATAACGCAGTAGAACAGCTGCGCCAGGTGAGCGGTAACTACTATCCGCAGCTCGCTTCGCTGAACATCGACAGCTTTAAAACCAACAAGCCGGACAACGTCAATGCGCTGCTGAAGGAAGCGGAAAACCGCAACCTGTCCCTGCTGCAGGCGCGTCTGAGCCAGGATCTGGCGCGTGAACAGATCCGCTATGCGGAAACCGGCCACCTGCCGACGCTGGGCTTAACCGCCTCCAGCAGTATTTCCGACACCTCTTACAGCGGCAGCGCGACACGCGGCAATAGCCTCAGCAGCTCAAGTTATGCCGATCGCAATATCGGTCAGAACTCCGTTGGCCTGAGCTTCAATCTGCCTATCTACAGCGGCGGCTCGGTCACCTCGCAGGTCAAGCAAGCGCAGTACAACTTCGTGAGCGCCAGCGAGCAGTTAGAAAGCGCGCACCGCAGCGTGATTCAGACTGTGCGTTCCTCCTGGAACAACGTCAACGCCTCCATCAGCAGCATTAAAGCTTACGAGCAGGCCGTGGTTTCCGCGCAAAGTTCTCTGGACGCCTCTGAAGCGGGTTACGCCGTGGGTACGCGTACCATCGTCGACGTGCTGGATGCCACCACCACGCTCTATAACGCGAAACAGCAGCTTTCCAGCGCGCGCTATAACTACCTGATTAACCAGCTTAATATTAAAGCTGCGCTCGGTACGCTGAACGAGCAGGATCTGGTTGCGCTGAACACGACGCTTGGCAAGCCAATCCCGACGTCGCCGGAAAGCGTAGCGCCGGAGAATCCGCAACAGGACGCGGCCGTAGATAGCTTCACGGCTAACGCTAACGCCGCCGGTAACGATGCCACGATGCCGGCAGCGCAGCCTGCCGCTTCGGTACAGCCAGCCGCGCAATCCCGCCGCTCTGGCGCGAACCCGTTCCGTCAGTAATCGCGCTTCAGGCGTGATGCGCGCTGGCGCATCACGCCTTTACGTAAGGCAACGTAAAGATCTCCTGCCCTTGCGGCCCTCTGCTTTAATTTCAACCACTCATCCACTATCCTGAGCACCATAACTGTGCAATATCTTTGGGGCCAGGAAGAAAGTCATGAAACGGACAAAACAGATAAATCACGCCACGTTCCGCAAAAGCTGGAACGCGCGTCACCTCACCCCTGTGGCCTTCGCGGTCACGGCGGTCTTCATGCTTGCCGGTTGCGAGAAAAGCGATGAAACCGTGCAGATGTTTCAAAACGCGGATGATTGCTCGCAGGCGAACCCAGGCAAAAGCGCCGAGTGTACCGCCGCCTACAACAATGCGCTGAAGGAAGCCGAACGCACCGCGCCGAAGTACGCCACCCGCGAAGATTGCGTGGCGGAGTTTGGCGAAGGCCAGTGCCAGCAGGCGCCCGCTCAGGCAGGCGTCGCGGGCAGCGGCTCGACGGAAAACCAGGCGCAGGCGCAAAGCAGCGGCAGCTTCTGGATGCCGCTGATGGCAGGCTACATGATGGGCCGTCTGATGGGCGGCGGCATGGGCTTCGCGCAACAGCCGCTCTTCAGTTCGCGCAACCCGGCAAGCCCTGCTTACGGCCAGTATACTGACGCCAGCGGCAAGAGCTACGGCGCCGCGCAGCCGGGCCGTACCGCAACGGTGCCTAAAACCGCAATGACGCCGAAACCGGCTACCACAACCACCATAACCCGTGGCGGATTTGGCGAAACCGTGGCGAAACAAAGCGCCATGCAGCGCAGCGCGATGGGCGCCGGCTCCCGTTCAATGGGTGGTTAAACGCAATGGAAAGAATTGCTATCAGCGAGCGCCCGGACTGGCGCGATAAAGCGACCGAATATGGTTTCAACTTTCACACCATGTACGGCGAGCCGTACTGGTGTGAAGAGGCTTATTACAAACTGACGCTGGCGCAGGTTGAACGCCTTGAAGCGGTCACCGAAGAGCTGCATCAGATGTGTTTGCAGGTGGTGGAAAAAGTGGTCGCCAGCGATACGCTGATGGCCAAATTTCGCATTCCGAAACATACCTGGGAATTTGTTCGCCAGTCATGGCGCACGCAGCAGCCTTCGCTCTATTCGCGTCTCGATCTCGCCTGGGACGGCGTGGGTGACCCAAAGCTTCTGGAAAATAACGCCGATACGCCGACTTCCTTGTATGAAGCCGCTTTTTTTCAGTGGATCTGGCTTGAAGATCAGCTCAATGCCGGCAAGCTCCCTGCTGGCAGCGATCAGTTCAACAGTCTGCAGGAAAAACTGATTGCGCGCTTTGCCGAGCTTAAAGAACAGCATGGCTTTAACCTGCTGCATTTTGCCTGTTGCCGCGACACGGTAGAAGACCGCGGCACGGTGCAGTACCTGCAGGATTGCGCTGCTGAAGCGCAATTGCCGAGCGAGTTCCTGTTTATTGAAGACATCGGCCTTGGCGAAAAAGGTCAGTTTACCGATCTTCAGGATCAGGTTATCGGCAATCTGTTCAAGCTCTATCCGTGGGAGCATATGCTGCGTGAAATGTTCTCCACCAAGCTTGAAGATGCAGGCGTGCGCTGGCTGGAGCCCGCATGGAAGAGCATTATCTCTAACAAGGCGCTGTTGCCGATGCTCTGGGAGATGTTCCCCAATCACCCCAATCTGCTTCCCGCTTACTTCGCCGAAGACGCTCATCCGGAACTGGCGAAATATGTTATGAAGCCCATTTTCTCTCGCGAAGGCGCTAATGTTTCTATCGTGGAAAATGGCCAGCCGATCGCTAAAGTGGAAGGGCCTTACGGCGAAGAGGGAATGATCGTCCAGCAGTTCCATCCGCTGCCGAAGTTTGGCGAAAGCTATACGCTTATCGGCAGCTGGCTGATTAACGACCAGGCGGCGGGCATTGGGATACGCGAAGATCGCGAATTGATTACGCAGGATCTCTCGCGCTTTTATCCGCATATCTTTGTGGAATAAAAAAACGGCGCGAAACATGCGCCGTTATTTTTAACCCACCTGCACCGAAAGCATGCTTATCGATCCCATCTCCATCCCTTCCAGCGGCACGCTTAGCGGCTCTTCGCCATTCCAGGCGCCAAGCACATAAAGCAGCGGCAAGAAATGTTCCGGCGTAGGGTTAGACAAGCTACCGCCTTCATGCTCAAGGTAGTTTACCAGCGGGTGCGACTGCGCCTCGCCCCGCCAGCGCAGGTTTTGTTTAACAAAGTTATTGAACGATTCCGCCCACGGATAAGGGGTGCTTTCGCCATGCCAGCGCGCCGTGCGCAGGTTATGCACCACGTTGCCGCTCGCCACCAGCATAATGCCTTCATCACGCAGTTTCGCAAGTTTACGCCCCTGCTCGTAATGCCAGACGGGAGGTTTGGTGCTGTCTATACTCAGTTGCACCATGGGAATGTCGGCGTCGGGGTACATTTTAATCAGCACGCCCCAGGAGCCATGGTCGAATCCCCAGGCTTCGCGGTCGAGCGTCACGGGCGTCGGCGCAAGCAGATCCGCCACGCGCTGCGCCAGCTCAGGCGAGCCGGGAGCGGGATAATGCGTGTCATAAAGCGCCTGTGGAAAACCGCCGAAATCGTGGATAGTTTGCGGCTGCTCCATCGCCGTCACGCCCGTACCGCGCGTATACCAGTGAGCGGAAACCACGACAATTGCCTTTGGACGCGGCAGCGTTTCACCCAAACCGCGCCAGGTCCGGGTATAGTGGTTGTCTTCCAGCACGTTCATGGGGCTGCCGTGGCCGAGAAACAGTGCGGGCATGCGGGAGGAAGTCATGATGATATCCTTAACAAGATTGAGCGTTTTGTTGCGTTAACCTTACGCTGTTTGCTGGCGGGAAGAACTCAGATAAGCGTGATGATCATCATCAGAAATTTTGAATGTAAGGAATGTGTAAAAGCCCCTGCGGTTACTCGACCTTTATCACTCGGCCCTTTACATTAATGAGAATCATTATCATAAGGAGCGTTCAATGTCTGTGCCTCTGATCCTGACGTTGCTGGCGGGCGGCGCCACGTTTATCGGCGCCTTTTTAGGGGTGCTCGGCCAGCGGCCGTCTAACCGCCTGTTGGCTTTCTCACTCGGCTTTGCGGCGGGCATTATGCTGCTTATTTCGCTGATGGAAATGCTGCCCGCCGCGCTGCATGAAGAGGGAATGTCGCCAGTGCTGGGCTATGGCATGTTTATTATTGGCCTGCTTGGCTACTTCGCGCTGGACCGGATGCTGCCGCACGCGCACCCGCAGGATTTGCTGGATAAAGGCCACGGCGAAGCGCACGGCGTGCGCAACCTGCGGCGCACCGCCCTGCTGCTGACGCTTGGCATCAGCCTGCATAACTTTCCGGAGGGCGTAGCGACGTTCGTTACCGCCAGCAATAACCTGGAGCTGGGTTTCGGCATTGCGCTCGCCGTCGCGCTGCACAACATTCCCGAAGGGCTGGCGGTGGCCGGGCCGGTTTACGCCGCAACGGGCTCTAAACGCAAAGCGGTGCTCTGGGCGGGCGTTTCCGGTCTTGCGGAAATCGTCGGCGGCGTGCTGGCGTGGCTTATTTTGGGATCGATGGTTTCGCCCGTCGTAATGGCTTCCATCATGGCGGCGGTCGCGGGGATTATGGTGGCGCTGTCAGTGGATGAGTTAATGCCGCTCGCCAAAGAGATAGACCCGCACAACAACCCGAGCTATGGCGTGCTGTGCGGCATGTCAGTGATGGGGTTCAGCCTGACGCTGTTGCAAACCAGCGGCATCGGCTAACAAAAAAGCCCGGTAGCGACCGGGCTTTTTTCTGTTCGCGCTATGCCTTAGCTGGCTTTACGCGCATGCGCCTGGCGGTAAGCCACCAGATCTTCAATGGTGACGACAGCCATATTGTGCTGCTTCGCGAATTCAATGCACTCTGGCGCACGCGCCATTGAGCCGTCGTCGTTAGTCAGTTCGCACAGCACGCCCGCAGGTTTAAAGCCCGCCAGCGTAACCAGATCGATAGTCGCTTCGGTGTGGCCGCCGCGGGTCAGTACGCCGCCCGGCTGCGCGCGCAGCGGGAAAACGTGGCCCGGACGGTTAAGGTCGGACGGCTTAGCGTCATCGGCAATCGCCGCGCGGATCGTGGTGATGCGGTCGGCTGCGGAAACGCCAGTCGTCACACCGCGCGCCGCTTCAATCGTCACCGTAAAGCCGGTGCCGTAAGCGCTGGTGTTATTTTCCACCATCATCGGCAGATCGAGCTGCTGGCGGCGTTCGTCAGTCAGGCAAAGGCAGACAATGCCGCTGCCGTGACGAATGGTCAGCGCCATCTGTTCAACGGTCATGGTTTCGGCGGCGAAAATCATGTCGCCTTCATTTTCACGATCTTCATCGTCAAGCACCATCACGCCGCGACCTTCGCGCAGCGCAGCCAGCGCGTTTTCCACGCGTTCGAACGAAGTGCCAAAAGAGGAAAGAAGCGTCTGATTCATGGTAAAAAAACCTCATTAAAATTATGGATTACCAGAACCAGGGCGGTCTTAGGAGTGCCGAAAAGCGGCCAAAAAAATAACGTGAGCGGACGGATTGACGTCGCTTGATCGTTACTCTCTCCCATCCGGACTTTAACCGTCGGCCCCGGAATTTCACCGGATCTGCTGACCTTCAGAGATAATCTGAAGCGCTCGCGGGCTTTCAGTTTATCCTTCGTCTTTCACGCCGCTTTGCCGCAACGCGAAAAAGAGTATGGACAGAAAAACTGATTTACCGCCGGTGGGGAATTTCGCCCCGCCCTGAGAATAAGCGGGTTAACTATAACGCCAATGATTATTGTCGGCAATGTATTCGATTCAAACATTTCCGGTTTATCCCCTTCGGATCAGGCATTACAATTAGAGTTCACACCGTTGAAGATCAGGGAAACCGCTATGATTGACCCGAAGAAAATTGAACAGATCGCCCGTCAGGTCCATGAATCGATGCCAAAAGGGATCCGCGAGTTCGGGGAAGATGTCGAGAAGAAGATCCGCCAGGTTCTGCAATCCCAGCTGTCGCGCCTTGACCTGGTAAGCCGTGAGGAATTTGATGTGCAGACGCAGGTGCTATTGCGCACCCGTGAAAAGCTGACCGCCCTGGAGCAGCGCCTGACCGAGCTGGAAAGCCGTGGCGCCAGCACGACTGCCGCGACTCCCGCCGCAACCGCTACGCCTGCTTCTGCAACGCCCGTTACCGCAGAACCGGTAACGCCGCCGCCGGCGATTCCGCCTGTTGATAATATCGACAAGCAGGACTAACCGTCGCCGCTCAGCCCCCGCTCAGGCAGGGGCTTTTGCAACAAACCTAGCTGTTTTTCTGGATTTTCTTGATGATGTTGGTGGTGGAGCAACCATCTTCAAAGTTGAGCACCAGCACTTCACCGCCGTTGGCCCACACTTCTTTACTGCCTGCGATATCCTCCGGCTTATAGTCGCCGCCTTTTACCAGCAGATCCGGCAGGATCTCGCCTATCAGACGCTGCGGCGTGTCTTCTTCAAACGAAACTACCCAGTCCACCGCTTCCAGCGCGCCCAGCACAATCATGCGCTGCTCGAGCGGGTTAACCGGACGGGTTTCGCCTTTCAGGCGCTTCGTTGAAGCATCGCTATTTACCGCGACAATCAGGCGGTCGCCCAGCTTGCGCGCGTTGGCCAGATAAGAGACGTGGCCTGCGTGCAGAATGTCGAACACGCCATTGGTCATCACCACTTTCTCGCCGCGCTTGCGCGCCGCCAGCACCGCCTCTTTCAGCCCCTGCTCGGTCATCACGCCAAAACCGGTTTCTGAACGTCCGCGCACCGCGTTTTCCAGTTCAATGGGCGAAACGGTCGAGGTGCCGAGCTTGCCGACCACCACGCCCGCCGCCGCGTTGGCGAAATAGCAAGACTCTTCCAGCGTGTTACCGGCGGCAAGCGTCGCCGCCAGCACGCCGATGACGGTGTCGCCCGCGCCGGTCACGTCATAAACTTCCTGCGCCTGCGTCGGCAGGTGGAACGGCGCTTTGCCCGGCTGCAGCAGCGTCATGCCCTGTTCGGAACGGGTCACCAGCAGCGCGCAGAGATCGTAATCGGCAATCAGCTTCATGCCGCGCTCAACAATCTCCTGCTCGTTCTTACATTTGCCCACTACCGCTTCAAACTCGGAGAGGTTCGGGGTAAGCAGCGTGGCACCGCGATAGCGCTCAAACTCAGTGCCTTTCGGGTCGATAAGCACCGGCACGCCCGCGTTGCGCGCAAGCGTAATCATCTGCTGAACGCTGGCGAGCGCGCCTTTAGCGTAATCGGAGAGCACCAGCGCGCCGATGTGCGGCAGCGCCTGGTTGATGCGCTCGTGCAACGGCTCCGGGTCCACGCCCTCAAAACCCTCTTCGAAATCGAGGCGGATTAACTGCTGGTTGCGGGAGAGCACGCGCAGTTTGGTAATGGTCGGGTGCGTCGGCACCGAGACGAAGTCGCATTTGACGTTCACGCCCGCCAGCGTCTGGCTCAGCGCACGCGCCGCGTCGTCAATGCCGGTGAGGCCCACAAGGCGGGAGTTTGCGCCGAGGGAGGCGATGTTCATCGCCACGTTCGCCGCGCCACCCGGGCGCTCTTCGATAGTATCGACTTTCACCACCGGCACCGGGGCCTCCGGCGAAATGCGGCTGGTGGGGCCATACCAGTAGCGGTCCAGCATCACATCGCCCACCACCATGACGCCTGCGCGCTCGAATTCGGGCAGCGTTACTTTCATTCCTGACTCTCCTGAGAGACACCAAAATTTGCGCGCGATGATAGCATAATTACGCCCAATCGCACGGTTAAGGCAGCAGCCAGCGCCGCCAGCTTTCGCGCACCTGCTCGCGCTCGGCGCTGAACGCCTCCCGCTCAACATGGCCTGGCAACTCCTGCAGCGCCAGATGATGCAGTTCGTCGCGAAGCAGGACGTAAGCGTGAGTTAACGCCTTCGCTTCCCCTTCATCCATAATGTCGTTTTGCGCCAGCAGCTCAAGAATACGGACATTATCAGACCAGCGCGTCAGCTTCGGCTTTTGCGCAGCATAGCGCAGCACCAGATACTGTGTGATGAATTCGATATCGGTGATACCGCCTTCATCCGCCTTGATATCGAAGCGATCGCGATGCTTATTGCCAAGGTGGGCACGCATTTTCTCACGCATCTCGCGCACTTCGGTTTGCAGCGTTTCGCCTTCCCGCGAGATTGAGAGGATCTGATGGCGGATGTCGTCAAAGCGGGCTTTGAGCTGCGGTTCGCCGTAGACGATGCGAGCGCGCACCAGCGCCTGGTGTTCCCACGTCCAGGCTTCGTTTTGTTGATAATCCGCAAAGGCCTCGGTCGTCGTCACCAGCATTCCCGCCGCGCCGGAGGGGCGCAGACGGGCATCCACCTCGTACAAAATTCCTGACGACGTGCGGGTGCTGAAAAGATGCATGATGCGCTGCGCGAGGCGCAGGTAAAACTGACGGCCGTCGATTTCCCGCGGGCCGTCGGTCATCACTTCCACCGGGCAATCGTGCAGGAAAACTAAATCCAGGTCAGAGCTGTAGCCAAGCTCCCAGCCGCCGAGCTTGCCGTAGCCGACAACGGCGAAACCGCGGCCTTCCCGCTCGCGCAAATGCGTCGGCTGGCCGTAACGCGCCACCATATGCCCCCAGGCTTGCTGCACCACAGCGTCGATAATCGCTTCCGCCAGCCAGGTCAAGTGATCGCTTACTTTCATGACCGGCAGCGTACCGGCGATGTCCGCTGCCGCTACGCGCAGCAGTTGCGCCTGCTTGAACTGGCGCAGCGCCTCCAGCTGTTGCTCTTCATCATCGTCCGGCACGCGCAGCAAGTATTGACGCAGCTCGTCGCGATAGGCGTTCATCGCGGTCGGCTGATAGAGCGTGTTCGGGTCGAGCAGCTCGTCCAGCAGCAGCGGATAACGCGCCAGCTGGCCTGCCACCATCGGCGAGGCGGCGCACAGGCGAATCAGATGCTTCAGCGCGCCGGGAAACTCGGTTAATAGCTCCAGATAAGTGGTGCGGGTGACGATGCCGGAGAGCAGCGGCGTCAGGCGCGAAAGCGGCACCGCCGCGTTATTGCTGGCGCACACCTCACTCAGCAGGCGCGGCATCAGCTGGTCAAGCACCTGACGCCCACGCGGGCCGATGGTGCGTTTGTCAATTTCACGGCGAAAATCGGTCAGCAGAGAAAGCACCTGCGCCCGGCACTCTGCGCCAAGATGACCGAGCACCGGGGTGGCGTCGTCGGCGTCGATCGCGTCGTGCCATAGCTCGCGCCAGCCTTCGTTTAGCTTGTCCTCTTCCGCCTCCGGCTCATCGTCGCCGATAAGCTCGTTAAAGACGCGCCGCACCGCCGCCATATGCTCATCCAGCACCGCGTGCATGCTCTGCCACTCCGCCACTCCCATCGCCCAGGCGAGCCGGGCGCGGTTGAGTTCATCAACGGGCAGCGTCTGGGTTTGCTCGTCGTTGATGCTTTGCAGCAGGTTCTCGAGCCGGCGTAAAAAGAGGTAGGATTCGCGCAGTCGCGCGGCATCCCCTTCCGGCAGCAGGTGAAGCTGTTCGATGGCCGCAAGCGTCGGCAGCAGCGAACGCGACTGCAAAGCAGGCTCCCGTCCGCCGCGAATCAACTGAAACACCTGCACGATAAACTCAGTTTCGCGAATGCCGCCCGCGCCGAGCTTGATATTATCGGTAAGCCCACGGCGACGCACCTCCCGGGCGATCATGCTCTTCATGTTGCGCAGCGACTGGATCACGCTGAAGTCGATATAGCGACGGAACACGAACGGGCGCAGCATCGCGCGCAGCTCCTGGCTCCAGGCGTCGTCGTTATCGCCCATGATACGGGCTTTCACCATCGCGTAGCGCTCCCAGTCGCGCCCCTGCTCCTGGTAGTAATCTTCCAGCGCGGCGAAGCTCAGCACCAGCGGACCGCTGTCGCCGAAGGGGCGCAGGCGCATATCCACCCGGTAGACAAAGCCGTCCTGGGTGGGCTGGTCAAGCACCTTGATAAGCCGCTGGCCGAGACGCGTGAAGAACTGCGCGTTATCCAGCTCGCGTCGCCCGCCCTGCGTCACGCCGTTTTCCGGCCAGGCGAAGATCAAATCGATATCCGATGAGAAGTTGAGTTCGCCGCCGCCAAGCTTGCCCATGCCCAGAATCATCAGCGGCTGCGGCACGCCCTGCGCGTTGCACGGCGTTCCCCACTCTTTGCAACAGGCGGCGTAAAGCCAGTCCCGCGCCGCGACGATCAGCGTTTCGGCAAGCTGGCTGAGCTGCTGCAACGTCTCTTCGGTAGAAAGGGTTGAAAGCGTCTGCGCCCAGGCGATGCGCACCATGATGCGACGACGAAACAGACGCAGCGCGCGCATCAGCGCCGCTTCATCGCTCACCTCCTGTAAAGCGTCCTGCAGCCAGGCGGGATAGTGCCGCCACTCCTGCGCCTGCGGCGGCGACTGCTGAAGTTCGCTTAACCACTCCGGATGCGCGCTGACCGCCTCGCGAACAAAGTCGCTGAAGGTCAACACCGCGCGGATGTCGTCGTTAAAAGCGGCGCCGTTGAGGGCGGCGGGAAGCCGCTCCGTTACGGTTTGCCAGTGCTGTTGCAAAACAGAAGAGAGCGGCGTCATGGTGATTATCCCTGCGGTTATTTTTTCCCGCTGTGCAGCCAGAACGGCGCCTGCGAGATAGCCTCGTTGCGGAAATGTTCAATTTCAATACGCTGGCGGGTTTCGATGGCGTGGCGCAGCCCCTGCCAGTTATCCAGCCAGAAAAGCGCGACGGTATCGTCATAAACGCCCGCCAGCAGACGCAGCGCGTGAAGCTCGCGGGCGAGGCGCGGCAGCTGGTCGCTATAACGGTCGCCGAGCGGTTGCGCAAAGGCGCTTTTCAGCTCTGAGGCGTGGCGAGAGAGGTTTATGTCGGCAAAGCGTTTGAACGAGTCCGCCATTTTCTGGCGCGCTTTCTCATCAAGAAACGGCTGCCAGCCGCGCGAAACCAGCCAGTCGGTGAGCGCCAGCCGGGCGGTGCTTTGTTCAGCGCCGTAAGCCACGGTCTCCGCCGACGCTTCCGAAGCAAGCGAGGCCTCGCACTGGGTCAGCAGGTCACGTAAGCGAGTGCTCGCTTTTCTTGGCACGATAGCGCCGAAGAGCGCCAGCGTATGGCGCACCAGGCCAATGGCTTCCTGCACCTGATATTTCGCTTTTCCATTGCCGCGCAGCCACAGCTCTTCATGCCAGAGCCAGTGGTCCAGCGCCAGTTCCAGCGCCGCTTCCATTCCCTGCTCGACCGTGGCTTTCGGCGGCACCTTAAGCAGCGTCAGCGGCTTAAGTTCACGCGCCGGATTGCCCTGGGCCAGGTGATAGCCACGCGCCGCTTTGCTGAGGTTGCCCTGACGCAGGCCGGGCTGTGAAACCAGCTGGCGCGCCAGCTTCAGCACATCCGCCGGGTTGCCGGAAAGCAGTTCCAGCTCCAGCTCGCAGATGGGCTCGCGGTGTTCATCGGCCTTGACCTCTCCCAGGTCGAGCGCAAGCTCAATACGGCTTTCACCGTGAGTAACCACCCACTTTTCGCGATGAAAATCGGTGCTGAACAGCGGCTGTGCGGCCGCCTGCATCGCCTGCGGGGTTAGCCCTTCCGGCCAGATTTCCGCCGGGAAACGGGCCAGATCGAGCTCGGGCTTTTCCAGCTCAATATTGTACTCGGGCCGCTGATGAAGGCCGCCAACCGTACGACCCGCCACTTTAATCGTCATCTCATAGCGGCCATTATCGCCGCGAATGCGCAGGCCC
This sequence comes from Franconibacter sp. IITDAS19, assembly GCF_023079515.1. Taxonomy (NCBI): domain Bacteria; kingdom Pseudomonadati; phylum Pseudomonadota; class Gammaproteobacteria; order Enterobacterales; family Enterobacteriaceae; genus Franconibacter; species Franconibacter sp. IITDAS19. The sequence continues at coordinate 307,832 of NZ_JALJCP010000003.1, read as the reverse complement.
ATGCCGTGCTGACGCAGCTGCTTATCCGGCGTTTCATAATAGATGTTAAGAAGCTGGCGAGGCGCGCTGTGTTCGGCGCTAAGGCCGCCCAGCGTCGCGCGCAGCGCATCAACATGGGCGGGATGGACGATAAATTTGAGTTCGATTTCCTGAGCCATAGTCTCTGATTTCTGGTTGCGTCACACCGGAAGAAATTCCAGCGAACTTAATAGCCTGGTATTTGTCAGTAGATAGTATTTTGCGGCAAATTGCCATGTTTCAGGTAGATAAGCCGTCGCAAAACCCTTGAGCCACGGGGGCAGCGCGCGAAGGATGACCAGGATGATTCTCATTCAGGTTTGCGCTTTGCATCGTCAGACTGTTGCCACTACCATCGTTCCACATTTATGACAATAATGACCCGATAATGCAGAAATTACGCCTCATTTGCTTCTCTTTGTTCGCTCTTGGCATTACCGCCGCGGCCCATGCGGATGAAAAACGTTATGTCTCAGACGAGCTGAATACCTGGGTGCGCAGCGGCCCGGGAGATAACTATCGCCTGGTCGGCACGCTGAACGCCGGCGAGGAAGTCACTCTGCTGCAAAGCAATGACAATACCAATTACGGCCAGGTGCGCGACAGCAACGGCCGCACCGCGTGGATCCCGCTCGCGCAGTTAAAAGCGGAACCCAGCCTGCGCACCCGGGTGCCGGACCTGGAAAACCAGGTCAATACGCTGACCGAAAAGCTCAACAATATCGACGCGACGTGGAACCAACGCACCGCCGACATGCAGAAAAAGGTGGCGGCGAGCGACGGCGTGATCAACGGCCTGAAAGAAGAAAATCAGAAGCTGAAAAACGAGCTTATTGTGGCGCAGAAGAAAGTGAACGCCGCCAATATTCAGCTGGATGACAAACAGCGCACCATTATTATGCAGTGGTTTATGTATGGCGGCGGCGTACTGGGCGTAGGGCTGCTGCTGGGTCTGTTGCTGCCGCACATGATCCCAAGCCGCAAGCGCAAAGACCGCTGGATGAGTTGATCCCTCACGGGCAGCGCTACGCTGCCCTTTTCTTTCGCCATCTCCTCTACACTTACGTATTATCTGTCGGCAAATTGTAAAGCTGGAGAATGTTGGGTGAAGAGTTATCTGGTGGGTGGTGCGGTACGGGACGCCCTGTTGGGCTTACCGGTGAAGGACAGAGATTGGGTGGTCGTCGGCGCCACGCCGCAGGAGATGCTCGATAACGGCTATCAACAGGTGGGACGGGATTTCCCGGTCTTTTTGCATCCACAAAGCCACGAAGAGTACGCGCTGGCGCGCACCGAGCGTAAATCGGGCCAGGGCTATACCGGCTTCACCTGCTACGCGGCGCCGGATGTCACGCTGGAGCAGGATTTGCTGCGCCGCGATCTCACCATCAACGCTATCGCCCAGGATGAAAACGGCGATTACATTGACCCTTACCATGGCCGCGCCGACATTGAAAAACGGCAGCTGCGCCACGTCTCCCCCGCTTTTGGGGAAGATCCGCTGCGCGTGCTGCGCGTCGCCCGTTTCGCCGCCCGCTACGCGCATCTTAATTTCCGCATCGCGCCGCAAACTCTGGAGCTCATGCGCGAAATGGCGCGCAACGGCGAGCTGGAGCACCTGACGCCGGAGCGCGTATGGAAAGAGACAGAAAACGCGCTCACCAGCCGCAACCCGCAGGTCTTCTTCATGGTGCTTCGCGAATGCGACGCGCTGAAAGTGCTGTTCCCGGAGCTGGACGCGCTGTTTGGCGTCCCTGCGCCAGAGAAATGGCACCCGGAGATCGACACCGGCATTCACACCTTGATGACGCTCTCGATGGCGGCGATGCTAAGCCCGGCGGTAGACGTGCGTTTCGCCGCGCTTTTGCATGATCTCGGCAAAGGGCTGACGCCGAAACACCTCTGGCCGCGCCATCATGGCCACGGCCCGGCGGGCGTACGGCTTGTGGAGCGGGTCTGCCAGCGACTGCGCGTGCCGAATGAAATTCGCGATCTCGCAAAGCTGGTGGCAGAGTTCCATGACCTTATCCATACCTTCCCTATGCTTAAGCCGCGCACCATCGTAAACCTTTTCGACGCCATCGACGCCTGGCGCAAGCCGCAGCGCGTGGAGCAAATCGCCATTACCAGCGAAGCGGACGTGCGCGGGCGCACCGGCTTTGAAGCGAACGATTACCCGCAGGGGCGTTTGCTGCGCGAAGCCTGGGAAGTGGCGAAAAGCGTTTCGTCAAAAGAGGTAGTGGCCGCAGGCTTTACCGGCGCGGAGATTCGCGAAGAATTAACCAAACGGCGCATTCGCGCCGTGGCGAACTGGAAAGCGGAACGTTGCCCCCAGCCGCAGGCTGAGGGCTGACGCCTTACATAAAGACGAGGTAAACCGCGCCCGCCACGATAAAACGGTAGATGGCGAACGGAATAAACGAGATGCGCTTGATGATATGCAGGAAAGTTTTGATCGCTATCAGCGCCACGATAAACGCAGTAATGAAGCCCACCGCGAACATCGGCAGATCGTGCATCGTCAGAAAGCCGATGCTCTTGTAGAGGTCAAGCGCGGTGGCGCCCATCATCATCGGCACCGCCAGCAGGAACGAGAACTCGGAAGCCGCATAACGGCTCACGCCCATCAGCATGCCGCCGGAAATGGTCGCCCCCGAACGGGAGAAGCCCGGCCATAACGCCAGACACTGGAAGCAGCCAATCATAAACGCCTGACGGTAAGTCATGTCGTCGATGCCGAGCGCGCGAGGCTCTTTTGGCTTCAGGCATTCGGCGGCAATCAGCAGCAGACCGCCCACGACCAGCGCATACATAACGTTTATCGGGTTAAACAGCGACTTAATGGCGTCATGGAACACCAGCCCCAGCACGACGGCGGGCACCATGCCGAGCAGAATGTGAATCAAAGAGAGACGGCCTTTACCAGCGCCTTCGTGCACAGGGTGGCCGAAATGAATGCCGATGAGCCCAAACAGGCGGCGCCAGAACATCACCACCACAGCCAGAATGGAACCGAGCTGGATAACCACCTCAAAGGTTTTCGCCGTTTCGCCTTCAAAGCCCAACAGGTGGCCGACAATAATCATATGACCAGTGCTGGAGACCGGCAGAAACTCCGTTAACCCCTCGACCACGCCCAGTATCGCCGCCACGAGCAGCGAATGCATATCACTCATTAACTTACCCTCGTACCCCAAAAAAATGACATAAAAAAACGGCTGGCGTATCACGACAACCGCGAAAGGTCCTGCTGTAAGACCGGTATGCCCGCGTTTGGTTTAATCATTATTAAACTAAATGATTTATTTCGGATTATTGCCACGCTCAATAATTACGCCGACGTTAACCGCCTGCGCCACCGCGCCGGGCTTGCTGACTTTAAGACGTACCCAGGGCGCGCCGAAGCGCGTAAGGATGAGCTGCGCCACCTCTTCAGCCACGCGCTCGACCAGCGCGAAGCGGCCATTTTCCACGTGATTTAAAACGGCTTCCGTCACGTCGGCATAGCTCAGGCAGTCGTTAACATCGTCGCTGCCCGCCGCCGCCCGGTTATCCCAGGCGATTTCGATATCGAACACCAGCTTTTGTTGAATAGTCTGTTCCCAGTCATACACGCCAATAGTGGTAATTACCGAAAGCTGCTCTATAAATACAATATCCATCACGCCCTGCCTGTTTTTAGGTCAGCCGGATACCACTTCCGGCGAAATATGCGTATTATCCACAGATGCAGCAAATAAAACGACATTTTCACAACGGAACAGCGTCATGAGTGCAATCGCGCCTGGAATGATCCTCCTCGCGTATCTTTGCGGCTCAATTTCCAGCGCCATTCTGGTCTGCCGCATCGCGGGTCTGCCGGACCCTCGCGACAGTGGATCCGGCAATCCCGGAGCGACCAACGTTTTGCGAATTGGTGGTAAGGGAGCAGCCGCAGCGGTACTGATTTTCGACGTCCTGAAAGGGATGCTGCCAGTCTGGGGCGCTTATGCGCTGGGCGTAACGCCGTTCTGGCTCGGGCTTATCGCCATTGCCGCCTGCCTTGGCCACATCTGGCCGGTTTTCTTTCATTTTCGCGGCGGCAAAGGGGTCGCCACCGCCTTTGGCGCTATTGCGCCGATTGGCTGGGACTTAACCGGCGTGATGGCGGGCACCTGGCTGCTGACAGTGCTTTTAAGCGGCTATTCGTCGCTCGGCGCGATAATTAGCGCGCTGGTGGCGCCTTTTTACGTCTGGTGGTTCAAGCCGCAGTTCACCTTCCCGGTTTCCATGCTCTCCTGCCTGATTCTTCTGCGCCATCACGATAATATCCAGCGTCTCTGGCGCGGTCAGGAAACCCGCATCTGGGAAAAGCTTCGCAAAAAGCGCGCGCTGAAGGCACAAAAAAAGGAGTGATGATTCACTCCTTTTTTATTGGCTCGCAGCGGTTTACTGCGCTGGCGGCAGCTCAGCCAGTGGCCAGCGCGGGCGCACGGTCACGCCCAGACCCGCCGCCCCGCCCGCCTTCAGACGCACCATACCGGCGTAGGCTATCATCGCGCCGTTGTCGGTGCAGAATTCAGGACGCGCATAGAAGACTTCGCCTTTACGCTTCTCCATCATCTCCGCGAGGCGTGCGCGCAGCGTGCGATTAGCGCTCACGCCGCCTGCCATCACCAGACGTTTAAAGCCGGTTTGATCGAGCGCGCGACGGCATTTGATCATCAGCGTGTCTACCACGGCGTCTTCGAAAGCGCGGGAGATATCAGCACGGGTCTGGTCGTCATTGCCGTTATCGCGAATGGTATTGGCGGCAAAGGTTTTCAGGCCGGAGAAACTAAAATCAAGCCCCGGGCGGTCGGTCATCGGACGCGGGAAGGTAAAACGCCCCGCCACGCCCTGCGCCGCCAGTTTTGACAGCATCGGGCCGCCAGGGTAATCCAGCCCCAGCAGCTTGGCGGTTTTGTCGAATGCTTCGCCTGCGGCGTCATCAATAGATTCGCCGAGCAGTTCATATTCGCCAATGCCGGTTACGCTAATCAACTGGGTATGGCCGCCGGAAACCAGCAGCGCCACAAAGGGGAATTCCGGCGGGTTATCTTCCAGCATCGGGGCCAGCAGGTGCCCTTCCATATGGTGCACCGGAATCGCCGGCACATCCCAGGCGAACGCCAGCGCGCGGCCGACGGTGGCGCCGACCAGCAACGCGCCGACAAGCCCCGGGCCTGCGGTATAGGCCACCGCGTCTATCTCCTGCGCGGCGAGATTCGCCTCTTTCAGCGCCGCCTGAATCAACGGCACGGTTTTGCGCACGTGGTCGCGCGAGGCGAGCTCCGGCACCACGCCGCCGTAGTCAGCGTGCAGTTTCACCTGACTATACAATTGGTTGGCTAACAGCCCTTTCTCATCGTCATAAATGGCGATGCCGGTTTCATCACAGGATGTCTCAATACCCAGTACACGCATGGCTTTTTTTACCTCTTTCGCATGGCGCGCAGTGTATGACGGTACGCCTGCGATGTAAAACTTTGCTCAACCCAGGCGGGCGCTTCATGTATAATCTTGCCCCCTGGAAGCGTCTGCACAAAAAGCAGGTTTTGCCGCTGCTGATGCTTTACAAAGCAGCAGCAATTGCAGTAAAATTCCGCACCATTTTGAAATAAGCTGGCGTTTTGATGCCAGCAGCAAACCGAATTAATCAAAGGTGAGAGGCACATGCCGGTAATTAAAGTACGTGAAAACGAGCCGTTCGACGTAGCACTGCGTCGCTTCAAGCGTTCCTGCGAGAAAGCAGGTGTTCTGGCGGAAGTTCGTCGTCGTGAGTTCTATGAAAAACCGACTACCGAACGTAAACGCGCCAAAGCTTCCGCAGTGAAACGTCACGCGAAGAAACTGGCTCGCGAAAACGCACGCCGTACTCGTCTGTACTAATTCCCTGAGGGGGCGCTCCCCTCAGCGACAGACCGAGTAGTAGTTGTAGAGGCCGTGCTTCCGAAAGGAATGCGCGGCTTATTTTCGTTTATGGACTGATAAAAAACGGGGCTTATGGCTGGACGAATCCCACGTGTCTTTATCAATGACCTGTTGGCTCGCACCGATATTGTCGACCTGATTGATGCGCGCGTGAAGCTCAAAAAACAGGGCAAGAATTACCATGCGTGCTGTCCTTTCCATAACGAGAAAACCCCCTCTTTCACCGTAAACGGTGAAAAACAGTTTTATCACTGCTTCGGCTGCGGCGCGCACGGCAACGCCATCGACTTTCTGATGAACTACGACAAGCTCGAGTTCGTGGAAACCGTCGAAGAACTGGCGGCCATGCACAACCTCGAAGTGCCTTATGAAGCAGGCAACGGCCCAAGCCAGATTGAACGCCATCAGCGCCAGACGCTGTACGAGCTGCTCGACGGCCTGAACGCGTTTTATCAGCAAGCGCTGGCGCAACCGGGCGCCGAACCGGCAAGGCAGTATCTGCAAAAGCGCGGGTTGAGCGAAGAGGTGATCCGCCATTTCGCTATCGGCTACGCGCCGCCGGGCTGGGATAACGTGCTTAAGCGCTTCGGCGGCAACAGCGAAAACCGCAAATCGTTAATCGATGCGGGCATGCTGGTGACCAACGACCAGGGCCGCAGCTACGACCGTTTCCGCGAGCGGGTGATGTTCCCCATTCGCGACAAACGAGGCCGCGTGATTGGCTTTGGCGGCCGCGTAATGGGCGATGCCCTACCGAAGTATCTGAACTCTCCGGAAACCGAGATTTTCCACAAAGGCCGCCAGCTGTATGGCCTTTATGAAGCACAGCAAAGCAATCAGAACCCGCCCCGCCTGCTGGTGGTGGAAGGGTATATGGACGTTGTCGCGCTGGGCCAGTATGGCATTAACTATGCGGTAGCCTCGCTCGGCACGTCGACGACCGCGGAGCATATCCAGATGCTCTTCCGGGTGACCAATACCGTCATCTGCTGTTACGACGGCGACCGCGCGGGCCGCAGCGCAGCCTGGCGCGCGCTGGAAACCGCCCTGCCGTACATGACCGACGGCCGTCAGCTACGCTTTATGTTTCTGCCCGAGGGCGAAGACCCGGATACGCTGGTGCGCAAAGAGGGCAAAGCGGCGTTTGAACAACGAATGGAACAGGCGCAGCCGCTTTCCACTTTCCTGTTCAACAGCCTGCTGCCGCAGGTGGACTTAAGCTCGCCGGACGGCCGCGCGCAGCTCAGCACGCTGGCGCTGCCGTTAATCAGCCAGGTGCCAGGCGAAACGTTGCGTATTTATCTGCGCCAGGAGCTTGGCAACAAGCTCGGCATTCTGGATGACAGCCAGCTTGAGCGGCTGATGCCCAAACAATCGGATAATGCCCAATCGCGCCCGGCGCCAACGCTAAAACGCACAACCATGCGTATACTGATAGGGTTACTGGTGCAGAACCCCGAGCTGGCGCCGCTGGTGCCGTCGCTCGCCGGGCTTGATGAGAGCAAATTACCCGGCCTCGCGCTTTTCGCCGAGCTGGTAAAGACGTGTCTTTCTCAGCCTGGTCTGACCACCGGACAGTTGCTTGAGCATTATCGCGGCACAAAAGAGGCCGCTACCCTTGAAAAACTCGCAACATGGGACGATATAGCAGATAAGGACATTGCAGAAAAAACGTTCACGGACTCGCTGGACCATCTTTTCGATTCAGCGCTGGAGTTGCGATTAACGGAATTGATCGCCCGCTCGCGTACCCATGGGTTAACGCCGGCGGAGCGTGAAGAAGTTCGCGTGATAACTGAAGCACGCGCTAAAAAATAAATTTCCGCGGCTTAATTGCCGATTATATATCGGGACACCCCCGAAAGCCGCATGCCGGGCAGCGGCAACAAAAGAAATTAGCCCGCAATGCTATTGTTGGCGGCAACGCCTACCGACACCAACCCTCATGAAATAAGTGTGGATACCGTCTTATGGAGCAAAACCCGCAGTCACAGCTGAAGCTTCTTGTCACTCGTGGTAAGGAGCAAGGCTATCTGACCTATGCTGAGGTCAATGACCATCTGCCGGAAGATATTGTCGACTCCGACCAGATCGAAGACATCATTCAGATGATCAACGACATGGGCATCCAGGTAATGGAAGAGGCCCCGGACGCCGACGATCTGATGCTGGCGGAAAACACAGCGGACGAAGATGCTGCCGAAGCCGCCGCGCAGGTGCTTTCCAGCGTGGAATCTGAAATCGGGCGTACCACCGACCCGGTGCGCATGTACATGCGCGAAATGGGTACCGTTGAACTTCTGACGCGTGAAGGCGAAATCGACATCGCTAAACGCATCGAAGACGGTATCAACCAGGTACAGTGCTCTGTTGCAGAATACCCGGAAGCGATCACCTATCTGCTGGAGCAGTACGATCGCGTAGAAGCAGGCGAAGCGCGCCTGTCCGACCTCATCACCGGCTTTGTCGATCCGAACGCGGAAGAAGACATGGCGCCGACCGCCACCCACGTTGGCTCTGAACTCTCTCAGGAAGAGATGGACGACGACGAGGATGAAGACGAAGAGTCTGACGACGACAGCAGTGATGACGACAACAGCATCGACCCGGAACTGGCGCGCGAGAAGTTTGTAGAGCTGCGCACCCAGTACGAGGTCACCCGCGACACCATTAAAGCCAAGGGCCGCAGCAATGCCGCCGCTCAGGAAGAGATCCTGAAGCTGTCTGAAGTGTTCAAGCAGTTCCGTCTGGTGCCGAAGCAGTTCGATTACCTGGTGAATAATATGCGCGCCATGATGGACCGCGTGCGTACCCAGGAACGCATCATCATGAAGCTGTGCGTTGAGCAGTGCAAAATGCCGAAGAAGAACTTCATCACGCTCTTCACCGGCAACGAGACCAGCGAAACCTGGTTCAACGCCGCTATCGCCATGAACAAACCATGGTCTGAGAAGCTCCATGAAGTGACGGAAGATGTGCATCGCAGCCTGCAAAAGCTGCAGCAGATTGAAGAAGAGACCGGCCTGACCATCGAGCAGGTGAAAGACATCAACCGTCGCATGTCTATCGGCGAAGCGAAAGCCCGCCGTGCGAAGAAAGAGATGGTGGAAGCGAACCTGCGTCTGGTGATTTCTATCGCCAAGAAATACACCAACCGTGGTCTGCAGTTCCTCGACCTGATTCAGGAAGGCAACATCGGCCTGATGAAAGCGGTGGATAAGTTTGAATATCGCCGTGGCTATAAGTTCTCCACTTACGCCACCTGGTGGATCCGTCAGGCTATCACCCGCTCTATCGCCGACCAGGCGCGTACCATCCGTATTCCGGTGCATATGATTGAGACCATCAACAAGCTCAACCGTATTTCGCGCCAGATGCTGCAGGAGATGGGCCGTGAGCCGACGCCGGAAGAGCTGGCCGAGCGCATGCTGATGCCGGAAGATAAAATCCGCAAGGTGCTGAAAATCGCCAAAGAGCCAATCTCCATGGAAACGCCGATTGGCGACGATGAAGATTCGCATCTGGGCGATTTTATCGAGGATACCACCCTCGAGCTGCCGCTGGACTCCGCGACCACGGAAAGCCTGCGCGCCGCCACGCACGACGTGCTGGCAGGCCTGACCGCTCGCGAAGCGAAAGTGCTGCGTATGCGTTTCGGTATCGACATGAACACCGACCATACGCTGGAAGAAGTGGGTAAACAGTTCGACGTTACCCGCGAACGTATCCGTCAGATCGAAGCGAAGGCGCTGCGTAAGCTGCGTCACCCGAGCCGCTCTGAAGTGCTGCGCAGCTTCCTTGACGATTAATCGTCGCTTTCTGACTAAGCCCTCCTCGCGAGGGCTTTTTTATTGTCGTTTTTCTGCGCGACCGATATCCTGCTGTAAAATCACGCTTTACCGGGCCGCTTTGTTTTTGTGAGCCCGCCGGTTAGTTAAGCAAAATTCATTTGTCAGAATTATCTTTCATCATGTAACTTCCCTCTGTTTGAGCCAATCGAACCGGCTTCGTGTGTTTTTTGACACAGCAAGGGACCCCATACGAATGAAAAAAATGATGCTTGTGACGCTATGCGTCGTTCTGGCAGGCTGCGTAAATAAATCTCAGAAACCCACTTCTCTGGTTACGCCCGCGCCTGCTCAGCCTGCCGCTATCGCGCCGCAGCCGCCAGCGCCGCCTGCCCGCACCGAGCCGGATAATAATGGCCTGATGGCGCAGGAGACCTGCCGCAAGGAGCTTGAAGCCCTGCGGGCCTACGGGCCGCGCACCTACAACCGCTACGCGAGCGAGATGGCGACACTGACTGCGAAAACCAGCAAGTTTCTCTCAGTAAAAGAGGATTTGAACCCGCGCATCAACGACATCGTGATGAGCGCTTACCAGTCTCGCATGCAGACGCTGTGCTACAAGATTGAAGCGTCACTCGGCCAGATGCTGGTCGACCAGGCCACGGCCAGCCTCGCTGACTAACATAAAAAACCGCCTCTCAGCAGGCGGTTTTTTTAAGGAATGCGCGGCGGTTATCGCTCACCTCTGCAGAACCAGTCAGCAAAGCGCTACCCGCGACGCCTGCTTCATACGGTATTCACGTCGTAGGGGGGCAGCGAAGCGACGCCTGCCGTCACAACACAACCTTTCCTGAGGCTTTTCCCTCTCTTCCCTTTGGGGAGAAGGTCGGGGCGAGGGGATAGGGTTTAGCAGAACAAAAAGCGTAGCGCCTGCGCCCTCTCCTACCGTCCGCGCATGGCCAGCGCTTCGTCCAGCTCGCGATAAGACTCCACCAGTTTTTCCAGCGAAGCGCGGTTTAACCCGCTAGGATTCGGCAGCACCCATACTTGCGTTTCACCAATCGTTATATTCTGCTTTCCCCACTTCACGCCGCGCTGGCTGAACGCCTGCTCAAACGCTTTCTTGCCCAGCACCGCCAGCGCCTGCGGCTGGTACTGCTCAATCTTTTTTACAAGCAAACGCCCGCCTTCGTGCAACTCCTGCTTTTCCACCTCGCTTGCCTGCACCGTGGGGCGCTCAACCAGCATGGTGATGCCACAGCGGGTATCCAGCAGCTCGTGCTCTTCTTCAGGCTTGAGTTGCCGTTCGGTAAACCCGGCCTGATGGATAACCTTCCAGAAGCGGTTGCCCGGATGGGCGAAGTGATACCCGGTGTGCGCCGACGACTTGCCGGGGTTAATTCCACAAAAAACCACGCGCAGCCCTGGCGCGATAATATCGGTAATCATATTCTTGCCTTGATAACTTACGGATTCCTAAAGTATAAGGCCTGGCAAGCAGGTTGCTTAGAAAAACAGCACCCGTTACCGCTTAGGCTGGATTGGCACCGCCACTTCCTTTATAATCCAGCGCCACGGCCCCTTAGCTCAGTGGTTAGAGCAGGCGACTCATAATCGCTTGGTCGTTGGTTCAAACCCAACAGGGGCCACCAAATTTTAGCTGTAAAATCATATAATTAAGCCACCTCGCAAGGGTGGCTTTTTTGTTTTTCAGATTTGAGTGGCAGCAAAATGACGCCAGACGCTCAGGGCTGCCATTAGTCATTGGATGGGCAGTTCGCTTAGTTTTGCAGGCTGGACTAATCAAACAACCATTTTCCGGCGCGTGCAGAGTCAGCAAACATCTTTACCGTCAGAGGCAGACTTACCTGATTAACCGTTTTTGTTGTAAACCACTTGCGGAAAAACCAGGGGATCTCCCATGGATAATAGTTATCAAAGTTAAGAGCAGAAATATCAACATTAAAATGCTCGCTGTATTTATTAATTACTCTTACTAAATCATCTGCTGGAGCATACTCTTGCAATACATCATTCATTTCCAGGGGAATAGGTTTCAGACGTAAGGTTGCAAGAACAGGTAACTCTTTACGAAAGAAAGATAAGACCTCTTCATTGTTTACCATATTTTATCGTCTCCCCTTGCAATCTTATTGTATTTATTGATAGCACCGAAAGTGATTACCGTAACATCTTTTGCTAAAAGAGCCCAGCCTAACAAAGGTACGGTACGGCCAACGAAAGCACCAAGATTTGTAACCATCATTGGCTTAAGGGTTCTGATACTCGCATTCGTAAGCGTAGGCAAAGGGCGTGGAAGCTCAATGTTAAGCCAACGCCTCGCGGCTACCGATGCGATCGAAGTACCCGGCGTTGCCCCCCTAAATTTACCTCTGGTCTTTATTAGTGGCTGTCCAAGCAAAATAAGTGCAAGAGTAGTAAAGTTAGAACATCCACCAAAGTAACCATCAATTTCTTCCAGTAAAATCCAAAAGAAAAGTTCTCCCGCAGAAACATTTATTATTCCCTTGTAAAAATAGGTCCCATTAAGTTCTTCAACAGTATCCATCATTGCTGACCTTGCAAAATGCAGAATCGCATTCTTGATAAAACAATAATAATCCACCCTAACATATGAATGAAAATTAATACCATATATTAATTAAAAAGCCACTACCCACCACAACTTTCAGAACCCCTATAAAGCTAACCCGTTACACGACATTGCAATAATACCGCTCGTCATAACGCCTTACCGGTACAGCAACCTACAATTTTAAAAACGAATATGTTCAAGCCTCGTAATACATATTATTAATGACATTTTTAGCCTAACCAGACCGCTTCATCCCACAATTATTATTCACTCTCTTCAACACGCCCTCATTTATTAAAAAGGAATGAGAAATGGGCTGGAATAAATTTGCTGCGGCAGCTTATGCCCGTCACAATGCCAGGGCGTCGTCTCACGGCATTTGTGCAACCTATGTGCGGCTGGCGATTCGGGCAGGCGGCATTGAATTGCCGATAACCCACTTTGCTAAAGATTATGGGCCAGTGCTTATTCACGCGGGCTTTCGTCCCCTTAAGCCTGGCGAGACGCCGCAGACGGGTGATATCGTGGTGATACAGCCCAGGCCTGGCGGCAACCCCGCAGGGCATATCGCCCTGTTCGACGGCTCAACGTGGTACTCCGATTTCCGCCAGCGCGACATGTGGGGCGGCCCCGGTTACCGGCAGGCAAAACCGTCTCATGTAATTTACAGGATGCCATGATGAGAATAATGATGCTGGCGCTGGCTTTTATGCTGGCGGCGTGTAGTTCAGGCAAAAACGACGTACAGAGCCGGGTTGCTGCTTTTTATCAGCAACATCTTTCGCATATTTCTGCGTCGGATAATGATAAGCCCCGCAGCGAAGAGTCGTTTTACAGGAACTATGTCTCAGCCGAAACGCTGTCACGGCTGGATAAAATAAGCGCGCTTCACGAGCAGGAAATTCTCAGCGCCGATTACTTCTCGTATACGCAGGACTATGCACCTGAGTGGATATCCCGCCTGAAAACCGGCGCGGCGACCGATTTTATGGGCGGCAAAGTAATGGATGTCTGGCTCGGCATTGAAAATAACCAGCGCATGCAGCTGCGTGTTTATCTGCGCCTTGAGGATAACGTCTGGAAGATTTATCGGGTGCGGGATATTACCGATAACTATGAACAGCCCATTTTCAATAACGCGGCCATAAAGCGCGCCGAAGCGTGGTCGGCGCATCTGAACGATTAAGCCCGCCTCTGGCGGGCTGTCTGCTTTTTATAAACCGCTTCAGTTTGCCTGCCCTTCCGCGTGCCAGAACTGCGGCGCGGTCAGCGTGTCAGTCTGGTAGTTCACCAGTTCAAACAACAGACCCGCCATAATTTTCTCCTGCTGCGGCGCAAGGGTTCTGCTTAGCAGGATCTGCGTTAATGTGTGGCAGTAATCCGCCAGGCTATCCGCGTCAGGTGAAAAGTCGCAGGCCTGCTCTTTCGGAGGTTCAGTAGAGGTCAGCGCTTGCCGCTGCGCCCCGGTGAGGTCCTCTTCCAGGTTATCGCGCAGCAGACGGAGCGCCAGCGCCAGCCGCCCGGCCAGCGCCAGGCGAGCGGTGGTGTTGCGCGTCTCGAGCAGTTCCGCCGCCAGTTCAGAACACACCGGCGCCAGCGCCAGGAAGTCCATCCCCTGATGCAAGGGTCGGGTGAGCAGAACTTCGATCGTAATGTCGCCCAGTTCGGGCGGGAAAATATCCTGAAAGGCGGGATGGATAAATTCAGGGCGTGCGGGTGTGGTACTATTGACGTTAGCCATAGCTGTTACTCCGATTAACAAGTTGTGGTGAGAGGCCCGGTTAGTGCGTCAACACTGCCGGGCTTCGCTATTAGGTTTCCTGCTTAGGTGCAAGTCACCAACAAAGGTGAGTCTATCGCAAGGTGACTCCCACCTCAAGATTTCACATTCCCTTTTTCCTGTGCATAATGACACCCACCTAATGCAAGGAGTCTCAGTTATGGCAACGGGTACGACTAATAACAAATCTCGACAAAAAACAGCGAGAATCCCTCTCGATGTCCTTGAAGAGGTCGAGTTAGTAAAAGAAGAAGGCGAAAGCGATGCGCAATTTATCGTTACTTCTATGCGGGGCGAGATAAAGCGCCGCCAGCGCCAAAAAAAGCAGGAGACGCCGAAAGGCTGAACCACACTTACCGAAAGGGCCGGGAATATCCGGCCCTTTTTGTTGGTCAGGTGTGCAAATCAGGTTTTGCGAAAACAACCCCATGCAAACCGCATATTTTTAATCCGCGAGTTGGACGGAAACACTTCCACGGGCGTGGAGAAGACCTGCTGGCCTCTAAAGCCTTCATCTCTCGCCTGGAAACACCTCCACGGACGTGGAGAAGACCCAGTGGCAGCGAAACGCCGTTTATGTCCATGGGAAACACCTCCACGGACGTGGAGAAGACTAATGGACGTGTTGAATGTTTCGCCGATGGAAGGAAACACCTCCACGGACGTGGAGAAGACCGACGCCCCCCGTCTCAAAGAGGTCTATCTCGGGAAACACCTCCACGGACGTGGAGAAGACTGAAAAAGGGATGCCTCACTGGATGCGCTCAGAGAAACACCTCCACGGACGTGGAGAAGACGTCTGCCAGATTAGTCATGCTCGATTGAAGGCGGAAACACCTCCACGGACGTGGAGAAGACTCGCAGATAGTCGCGTCTACCATTGCCAGGTCAGAAACACCTCCACGGACGTGGAGAAGACCACCCCAGATTTTTTAACCCGGTCTGCGAGTTGGAAACACCTCCACGGACGTGGAGAAGACCAGCGAGGAAGGCCTTAACGTCTGCTGCTGTGAGAAACACCTCCACGGGCGTGGAGAAGACCCTGTTGGTTTTTCGCGGTATTCTGCTCGGGAAGAAACACCTCCACGGGCGTGGAGAAGACGCCGTTTGGCCGCTAAAGCGCAATTGCCCGACAGAAACACCTCCACGGGCGTGGAGAAGACTACGCCGGGCTCAAGCGGTGACGGGTGCGCGGGGAAACACCTCCACGGGCGTGGAGAAGACTGACGCGGGCGAGCTGCAACGCCGCGCCGCCAGGAAACACCTCCACGGGCGTGGAGAAGACCTGGGTGATGCGCTTCATTGCTTGCCCTCTTTGGAAACACCTCCACGGGCGTGGAGAAGACCGCAATTCATCAGAGTCTCCGTCGCGAGCGTTAGAAACACCTCCACGGGCGTGGAGAAGACCTCCCGGCACCGCCCGAAGAGATTGATTACCCGGAAACACCTCCACGGGCGTGGAGAAGACTTGAGGACATCAAACCGGCGTTTACGTTTGTTTAGAAACACCTCCACGGGCGTGGAGAAGACGTCGCCCAGTTCTGCAAGACTAAGATCCACTTCGAAACACCTCCACGGGCGTGGAGAAGACCAAACAAAGTTAGCGGGGATGAGGTGATGAAGGGAAACACCTCCACGGGCGTGGAGAAGACTCCTGGGAATTATCAATACGCTGAAGTACGTCGGAAACACCTCCACGGGCGTGGAGAAGACGCTATGTCGGTCATGCGGCGCGCTCCTCTTTAAGAAACACCTCCACGGGCGTGGAGAAGACTCTGGAAGCTTGTTAGCGTGGCGCTTTCCGGCGGAAACACCTCCACGGGCGTGGAGAAGACCGCCCTCAAAGGTTGTTATCGTTGCGTCGGGATGAAACACCTCCACGGGCGTGGAGAAGACTGACGGGCAAAGACCACACAGCCTGAAAATTTAGAAACACCTCCACGGGCGTGGAGAAGACCGGCCTGAAAACCGCCCCGGTGCTCGTCAATCGGAAACACCTCCACGGGCGTGGAGAAGACCGATTGTCGTCACGGCTCAGCACGTCCCACATAGAAACACCTCCACGGGCGTGGAGAAGACGTGGGTGGTGTTGCCAGATCTCGTAACGTCGCAGAAACACCTCCACGGGCGTGGAGAAGACGAGACAAGCCAAGCTGGCCGATGGTCGGCGTGGGAAACACCTCCACGGGCGTGGAGAAGACGTCGTTGAGGTGAAGCGATGAACAACAACGATAGAAACACCTCCACGGGCGTGGAGAAGACTGCGCACTAAGAGCCTGGCGGGGGCGTCACGCGGAAACACCTCCACGGGCGTGGAGAAGACCGTCAAGGCCATCACTCGCCCCCTGTCTCAAGGGAAACACCTCCACGGGCGTGGAGAAGACAATCAGGCTCAGGGACGGACACGATACGTTTGAGAAACACCTCCACGGGCGTGGAGAAGACCCGTACACAGTTGAGCCCAGGCGATTAACTCAGAAACACCTCCACGGGCGTGGAGAAGACTTCGCGTCGATACGCAAAAAACGGCGGCCGTCGGAAACACCTCCACGGACGTGGAGAAGACTGTCGCCGCTCATGCAAAATCTGCGGCGTAAAAGAAACACCTCCACGGACGTGGAGAAGACAATGCGTTGCTTGAATCGGACCCGGCTATGAAGGAAACACCTCCACGGACGTGGAGAAGACTCCCGCCGCCAATTTTCTCGGCCGCGGCCCATAGAAACACCTCCACGGACGTGGAGAAGACCTGAAAGAATAGAGTCGAGACCTGAACCACAGGGAAACACCTCCACGGACGTGGAGAAGACCAAACTCCGTGGTGACAACAGCGTGGGCATGGTGAAACACCTCCACGGACGTGAGAAGACGACTTGATATCCGCCAGGTATTTCGCCGCCTCGGAAACACCTCCACGGACGTGGAGAAGACTACCAGGTGCCGAGAACGTGGCACTCTTCTACAGAAACACCTCCACGGACGTGGAGAAGACCCAGGCGCTCGAGGCGTGAGCGGGTGCGGCGGAGAAACACCTCCACGGACGTGGAGAAGACCATCAACGGTTTGCCCGCCAGCAGCAGCCAGGCGAAACACCTCCACGGGCGTGGAGAAGACCTATTTTGCCGCTGCGCCGCCTGGTTCTTTTTGAGAAACACCTCCACGGGCGTGGAGAAGACCCTGACCAGCGACGATTACGACGTACTGGTGGCGAAACACCTCCACGGGCGTGGAGAAGACTGGCCTTTTTGCGATATCCCTGACCGCCCTCTGGAAACACCTCCACGGGCGTGGAGAAGACGCGCGCTCGGCAGCGGTGCCGTACTGCGTGATAGAAACACCTCCACGGGCGTGGAGAAGACCTGATAGGCATCCTCACTACTATCGGCGCGGGGGAAACACCTCCACGGGCGTGGAGAAGACTCAGCGTCGCGCTTAATGTCGCCCTGCGACTTGGAAACACCTCCACGGGCGTGGAGAAGACATCCCAGTCAGCGTCGCGGTGCGCTGGTCTGCAGAAACACCTCCACGGGCGTGGAGAAGACGAGGACGTTGCCCGCCGCGTAGCGACCGAGTGGGAAACACCTCCACGGGCGTGGAGAAGACCAGACCATCCTAACTACCACCCCGACGCACTGAGAAACACCTCCACGGGCGTGGAGAAGACGATGCCAATAAGGGTATTTCCGCCGCCACTGAGGAAACACCTCCACGGGCGTGGAGAAGACGGCGTAAAAGTCGCGCCACGCGCCCCTTTTTTCGGAAACACCTCCACGGGCGTGGAGAAGACTCGATTCTGTTCTGTTCATGCGCACTTTATAACGAAACACCTCCACGGGCGTGGAGAAGACGATGTCGTCCTCTGGCACGCCATCCATCAGGCAGAAACACCTCCACGGGCGTGGAGAAGACTCTTCAACGCCGCGCAACTGGCACAAGAAGCAAGAAACACCTCCACGGGCGTGGAGAAGACGAGGCCGCAAACGTGGCCTCTCTTATCGCTGAAGAAACACCTCCACGGGCGTGGAGAAGACATCCCAATCGAGTGGGGCGGCGACTGGACGACGGAAACACCTCCACGGGCGTGGAGAAGACCAACGGCAGGCACAATCGATAATCACCGGCGCGGAAACACCTCCACGGGCGTGGAGAAGACCGTATGCCGCCCGCCGGCTTACTGAACAGCAGAGAAACACCTCCACGGGCGTGGAGAAGACGAGCTGCGATTCACGCTGTGAGTGACTTCCTTGGAAACACCTCCACGGGCGTGGAGAAGACTACCGTTCTCCCGCCCCCCGGCCGCCTGGAGTAGAAACACCTCCACGGGCGTGGAGAAGACTTTATCTCTCAATATCTATTTATCCCTCAATTAGAAACACCTCCACGGGCGTGGAGAAGACCGCTCAATAACGACATCCCGCCCACCAACGCCAGAAACACCTCCACGGGCGTGGAGAAGACATCAGGCTCCGCCCGCTCCCGCGCTTTGCGGTAGAAACACCTCCACGGGCGTGGAGAAGACTGTCGCACAAATCCCGCACCTGAGCGGTAGTGAGAAACACCTCCACGGGCGTGGAGAAGACCAAGCGAACGGGCATAAATATACGCGTGACGGAGAAACACCTCCACGGGCGTGGAGAAGACCGAACGATTTTGGTAAGACCGTCGCTGGCGGCGGAAACACCTCCACGGGCGTGGAGAAGACTCTCCCCCGCTGATTTTCCCTTCTCGTCGATGAGAAACACCTCCACGGGCGTGGAGAAGACCCTCGCTCTGTTCGTCAACCCACGCAAACACGAGAAACACCTCCACGGGCGTGGAGAAGACCAGACCATGTTTCTGTATCTTCTGCGCAGATTGGAAACACCTCCACGGGCGTGGAGAAGACGAGTCTGAAATAATGCGTTTCAGAACGTCAAAAGAAACACCTCCACGGGCGTGGAGAAGACACCAATATATTGTTAAAGAACATCAGTTGCGACCTGGATAGTGTGGTTTTGGCAACTATTCAGATTTTAATAATTTTTCAATCACCAGCTGTAAGCCGGATATTTCACAAAGATCTCTATCGGGCATCCCGATAGTTCGAATCTCATAACCCGGCGGCTCAGAAAGGCTTTTAAAAATAATCCCGCCTGCATGAGCAGAGCAGTGGCTTAACAGATACTCCACCACATGACACGCGACTGCGTCCTTAACGCCTGAAACGAACACATTGGCTCTCGGCTCAACAAACCACAGCTTCATACGTCCGCGTACGGCAGGCGGAAGGTTATTTGCCACAACCACTATCATCTCTTCCGCTCTCCCAGTAACTGCGTAATGTCTCTGGCGACCACAGAGAGAAGATCCATGGCGATAACCCGCTCACGAAAGCGTTTCGCCAGCAGGTGTTTATCATATTGCCCCGCCATCTCTTTATTCAGCGCAAAAGCCAAATCAATGGAAAGCTCTGCTTTATAGAGATCGGCCAGATCATAGATAAACGGCAACGGCGAGCCCGTATGGATAAACCCGATATGCGCAGAGTAGCCCATAGCGTGAATAGCGGAACAGAGAATGCCGTAAAGGGCCGCATTGGCCGAAGTCAGGATCTGGTTTGTGGTGTCGCTAAGCTCAAACTTGTTGGGTACAAATTGCCTGCCTTTCCAGCCAACGCCGTACTGTTGCGCTTTTTCCTGATACAACGCGCGAACCCGGTTGCCCTCCATGCCCATCATCTCTTTCAGGCTTTTGTCCGTCAGTTCGGCATCCGGAAAACGTCTCGCGAACATCGCACGCGCAATCTCAAGCGCGCGTTTTTTATCGCATGCCAATTCCATCTGACGCCGGAAATTACGGCTATCGGCCGTCGGCTGAAAACCGGCGGCATAAAATAACAGGCTATCTTCACCCACCCAGCAAAGCGAGCAGTTGGCCGCCGCCGCTGTTTTTACCGCTTCGTGAGTAATAGAGGTTCCGGGGCCTAATAATAATGTGTTGAGCGTGGCTACTGGCAATCGAACCACATTGCCTTCGGCATCCAGCCATTTAAGACTGCTGTCGTCAATTTCCAGCCGCCCGCGCTCCAGATAGATAAATGGATATTTATCTTTTACCTGCGGTAAAGACTCCCGGGTAATTTTGACAAACAACCTTTGACCTTGCGCCATCGTTCCTCCCTGAATAAGCGGGCTACGTTTCCGTAGCCCGCATCTCCTATGCATAAACCAGCGTGACCTGCCTGTCCCGGTAGCGCTTATCCGTGCCAAACTGTAACGGCACATCGTTCAGCGTCAGCACCTCTCCGTTTTCAGGCGCCGCGCCGCAAATCACTTCAAAATGCAGATGACGATTTTTCTCCTGCATCAGCGCATCGCAGTGCGCCAGCGCCTGCTGCCTGTCCGCATAAACGCCCTGGCCGATGAGTTCCGTCGGCGCACAGCTCTTGCGCCCCAGCGACAGCGTCCAGACCGGGTCGGCAAGCACGCCGGCAAGGCGCTTAGCTAACGTCTCTTCAAGCGCGACAATAACGGCGAAAGCCTGGTCCTGGAGATAGTAGCGGTAGGTCATTTTGGTCCCGCCGCCCACCGGTTTTTTCCCCTCATTCGTTTTGGGAATGAGCAAGAGCTGCCACGGGTCGCTTTCATCATAGCCGCTGCCCACCATGTGGAAATCACGGAGCGGCGCAGACGGAGGGAGATCGTGTCGCGCCAGCGCACGGACATACCATTCTCCTTGCGTGAGCGAGGCCAACAGTTCCCGCTGCTCACCGCCTGCGCCCAGCGCCGCGCAAAGCAGCCCGCAAACACCGGACATCGTAGGGAAAGGCAGCGTATCACGGCGACCAAAGCGGGAGTCGTGCCCCCAGCTTTGTAATGGGCCCTCCAGCCAGAGGAGCAAGTAATGCTCATTCATGGCTTACTCCACATGACGCTGCAGGTCGTCAATCAGCGCATCGATGGAATAATTTTCATCAAGCCCCCATTCGTAATCGCCACGCTTGCCAAACAACGAACCGCTGAGTTTTTCTTTCTTATTAAGCCAGGCCTGCAGTTCACGAATACTGGGCTGCAGATATCCGCCTTGTTCGGCTTTTACGGGCGTCTCAAACGGCGCCTGTAAACGCTGCCCCTGACGCACCAGCACCCTGGCGTACTCCCAGGGGCTGGCACCAGACTGTGTGGTCTGGCGTGCAGCAGGCTGAGCGACGAACAGCGCTTTCGTAAAGGTTGCAACCGCTTTGCGCAGTTGTTCCTGACTGGCGGGCGATTCATCTGACCCAAGCGTCTGAGCCAGTTGCCCGAGGTCAAGGCTGATATAGCGATAATAGGTAGCGGCATTAAACTCCAGGCTTCCCATATGCGCCGATCCTGACTCTTCCTGCCTGTCATCCAGCGCGGTGAAGAATTCCACTTCATTACTGACTTTATGAGTGGAAATAGCGTGGCTGAATGAAGATGCCGCTTCAACATTCATCTCCGCCGCTTTTGCCACCATGCGGCCGAATAATGCGATATCCAGCGCGTCCAGGTTGGGGTTAAGGATTTTCTTCGCCGCTTTCGTCAGCTCTTTTATAGTCATTTTCCCGGCGTCAAACGCGTTTGCCTGCGCAAGTGCGGCAAACGCGGCCGCTTCGCTCTCGCTGATGAACAGCAGCGTGTCGTCCGACAACAGCTCGGCTATTTTTCCGGCGCACGCGTCGGCCTGTTCCTGCGATGCGCCCAACGCGATGCAGTGAGGGTGGATCAGTTCCTTAACCTTTTTTGTTCGCACGCCAAGCTTTACACCAAATGTGTGTAGCGCTAAACGCACCTGCCGCTTCCAGCACTGAGAGCTGACGCGAGCGCGAGAAACGCCCCCGACAATAGCGCTCTTCGGCGCGCCAACGTCGTCACGATTTAAGCAAGTAACAGGAAAAGATTGCAGAATGTGAAACTCAATATGGGTGTTGTTCATAACAAATCCTTGTTCAGTTAAAAAAAGGTAATTCAGGTAGCGGAGTGATTTGCAGCAAGCCGCAACCAAATGCGCGCCCACGACCAATCCCTCTGGTAAAAGCGTGTTGAAAATGTTCTGCCTGCGTAACGGTAAGTCGCCCGCTTACCGTGGCTTGCTGCAACGTCACGGTTTTTTTATCCCCGGCCGTAAAACGCAGCACGTTAATGCTGTCCACCTGTATATGCTGCGGCTCGACACGGAAACCCCATTTCTCCGCTCTACTGCAAAACCATGCGCTTATCGCTTCCCGACCACGCACCGGCGTTAGTTTGCCGGTCTGTTTATTTCGCAGGGTGGGATTCATGCAGACAGTGAAGCGATAATGGCTATGTTTCAGAAATTCCTCGGGCAATATCCGCGTTTCCAGTTCGCCCATTTCAGGGGAAACCGGTGGACGGTCAGACAACAAAATCAGACGTCTGCCCAGGCTATCGCCGCCTTTATCTGCCCACTGGAAACCGCTCGCCGCCGAATGCTGCTTTTGCTCATCTGAACGTACGTCGTTAAACAAGCTGTACACCACCCGGTGAAGGCTATAACCGTCAGTGATTTTCAAGTGGCGGCAAGCGCGGGCATCAAGGCGCAGCGCGCTAATATAAAGCGTCATTTTGCGCCCTCCCCCTTCGGCTCACTCGCGTAGAACTGCTGCGCCCAGCGTGCCCGGACACGCTCCCCGCCGCGGTTGAAAAAGAGCAAATCGTTCAGCAAATTCTCGTAATCCAGTGGCTGGGAAACCCGGCTCTGGATAAGCGATAACAGCGGTCTGAGAATACGGCATACTTCTTCCACGCTTTCACAGGCGAGCAGCCGTCGTAAACGCGCCTTCGCCTGGTCGCTGTTGCTCCCGTCCGGGAAACTCAGAGCAACAGCCTGACCAAGCCTCAGCGAGCCATTTGTCTGAGCGCGACTGTTTGCCAGCGCCGCCGAAACCAGGCCATAGACGCGGCGCTCCGCATCGTTTTCGAGGTTAATGCCGAAACGTCCCAGAATTTCCCAACTCTGGTATTCCGTGGCGGGGTTGCTGGCGCGCCTCAGACGTGCGGCGAACCCTTTGTCATGCTGACAATGTTCAAAGAGATAGTGAATAAACGCGCCGCTGCGTGTTTGCGGCTCTGTCAGGGTACTCATATGCTCTCCTTAGCGAGGCTGGCGTTTTTAAGGTAATCCGCCAGGTTGGGGCGTGTTTTCGCCCAGGCGTCAAGTTGCCTGGCGGTCTGACTGGGGCAAAAATGGTCAAAAGTCTGATACAGAAAGGCCGCAAACTGATGGCGTAATCGCTGCCGCTGATCCGCATCCATACAGCCATCCAACAACGCCTGCGCCTGCTGCTCGCAACGTTGCCAGAAGAGCTCCGTTGCCTGCGGTGCAATAGATTTGGCGTCCACTTTCATTTCCCGGTACCAGCCGCTGACACAACCGAACAGACGTTTTGCCAGTCCATCAAGCGCCAGCATTTCGCCTTTAAAATGGTTGAACCAGGATTCGCCAAAAAGATCGGGCTCGATCCACAGTAATGACTCGACAACGTCGTCAGTACCCGTGAGAAATTGCTCTCCGGCATTGCTGCTAACCCGCAGACCGCCGGACCACACGCCAAATTGCAATTGCTCACGACAAGCTTTTGAAATGGCGAAATGGAGCTGTTCACATTCCCACTCAGATTGCTGCGCAAGAGCGACCGTGAGTAACGAAGGTAATTCACGCCAGGGGCGACGCGCCGGGTCTGCCCACAGGACCTTGAGTTCTTTCCCTTTTTTATTAACAAGCAGGGAGGGGTCGTACAGCCCTTCCTTGTACCCGCTATGGCTTATTCCCTCGCTGTAATGCAGCCCGCTTTCCGTCAGCAGGCAAAAACGGCCCATCGGCACCAATCTGCCCATCAGGCTTTGCTTTAACGCTTTAGCCCGCGCACAATTTTCACCTTCGGGCATCGCTTCCCAGGGCGCCACCCCAAGCCCGGCCGGATATTGCGTTAACGCAGCGATATCCTGTTGTGTGAAAAGATTCAGCCAGCACGTTTGTTGAAGATTCGCTCCCAGGCAGAAATGGTGCATCATCCCCATAAACCCGAGTGCAGACCCCGCTTTTCCAGTCGCTGGTTTGCCTTTTTCGTTGGTTTTTCCTGTGTACCCCTGTGAAAGCACAACGCGGTTGTCCGTTTTCTTTCCTCCCAGCGCCATACTCATCTGTACTATCAACAAGAGCGCTTTATCGGCATCACTCAACGGCTTCTCAGTCTGGCTTTGCGTAAGCACCGTCGTATTACCTGTCGATACCGCCGGCAGTACCGTACCGAACGGCTTGAGCTCCGCTCTTTTAATTTCTGGCATCTGTAAAAACGGGGTGTTGCCATAGAGCCAGAAGCTATCACGCCAGCGGTTCAGGTAGGCCAGCACCTTTTTGCATAATCCATCCGGCCCTGTTTGCTGCCATTGCGTATTATTTTCTGGCGTTGCGGCAGCCTGACAAATGGCCTGCAAAAGTTTCATCAACGCAATTTTTTGTACCGCATCGCCTCCCAGCGCCTTTAATTCCGGGTCGCTAAACACCCTTTTCAGGCTGACTCGCCCTTCATTTGCAACCGGAATCCAGGGTTCGTCTATCAAGTTAAAACGGTTTACCGCTTCCTCCATTTTTCATTACTCCTTTTTCATAATGCGAAGTCCTGTTTCTTGCTGATATCGGTAACGGTAGCGCCCCATAAGGAACGCGCCGTCAACGCCTCGTAAATCGCCTGCCTCTTCAACGATGACCACCTGCAATTCAGGCTCTTCGCCTTCCGCCCTGTTACCCGGGTAAAACACATGTTTCAGGCCATACTCCCATAACCCATTGTCAGCGTTATCTTCCGGGCGCTGGCGGTGCGGTAGCGATACGCGTTGTTTCTCCAGCTCAAGAGCAAGCTCCCGCCATTCGGCCTCTTCCAGCCGCTGTTTTTGCCAGGGGATATCGTGCCAGTCGCCGTTGAGCAACCGCACACGGGTGAGCTTGTTCCGGGTATCGCGTGTCGCTTCACGCAGCAGTAAGAATGAAGCGTTATCCTGCTCGCTGTAGCGCGTTCGGGCGCGGCTTTCCGGTTGCGTAACGGAGTTGCTGGAAAGCGTCAGGCGCGCATGTTGTTCCAGTTCCACAATACCTTTCCGTACGGGATGCGTTTTTTTGCCTTCAAGCAGTTCATGCAGCCAAAAGCTCATCGGTTCCGTCTCCGGACGTTCGCGATAGGTCGCCTCCAGCAAAGGGCGTATGTCTGTGGGCAGGTCGACGTGATGGCGCGAACGCCAGACTTCCAGCGTTCGACAAAGGATATAAGGCGCGTAAACCCAGGCGCTGGCGCCAAAAGCCAGATAAGGGGAAGAGATGGCGAGTTTTGTTTCAGGAGCCAGAAGCCAGGCTTCACGGCGAGCGCAGGCTGGGCGAGGCGTTCGCTCATGTCGCCATAAACGCCCCAGTCGCTGCATCAGTAAATCTGTCGGCGCAAAACGCGTTACCAGAAAATCAGCATCAATATCAATGGATTGCTCCAGCACCTGAGTACCAATGAGCACCCTGCCTGACGCCGTTCGTTCCTGCCATCCCCCTTTGCCATACAAGCTAACCCAGCGTTCTTCATTAAGCGTCCTGTGGTGAAGGGTAAAGCGTGAATGCAATAAACCGCACTCCAGCCCCATCGCCTTACAGCGAGAAGCCAGCGTGGCAAAGCATTCCTGAGCTTCAGCCACTGTATTTTCTATCCACAGCACCTGCTGTCCTTGCTCCGCGCGCCGCAGCGCTTCTTCTATCGCAAGCTCGGTGGAAGAGTAATGGAGCATGACACGGCGGGACGGTGGGGGTGTTAATGGCAGGCTCGTTAGCTGCTGTGATGAAAAAGGCATCGCTGAGATGAGCGGATATGCTTCGCTTCCACAATGCTCTGTAGCCAGTAATACAGCGCGCTGTTTTTGTGTGAGCGTTGCACTCAGAATGATGACGGTGCATTGCAGTTCACGCAGCATGTGAATCAGATGCGTCAAAATAAGGCTGGTATAGGCATCGTAGCTATGAACTTCATCAAAGATAACCACCTTGCCAGCCAGGCCAAAAGCTCTGACAAAGCCGTGCTTAACGTTCATAACAGCCATTAACGCTTGATCAAGCGTTCCTACCGCAAAAGGAGCCAGTAAGCCTCGTTTGCGTGAATCAAACCAGCTCCCGCCGGGTTTCGCATCCTCCCCCATCATCTGATTCTGTAGATGAGATTTACCATGTAATAGCAGTGCATAGCGAAGCTCATTATCTGGCGACAGAATCGTTTGCAGCCATAAGCTGAAGCGCTGATAGATTTTGTCAGAGGTAAGTTGAGTGGGAAGGGCAAAATAAACGCCACGGGCATGACCTGCCGCCAGCAAATTACCGGCAGCGTAAAGCGCCGCCTCTGTTTTCCCCATTCCCATCGGCGCTTCCAGTACATAAACGCCGGGGACTTTTACTGCCTCGCTAAAAGCCCGTTGTATTTCATTAGGCTGATAAGGACGACCCGCTTCATCCTGGAAAATATCACCAAATTCCAGCCCAGAACGATAAGTAACGGGCCTTATTCCCGCCGCATTCAACGCTGGTGGAATTTGTTGTCGCCACGGTATGTCAGGATTGTCGAACCCGCGCCCAGAACCAATCCAGTCGGCGACTGTTGTCAATCCAGACAATAACTGCCGCTGCGCAAAACTTTTTATTTCTGGCCAGGGTTCATGCATTGCCTGCTGTAATGACAAAACCAGTGCGGTGCGTTCACGCTGCCATATTTCTGAACCTAACACCTGACTATGCGCCGGATAACGTTCAATAAAGACTTTACGGCCGTGATGCTGACCAACGATGGCGCTGATATGCGTATCTTTTGTTATCGCCGCAAGAGTGATAGCGCTAACACCGGCATGGCCACCCCACTGTTGTTCAAATTCGCGAAGTGAAGGCTCGTTGACATCACATCCCAAAATTGCGAGCAACTCTTGCACCATTGGCAATGAAGCACGGTTCAGCGCGATTTGTAACCGTAGATAGAAAACAGGAGAAAGTTTGCCGACATCATGACATGCCGCCACCAGCGCACTTCCGGATGGGAATAAAGCATCAACAATAGCTGCCGGAAAGTTTTTTATAATTTCTTTGGCGACAAAACCAACAATAAGACAATGCTCATATATGCTGCGGCCTTCCCGCGTTACCCCGGCACTATCAATATACGTTTTGGCGGGCGCCAGCTGCGCATTAATACAAGGTATAGACTTTTGTTTTCCACAGGAACCAGAAGGCCGACGCACCGCGAATATTCCTATAATTAAAAAGGACGCCTGATAAGTCAGTGACAACCTTATGAAAAAGTATTTTGGGATACTAATACTGATAAGGCCCTTAAAAAATGACGCAGCGCATGATTTATATTTCGCTAACCCTCGCTTTGTTTCAGGATGCTACAAGGGATAAACCCAGCCCTATAAATCCAGGAATTATCTTTTGCAACACATTCTATTTTCACCACGTAAAACCGGAACAATTTAATTTTCTCTTATGATTAACCTTAACTTATAATCCGCATGAATATACAAATACAAGCAGCCCCTTCATTTCCCCTAAACGGTTTTTATTACAATATTGACGAGGCAGGTAATTTCAGGGCGCTGATAATGATTGAGGTTATTTATTCTTTTAACAGCAAGAAGTAACTCAAATTCCTACCCCAGAAATTTGTAAGGCTACTTTAACAGCGAAAGGAAAATGCAATAACAAACATACGGGAGATGGCAGGCGCGCCATCTCCATTCGCCAGCGCCTATTTCTCAGGGCGTGAAGAGGCATACCATTGCTTAAACATATAAACCGTCAGGCAAGCGAGCCCCGCGGAAAAGAGCGCCATAAAAACCAGCAGCGAAAGCATCAGATCAAACGTCTGCCCAAAGCTAACCAGAAAGCCCAGCAGCACCAGATAAACCGGCGGGATGAAATGAAACATCAGCCAGGGAATAAGAACAACATAAATAATCACGGTGATAAAGTAGAGTAACCGAAGTTGCGTTTTGCTCATGGCGTAGCTGACCCGTTTATTATCTTATTCAGCACTATTTATCCTGCAGGCCGGGCCGCGTTTTGAAAAGCGCAGCCATGCCGTTGATTTACTTTTAAGCCGCCGCAGAGGCGGAAAAGTTTAGTTGTGATCTCTCAGGAAAACCGTCATTACATCTTTTGGCGGCGTTTGCTTCGCTTCTGAAAGCAGCCAGCCCACGGCGCCGCGGTGATAAATGCCGTGAAAAAGCACATGATTAAGCATGTCGATTATTTTCATTTCGCCCGCCCCGCCATCAACAAAACGAAAGCGGACGGTATCCATCAATGTTGTTTCGGGCAGGGCTGTAATGTAATCAATAAACCCCTCCGTTGCGTCCGCCATAGCCGCTTTCAGCGTAGCGCAGTCAGGCGTTTCCGGCGTGTTCAGCGCAGTATAACCATGAGCCTGACCAGAAAGGTTGGCGGTAAAAATTCTGTCGACCACGTAGATATGGTTCATCAGCCTGAGCATTAAATGGCGTTTTTCTTTGTAATTTTCTTCAACCCGGCTAATCGCTGCCAGCGTTTCAGCGTCCGCCCAACGTTTGTACCGGAACAAGGTGATTAGGTTATCTTTATTCATTGCAGTCCTTTTCATTTTTCCCTGAAGGGGGGCTTTTTCAGGCATCAACACAATAACGCCCTTCTGCTCATTTTCTACCTGAGGTGATGGAATAAGGAAATAAAAACCAGGCTATTTCTGCGGCCAGCACTGGTTTTGAATCACGAGGCGGTAACCGTCAGGGTCGACAAAAGTTTTCCCGTTTTTATCCCAGTACGGATTGAAAGAGGCGACGGGCGTAAAACCGGTCTCTTCGAGTTCTTCGCATACGCGCTGCCACGCGGCCCTCTCCGGGTAATAGAACACCAGTAAATCTTCTTCTGTGGGCGCAGGTTTAACGGGGTGGCGCAGGCAGGTGGTTAATTCAATATGCCATGGCAACGCGGCATGCCCCATCATAATGCCGCTAAAGCCATCATGGTCGGTAAACTCCCCAAGGCGCTCAAAGCCCAGGCCGCGGGAATAACACTGAAAGGCGGCTTCCGGGTTGGCGACCGGTCTCGCAATACGCATATGCATGAAGCGCATTAAAAACTCCTGTAACAGAAAAGCATGCAAGGAAATATAACCTCGCCGCCTTTTTATATTTGTCCGCAGGAGCCTTCAGCGCTAAAAAAACCGCCGTGTCTGTTCATTATCTTATTAATCTCGCGCCGTCATTATTTCCCTTCTCGCCTTTCCGCCTTCACCTGCAGCAACGCTTTTTTATTTTCTGAACGGCGTGAGGAATCGCGGCGAAGCGCCCGCTTAGCCGCCTTCAGCCGCCAGCTGTTTAATCAGCGCCGTTTCCGTTTCATCAAAGGCCGCGCCGGTTTCATCCAGCAGGTCGTGAAACCAGCGGGGCGGCGCGCTGGCGTCAACGGTGGCAAGGCCAGGCCACGGCAGCCAGGTCTGGGTGCGCCCTTTTACCAGCCCCCACTGCCAGCAGCCGATGCCCTGCGCTTTAAACAGCGGCAGCTGTTCGTGCATTATCGAGGCCGCATGGCGCGCCATCCATTCGGTGCACAGCAAGGGGCGCTTAAACTGTCGCAGGTAAGCAATGGCCTGGTGAAGCTGCGCCAGCGGCACGTAGGCGTGGAACGAAATAATGTCCGAGAGCGCCAGCGCGCGCTGGTCCGTCGGGTGCGAATAGACCGGCAGCGCCGGGTCCTGGCCTGCGGCGATATGCCAGGCGCCGACGGTTAACGGCTGCTGCGGCTTCATCTCCCGCGCCCAGCGGAACGCCAGCACCATCAGGCGATGGCTGCGCCGCTCCAGCGCCGGGTCAAAGGTGGTCTGCCCGGACGGCGTGAAGATCATACGGTTGGTGGGCTCGTTATAAAGGTCCCAGACGATAAGCGTCTTGTGCTGGCCGAAATGGCCGACGATATCTTTGATATAGCGCTCAACCAGCCCCCACAGCGCAGGCTGCATCACGATGTTGCGCCCCGGGCTTGCCGCCGCCTGGCTGTTGTGCACGCCGGGCACCGGCAGCTTTTGCTGGCCGAGGAACGGATGTTCGCCGGAAAAACCGCAGTCGTCCATCAGCGTCAGCATCACGCGGATGTCGTTCTGGTGACAAATTTCAAGGAACTGGCCGATGCGGTCGATAAGCCCGTCGCGATCGTGCTCCCAGACAATAAAAGGCAGGTTGGTGCGCAGACTGTTAAAGCCGATGGCTTTGGCCCACTGCAGCTCCTGGGCGATGCAGGCCGGGTCGAACGTCTCCCGCTGCCACATTTCTGTCCAGTTCACCGCCGTGCGCGGCAGGTAGTTGAACCCGCGCAGCCATCCCTGTTGCGCATGCCAGTTCCACGCTTTTTCTACAGACCACTTACGCATGATGCAGGCCTCCTCAAGAAAGACCTTATTAGCTAATATATTAGCTACTGGATAAATTACCAGCACTCCTGTAAATAAACCAGATCCACAGCACATTATTTTTGCGCTGAATTAAAGCACGTTATTTCAATAAATTAAGCGCCCCGAAACTGCTTCACCGGGGCGCAGTAAAATAACCGTAAGCGGTTAATAGCGAAGCTATTTTAAAAACAGGCGTAATAAGCGGGTGCTACTATTAAAAAGATGCATTTTTGTCGCCGCCCGTAAACTATGAGTCAAAAAACTAAAGTCACTATGCGCCATATTGCGGCACGCTCCGGCGTGTCGCAATCTACCGTTTCCCTTATTTTAAACGGTTCGCAGAGCGTAAAGCTTTCGGAAGCGACGCGGGAGAAAGTTGCGCGCATCGCCCGGGAAATGGGTTACGTGCATAAAGCGTTGGCCCGCGTCAGCGCCATAGACAAAATCGCGTTTATCTTTAACGGATTAATTAACAGCGAACCGTTCAGCGAAGCCATCTACTCCGCCCAGCAGGCGGCGTGGCAGCACAACAAGCTACTGGCTATTTTTGATATGAAAAACGAGCCGGCGCACTGTGCGGCGCTGGAAGAGGAAATCCGCCGCGGCGGCTATCAGGGGCTGATATTCGCCTCCTGCTTCACCGCGCTGCTGCCGCCCTTGTTCGCCAATCTCTCTATTCCCGTGGTGTTGCTGAACGGCTATTGCCCAGAGCGTCCCGATCTTCCCTGTATTTTACCCGCCGATAAAATCGGCGCCTATAAAGCCACCCGCCATTTGCTCCAGCAGGGTTATCAACGCATCGCTATTCTTACCGGGGAAGATCAAACGGCTAACGATCGTATTTACGGCTACCGTCAGGCGTTAATTAACCACGATATTTTCCCGGACGATCGCTATATTCAGGCGACCGGCCCTTCGCCAAAATCCGCTTATCAAAAGACGCTGGATTTACTCGCTTTTTCACCGCCGCCGGAAGCCATTTTTTGCAGCAGCGATTATATTGCCCTGGGCTGTTATCAGGCGATCCTCTCAAAGGGATTGCGCATTCCGCATGATATTGCCGTGATTGGCTACAATAACCAGAGCCTGTCGCCAGAATTAATTCCGGAACTCAGCACGGTGGATTTATCTTATCGGGAGATGGGAAAAATGGCGCTCACCACCCTGTTAACCCTGACCCGACGGCAACCGCTGCTGGATAAAATCATGAAAGTGGAAGGCGAATTAATTGTCCGCCAGTCCTCGCTGCGGCCGCGCCGCCCGGCGTTGTAACGTTCTCACCTGCCAGAAAAAGCTTTTGCGCAAACGGACAGAGACTGATACCCCCACATTAGCTGGCACTTTCTCATTAAAGTTCAGCGGCTTCGGGCAGTAAAGTTATCCAGGAAAATGGAAATTGTACAAGCTTGCGACTACGTTTATGGACATAACCACAGCCATGCCTCAGTTCAGGAGCCGCGACGATGACAGGCACCCCCGACGAAGCCTTACGCCATGACTGCGAACTGCAGAGTATGCGCAAAACTATTGAAAACCGTCTGGATTCGCTGCTGCCGCAGACGGAAGAAAACGATCTGGTGACGCAAGCGATGCGCGACGCGACGCTTGCGCCAGGCAAACGCATCCGCCCTCTTCTGATGCTGCTGGCGGCGCGCGATTTAGGCTGCGCGCCCGCCCATCCCGGCCTGCTCGACCTCGCCTGCGCCGTAGAGATGATCCACGCCGCCTCGCTGACGCTTGACGATATCCCCTGTATGGATAACGCCGCGATGCGCCGCGGTCGCCCGACTATTCACCGCAAATTTGGCGAGAACGTGGCCATCCTCGCCGCGGTCGCGCTGCTCAGCAAGGCGTTCGGCGTGGTCTCGTCGGCAGAAGGATTGTCAGACGCCGGACGCGCCCAGGCGGTGAGCGAACTTTCCGCAGCCGTCGGCACTCAGGGGCTGGTGAAAGGGCAGTATCAGGACCTGCGTGAAGGCTGTGAGCCGCGCAGCACCGAGGCGATTCACACCACTAACGATCTTAAAACCGGCGTGCTGTTCAGCGCCTCGTTGCAGTTAGCGGCCATCGCCGCCAACGCCTCCGTCGCGGCGCGCAACCGCCTTCGCAGCTTCGCGCTTGATTTCGGCCAGGCGTTTCAGTTGCTTGACGACCTTATCGACGGCCTCGCCACCACCGGTAAGGACATGAACAAAGATGCAGGGAAATCCACGCTGGTCTCCGTGCTTGGCAACGACCGCGTGCACCAGCGCCTGCGCGAACACCTGCGCCGCGCCGACGAGCATCTGGCGTTTGTTTGCAGCCATGGCGCGGCGACCCAGCAGTTTATGCACAGCTGGTTCAACCAGCAGCTGGCGGTTCACCCTGCCTTTATGACGGCTCCTCCGCTCTGCCAGCGGTAAACTATGCCGCTCAGTCATGATAATAACGACGTAACCCTACCGGAGCAGTCATGAAGGAAGAACTCATCCAACGCAAGAACGATCATCTGGATATCGTTCTTGACCCCTTGCGGGCGACCAACAAAGCGACCACCGGCCTGGAACGCTGGCGCTTTGAACACTGCGCCCTGCCGGAACTCGATCTCGACAGCGTTAATCTTGAAACCATGCTGTTTGGCAAAACGCTGAAGGCGCCGGTGCTGATTAGCTCCATGACCGGCGGCGCGCAGCGGGCGCAGCATATCAACCAGCATCTGGCCCAGGCGGCGCAAACGCTGGGGCTGGCGATGGGCGTTGGCTCGCAGCGCGTGGCGCTGGAAGCGCAGAACGATTTTGGCCTGACGGGCGAGCTGCGCCGCGTCGCGCCGGATATCCCGCTGCTGGCGAACCTCGGGGCAGCGCAAATCGCAGGCCCCGGCGGCGTGGCTTACGCGCGCCGGGCGGTGGAGATGATTGAAGCGGACGCGCTGATTATTCACCTCAACCCGCTTCAGGAAGCCCTGCAAAACGGCGGCGACCGCGATTGGCGCGGGGTGCTGGCGGCCATTCGCCAGACGGTCGACGCGCTTGGCGTGCCGGTGGTGGTGAAAGAGGTCGGCGCCGGGCTTTCGCTGCCGGTCGCCAAACAGCTGGTCGATGCGGGCGTCGCGATGCTGGACGTTGCGGGCGCAGGCGGCACCAGCTGGGCTGCGGTGGAGGGCGAACGCGCCGCCACCCCGCGCCAGCGGGCCATCGCCATGGCGTTTGCCGACTGGGGCATTCCCACTGCGCAGGCGCTGCGCGACCTGCACGACGCGCTGCCCGATACCCCGCTTATCGCCTCCGGCGGTATTACCAACGGCATCGAGGCCGCTAAGGCGCTGCGTCTCGGCGCCCATCTGGTGGGCCAGGCGGCGGCGGTGCTCGGCAGCGCCAACACTTCGGCGCAAGCCGTTATCGACCATTTCGAGGTGCTGATTGAACAGCTGCGGGTAACCTGTTTTTGTACCGGCAGCGCGGACCTGGTGGCGCTGCGCGCCGCGCCGCTGATTGCGGTATCGCGGGACGCATGAGCCATTACGCCGTTATCGCCCCGCCCTTTTACAGCCACGTGAAGGCGCTGGAGGCGCTGGCCGTCGCGCTTGTGGAGCGTGGCCATCGCATCACCTTTATTCATCAGAGCGAGGCGCGCCCCCTGCTGGGCGACCCGCGTCTCGCCTTTTACGCCGTGGGCGAACATACGCACGGCCCCGGCAGCCTGCCGCGATCGCTGCGCCTGCTGGCGCGGCCGAACGGCCTCTCGCTCTTTCGCCTTATCAACAACCTGGCGGGCATTACCGACATGCTCTGCCGGGAGCTGCCCGACGCGCTAAAAACGCTGGAGGTGGACGGACTGATTGTCGACCAGATGGAGCCTGCGGGCGCGCTGGCGGCGGAAGCCGCCGGGCTGCCGTTTGTCTCGGTCGCCTGCGCCCTGCCGGTAAATCGCGAGCCGGGGCTGCCGCTACCGGTAATGCCTTTTGATTATGCCGCCAGCGAGCGGGCGCGCCGCACCTATCAGGCGAGCGAACGCATCCACGACTGGATGATGCGCCGCCAGAATGCGGTGCTGGCGCGCCATGCCGAAGAGCTGGGCCTTGCGCCGCGGCGCGGGCTGCATGAATGGCTGTCGCCCCGGGCGCAAATCAGCCAGACGCTGCCGTCGCTCGATTTTCCCCGACAGCGGTTGCCGGCCTGTTTTCACGCCGTTGGGCCGCTGCGCCCGCCCGCCGCGAGCGAACCGTCAGAGGCGCGACGCGCCGCCGCGCCGCTAGTCTTCGCCTCGCTGGGTACGCTTCAGGGCCACCGTTTCGGGCTGTTTAAAAAAATAACCCGCGCCTGTCGGCGGCTTGGCGCAGAGCTGGTGATAGCCCATTGCGGCGGGCTGACCGCCGCGCAGGAGGAGAAGCTGCGCGCGCTCGGCGCAAGCCAGGTGGTCGATTTCGCCGATCAGCCCGCCATCATTCGCGAAGCGCAGGCCGTTATCACCCACGGCGGCTTTAATACCGTGCTGGATGCGGTGACGGGCAATACGCCTATCCTCGCGCTGCCGATAGCCTTCGATCAACCTGGCGTGGCGGCGCGGGTCGTCTACAGCGGCATTGGCGAGCGCGTTTCCCGCTTCGCCACCCGCGACACGCTTGCCCGCCAGCTGCAAAAGGTGCTGACGGAGCCGCGCTACCGTCAGCGGCTCGCCGAGGTTCGCGAGGATCTGAAGCGCGCAGGCGGCGTGACGCTTGCCGCCACGCTCACCGAAGCGGCGCTGGGCGGTACGAAGGAGACGCTATGAAGCCGCAATGGGATGTGATTCTGGTGGGCGCGGGACTGGCGAACGGGCTTATCGCCTGGCGTCTTCACCAGCGCCAGCCGCACCTTAAGGTCTTGCTGCTCGAAGCCGGGCCGCAGGCGGGCGGCAACCACACCTGGTCTTTCCACGAACAGGACCTCACGCCGGAGCAGCTCGCCTGGATCTCGCCGCTGGTGGCGCACCGCTGGCAGGGTTACGACGTGCGCTTTCCTGACCGTGAGCGCACGCTGCCGGGCGGCTACCTGACTATCACTTCCGACCATTTCGCCCATCAGCTTCGCCAGAAGCTTCACGCGGCGCTGCGCTGCAACGTATCGGTTATTCGCGTGGCGCCCGACGAAGTGGCGCTGGATAACGGCGAGCGGCTCACCGCCCGCGCGGTTATCGACGGCCGCGGCCCGCTGCTGGATGACCATATCGCTTGCGGTTACCAGGCGTTTATCGGCCAGCAGTGGCGGCTCTCAGCCCCCCACGGCCTTGAGCACCCCATCCTGATGGACGCCACGGTCGACCAGCAGCAGGGTTATCGCTTCGTCTATACCCTGCCGCTTTCGCCTGACACGCTGTTGATTGAAGACACGTACTACACCGACCACCCGGAGATAAACCAGGCGCAGGCGCGGGCCAATATTCACGCCTATGCCGCCGCCCAGGGCTGGCGGCTGGAGAGCCTGCAACGGGAGGAGCGCGGCTGCCTGCCCATTACGCTTGCCGGCAACCCTCGCGCTTTCTGGCGCAGCAAAGCGGGCCAGCCCTGCAGCGGCCTGCGCGCCGGGCTGTTTCACGCCACGACGGGCTATTCATTGCCGCAGTCGGCGCAGCTTGCCGACCTGCTCGCCTGGCAAACCGATTTTTCGCACCCCTCGCTTTACGCGCTTATCGCCAGCCACGCGCAGAAGCAGTGGCGGCGGCAACGCTTCTTTCGACTGCTTAACCGCATGCTGTTTCTCGCCGGGCGGCCTGAGCAACGCTGGCGGGTGATGGCGCGTTTTTATGGCCTGAGCGACGGGCTTATCGCCCGCTTTTACGCCGGGCGGCTCACGCCCGCCGATATGGCGCGCCTTCTCAGCGGCAAACCGCCGGTGCCCGTCGGTGAGGCGATGCTGGCGATACTTAAACAACCGCTGCGGCAACGAGGACGATGAGGACGATAATGGAAAAGACAATTGTGATAGGCGCCGGTTTTGGCGGCCTGGCGTTAGCCATCCGGCTACAGGCGGCGGGCATCCCCACGCTGTTGCTGGAGCAGCGCGACAAGCCCGGCGGACGCGCCTACGTCTACGAAGACCAGGGATTCAAATTCGACGCCGGCCCGACGGTCATCACCGACCCGAGCGCGATAGAAGAGCTCTTCACGCTGGCGGGCAAAAAGATGGCCGATTATGTTGAGTTGCTGCCGGTCACGCCCTTTTATCGCCTCTGCTGGGAGTCGGGCAAGGTGCTGGATTACGACAACGACCAGCAGAAGCTTGAGGCGCAAATTACGCGCTTTAATCCAAAGGATGTGGAAGGTTACCGCCAGTTTCTCGCCTATTCGCAGGCGGTGTTTAAAGAGGGCTACCTGAAGCTTGGCACGGTGCCGTTTCTCTCGTTTCGCGACATGATGAAAGCGGGCCCGCAGCTGGCGCGGCTTCAGGCCTGGCGCAGCGTGTATGGCGTGGTATCGAAGTTTATCGAAGATGACTATTTACGCCAGGCGTTCTCGTTTCATTCGCTGCTGGTGGGCGGCAACCCCTTCGCTACCTCCTCTATCTACACGCTTATCCACGCGCTGGAGCGGGAA
Source organism: Franconibacter sp. IITDAS19 (assembly GCF_023079515.1). Classification (NCBI taxonomy): domain Bacteria; kingdom Pseudomonadati; phylum Pseudomonadota; class Gammaproteobacteria; order Enterobacterales; family Enterobacteriaceae; genus Franconibacter; species Franconibacter sp. IITDAS19. The sequence goes on along the minus strand of NZ_JALJCP010000003.1, from coordinate 270,689 downwards.
TGGGGCGTCTGGTTCGCCCGCGGCGGCACCGGCGCGCTGGTGCAGGGGCTGGTGCGCCTGTTTGAAGATCTCGGCGGCGAACTGGTGCTGAACGCGAAGGTAAAACGCATCGAGGCTGCCGGTTCGCGGGTGACTGGCGTGACGCTGGAGGATGGCCGCACCTTCCCGGCCTCAGCCGTCGCGTCTAACGCTGACGTTATCAATACCTACCAGAAGCTGCTCGGCCACCACCCCGCCGGGGCGCAGCGCGCCAACAAGCTTAAGCGCAAGCGGATGAGCAACTCGCTGTTCGTGCTCTATTTCGGCCTCAATAAACAGCATACCCAGCTTGCGCACCACACCGTCTGTTTCGGCCCGCGTTATAAAGCGCTGATTCATGAAATTTTTAACAGCGACCGGCTGGCCGATGATTTCTCGCTTTATCTGCACGCCCCCTGCGTAACTGACCCTTCTCTCGCGCCGCCTGGCTGCGGCAGCTATTACGTGCTGGCGCCGGTGCCGCACCTGGGCCGCGCCGACATCGACTGGGCGGTGGAAGGCCCGCGCCTGCGCGAGCGTATTTTCGATTACCTGGAGCAGCGCTACATGCCAGGCCTGCGCGACCAGCTGGTGACGCACCGCATCTTTACGCCGTTTGATTTTCGCGACCAGCTCGACGCCCATGTAGGCTCCGCCTTTTCCATTGAGCCGCTGCTGACCCAGAGCGCCTGGTTTCGCCCACACAACCGCGACGCGCACTTCGCCAACCTTTACCTCGTTGGCGCAGGCACCCATCCGGGCGCTGGCGTGCCCGGCGTGATCGGCTCGGCGAAAGCCACGGCGGGGCTCATGCTGGAGGCGCTGGCGAAATGAATCAACCGCTATTAAACCACGCCACCCAGACCATGGCGGCGGGCTCAAAAAGCTTTAACACGGCGGCGAAGCTGTTCGACGCCGAAACCCGCCGCAGCGTGCTGATGCTCTATACCTGGTGCCGCCACTGCGATGACGTGATAGACGACCAGACGCTGGGGTTCGCCTCAGGCGCCGTCGCAGAGGCGAGCATTGAACAGCGCCTGGCGGAACTCCAGCGCCTGACCCGTCGCGCTTACCGGGGCGAGCGGATGAGCGACCCGGCCTTCGCCGCCTTTCAGGAGGTAGCGCTTGCCCACGCCATTCCCGAGCGGCAAGCGCTGGACCACATCGAAGGCTTCGCCATGGACGTGCGCGGCGAGCGTTACGAAACGATTGAAGACACGCTGCGCTACTGCTACCACGTAGCGGGCGTCGTGGGGCTGATGATGGCGCGGGTGATGGGCGTGCGCGACGAGGCGGCGCTGGACCAGGCCTGCGACCTGGGGCTGGCGTTCCAGCTTACCAACATTGCGCGCGATATTGTGGAGGACGCCCGGAACGGGCGCTGCTACCTGCCCGCCCGCTGGCTGCACGACGCGGGGCTGACGCAGCAGAATTTCGCCGCGCCGGAGAACCGGCAACGGCTTGCCTTGATTGCCCGCCGTCTGGTGGAAGAAGCGGAGCCTTATTACCGCTCGGCGAAAGCGGGCCTGGGCGCGCTGCCGCTGCGCTCGGCGTGGGCCATCGCCACCGCCCGCAGCGTGTACCGGGAAATTGGCGTGAACGTGGTGAAAGCGGGGCCGCGGGCCTGGGACCGGCGGCAGGGCACCAGCAAAGCCAGAAAACTCACTCTGCTGATTTCGGCGGCAGGTCTTGCGCTCGGCTCTCGCTCTGCGCGACAGGTTTCCCGTCCCGCCGGGCTCTGGCGGCGTCCGCTTTAGGTTTGCGTCCGTGACGGCGGCGCAACTCCGCCTGCAACGCTTCCGGCTTCGCCGCGTAGAGAAAACCGAAGGAGACGCACCCCTCTTTGCCATTCACCGCATGGTGCAGCCGGTGCGCCTGGTAAAGCCGCTTAAGGTAGCCGCGGCGCGGAATGTAGTTAAACGGCCAGCGGCGGTGCACCAGCCCGTCGTGCACGAGGAAATAGAATAACCCGTAGAGCGTCATGCCTGCGCCAAGCCATTGCAACGGCCACCAGCCCGCCGTTCCCAACGCGATCAGCACGATGGCGAGCAGCGCGAACACCACCGCGTAGAGATCGTTGACCTCAAACCAGCCGTGGCGCGGCTCGTGGTGCGAACGGTGCCAGCCCCATCCCCAGCCGTGCATGATGTATTTATGGGCAAGCGTCGCCACTATCTCCATCAGGCAAAATGTCGTGATGACGATAAGCGTATTCCACAGCACAAGCATACTTTCTCCCGTTCAGTGCGCCAGAGGCAGTCCCTGCATGGAGGGTAGTTCATCCCGCCAATTAAGCCACTTTTCCGCGCGGCTTCCTTAAGGCTACACTGGCGAAAACCCCTTACCGGAACGCATTATGGGCTTACTTTCCAGCCAGCACGGCGGCAACACCCGCGAGGCGGCGGCGCTTTACGGCGTTGATGAAGCGGAGCTGCTCGACTTCAGCGCCAATATCAACCCGCTCGGCATGCCCGGCTCGCTGCGACAGGCGATTGTCGATAACCTTGCGCTGGCGGAGCGCTACCCGGACGTGGAGTACCAGGCGCTGCATGCGCGGCTGGCGGCTCACCACCGCATTCCTCTCTCGTGGGTGCTGGCGGGCAACGGCGAGACGGAGCTGATATTCGCGCTCGCGGCATGGCTTGCGCCTCGCCGGGCGCTGCTGGTGACGCCCGGGTTTGCTGAATATCGCCGCGCCCTGCAAAAAGTGGGCTGCGATATTATCGATTATCCGCTGACGGAAGCGAACGGCTGGCAAATTGACGAAGCGTTTTTTGAGGCGCTGACGCCCGACCTCGACTGCCTGTTTCTCTGCACGCCCAATAACCCCACCGGCCTGTTGCCCGATGACGCGCTGATCAAGGCGATTGTGAAGCGTTGCGGTGAGCGTGGCATCACGCTGATTGTCGATGAAGCGTTTCTGGATTTCGTACCGCAGGCGCCGGGGCTTATCCCCGTGCTGGCGGAATGTCCTCACGTCTGGGTGCTGCGCTCGCTGACTAAGTTCTTCGCCATTCCCGGCCTGCGGCTCGGTTATCTGGCCTGCGCCGACGAGCAGGCGGTCGCCGCCCTTCGCGCCCGCCGCGAACCCTGGAGCATCAACGCTTTCGCCGCGCTGGCGGGCGAAGTGCTGTTTGCAGATAGCGAATACCTCGCCGCCACTTTTGCATGGCTCAACCGCGAGCGTCCCTGGCTTTATGCAGAACTGGCGAAGCTTGCGGGGATAACGGTCTGGCCGGGCGCGGCCAACTACCTCTTTTTACGCTGCGACGCGCCCGGGCTGGACTTACAGGCCGCGCTGCTGGCAAAGCGCATTTTAATCCGCAGCTGCGCCAACTACCCGGGGCTCGACGCCCGCTACTATCGCGTCGCCGTGAAATCCCGTGAGGCCAACGCGGCGCTGATCGTGGCGCTTAAGCAAGTGTTGGCAAGCTAACCCGGCAACACAATGTTGCTGCCGGCGAGCGTGCCCATGTTGTCGTATACCGCGCAGGCGGCGTCCACCAGGTGCATCGCCAGCGCCGCGCCGCTGCCTTCGCCAAGGCGCATATCCATATTGAGATAAGGCGTGAGCTTAAGCTCATCAAGCGCGATTTGCGCCCCTTTTTCCGCCGACAGATGGGAAGGAATTAAGTAGTCATGCAGCGCGGGCGCAATGCGGCAGGCGGCGAGCGCCGAGGCATACGAGAGAAAACCGTCCAGCACCACCGGCAGCCCACACGAGGCCGCGCCGAGCATGACGCCCGCCATGCCGAGCAGGTCAAACCCACCCACTTTCGCCAACACCTCCACGCCGTCGCGCGCGTCCGGCTGGTTGACTGCAATTGCCCGGCGCACCACCTCGACTTTATGATGCAGCCTCTCCTGCGGGTAGTTAGCGCCAATGCCCACTACGGTCTCCGGGTCGCGGTTTGCCAGTACGCTGATGATAGCGGCGGCGGGCGTGGTGTTGCCCATGCCGAGCTCCCCCACGCCGAACAGCCGCACGCCCTGCGCCGCCAGTTCGCGAGCGTGGTTTGCGCTCGCCAGCAGCAACTGTTCCGCCACCTCACGCCGCATCGCCGGGCCGCGGGCGATATTGCCGGTGCCGCGCGCCACCTTAAGCGAGGCGATGCCCGCCAGCGGCTCGCAGTCGATGCCAATATCCACCACGTGCACTTTCGCGCCGACATTCGCCGCAAGTACGCAGACGCCAGTGTGGTTTTGCATCATGTTCAGCGCCTGAATGGCGGTGATCGCCTGCGGCGACACGGTTATCTGCTCTTCGTAAACGCCGTGGTCGGCGCACATCACCACAATCGCTTTTTGCGACACATCGGGACGCCCCCCAAAGCCTGGCATCGCCGCCAGCTGCACCGCCAAATCTTCAAGCCGCCCAAGGCTGCCGGTGGGCTTCAGCAGGCCGTCGATATGCCGCCGGGCGCGCAGGGCGGCCTCGTGGTCGGGAGCGGGAATGGCGTTAATCAGTGAATCGAGAGTTTGCATAAATCTGCCCGTCGCGCCGGCTCACAGCAGCGCCAGTAAAAAGAAAAGTTCGCCCAGCTCAATAGCCGCGCCGAGGGTGTCGCCCGTCTGTCCGCCCAGCGTGCGGTTAAGCGCAAGACCGAGCAGATAAACAATGACAAGCGTCAGCGCAAAGGCGATAAGCCCGGGCCCCTGCAACAGCAGCGCGCAGAGCAGCACGCCGAGCGCAAGCGTAACCCCGCACTGCCTGCCCGTTATCTTGCCGATAAACAGATTGCCGAGCCCCTGCTCCCGGGCGTAGCGCTGGCGATACATCAGCAGCACGCAGGCGCTTCTGCCCGCCGCGCAGGCGCAGGCCAGCGCAGGCAGCATCGCGCCGCCGCGCAGCGCCAGTTCATTCACCACCAGCACTTTGCCGAGCAGCACGAAAATCAGCCCCAGGCCGCCATGCGTGCCGAGACGGCTGTCGCGCATGATCTCCAGCATCCGTTCGCGGTTGCGGGCGGAAAAGACGCCGTCGCAGGTATCCGCCAGCCCGTCGAGGTGAAACCCGCCCGTGAGCAAGGCAAGCGCCAGCACGCTGAAGAGCGCCGCCAGCGGCGTGCCGCACAGGTGCTCCAGCATCAGAAACACCAGGCCGCCGATGGCGCCGAGCAGCAATCCCACCAGCGGAAAGAAAAAGACGCCGCGGACATACTGCTCCGCCTCCAGCCCCTGCGACCAGCGCACGGGCACTGGCAAACGACTCATAAAGGCGAGCGTGGCAAAAAATAGACGCATCATTTGATTTTGACTCCAATCCCGGAAACCACCAGCCAGACCTCGTGCGCCGCCTGCGCCAGCCGCTGGTTTACCCTGCCTGCAATATCACGGAAATGGCGCGCCAGCCGGTTTTCCGGCACGATGCCCATCCCCACCTCATTCGTCACCAGAATGACCGGCGCGGGACACCGCTCGCAGGCGTGAATAAGCGCCGTTATCTCACGCTCGATTTCCGCCTCAATGGCTGCGTAATCCCACGTTTCTTCTGCCGTATCGCCGACAAACGCGAACAACACGTTGCTGATAAGCGTGGTAATGCACTCCAGCAGCACCACTTCCTGCGGGTCGTTGCGCGGCGTGATGACGCGGTCCAGCTCGCGCCAGGCCTCCAGCGTGCGCCAGTGAGCCGGGCGGCTTTGCTGGTGATGGCGCACCCGCGCCGCCATCTCCTCATCCATCACCTGCGAGGTGGCGATGTAAAGCACCCGCTCGCCCGCCTGGGCAGCGAGGGTTTCGGCGTGGCGGCTTTTGCCGCTTCGCGCGCCGCCGGTAATCAGCTTCATCATTCTGGCTCCTGATGCTCGCGCATGATCTGATAAATTTTCGTGATATCAATATGCTCGCGCATGGCGCTCGCCAGCCGGTCGAACTGCTGCGACTTCCAGGCGGCGTAGTCCGGCGCGTCGCCGTCAAAAGGCGCAAGCCCTTTACACCGCCGCAGGCCGTCAAGCAGGGCGCGGGTGAAAGCACCGCTATCGAAAAGGCCGTGCAGGTAGCTGCCCATCACCAGGCCGTCTGCACTTACCGCGCCGTCGCGTTTGTCTTCTCCCAGCCGGGCGAAGGGCAGCGTCGTTTTACCGAGGGTGGTTTCGCCCATATGGATTTCGTAGCCCTGCAGCGCGAGGCCGCTGACGCAAGCCAACATCCCCGGCAGCGTCAGGCTCTTGCCATAAACCCGCAGGGTGGTTTTTTCATGGGCGAAACGGGTAGTGACATCCAGCAGCCCAAGCCCCTGCGCTGCGCCGAGGCCTGATTCCACCTCATCAATAATCTCCCCGCCCAGCATCTGGTAGCCGCCGCAGATGCCGATGACCGGCACGCGCTTTTTATGTTGCGCGATTAGCGCGTCGGCAAAACCGCTTTCGCGCAGCCATTGCAGGTCGCCAAGGGTATTTTTGCTGCCGGGAAGGATGAGCAAGTCCGCGCCCGCCAGGTCATGGGCGCGGGAGACATAGCGCACCCGCGCATCCGGCTGCGCCGCCAGCGCGTTGAAATCGGTAAAGTTGGAAATGTGCGGCAACTGCACGACGACGATATTCAGCTCGCGCTTGTCGCTATGCGCATATTTGCCGCGCTGGAGCGCCACGCCGTCTTCGTCTTCAAGGTCAATATCCAGCCAGGGCATCACGCCCACCACCGGCACGCCGGTCAATGCTTCGATTTGTTCAATGCCGGACGTTAATAACGCCACGTCGCCGCGAAACTTATTGATGATGACGCCTTTCACTCGCCAGCGCTCATGCTCCTGCAAGAGCGCCAGCGTGCCGTAGATGGCGGCGAACACGCCGCCGCGGTCGATATCCGCCACCAGCAGCACCGGGCAGCAGGCCATCTCCGCCATGCCCATATTGACGATATCCCGGTCGCGCAGGTTGATCTCCGCCGGGCTGCCCGCCCCTTCCAGCACTATCGCGTCATAGTCCGCCGCCAGCGACTGATAGACCTCGCGCACCCGGGCGCGCAGCTCGGTTTTAAAATGGTGATAGCTCACCGCGTCCATGTTTTTCGCCACCCGCCCCATCAGCACCACCTGCGCCTGGCGGTCGCTGGTGGGCTTGAGCAGCACCGGGTTCATGCGCACGTCCGGCGCGATGTTCGCCGCTTCCGCCTGGAAGATTTGCGCGCGGCCCATCTCTTTGCCATCCGGCGTGATGCCGGAATTGAGCGACATGTTTTGCGCTTTAAAGGGCGCCACCTTCAGGCCGTCCTGGTAAAAAATCCGGCACAGCCCGGCGGCCAGCACGCTTTTGCCGACGTCCGAGGCGGTGCCCTGCAACATGATGGCGAGGCTCATCGCGCCTCCCGGGTAACATCACGCATGCTTGCGCTCCTTATTATATTACGCGCCGCTGAAGGTCAGGCGCAGCAGGGCGAACAGCAGCAGCGCCAGCGTCGAGGCGATAAGCATTAACCGCACCGAGCGGGGAATATCCTCTACCGCCACCTCGCGCCGGGCGTCGCCTATCCACGGCTTTTCCACCCATTCGCCGAAGTAGCGGTTCGGCCCGCCGAGGCGAATGCCGAGCGCCCCGGCGACCGTGGCTTCGGGCCAGGCGCAGTTAGGGCTGCTGTGCTGGTAACGATCGCGCCAGCCGATGCGCAGCGCGGCGGCCGGGTTAAGGCGGCAGAGGGCGGCGGCGCAGGTTAGCAATAACCAGCTTATCCGCGCCGGGAAAAAGTTCGCCGCGTCGTCCATGCGGGCGGAGATCATGCCGATATGGCGATATTTTTCATTTTTATAACCCACCATTGAATCAAGCGTGTTTACCGCTTTGTAGGCCATCATCATCGGCGCGCCGCCAAGCAGCAGGAAAAAGAGCGGCGCGATAACGCCGTCGACGCTGTTTTCCGCCACCGTCTCTACCACGGCGCGGGTGATGTGCGGCGCGTCGAGTTGCGAGGTGTCGCGACCGACGATACGTGAAAGCTGCTGGCGGCTGCGCGCAAGCGAGCCTGAACGCAGCGCCCGTTCCACGCCGCGCGCTTCATCGGCAAGGCAGCGGGCGGCAAGCGAGGTGTAGATCATCCAGACCTCCAGCAGCCAGCCGAGCCACGGGTGGACGGCCTGCGCCGCTTTTAACGCGCCGAACGCCGCGGCGAAAGTTACGCCCACCACCACCAGCCACAGCAGCGCGCCGCCTGCCCGAAGCTGGCGCGGCGAATGGCAACGGGCGCGAATGCGGTTTTGCGTAAAGGAGATAAGCGCGCCCATCCAGCGTACCGGGTGAGGCCAGCGCGGCGGGTCGCCAAGCAGCAGATCGAGGGCGAACGCGATGAACCAGGCAAGCAGCGTCACAGGCGCGCACCTGATAACCGAAAAAAACAGAGGCGGTATACCACTGACAACATCGGCCTTCCTTATTGGCGGGGCGTCAGCCGCAAAAAGACAACTTTCGCCGCCAGGATGAGAAGCAAAAATCTTGCCTCAGCAACGGGCCGGTATACCAATCTTTTTTCAGAAAAAACAATAAAAACCCACTTTCGGGTGATGAACGCTCGCGCGGCGGAATAAACGGCCGCGCCTGCCGGCCTGGCTTACGGCGCCTGGCCTTTGGCCCGGCCCTGCCGCTGGCGGTTTCAGAACGCGGGCAAAATGAAGAGGTTCGACTGGCAGGCGGCAAACGGTGAAAATCCGCAGTGTTGTCAACGCGGTGAGCGAAGCCTTCGCGCCGCACGCGCCGCCTTTTCCTGTCGATCAGAAGAAAGCTTCGCCCCTGTCAATTTCCTAAAACGCGGCCGTAACGGCCGCTTCCGGCCCTTTACGGCGCATTTTGACGCTTTTTCGCGTGATATGAATCACATTACTTACCCCCGTTCTGCGGCTGGTTAACCGCTTGTCCGGCTATACGACCATTCAGTCTGGCTATATTGCCGCTTAAGGATTTCTTACCCCGCCATTCCGGTCGTTTTGTCATCATAGACAGCATGGCAAAAGCCTCGCTTTTTTTCTTACCTCCGGTGCGGCAACGGATTTCTGCCGTGAATGTACTTACGTCTGACAAACAGGTTCTTCCATGAACGCAAAAACACTTTTTAAGCACTTGCCCTGGCTTGTCCTGGGAATAATCGGTGCGTTCTGCCTCGCTATCGTCGCCCTGCGACGCGGCGAGAGCGTGAGCGCGCTGTGGATTGTGGTGGCTTCGGTCTCCGTTTACCTGGTGGCTTACCGCTACTACAGCCTCTATATCGCCAGCAAGGTGATGAAGCTCGACCCGACGCGCTCCACCCCTGCGGTTATTAATAACGACGGTCTGAACTACGTGCCGACCAACCGCTACGTGCTGTTCGGCCACCACTTCGCCGCTATCGCAGGCGCGGGCCCGCTGGTAGGCCCGGTGCTGGCGGCGCAGATGGGCTATCTGCCCGGCACGCTCTGGCTGCTGGCGGGCGTGGTGCTGGCAGGCGCGGTGCAGGACTTCATGGTGCTGTTCATCTCCTCCCGCCGCAACGGCGCTTCACTTGGCGAGATGATTAAAGAAGAGATGGGCCCGGTGCCCGGCACCATCGCGCTGTTCGGCTGCTTCCTCATCATGATTATTATCCTGGCGGTGCTGGCGCTGATCGTGGTGAAAGCGCTGGCGGAAAGCCCGTGGGGCGTCTTTACCGTCTGCTCAACGGTGCCGATCGCGCTGTTTATGGGTATCTACATGCGCTTCCTGCGTCCGGGTCGCGTGGGCGAAGTTTCCGTTATCGGCATCGTGCTGCTGGTCGCCTCCATCTGGTTTGGCGGCGTGATTGCCCATGACCCGTACTGGGGCCCGGCGCTGACCTTTAAAGACACCACCATCACCTATGCGCTGATAGGCTACGCGTTTATCTCCGCGCTGCTGCCGGTATGGCTTATCCTCGCGCCTCGCGACTATCTCGCGACGTTCCTGAAAATCGGCGTTATTGTCGGCCTCGCGATTGGCATCGTCATTCTGAACCCGCAGCTGAAAATGCCGGCGATGACGCCGTTTATTGACGGCACTGGCCCGCTGTGGAAAGGCGCGCTGTTCCCGTTCCTGTTTATCACCATCGCCTGCGGCGCGGTTTCCGGCTTCCATGCGCTTATCGCCTCCGGCACCACGCCGAAGCTGCTCGCCAACGAAACCGATGCGCGCTTTATCGGCTACGGCGCGATGCTGATGGAATCGTTCGTGGCGGTGATGGCGCTGGTAGCGGCATCTATCATCGAACCGGGTCTCTACTTCGCCATGAACACCCCGCCTGCGGGCCTCGGCTTCACCATGCCGAACCTGCATGAACTGGGCAGCGCCAACGGTCCGGCGATCATGGCGCAATTGCAGGACGTCACGGCCCACGCGGCGGCGACCGTCAGCTCCTGGGGCTTTGTGATTTCTCCGGAACAGATCCTGCAAACCGCGAAAGACATCGGCGAGCCTTCCGTGCTGAACCGCGCAGGCGGCGCGCCGACGCTGGCGGTAGGCATCGCGCACGTGTTCCACAAAATCATTCCGGCAGCCGACATGGGCTTCTGGTATCACTTCGGCATTCTGTTCGAAGCGCTGTTTATCCTCACCGCGCTGGACGCAGGCACCCGCTCCGGGCGCTTTATGTTCCAGGATCTGGTGGGCAACTTCGTGCCGTTCCTGAAGAAGACTGACTCGCTGGTGGCGGGCATTGTGGGCACGGCGGGCTGTGTGGGCCTGTGGGGCTACCTGCTCTACCAGGGCGTGGTGGATCCGCTGGGCGGCGTGAAGAGCCTGTGGCCGCTGTTTGGCATCTCCAACCAGATGCTCGCCTCCGTAGCGCTGATGCTCGGCACCGTGGTGCTGGTGAAGATGAAGCGTACGAGGTACGTCTGGGTGACTATGCTGCCGGCTATCTGGCTGCTTATCTGCACCACCTGGGCGCTTGGCCAGAAGCTCTTTAGCAGCAATCCGAAGATGGAAGGCTTCTTCTTCATGGCCAGCGATTACAAAGCGAAAATCCTGGCGGGTGGCGCGGAGTTGACCGCGGAGCAGATCGCCAAAATGAACCATATTATTGTTAACAACTACACCAACGCCGGGCTGAGCATTCTCTTCCTGATCGTGGTTTACAGCATCCTTTTCTATGGCATTCGCACCGCGCTGCAAGCGCTGCGCGCCGACAGGCCTGTGGCGAATGAAACGCCCTATGTGCCAGTGCCTGCCGAAGGGGTAAAAATCTCCTCAGGTCATTAATCGTGACCGTAACGCGCCCCGCCTCCTGCGGGGCGCGTGCTTTATCAGGATAACGCTATGTTTGGTCAATTAGGCGAAGCGGCAAAGTATCTGGGCCAGGCGGCCCGCATGTTGATCGGCATTCCCGACTACGATACCTATGTGCAACACATGAAACAAAACCACCCCGATAAGCCTTGCATGACGTACGATGAGTTTTTCCAGGAGCGTCAGCAGGCGCGTTACGGCGGGAGTGGCAAAGGCGGCATGCGCTGCTGCTGAAATTAACGGGAGAAAGATGATGCAACCTGTAGCGGTAACGCTGTTGACCGGCTTCCTCGGCGCGGGAAAAACCACGCTGCTGCGCCATATTCTTGAGGCCGATCACGGCCAGAAAATCGCAGTTATCGAAAACGAATTCGGCGAGGTGCCGATTGATAACGCCATCATCGGCGACCGCGCCACGCAGATTACAACCCTGAGCAACGGCTGCATCTGCTGTAGCCGTTCCAACGAGCTGGAAGACGCGCTGCTCGACCTGCTCGACAAGCGCGACAGCGGCGAAATCGACTTCGACCGGCTGGTCATTGAGTGCACCGGCATGGCGGACCCCGGCCCCATCATTCAGACTTTTTTCGCCCATGAAACGCTGTGCGAACGCTATCTGTTAGACGGCGTGCTCACGCTGGTTGACGCGGCGCACGCAGAGCAGCAGATGGACCAGTTCACCCTGGCGCAGTCGCAGATTGGCTACGCCGACCGCATTCTGCTCACCAAAACCGACGTGGCGGGGGAAAACGACGCCCTGCTCGCCCGGCTTGCGCGCATCAACGCCCGGGCGCCCATTTATACCGTGATTCATGGCGACATCGACCTCAGCCTGCTCTTTAACGTGCAGGGCTTTATGCTGGAAGAGCGCATCGTGGAGAAAACGCCGCGCTTTCGCTTTATCGCCCCGGCGCAGAACGAGGTGGAATCGATTGTGGTGAATCTGGACTATCCGCTGGCGCTGGATGCGGTCTCGCGCACCATGGAAGGGTTGCTGCTCGATTTCGCCGACCGCCTGCTGCGCTACAAGGGCATGCTGTTTATTGAAGGCGAGCCGCGCCGCCTGCTGTTTCAGGGCGTGCAGCGCCTCTACAGCGCCGACTGGGACCGCGAATGGGCGCAGGATGAACCCCGCCAGAGCACGATTGTTTTTATCGGGCTGCAACTGCCGGAAGAGCAAATTCGCGCAGCCTTCGCGGCGCTGGAGCCGAAAGGTTAACGGCGAAATAATATAATCGCGGCGGCTTGCGGGCCGCCTTTTTTATTACGCGTTTAAATAATATTCGTTGCACCGCGTTTAATTCTGTTAATAAAAAGCGCAACGCGGAAGAAGAGAATAACGACGAATGTTTAGCAGTGCGTTTAACGCGTTCTTTTTAACGGCGACTTACGCCACCGGCTCACCAGCCATTCGAACTCCTGCCAGGTGGTTTCAGAATGAATATATTCCCTTACTGCTTTAATTAATGGCTCCGCATTATTCCACGTCTCCATGACGGTGGCGTAAGAGGTTCGCTTAATCATATTTTCGTTATAAATACCTTCCCGAATGCTGACAGCGACCCGCTCATAAAAATTCAGAATGTATTGCAGCTTAAGGCGCTCCTCTCTCTCCTCAGGGGTAATAGGCGCATCCGGCGCGGGAAACACATAAGAGCGGAAAGATTTTCCAGAAGCATGTACTTTTTTCAATATATACAGCGATTCAAGGTATTCCTTATCTTTTCTGCTTTCGAAAAGAAACGCCGCCGTTTGTGTTTTCTTTGCTGTACGGACGTTATAGACAATAGTTACTGTTGCCACGATAACACCCGTAAATATAATAGCATTACTTATTGCCTGTAGTTCGACAAGATCCATAGTCATAACGTTCATCCATAAAAAGGGCGGGAGCACCCCGCCCTGAAGCAGTTATTTCATAATGTAAAAACCATCAAATTCATCAAATGCCTTTTTCATATGACCTCCTTAAATAATGAGAGAGTGACCGCTTCCCGATAATATTACGTAAACCAATTTGGCGGCGCAAAATAAATTATCACGGCCTGCGAGTCATGCCGCAATTAAATAACTGGCTTTTGCAACGTTTGCCGGCGCAGCGCGTTGCTCCTTGCCAAAAATCATGACCCTGCTCGCGCCGCATTGTGCGAAGTTACAACGATGATGTTGTTTTGTTGATTTTTTGTTGTGAATAAGCCCGCAACTTGCCCGGGCGTCCCTCCTCTAGACTGCTGTCATCGCCATTGAGCTTTGTCAGGAGAGACCCATGAGCAGCACCTCCGCCGACTTTCAGAATTTGTATGAGGCCCTGCGCCGCAGCGCGGAGCGCCGCCCGGACGCGCTGGCGCTGGCGTTTGAAAACGAGCGTTACCGCTACCGCGATTTTTATCAGCGTGTTCAGCAGACCATGGCGCAACTTGCCCACGTCTGGTCATTGCACAAAGGAGACCGCATCGTGCTCGCCTTTGGCAACCGTCCCGCCTTCTGCGAAATTTTCTTCGCCGCGATGGGCCTTGGCATTGAGGTGGTGCCCTTCAGCACCAAGCTCAAACAGGAAGAGGGCGAAGGGCTGGTGGCGCATATCGCGCCGCAGGCGGTTTTTTATGACGCTAACGGCCAGGACTGGCTTTCCCGCACCGAAGGGGCGCGCTGCGTTTCTCTCTCGCAGTGGCATGCGCTCGCGCTGCCCGCCGGGGCTTCGGCGCCAGCAGCGCGCGTAAGCCGCAACGATACCGCCGTGATAATGTTTACTTCCGGCACCACCGGCGAGCCGAAAGGCGCGGTGATCACCCACGGCAATCTGCTGTGCGCCGTAGACGCTTACGCTCACGGGCTTTCGCTTGGCGAAAATGACAGCACCGTGCTGGCGGTGCCCATTTATCACATCACCGGCCTTTCCGCCCTGCTGGCGCTGTTCGTCTATCTGGGCGCCGCCATCTGGCTCCAGCTGCGTTTTAATGCGACAGAGGTGATGAACACCGTGCGCGACCAGGGCATCACCTTTCTGCACGGTTCGCCCACGGTCTTTATTCTGCTCTGCCAGGCAGCGAAGGCGCAGAGCGAGGGGGTGCCGCAAACCTGGCCGACGCTGCGCGCCGTCGCCTGCGGCGCAGGACACCTTAACGAAGGGCTGGTGCGCGAGCTTAAAGAGCGCTTTCCCCGCACCACCATTCACCCCATCTATGGCCTGACGGAGACCACCTCCCCCGCCACCATTTTTCCGCAGGATGTCTGGGGCAGCGCCAAAAGCGGCAGCTCCGGGCAGGCGATCCCGGGGCTGGAAATCGCGGTATGCGACGATAACCAGCAACCGCTCGGCGCGGAGCAAATCGGCCACATCTGGCTTAAGGGCGATGTGGTGGTAAACGAATACTGGCAGCGCAGCGAGCGCCGCCCCGCCTGTAATCACGCGGGCTGGTTTAATACCGGCGATATCGGCTATCTCGACGCCGATGGCTACCTGTTCATTAAAGATCGCAGCAAAGACATGATTAACCGCGGCGGCGAGAAAATTTACTCCATTGAGCTGGAAAACATTCTTTCTACCTACCGCGGCGTGAAAGAGGTGGCCGTCATCCCCGCCCCCAGCCCGGTTTATGGCGAAGAGCCGGTGGCATTTATCGTCGCCGACAGCCAGCAGAGCCTGACCAGCGAGGAGATCCTGGGCTGGCTGAAGGCGAAGGTGGCCCGCTTTAAGCTGCCGGCGCGCATTATTTTCACCCGCACTCTGCCGCGCACCCACAACGGCAAAATCAGCAAGCGCCAGCTGCGCGCGCGGCTTGCTGAATACATCCCTTATTTCGCCACGGAGGAGAGAAAGTGAAAGCGACATTTATCAGCGCCGACGCCGCCGCGCGCCTGGTTAAGAACGGCGACACGGTGTGCACCGTCGGCATGACGCTCATCAGCGCGGCGGAATCGATCCTCAAAGCCATTGAAGCGCGCTTTCTGGCGGAGAATACGCCGCGCGACCTGACGCTTGTACACGCCGCAGGCCAGAGCGACCGCCAGCGCGGCAACCAGCACTTCGCCCATCCGGGGCTGGTGACGCGCATTATCGGATCCCACTGGGGCCTTGCCCCGCGCTGGATGGCGATGATCAATAACGACGAGGTGGAAGCCTGGTGCCTGCCGCAGGGCCAGATGGTGCACCTTTACAGCGCGATGGCGGCAGGGCTGCCGGGACGGCTTTCGCAGGTGGGCTTAGGCACCTTTGTTGACCCACGCATTGAAGGCGGGCGCATGAACCGCCGCACCCGCGAGCAGCCGAACCGCGTTGAGCACCATACCTTTCGCGGCGAAGAGTTTCTTTTCTACCCGGCTATTCCGCTGGATGTCGTGATTGTGCGCGGCACGCACGCTGACGAAGACGGCAACCTGACCACCGACGAAGAGGCGATGAAGCTCGAAGTGCTGCCCGCCGTGCTGGCGGCGAAGCGCTACGGCGCAACAGTGCTGGCGCAGGTGAAATACCGCGTGGCGCGCGGTTCGCTGCACCCGAAAAGCGTCACCGTGCCCGGCACATTAATTGACGCCATCGTGGTGTGCGACGAGCCGGAAACCGACCATCGCCAGACTTCCGGCTGGGCCTTCGACCCGTCGCTGTGCGGCGATATCCGCCTGCCAGTGAGCGAAAGCGCGCCGCTGCCGCTCAGCCTTCGCAAGCTGATTGGCCGCATCGCCTGCCGCTACCTGACGCCGGGCTGCGTGATTAACCTCGGCACCGGCATTCCCAACGACGTCATTGGCGCCGTTATCCACGAAGAAGGCGTCGGCGACGCTGTCACCATTACCGTGGAATCCGGCATTTACGGCGGCTTGCAGGCAGGCGGCACCGATTTCGGCATCGGGCGCAACCTCACCGCCATGATAAGCCACCAGGACCAGATGCTTTATTACAATGGCGCCGGGGTGGATATCACCTTTATGGGCGCGGGCGAAATGGACCCCAACGGCCACGTCAACGCCACCCGCCTGGGCGCATCCTGCCCCGGCGCAGGCGGGTTTATCGATATCACCCAGAACGCCCGTCACGTGGTCTTCTGCTCTTCTTTCACCGCCAAAGGCCTGGAGATCGCCTGTGAAAATGGCGAACTACGCATCGTGCAGGAAGGCGAAGTCTGCAAGTTCGTCAACGCCGTCGATCAGATCTCTTATAACGGCGAGCTGGCCCGTCAAAAAGGCCAGACGATGCACTACGTTACCGAGCGCGCGGTGTTCGAGCTGCGCCCCGAAGGGCCGGTGCTGGTGGAGATTGCGCCGGGCATCGATCTTGAGCGCGACGTGCTCGCGCAGATGGCGTTCCGCCCGCTTATCGCGTCGGATTTAACTGTGATGGACAGCGCGCTGTTTGAAGAAGCCCCCTGTGGCCTCGCCGCCGCGCTCGCCCGCCACGCCTCTTCAGACCAGCAAGGAAACGACAAATGAAACTCACCGGTAAAACCGCCATTGTGACTGGCGCCGCCCGCGGCATCGGCTTCGGCATCGCCCAGGTGCTCGCGCGCGAGGGCGCGCGGGTTGTTATCGCCGATATGGACCCGCGCGGCGAAGAGTCCGCCGCCGCCCTGCGTCAGTGGGGCAACGAGGCGCTGTTCATTACCTGCAATATCAGCGACAAAACGCAGGTGGAAGCGCTGTTCGAACAGGCCGAAGCGGCCTTCGGCCAGGTCGATATCCTGGTGAACAACGCGGGCATTAACCGCGACGCCATGCTGCACAAGCTGACGGAAGCGGACTGGGACACGGTCATCGACGTTAACCTCAAGGGCACTTTCTTCTGCATGCAGCAGGCGGCCATTCGCATGCGCGAGCGCGGTGTTGGCCGCATCATCAACATCGCGTCGGCAAGCTGGCTTGGCAACGTCGGCCAGACCAACTACGCCGCCTCGAAAGCGGGCGTGGTGGGGATGACCAAAACCGCCTGCCGGGAGCTGGCGAAAAAAGGGGTGACGGTGAACGCCATCTGCCCGGGCTTTATCGACACCGACATGACCCGCGGCGTGCCGGAAAAGGTGTGGGAGATGATGATTAACAAAATTCCGGCGGGCTTTGCGGGCGAAGCGAAAGATGTGGGCGAATGCGTGGCGTTTCTCGCCTCCGATGGCGCGCGGTACATCAACGGCGAAGTGATTAACGTCGGCGGCGGTATGGTGCTGTAAGGAGCAAAGATGAAAAACCCAAACGATATTGTGATTGTCAGCGGCGTTCGCACCGCTATCGGCGCGTTTAACGGCAGCTTCGCCCACACCCACCAACACGACCTGGGCGCGGCGGTGATTCGTGAAGCGGTCGCTCGTGCGGGCATCGCGCCCGAAGAGGTGGACGAAGTGGTGGTGGGCAACGTAGGTCAGGTGGCGGAAAGCGGCTTTATCGCCCGCGTCTGCCAGCTTCGCGCCGGGTTACCAAAAGAGACCACCGCCTATTCCGTCAACCGTCAGTGCGGCTCCGGTTTACAGGCAATCGCCGACGGCATGATGGCTATCCAGACCGGCCAGGCGAACGTGGTGGTTGCCTGCGGCACCGAGAACATGACCCAGCTCCCCTACTACCTGCGCCAGGCCCGCGACGGCTATCGCATGGGCAACGGCGTGCTGGAAGACGGCCTTATCTCCATCCTCACCTGGCCGGAAGGACCGTACCACAACGGCATGACGGCGGAAAACGTCGCTGAACGCTTCAACATCAGCCGCGACGCGATGGACGACTTCGCCTGGTCGAGCCAGCAGAAAGCGCTGAAGGCCATCGCCGAAGGCTACTTCCGCGAGCAGATTCTGGGCATTGAGGTGCCGGACGGCAAAAAAGCGACTCGCCTGTTCGATACCGACGAACACCCGCGCAACACCCCGCGCGAGAAGCTCGCCAGCCTGCGCCCGGCCTTTAAGAAAGAGGGCGTGGTGACGGCGGCGAATTCCTCCGGCATTAACGACGGCGCGGCGGCGCTGGTGCTGATGACCCGCGATCAGGCGGAAAAACGGAGCTTAACGCCGCGCATGCGCATCAAAGGCTGGGCGGTGGCGGGCTGCGGCGCGGAGATCATGGGCTTTGGCCCGGCGCCGTCCACCCGCCGTTTAATGGACAAGCTCGGCCTGGATATTCAGTCCGTCGATCTGATCGAACTGAACGAAGCCTTTGCCGCTCAGGCGCTGGCGGTGATGAACGATCTGAAGCTCGATCCGGCGCGGGTTAACGTCAACGGCGGCGCTATCGCGCTCGGCCACCCGGTGGGGGCGAGCGGGGCTATCCTGCCGGTAAAACTGATGTATGAGATGGAACGCCGCAGCGCGCGCACCGGGCTTGTGACGATGTGCATCGGCGGCGGACAAGGGATTTCGATGCTGTTTGAGCGCGAAGGCGCTTAAGAAGAACGGCCCGATGTGGGGCATCGGGCCGGGACGTCGTGCGGGTCATCGCCCCTGCGACAACGTGAGCTGACACAGCGGGATCTCGCCGATCCCGGCAAAGGTCTTTGACCGTTACAACGGGAGAATAGTAACCATGTCCGCAATAAATGAAAAGGCGACGGGGAGCGCGCAGGCGCGCATCACCCATAAAAAGATCTACCGCCACCTGCTGCCGTTACTGATCGTGGCTTACATCATCAGCTTTATCGATCGCACCAACATCGGCATGGCGAAAGCCAGCATGTCGGTGGATCTCGGCCTCTCCGCCACGGCGTTTGGCCTGGGCGCCGGGCTGTTCTTCCTGACCTATTCGGTGCTGGAGATCCCAAGCAACCTCTTTCTGGCGAAGATCGGCGCGCGGCGCTGGATAGCCCGCATCATGATTACCTGGGGGGTCATCTCCTGCGCGATGGCCTTCGTCACCGGCCCGTGGTCGTTCTACGCCATGCGCCTGCTGCTGGGCGCCGCCGAAGCAGGGCTTTATCCCGGCATTATTTACTATTTAACGCTCTGGTTTGGCCGTGAAGAGCGCGCCAAAGCCACCGGCCTGTTTCTGCTCGGCGTCTGCTTCGCCAATATTATCGGCGCGCCGCTCGGCGGCCTGCTGCTGAACATGGACGGCATCGCGGGCTGGGCGGGCTGGCAGTGGATGTTCTTTATCGAAGGCTTACCGGCGGTGGCGCTGGCGTTCGTGGTCTGGCGAGTGCTGCCCGATAAACCCGCCGACGCGAAGTGGCTTGATAAGCAGGACGTGGCGTTTATTGAAACCACCCTTGCCCGCGAAGCGCGCGAGGCGAGCCATGCGCCCTCCGCGTTCTCGCTGAAAAAAGCCCTTTCCACCCGCGTTTTCCTGCTGCTGGTGCTGATTTACTTCACTCACCAGTTCTCGGTGTACGGGCTGAGCTACTTCCTGCCGGGCATTATCGGCAGCTGGGGCAGCCTCTCCCCGCTGCAGGTGGGCCTGCTGACCGCCATTCCGTGGATTGCGGCGGCCTGCGGCGGCGTGCTGCTGCCGCGCTTCGCCCGCACGGAGAACCGCTCGCGGCGCATGCTGATGGTGGGCTACCTGGTGATGGCGGTAGGCATGGTGATTGGCGCGACGGGCGGCCCGACGCTTGCGATGCTCGGCTTCTCCATCACCGCGTTTATGTTCTTCGCCGTGCAATCCATCATCTTTAGCTGGCTGCCTTCCATCATGAGCGGCAGCCTGCTGGCGGGCAGCTTCGGCCTGCTTAACTGCCTCGGCCTGTGCGGCGGCTTCCTCGGGCCGTTTATCCTCGGCGCGTTTGAAGACCGCACCGGCTCCGCCACCTCCGGCCTGTGGTTCGCCGTGGGGCTGCTGGTGGTCGGCGCGCTGGTCGCCACGCTTATCCGCAGCCAGGTTTCCCCTTCCCTTGCCGCAGGCCCGGTGGCGCGCGGCGAAAAAGTCTGAGCAGGAGAACGTCATGCGTATTGAAGTGTTAGTCGATTTGAAAACCCGGCTTGGCGAAAGCCCGCTCTGGGACGTGGAACAGCAAAGGCTCTACTGGGTGGACAGCCAGGACGGGCGCGTTTTCTCCTGCAACGCGCAGGGCACGGCGATAAAAAGCTGGGACGTGCGGCAGAAAATCGGCTCCATGGCCTTACGCCAGAACGGCGAAGGGGCGGTGGTGGCGCTTGCGCACGGCGTGCATCTGCTTGATTTCGCCAGCGGCGAGCTGGAGTTGCTGCATAACCCGGAGGCGGATAAACCGCACAACCGCTTAAACGACGGCAAGGTGGACCGCCAGGGGCGCTTTCTGTTCGGCTCCATGGACATGCGCGAAGAGGAGCCGAGCGGCGCGCTCTACCGGCTGGACACCGACCTTACCCTGCACACGCTTGAGCGCAACATCATCTGCTCCAACGCGCCGTGCTGGAGCCCGTCCGGCGAGACGTTTTACTTCGCCGACACCTGGACGGGCGAGATCCGCGCCTGGGATTACGACACCGCCACGGGCAACCTCTCCCGCGAGCGCGTTTTCTGCAAGGTAGACCGCAGCGAAGGCGGCGCGGCGGACGGCGCGACGGTGGACAGCGAAGGCTGCCTGTGGAACGCGCTGGTCTACGCCGGCAAGCTGGTGCGCTACACGCCGGACGGCGAGGTAGACCGCATCATCGACATGCCGGTGAAGAAAGTGACCAGCGTCATGTTCGGCGGCGAAAACCTCGACGTGCTCTACGTCACCTCCATGGCGCAGCCGCCCCTGCCGCGCTTCCCGGAAGATAACCAGCTGCGCGGCAGCCTGTTTGCGATTTACGGCTTAGGCATCACCGGCGTGCCTGAGCGCCGCTTCGCCGGTTAATTGCCCTCGCCGCGAAAAACAAACCTAACACGCGGCGTTTCTCTGACCCTGACCATCAGCGGCCCGCGAAGGCGTGGCCGTGGAGATAACAACATGAGCCTCATTAACTCTTCTCCCGCGGCGGCAAAGCGCGGGAAACGGCAAGCTATACATCGTTTTTCCTGGGTATCCCTGCTGGTCTGCTGGCTGATTTGGGTACTCAACGCCTACGATCGCGAGATGATCCTGCGCTTAGGCCCGGTTATCTCTCGCGAGTTTTCGCTTTCACCCGAGCAGTGGGGCAACATTGTGGCGCTGATTATGGTGGCGCTGGCGGTGCTGGATATTCCCGGCTCCGTCTGGAGCGACCGCTACGGCTCCGGCTGGAAGCGCGCCCGCTTCCAGGTGCCGCTGGTGATAGGCTACACCGCGCTCTCGTTTATCTCCGGTATTAAAGCCATCAGCCACGGGCTGACGAGCTTCGTGCTGCTGCGCGTGGGGGTAAACCTCGGCGCGGGCTGGGGCGAGCCGGTCGGCGTGAGCAACACCGCCGAATGGTGGCCGAAAGAGAAGCGCGGCTTCGCCCTTGGCGTGCACCACACCGGCTACCCGATTGGCGCGCTGCTAAGCGGCGTGGTGGCGAGTATCGTGCTCACCACCTTTGGCGAAGGCAGCTGGCGCTACTGCTTCCTGGTGGCGCTGATTGTCGCCATTCCGCTGATGATCTTCTGGGCGAAGTACTCCACCGCCGCGCGCATCAACACGCTTTATAACCACATGGATGAGCAGGGCTTTACCCGGCCAGCGACGCAGGAGAGTAACCGCGTGCAGAAAGGCGACGGCATGAAGACCTTCGTCAAGACGCTGCGCAACCGCAATATCTCGCTGACCGCCGGCAACACGCTGCTTACCCAAATCGTCTATATGGGCATCAATGTGGTGCTGCCGCCGTACCTGTATCACGTTTCCGGACTTTCCCTGGCCGCTTCCGCCGGGCTTAGCATTATCTTTACGCTCACCGGTACGCTTGGCCAGATTATCTGGCCGTGGCTGTCGGACAGTCTGGGGCGCAAGCGCACGCTGATTTTGTGCGGCCTGTGGATGAGCATCGG
The DNA here is from genome assembly GCF_023079515.1 of Franconibacter sp. IITDAS19. Taxonomy (NCBI): domain Bacteria; kingdom Pseudomonadati; phylum Pseudomonadota; class Gammaproteobacteria; order Enterobacterales; family Enterobacteriaceae; genus Franconibacter; species Franconibacter sp. IITDAS19. Next base: position 248,655 of record NZ_JALJCP010000003.1, on the reverse strand, counting down.
CATCGCGCTCTTTTACTTCGCCACCAACATGCCGCGCCTCGTCGCCATCCAGCTCTTTTTCGGGCTGGTGGCGAACGCCGTGTGGCCGATTTACTACGCGATGGCGTCCGACTCCGCCGAAGAGAGCGCCACCTCTACCGCCAACGGCATTATCACTACCGCCATGTTTATCGGCGGCGGGATTTCGCCGCTGCTGATGGGCTGGCTGATTCAGCTTGGCGGCGGCTGGGAGAGCGCGACCGGCTACGTCTACACCTTCTTCACCATGGCGGGCTGCGCGCTGCTGGGCGTGCTGCTGCAACTGATGACGGTGGATAAAACGCCGCGCCACAGCCATTAAACAAGCATAACGCCTGCTTTACGCAGGCGCAGAAGAACTGACCCCTCGCCCCGTCCGCCTGACGGGGCGAACCTGACGATAACGGGCGGACATCAGCATGATTATTACTACAGCGCTGGCCAATGAGATTGTCTCCCGGGCGATGGCGATTATTCATCATAACGTCAACGTGATTGACCACCGCGGCCAGGTCATCGCCTCCGGCGAGCGCCACCGCCTCGGTGAACAGCATGAGATCGCCCGCGAGGTGATCCGCACCGGCAAGCGCATCAGCATCCACAACGCCGCGGAAGCGGCGCGTTTTGAGAATGTGCATCCGGGCATTAATCACCCGATCCTGGTGGACGACCAGGTGGTGATGGTGGTGGGCGTGAGCGGCGACCCGGCGGTCATCAGCCGTTATGCGGAGCTGGCTATCCTCACCGCCGAGCTGCTGGTGCGCCAGTCGCTGGAGATGCGCGAAGTGAACTGGCGCCAGCGCCTGCGCGACACGCTGTTTGCGCAGTATCTGGAGCACGGCGAGGCGCCGCAGGGCCAGGAAGCGCTCCGGCGGCTCGCCGAGCTGGGCTTCACCCTCGCCACGCCGGTGGTGCCGGTGGTGGTGATGGTGGAAGTGGCGCAGCAGCACTTAAGCGACGTGCTGGGCACGCTGCTGAGCGAGTTTTCGCAGCTTGCGGGCGTGAAAGAGGTGATCCTGCTCGGCAGCAACGAGATCCTGATTTTAGGATCGGTGAAAGAGGATCAGGAGGCGCTGCTCGACCGGATCGGCTTTATCCTCAGTAACCAGATAAGCCACTACCACATCGGCGTGGGCGTGCGGGCCGACAGTGCGCCGGATATCCGCGAGGCTATCCAGTTCGCCCGTTCGGTGATTGAGGTGGGCAGCAAGGTGCAGCCGCAGCGGCAGGTTTATTATTTCCGCGAGATGGCGATGCTCTGCCTGTTCCGGGTGCTGGAAAACAGCTACATGTTCAACTTCTTTAATAACAACGTGCGCCAGCTGCTGGAGCACGACTCCGGCGAGGCGCTGCTTGATACCCTCGACTGCTTTATCAATAACAACGCCGAAGTGGGGAAAACCTCCCAGCAGCTCGGCATTCACCGCAACACGCTGGCCTATCGCCTGGCGCAGATTAAAAAGCAGATCCAGCTCGACCCGATGGTCTTCACCGACCTCGTGCAGCTTTCGGTGTCGGTGCACTGCTACCGCCGCCAGAACCCGCGCCAGAGCGAGTGGATCGATACGCTGAGCTAAAAAAGCCGCCCCTGAGGGCGGCTTTCTTTATGCGGCATCCGCCAGCATAAACATGCCGTAGGGGTGAATTTCCAGAAAGTACGTGTCCCCAACGTCCGGCTGCAGGCGCGTGGCGTTCACCTGCAGCAGGATCGGCTTGCCCTGCCATTCCACCACCACTTCATACTGCGGTCCCATATAGGCGACGTGGCGAATCACGCAGCGCTGGCTCTCGCTGCCTTGTTCGCTAAGCGTAATCGCCTCCGGCCGCACGCCAATGGTGCCGTCGCCGGATGCGGCGAAATGCGCCGGACGCGGCAAACGGTAACCGTGAATCTCCACAAACTCCGGCGTAAAGCGCGCCGGAAAGAGGTTCGCGTCGCCCATAAAGCTCGCCATAAAGCGCGAGGCGGGCTGACGGTAGAGATCCTGCGGCGAGCCCATCTGCATAATGTGGCCCTTGTTCATCACCAGCACCGTGTCGGAGACGGCGAACGCTTCGCTCTGGTCGTGAGTGACGTAAAGCGAGGTGATGTTGAACTGCTTTTGCAGCTCGCGGATTTTATCGCGCATGCTGCGCCTGAGGTTGGCGTCGAGATTGCTGAGCGGCTCGTCAAACAGCAGCACTTTGGGCTTTAAGATAAGCGCGCGCGCCAGCGCCACGCGCTGCTGCTGGCCGCCGGAGATTTGGTCGACATAGCGGTCGGCAAAGCCATCGAGATCGACAAGCGAAAGCGCCTCATTCACCCGCGCTTTGATCTCCGCCTTCGGCGTGCCGAGCATCTTCAGGCCGTAGCCAATGTTTTCGCCAAGCGACATATGGGGAAAGAGCGCATAGGACTGAAAGACCATGCAGATATCGCGCTGCTGAATAGAACGGTGAGTCACGTCTTCGCCATCAATAAATATTTGCCCGTCGCTCGGCTTCTCAAGCCCCGCCACCAGCCGCAGCACGGTGGTTTTGCCGCAGCCGGAGGGGCCGAGCAGCGTCACCATCTGCCCTTTCGGGATAGCGAGGTTAATATTCTCAATCACGGTATTGGCGCCAAACCGTTTCGTGACGTTACGCAGTTCCACAAAATGTTGTTGTGTCATGGTTAAGCTCCGTGATTACGCCTGGTTTTTGGCTTTTGAGCGCGAGATGCGCGCCTCGCCGATAAGCCAGTCAAAAAGGAAAATAATGGCCAGCATCACCACGATAAGGATTGAGCCGTAGGCAATCGCCACGCCGTACTCGCCATCCTCCACGCGGTTTAAGATGTAGGCGGTCGCCACCCGGGTATCCGGCGTGACGAGGAAAACAATGGCGCTCACCGTGGTGATGGCGCGCACAAAGCTGTAGATCAGCGCCGAAAGAATGGCCGGGCGCAGCAGCGGCAGCAGAATATTCACAATGGTGCGATACGAGCCGGCGCGCAGGCTGAGCGACGCTTCATCCAGCGATTTGTCTATCTGCCCGAGGCCCGCAATGCCCGCGCGAATACCCACCGGCACGTTGCGCATCACCATGGAAATAATGACGATGGCGGCGGTGCCCGTGAGATAAACCGGCGCGCTGTTAAAGGCGAGGATATAAGAGACCCCGGCCACGGTGCCCGGCACGGCGAAGCAGAGCATGGTGGTGAACTCAATGGTCTTTTTGCCCCGGAACTGCTGGCGCACCACCACCCAGGCGATAAGCAGGCCGAACACGGCGGTGATCGGCGCGGCGATGCCTGCGTAAAGCAGCGTGTCGAGCAGCGAAGGCCACGCCCCGTCGTCCATTCCCTGGCCGAACAGCTTGATGAAGTTATCAAGCGTCAGGGTGTAATCCACGCCCCAGTTCACCGTAAAGCTGCCGTAGAAAATGCTGCCGTAAAGCAGCGCGTTGAAGGCGACCCACACCGCCAGCAGCGCCACCACGCTCCACACCAGCGTCGCCGGCAGCGGCTGCACGTCGCCGCGATAAGACTTGCCGGAAACGGTCACATAGGAGCGTTTGCCGATCCACATGTACTGCACGCAGAACACCAGCAGCGAGAAAAGCAGTAAAAAGACGCCCAGCGTGCTCGCCGCCTGGTAATCAAGCTGTGAACCGGTGATGTAGAAGTAAATCTGCGTCGCCAGCACATCAAAGTTGCCGCCGAGCACTAATGGGTTGCTGAAGTCCGCCAGCGACTGCACCACCACAATCAGGAAGGCGTTGGCGAGCGCGGGTTTCAGCAGCGGCACAAAGACGCCGTTGAAGGTCTGCCAGCGGCTGGCGCGCAGGGTATAAGAGGCCTCTTCCAGCGACGGATGAATGGTTTTGATCGCCCCGTCCAGGATCATAAAAGCCATCGGCGTGAAGGCGAGCACCTGCGCCAGCCAGATGCCGGTAAAGCCATAGAGCCAGTTCGTGTTGGTCAGCCCAAACCACTCCACCATAAACTCGGTGACGTAGCCGGAGCGCCCCATCATCAGCGTTACACCAAGCCCCACCACAAAAGGCGGCGTTACGATTGGCAAAATGGAGAAGATGCGCCCGATAACGGCGCTGCGCTTAGCGATGCGGGTGGTGTAAATCGCCAGCACAAGGCCAAAAAAGGTGCAGCCCACGCCCACCGCCACGGAAAGCGCAATAGAGTTAATAATCACCTGCACGATATGCGCCTGCCCCAGCACCGCCGTGAAGGCGAGCGGCGCGAATTCGCCCGCGTCGTTGGTGAACATAGGGATAAACATCGCCACGCTCGGCCAGACGATAAAGACGCCGATAAGCGCGACGATGGCGATAAGCGAGCCAATCACAAACCGGTCGCCGCCAAGCCACTCCAGGCGCGAGAGCGCAAGCGTCATGATGGCGCCGAGCGCGATAAACAGCACGATGGCGGCATAGCCCATGCCGCGCCCGGCAAGCGTTGCGCTTACCACGACAAAAGCCATGCAGAAGAGCGCCCATCCGGCGTCGAAGGCGTGGCGCTGGCGCTGCTCGCGGGCGGGCGCGTGAAAGGGGCGCAGCAACAGCAGCGACGGCAGTAAATACCAGAGCAGGCTGATATTGAGCTGCGACCAGCCGTAGGCGTCGAGGATCTCCTCGCTCGTGGCTTCAAACAGCCCGTAATCCAGGCTCCAGCTCGGCAGCAGCGCGAACGCCAGCCAGCCGATCGCCACCCAGACGAAAATCGCCTCCCGCTTGTGGGCGGGACGCAGAAGCAGTGTTTCAGACATAAGCGCCTCATGGGGCAAAGGGGGAAAAACGGCGGGTGAACGGCGTCACCCGCAGGCGGTTATTTACCCATTTTCACGTCGTTGACCCACTTGTTGATGAGCGCTTTGCGCACGTCAGTGGAGCCGTATTTATCCATGTCGTAATTAATGAGCTTGAGGTCGTCGAGCTTGAGCGACAGCGGCGAGGTTTCCGCCGTGGTGTTGGTCAGGATCTGGTACGATTTGCCCTTCTTCCAGGCGAGCTCCTGCGCCTCTTTAGAGAGCACCCAGTCCACGAACAGCTTCGCGTTATCCATGTTGCGCGCGCCCTTCAGCACGCTGACGCCGCCGATTTCATAGCCGGTGCCTTCGCACGGGGAGATAAGCTCCAGCGGCGCGCCCTGCTCTTTTTCCAGCGAGTAATCATGCAAAAAGCCGATGCCGATGGCGGTTTCGCCGCGCGCCGCGTTACGCGCCGGGGCGATGCCGGACTTGGTGTACTGGGAAACGTTGCCGTTAAGCTGCTTTAAGTACTCAAACGCCTGGTCTTCGCCCCAGAGCTGTACGAAGGTCGCGAGCGCGGTGTAGGCGGTGCCGGAGCTTTGCGGGTCCGCAATCTGGATTTCGCCTTTGTATTCCGGCTTCGTCAGGTCTTTCCAGCATTTCGGCACCGGCAGGTTTTTCTCTTTCAGCCGCTGGGTGTTAACGCCAAAGCCAAGAATGCCGACATAGACCGCCGAGGAGTAGTTGCCCTTTACCTTCGCCGGGTCGCGGAATTTCTCCATGATCTGGCTAAGATTGGCGGACTGATAAGGCGCCAGCAGGCCCATCTCGCCCGCCTGCGACTGCGGGTCGAGCGTGCCGCCGTACCAGACGTCCGCCTGCGGGTTTTTCTTCTCGGCGTCCACTTTGGCGAGCGTGCTGCCGGAGCCGTTGCGGATAAACGAGGTTTTCACATCATACTTGTCGCCGAACGCTTTGGTTTCCGCTTCGCACATTTCGTTCGTGGCGCTGCAGTACACCACCAGGCGGCCTTTCGCCTGCGCCGCGCCGCTGAAGGACGCAAGGGCAACCCCGGCGGCGACCAGAGCGGAGAGGGCTGTCATTTTCATGTTGTTATCCTTATCAGAGGTGAGGTGGCGGAGCAGGACCGGCATCGGTCCGCTCCTGTGCGCTGACGCCCGCCATAAAGAGCGGCATCAGCAATAAACCCATCAGCATGGCGGCGATAAACAGCGTCGCGAACATCCCCGGCCAGCCGTAATGCTCAATCAGTTTTGAGAGCGGCCAGCCGGCGAGCGCGGCGCCCAGGTAGGCAAAGAGCCCAAGAAAGCCGGTTATCGACCCCGCCGCGCCTTTGTGACCGCACTCAACGGCCGCGAGGCCAATCAGCATCTGCGGACCGAAGACAAAAAAGCCGATGGCGAAAAACGAGACCGCCAGCAGCGCGTAGTGGTGCACGGGCGAAAGCCACAGCGCCGCCACCGCCACAATAAGGCCGAGCGTGAAGAGCAAAATCATCGGCGCCCGCTGGCCGCTGAAGAGCAGGTCTGAACCCCAACCGGCGAACAGCGCGCCGAGCAGCCCGCCCACTTCAAACAGCATTACCGTGGCGTTGGCGTTCAGCAGATTCACGCCGTGGCTCTCCGCAAGCCACAGGTTGCCCCAGTCATTCAGGGCGATGCGAATCAGATAAACCAGCACATACGACCCGCCGAGCAGCCAGATCATCGGGTTTTGCAGCACGGTGCTGCGCAGCATCTGCCAGAGCGTCATCGGTGGGCTTTGTTGTTCTTGTCGCAGCTCCAGCGGGTCGTGCCGCCATTCGCCCACCGTGGGCAGCCCCTCCTCCTGCGGCGTGCCGCGCAACCGCCCGCACAGCCACAGCCCAAGCAGCGCGCTGATTATCCCTGGTGTCAGCATCGCCGCCTGCCAGCCCCACGCGTGGGCGGCCAGGGCGCAAATCAGCGGGATTATCGCCCCGCCGATATTGATAGAGGTGTTCCAGCAGCCCCACCAGAAACCGCGTTCGTTGCGCGAATACCAGTGGGTCAGCAGCCGGGCGCAGGGCGGCCAGCCCCAGCCCTGGAAAAAGCCATTCAACGTCCAGATAACCAGCAGCAGCGGCAGGCTGTCGCCCAGCGCAAACAGCATGTTCAGCACGCCGGTCATCAGCAGCCCAACGCCCATAAAGGCGCGGCTGCCATGGCTGTCGTGCCAGAGCCCGGCGGCGAACTTCGAGGCGCCGTAGCTTAAATAGAACAGCGAGCCGAGCAGGCCGATATCGCTCTTGCTTAAGCCGAGGTCGAGCTGCAACGCGGGCAGAACAAAATTGACGCTTTTGCGCGTCAGGTAAAACGCGGCATAACCCATCACCATTGAGAACAGCAGGCGCGGGCGCAGCGCGCGGTAGCGACGGTCGATATCGGCGCGGGACAGACCTTGCTGGCTCATGATTTCCTCCGGCTTGAGCTGACTATAAAAAAGGGGACGGCAAAGGGGATGAGACTCGTTCCAGGAGCACTAAGACTTTTTCCTGGTCAGGGGCGGTTTTGTGACAAAAGTGTGGGCAGGTTAACAATAACGCGCGTACCACGTCGGTTTTCCAGCAGCAGCTCGCCGCCGAGCGCCTGCACCCGCTCGCTCATGCCCTGAATGCCGAAGCCTGGCCGGTGAGCGAGACTGATGCCGTCGCCGTTGTCGTGCACTTCAAGGCGCAGCCAGCCGCCCTGCTCGCTAAGCGTAATCACGACTTCGCTGGCGTTGGCATGCTTGCACACGTTGTTGAGCAGCTCCTGCACCAGCCGGTAGAGGGTGAAAACCACCGTTTCGTTGCCGGGCGGCGCGCTGAGACGGTAATCAAAACGGCAGGCGATGCCGCGCGCTTCGAAGGCGAACTCGTTAACCAGATGGCGCAACGCCTCGTCCAGCCCCATCTCATCAAGCACCGGCGGGCGCAGCTGGCGTAAAAGCTGGCGGGTAGAGTGGTGAATGCGGCGCGAAAGCGCGGTTATCTCCTCCGCCGCCTGCAGCGCCACGGGGCGATCGCTTGCCCGCTTCACCAGCTGCGACTGGATCTGAATGGCGGTAATGTTCTGACCGATTTCGTCATGCAGCTCACGGGCGAGGTTTTTACGCGTGTCCTCTTCGGCGTGGATAAGCTGTTCAGTGAGCTGGCGGCGCGCCTGAAGCTCCACTTCGAGGCGCTGGCGGTAGCGGTGCAGGTTGCTGGCGAGATGCTGCTGGCGGCTGATGGCGATGCCAAGCCCGATGCCGAGCAGCGCCTGGGTAGAGAGAAAAATCTCCAGCTCCAGCACGTTGCTAAAACCGCTGCCGAACTGGCGCGCGGCGGCAATCATCATGCTGCCGAGCAGCGCCGCCAGCACCCCGCCCTGCCAGCCGAATTTCCACGCCATCACCACGTTTGGCAAAAACACCACAATCAGCAGCAGCCGTTCGATTTCCGGCGACAGCACCATTTGCGTGCCGATGCCGATGATAAAAAAGAGGCTGCACCAGAGAATAAGCGAAGTGCGCAGCGGCGGGTTGCTGGCATCCAGCCCCAGCAGATGATAGCGGTGCTGCTGGCGCAGATAGTCATAAATCAGGTAAACGAAAGGGGTCAGCAACACGCCGCCGGTAAACGAAGCGAGCAGAATATAGCTGGCCCTGCTCTCCACCAGCCACGTCAAGGCCAGCGTCGTTAACAGCGAATTGACAATCACGGCGGCGAGCAGCAGCGAAAGGCGCTGCCAGTAGAGCGGGAAACGGTGCCAGTAACGCTGCGCGCCCAGCGCAGGCAACAGGCTGATAAAAGGCGCGAAGAGTATCGGCCAGCCTGAGAGCAGCCCGGCATGCCACAGCCAGAGCGTTATGGCGCATTGCGGCAAAAGCAGCGTGAGCCAGTAGCGCCGGGCCAGCAAAATCAGCAGCGCCAGCAGCACTCCCTGCGGCAGCAGCAGCGCCGCCTGTTCGCCGTTATGGGTCAGGTAGTGGCTGATTGTCCAGAGCATCAGCCAGCCCGGTCCCCAGGCGAAGAGGATAAACAGCGACAGCACCCCGTAGCGCAGCGAGCTTGTCATCCGTGTCCCGTCAGCAGTTGATTTTCCAGCGCGAAGTGCACCAGCTCAATGGTCGTGGCGCATTGCAGCTTGCCCAGTACGTTGGCGCGGTGCACGTGCACGGTTTTATGGCTTAAGTCGAGCTGCGCGGCGATGGCTTTCACGCTTTCGCCCTTCACCAACAGGTCAAAAATCTCGCGCTCGCGGGGGGTTAACACCTCAAGGACCTTAGCTGGCTGCGCCCCGCCCCGCAGGGCGCGCAGGGCGTCAGCGCACAGGTAGTGCCCGCCCATGCCTACGGAGCGCACCGCCTGCACCAGCTCCTCTGGCCCGCAGCTTTTGGTGAGATAGCCGCTTGCGCCCGCGTCCAGCGCGCTTTGCACAAAAGCGGGGGTATCGTAGATGCTGAGAATAATAGCGCGAAAGCCAGGCCGCCGGGCGCGCAGGCGCTTAAGCAGGCTAAGCCCGTTTTCATCCGGCATCGCCACGTCCAGCACGGCGACATCCACCGGCTGGCGCGACAGCATCGGCCAGGCTTCTGCGGCGCTGCTGTACTGCCCCTGCACCTGGATATCCGTTTCCAGACTTAACAGCTGGGCAAATCCCGAGCGCACCACCACATGGTCATCGACCAGTACCACACCAATCATCGTCGTCACTCGTGAAAAAAGATGACGTCATGATGCTTGTGAATCATTGTCTGGCAATCATATTGTTGACGTTATGTAACAGGCGTAGCAAAAAAGCGCGAAGGGGCGATGATGAAGGCTTACACAGGCATGAGTCAATAACACGGCGCGGGATAACGTTGAGGGTTGGCGAGGCGGATTTACGCTCCCGTAAACGTCGCTACTCCCCGAACGTCTGCGCCCACAGCACCACGACATTAATCAGAACGAGAAGCGCTAAAAACAGGCACAGGGCGCGACCGGCGGTGAGAAAACCCTTCATATCCCTTCCCTTATGAGAATGACGTTATGCCTTCATGCTGGTGAAGAAATGTCAGGCAAAGTGGGAGAGAGTAAGGGGCTGTGTAACAGGCTGTTTCGTAACGGGGAAACGCGGGGGCGAAACGCCCCCTGAAGATTATTTCAGGCTGCCGACCAGCGCCTGGCGCTGCTCTTCAAGCTGGATAGTACGGTTGCAGACATCGCGGCCGAACTGCTGGAAATCCGCTTCCTGATTTTTCCATTCGTTTTGAATGGCGGTTTGCAGACCGCCCAGGCTTCCCAGCACGCCCTGCAGCGGGTTGCCGCCGCCCTTGATGACCGCTTTAGCGCCCATCTCGTTGATGCTGTCCTGCAGAATGCCGCCCATCGCCTGGTTCACCAGTTGCTGGCCGTCGGCGCGCACCTGATCGATGGCTTTATAGTGGAAGGTCAGACCGTCGGCGCGATGCTCAATGATGCGGTTCATCTGCGTTTTAAGCTGCTTATCAAGTTGCGTCAGGCGGTTGCGCATGTTGCTGCTCTCGCCCACCTGCTCGGTGATGATTTTATCGAGCGCCACGCGCCCTTTTTCCACTCGCGAGCGCGCGCCGTCATCAATCCACGGCAGCGTGGCGCGCAGCTGTTTCTGGTAGTCGAGCGCCTGCTGGCGCTGGGCGACATTCAGGCTTTGCGTTTTGCCGTTGAAGGTTACGCTGCCGTCGGGGCCGATAAGCAGGTCGCCGTTTTCCCCCACCACCTGGACGGTCTGGGGTTTTAGCACCACGTCGTCGCGCGGCGTGACGCTGCACTGGTAGTCCGCGTGGGCCTGCGCTGCGGTAATCAGCAACGCCCCCAGCAGGGCTTTACGCATCATAGTGACTCCTGTAAGACAAAACGGGCCGGTTAAACCGACCCGTTACACGGCATTAATCCCACCACACGTCGAAAAGGTCGCTTAAGCGGATCTCTTCAAGCTTTTTCTCTTCAAGCCAGTTACGCACGATAGCCTGATCTTCTTCGGTGCATTTGCCAATCTGCTCTTTGCAGACCAGCCCTTCCCAGGAGAGGTAACCGCTGCCGTCGAAGGCAAGGCCGTTGGGCGCAATCACTTCGTTGATGAAATCATCAACGGTTTTATCAATCTGCTCTTCCGTGGTGCCTTGCGGGAAACGCCAGGCGACCGAAAATCCCAGCTCCTGGAATTCGTCGATGTGCATCTTTTTACGCAAGCGGCGGCTGCGGTGCTTTGCCATTATTTCACCCTCTCGAACATTAAGTCCCATACGCCGTGGCCAAGACGATGGCCACGCTGTTCAAATTTGGTCACCGGGCGCGAAGCCGGGCGCGGTACATAGTCGTTACTCGCGGAAAGGTTTTTATAACCCTCCAGAGAAGACATCACTTCGAGCATATGTTCCGCATAAGGTTCCCAGTCGGTCGCCATGTGGAAGACGCCGCCGAGCTTGAGCTTGCTTTTCACCAGCTCCGCAAACGGCGCCTGAACGATACGGCGTTTATTATGGCGCGCTTTGTGCCATGGGTCAGGGAAAAAGAGCTGCACCATGGCGAGAGAATTGTCAGGAATCATTTTGTGCAGCACTTCCACCGCGTCGTGACACATCACGCGCAGGTTCTCCACGCCCTCTTCGTGGGCGGAGCTCAGGCAGGCGCCAACGCCCGGCGAATGCACTTCAATGCCGAGGAAATTTTGCTGCGGATTGCTTTTCGCCATCTCCACAAGCGAGGCGCCCATGCCGAAGCCAATCTCCAGCGTTACCGGCGCTTCGCGGCCGAACAGCGCGGCGAAGTCGAGCGGTTCATCGCTGAACTCAACGCCCATCACCGGCCAGTAGTGGTCCAGCGCGTGCTGCTGCCCTTTGGTCAGGCGTCCCTGGCGGCGGACAAAGCTGCGAATCCGGCGCAGCGGGCGGCCGTTTTCATCAAATTCCGGTGAAATGACGTCGTTATTCATGGCGATTCATCTGTCTGAGTTAGTGTTCGGAAAACGGGCATTATCCAAAGATAGGGGTTCGATGCAAGCGCCGGAAAGTTCCTGTTTACAGCCCTCAGGCGCTGTGCTGCAATCTGCCTCTCTTCTTTTTTAAGCCGGACCCCACGCTTTAATGATGCAGCCACAGCAATTCTCCCGCCAGGTGCTCGACTGGTACGATAAATACGGGCGCAAAACCCTTCCCTGGCAGCAGGAAAAAACGCCTTACAAAGTATGGCTTTCCGAGGTGATGCTGCAACAAACCCAGGTGACGACGGTAATACCTTACTTTGAGCGCTTTATGGCGCGCTTTCCGACGGTGACCGATTTAGCCAACGCGCCGCTCGACGAGGTGTTGCATCTGTGGACCGGGCTTGGCTACTACGCCCGCGCCCGCAACCTGCATAAAGCGGCGCAGCAGGTGGCTTCACAGCACGGCGGCAGGTTTCCGGAAAACTTCGACGACGTTTCAGCGCTGCCGGGCGTGGGCCGCTCCACGGCGGGCGCGATTTTATCGCTCTCACTTGGTCAGCGTTTTCCGATTCTTGACGGCAACGTCAAACGCGTGCTGGCGCGCTGCTACGCTGTAGAGGGCTGGCCGGGCAGGAAAGAGGTGGAAAAGCGCCTGTGGGAGATAAGCGACGCGGTGACCCCGGCCCAGGGGGTGGAGCGCTTTAACCAGGCGATGATGGATCTCGGCGCGCTGGTCTGCACCCGCTCAAAGCCGAAATGCGAGATTTGCCCGCTGAATAACGGCTGTGTGGCGTATGCCCAGGGCACATGGGCGAAATATCCCGGAAAAAAACCCAAACAGCAGCTGCCGGAGAAGGTAGGCTACTTCCTGCTGATGCAGCACGAGAATGAGGTCTACCTGAATCAGCGTCCGCCAAGCGGGCTGTGGGGCGGTCTTTTCTGCTTTCCGCAGTTTGGCGACGAAGCGGCGCTGCGCGACTGGCTGCACGAGCGCGGCCTTGAAGCGCACGGGCTGACGCAGCTTACTGCTTTTCGTCATACATTCAGCCACTTCCACCTGGACATCGTGCCGATGTGGCTTTCCGTGTCCGGCAGCGGCGCATGCATGGATGAGGGAACGGGTCTCTGGTATAACTTAGCCCAGCCGCCCGCCGTCGGGCTGGCGGCGCCTGTAGAGCGCCTGTTACAACAATTACGCGCCGGGGCGCTGGCTTAAGCCGCGCCGCGCCGCAACAGAGGACATTATGAGCAGAACGATTTTTTGCACTTACCTGCAACGCGAGGCCGAAGGCCAGGATTTTCAGCTGTACCCGGGCGAGCTCGGCAAGCGCATCTATAACGAAATCTCGAAAGAGGCCTGGGCGCAGTGGCAGGCGAAGCAGACCATGCTCATCAACGAGAAAAAGCTCAACATGATGAACCCGGAGCACCGCAAACTGCTGGAGCAGGAGATGGTGAACTTCCTGTTCGAAGGGAAAGACGTACATATCGAAGGCTACACGCCGCCAGAAAAACAGTAAGGGCTTCGGCCCTTTTGCCTAAGCCAGGACGCACTTCAGGAATGAATAAAAAATTACTCGCGCTTGCTCTGGTCGCGCCGTTATTAGTTTCCTGTTCCAGTAATAAAAAAGCTGAAAACGCCTATAACGAGGCCTGGATTAAGGATACCAACGGTTTTGACATTCTGATGGGCCAGTTCGCCCATAACATTGAAAACATCTGGGGATTTAACGAGGTTCTGATTGCGGGGCCGAAAGATTACGTGAAATACACGGATCAATATCAGACCCGCAGCCACATTAACTTCGACGAAGGGACGATCACCGTTGAAACCATCGCCGGCACCGATCCGGCGGATCGTCTGCGCAAGGCGATCGTCACCACCCTGCTGATGGGCGACGATCCTGGCTCTATCGATCTCTATTCCGACGTTAACGACATTCAGATCTCAAAGCAGCCGTTCCTCTATGGCCAGGTGGTGGACCAGACCGGTCAGCCGATCCGCTGGCAGGGACGCGCGAACAGCTTCGCTGACTACCTGCTGCAAAACCGCCTGAAAAGCCGCAGCAACGGCCTGCATATTATCTACAGCGTGACGATTAACCTGGTGCCGAACCACCTTGATAAGCGTGCGCATAAATATATCGGCATGGTGCGCAAAGCGGCGCGCAAATATGGCGTGGATGAGTCGCTTATCCTCGCTATCATGCAGACCGAATCGTCCTTCAACCCGTACGCTGTCAGCCGTTCCGACGCGCTGGGGCTGATGCAGGTTGTGCAGCACAGCGCCGGTAAAGATGTGTTCCGCGCTCAGGGCCGCTGGGGCATGCCAAGCCGCAACTACTTGTTCGACCCGGAGAGCAATATTGACACCGGCACCGCGTATCTGGCGATGCTGAACAACGTTTACCTCTCTGACATCAGCAACCCGACATCGCGCCGCTATGCGGTTATCACCGCTTACAACGGCGGCGCGGGCAGCGTGCTGCGCACCTTTGCGAGCGACAAGATTGAGGCGGCGGCGATCATCAACAACATGGACCCGGGCGAGGTTTACCAGATGCTGACGACGCGGCATCCGTCCGCTGAGTCGCGCCGTTATCTCTACAAAGTGGATACCGCGCAGAAATCTTACCGGCGCGGCAGAGGGTGATGAAGGCGTAGCGTGGTTCGGCCAGCGCCATCCGCGGTTTCGTCGATGGGCTTTCACCCTCACCCCGGCAGGGAGAGGGGGAAAAGCGTACCGGCCTGCGCCGCGCCTTCCGCCCCTCACCCTAACCCTCTCCCCGCCGGGGAGAGGGTTAGGGGCAACAAGCCAGTTCTGGGGCCCCACGCAGCGTCATACGAAAAGTTAGCGCCAGGCCGTTAGCATGAAGGCGCCCACTCACTGGCGCAGCATATACCCATATAACCGCTTAATGCCGTCGGCATCCGTTTCGCTGTACACCCCTTGCAGCTCCGGCGAGAAACCCGGCAGCAGGTTGACGCCCTCTTCCAGCGCGAGGAAATAGCGCAGCGCCGCGCCGCCCCACACTTCGCCCGGCACCACGCAGAGCACGCCCGGCGGATACGGCAGCGCGCCTTCCGCCGCCACGCGCCCTTCGGCCTCAGCCAGGCGCACCAGCTCTACGTTGCCGCGAATAAACTCGATGTTCGCGTCCTGCGGGTTCACCACCACCGGCGGCAGGCTTTCGCGGCGGAACATCGCCTTTTGCAGATCCTTCACGTTAAAGCTCACGTAGAGGTCGTGCATCTCCTGGCAGAGCTGGCGCAGGGTGTAGCCTTTGTAGCGCACCGGGTATTTCTGGTAAATGGTCGGCAGCACGTCGGCAAGCGGCGTGTCGTCTTCAATGTGGCGCTCGAACTGCGCAAGCATCGCCACCAGCTGCGCCATCTTTTCGGTGCTTTCGGCAGGCGTCAGCAGGAACAGAATCGAGTTAAGATCCGCCTTCTCCGGCACAATGCCGTTTTCACGCAGATAGTTGGCAAGTATCGCCGCCGGCACGCCGAAATCGCTGTACTCGCCCGTCGCCGCGTCGATGCCCGGCGTGGTCAGCAGCAGCTTGCACGGGTCGACCATATACTGCTCGCGCGCGTAGCCGTGAAAACCGTGCCACGAGGCGTTCGGCTCGAAGGTGAAGAAGCGGCGCTCGCGGGCTATCACCTCCGTTGGGTGATCCTGCCACGGCCGCCCCGCCACCTCTTCCGGCACAAACGGTTTGATCATCTTGCAGTTGGCGATAATCGCCTTGCGCGCCTCAATGCCTTTCTCCACGCATTCCGCCCACAGGCGGCGCCCGCTCTCCCCTTCGTGGATTTTGGCGTTCACGTCGAGTGCGGCGAACAGCGGATAAAAAGGGCTGGTGGAAGCGTGCAGCATAAACGCATTGTTCAGCCGCTTGTGCGGACAGAAACGCGCCTGGCCGCGCAGGTGGTTATCCTTTTTGTGGATTTGCGACGTCTGCGAGAAGCCCGCCTGCTGCTTGTGCACCGACTGGGTGACGAAGATCCCCGGGTCGTTCTCATTGAGCGTGAGCAGCAGCGGCGAGCAGTCGGCCATCATTGGAATGAACTGCTCGTAGCCGACCCACGCCGAGTCGAACAGGATGTAGTCGCACAGCGGCCCCAGCTTATCCACCACCTGACGGGCGTTATAGACGGTGCCGTCGTAGGTGCCGAGCTGGATTACCGCGAGGCGGAACGGACGCGGTTGATCGGCGCGATCGGGTGCTACGTCGCGGATCCGCTCGCGCAGGTAATCTTCATCAAAACAGTGGGCGTCGATACCGCCGATAAAACCGAACGGGTTGCGCGCCGCCTCCAGATAAACCGGCGTGGCGCCCGCCTGGATCAGCGCGCCGTGGTGATTCGACTTATGGTTGTTGCGGTCGAACAGCACCAGGTCGCCGCGCGTCAGCAACGCATTCGTCACCACTTTGTTCGCCGCCGACGTGCCGTTCAGCACGAAGTAGGTTTTATCGGCGTTAAAGACTTTCGCTGCGAACTTCTGCGCGTGCTTCGCCGACCCTTCGTGGATGAGCAGGTCGCCAAGTTTCACGTCTGCGTTGCACATGTCGGCGCGAAAGAGGTTCTCGCCGAAGAAATCATAAAACTGCCGCCCCGCCGGGTGCTTTTTAAAAAATTCGCCGTGCTGGTGGCCCGGACAGGCGAAGGTGCTGTTTTTCATCTCCACGTACTGGTAGAGCGTGTCGAAAAACGGCGGCAGCAGGTTCTCTTCATAAGCGACCGCCGCCGCTTCCAGCTCCAGAAAACCCTGCGCGTTGCCGGTGATAACGCCCGTCACTTCCGCGCTTGCCGTTCCCTCTTCCGTCAGCACGAAAACCGGCAGGTTAAACCCGGTGCGTTTGAGCAGGGCCAGAATGCCGCTGCGCGTATCGGCAACGGTGAGCACCACGGCCGCTACGTCCGTGAAATCGGTGTTATCCAGCGTCACCACTTCACGGTGTGTGGAGAGTGCCGTCGCCAGAGTGTGGCTGGCAGCAATTTTTAATGAATTCATAAGCACGAAAACCCGTCACAAAGGGGGTGAGCGCCTTCAGGCACAGCATCGGGAATATCCCGGCGAAGATGGCTTGCGTGGTCCGACTGGGTTCCAGCTCCGACCGCCAGACATCAGTAAAAACAGAGCGTTTCTGGTCTTACTGTTGTCCTGCAGTGAGCGTGCGTTAACCTCACCGCATGGCGAGCGTGGAGAACGACCGGGAGAAACAACGGGCGTGCGGCTGCGAAAGGCTTCGCAGAGCAGGAGCTGTGGCGATAATCAGCATAAAAGCACCCCGTGCTGTGAAGAAAAGTCGCGCAATAATGGCACCTTCTGCCGGGACGGGCAACCCGTAAGAAGAGGTTTACGCAGCGCGATTTTGCCTCGCAAATGTAATCCTTTAAAATTCAAATAACTATTTTTAGCCGCTCGAATAAATTCATCATTTTTTCGCATAAAAATGCGTAACAAGGGGTTTCGGGCGGGCGACACGCGAGGAAAAACAGATGCGGTTTATGCTTAAAACTTACACAGTTAGTGGGAGAGGGCTATGGTAACAGGGCCTTTTATCAACGCCGCCGCCGTGCTGCTGGGCGGCGTGCTCGGCGCGGCGCTGAGCCAACGGCTGCCGGAGCGGCTGCGCACCTCCATGCCCTCTGTCTTTGGGCTGGCATCGATGGGCATTGGCATTTTGCTGGTGGTGAAGTGCGCCAACCTGCCGGTGATGGTGCTCTCTACCCTGCTCGGCGCGCTGATTGGCGAGCTCTGTTACCTGGAAGGCGGCATCAGCAAGGCGGTGAAGAACGCAAGCCATATTGCGCAGCGGTTGCGGCCCGGCAAGAAGGCGAACCCGGCGCAGGAGAGCTACGTGCAGAATTTCGTCGCCATTATTATTCTGTTTTGCGCCAGTGGCACCGGGATTTTCGGCGCCATGCGCGAGGGAATGACGGGCGATAACAGCGTGCTTATCGCCAAGGCGTTTCTCGATTTCTTCACCGCCACGATTTTTGCGACGTCGCTTGGCATTGCGGTGGCGTCTATCGCCGCGCCGATGTTGCTGATTCAGCTCACGCTTGCGTACTGCGCGGTGTTTATCCTGCCGCTCACTACGCCCGCGATGATGGCGGATTTTACCGCCACCGGCGGCCTGCTGCTGCTCGCTACGGGGCTGCGCATTTGCGCATTAAGATGTTTGCGGTGGTGAATATGCTCCCCGCCCTGCTGCTTTCGATGCCGGTTTCAGCGCTCTGGACCCATTTCTTCGCATAAGCGTTCATAAACGCAGCAAACTGCTGCCGGAATGTGCGGACGGCGCGGATTCAGGTGAAAATGTTTGACGCGCATGGACGATTCAGGTTTAATGCGCCCCGTTGCCCGGATAGCTCAGTCGGTAGAGCAGGGGATTGAAAATCCCCGTGTCCTTGGTTCGATTCCGAGTCCGGGCACCACTTATTCAGAGAACCCAGCCTATGGCTGGGTTTTTGCTTTTGGGGGTTCCGGACTCTTCATCGAACGATGTTCGATTGTTCGCCACCTCCCTGTGGCTCACCCCTGCGGGGCCAGCGCGGAACGCGCTGTGCAAAAACGCTCCCGGCGTTTTTGTCCGAGTCCGGACACCACTTATTCAGAGAACCCAGCCTATGGCTGGGTTTTTGCTTTGGGGGTGATACGTTACCGGGCATTACAGTTTCGCTGTGCTCACTTTGCATCCAGCATGAACTTTCTCATTGGCATTTCTCTATCCTTCAGTGGTTATGTGCCATTCCTTTACTTAATAAGAGTCCATTTCGTGCAAGAAACCTACGTCTGACCTTCCAATATGTCGTTCGCTACTCCCTTGCTAATGCCGGGTTGAGAATGTGAATAAAACGTGGAGGAAAAACAGTGGAAAGCTTGGGTAAATGCGCAGAGATATTAGCTGGAACGTGGATAAGGGTTGTAGCCACAAGGCAGTCTCTGATGAGTAGATCTTTATTCACCACCGAAGAGATTAATCTTGCGGGCGGAGAACTGAACGGAATTGGTCTCACCGGTTCCATCGGATAGGGGCGCGTCTTGCGACGCCCCCACCCGGCCCACCATTGAGGTGTAGCCGAGCGAACGACACAAAAAAAGACGCTAAGCGTCATGTGTCGCCAGTGAAGTTTGGCAGGAGGCTAATCCCGGCGCCTGATTTTGCAGGCGCGGGTGAACGATACAACGAGAGGTTATGCGCTTCAAGAACTTAAGCGCCTGCGTTTACCGCTTCCTGGACAGTTGCCCCGCCTTTCATCGTGATATGGAATTCAGCTTGCAAAATATGTTTCACGCATCCGTTTTCCACTGAAGCATAACGAGGGATTTAAAATCCTTTGGGGTTAACGCGGTTAACCCACTGGCCGCTGCGATTCTTGCTTAATCCAGACCAAAACGGCGCAGGCTGAATCTCACTCTGCGCCGTTTTTATTATGTTAATTCTTTCCTGTTGCAGGCAGAAAAAATCAGCCAGATCAACACGCAATTAATAAAAATGGCTATTAGCATCAGTATTAATGTATACGCGTCATACCATTGATTCTCCATTACCATGCCATATCTGTCTTCATACCATAAAAATAATGCTTCATCCGGCATAACATAACAAAGCAGGCTATAAATAACAGACAGCGATAAAAGCTCAAGCAGCCAAATAAAAACATAGTGAATGGGCTTCATTAATACACCTGTATAGTGCCAAAAGCTTTAAATTGCGCGGTTACCATTATTGATGGTGTTTTCAACAGCGCGTTTAGCAAAATGTCATATTCAGCATGGCTGGTTAAGGTAATGCAACCGTTACTGATCCCGGACTGGCCTGAAGGATGTAGCCGAAAGTGTCCCCTTTCCACACCTTCAATAAATGCGAAGTCATCTATTGCGCTGTCTTCCCGGTATAAGGCAAACCACAGATCACGATCTGAGCCGCTTTCCAGGCCGTGGATCATATCCTGCCAGCGCGTGCGGAAGCCGCCGCGCGGGCGCGTAACGATGTAATAATTTCCCGGTGGAATAGGGCCTTTTTTCGGGATTGCTATCGAGTCGGGATTATTACGGTGCGGGCCAGCGTTACCGGAATAGGCGGAAAAGAAACCCACGCCTGGGCAACTTAATGTTGATAACTGTCCACCATTCAGATGAAAAGTACAGCGGATCATCTTTCATTCCACGCATCAGTAAACTGGACATTGCCGTCACAATACTTCCAGGTAATCCGCTCATAACGCAGCGATACATTTTCCAAATGATTATGCTTTTCAGTGGCCGGGTTTTTTATATCCAGCATGCAGGGGCAACAACTGACAACCTTAACTTTCTCAAGCAACATATTAAAATATTCAACTTCCTGCCCTGCATCGTTGATGCGGTACCATTTTATTTCAGCCATTTTAAGCGTCTGGCCCGTCGCTATCGCTTTGTAAAGATAGGGGCTGGAGGAATCAAATTCTTTCTGAAAACTCAGTGCACAATGCTGACGCGTTCCCGTAATCCTTCCTGTTGCGGTATCAGTAGGCAGATGCAGCCCGTGCCCAAATGATAATATTTCAATGCTTCCTTCTCGGTCTTTTATATCAACAGAGCCTTTAATATCTGCACCGCCATCATCTTTAAGCCATAAGTACGCCGGAATAGCCATTTCCATTATTCCTTGATTAGTTGGAAAAAATACTGCTAACTAATAAACCCCGTGGCAGATAATAATGCCAGGCAAAAAATGCCATAGATGGCACGAATAACTTCTAGAAATATATATTATAAAATCATAGACGAGATAATCGCTAATCCTTAAGTCATTAAATAACACTTATTTCTGCAAGCCCAATACCCCCGTGATACAGAGTTAATGAATCAAATAACTTAACTCCCAACCCTGCAGGCCCTTTTTATTTCCGGAACCAACCTCCTGAATGGAAATAAACGCTCGGTTTGAAATGGCTGTGGCGATAAAACGTTTATTGGTTCGCACGTTTATTTCCACAGTCTACAAACGTTCCCGCCCCTTCACCGGCAAACCGGCGCTTTCGCCAGCAAACCCGGCCAGCGCGCCGCCCAGTCGGAGCCATGGGCCATGCCCGGCACCACTTCAACCTGCGCGCAGCGCGTTCCTGTCGCCTGCTGAAAACGCGCCGCGACAGCGGGCGGCACCGTGCGGTCATCCGCGCCGCTGAAATGGATTTGCGGCAGGCTCGCCAGTTCTGGCGCAACGTCTACCGCGCTTTGCGCATCCGGCATGGCGGAAACGCGGTACAGCGCATTCACGTACGCGACATCGAGGTTCCCCGCCACCGTACGCAGAGAAACCACATCCGTCCGCCGTGCCGCAAGCAGCGCGGCAATGTTGCCGCCGCCTGAATACCCCACCAGCTCTACTTTCACCTGCGGATAGCGTTGTATTACCTGGCTTAATACCTCGTTCATCGCCTGAATAACGTTTGATGAGAAGCGCTTATCTGTCCAGAGATGGACATTGCAGGCGGCGGGCAACGGCGGCCCGATAAACTGACACGGTCGCGCAAGGTAAAGGATGTTAGCGGATTGATCCGCCGCGGCTAACGCAAGGCCAACGGGATTGTGCGGCGTTGGGTCGTCTGAAGGACGCGTACGGCTCACCCAGGCGAATCCGTCCCCTTCCACATAAACCCGCAAAAGCGTAACCGACGGCGTAATACGATGCCAGGTGCGAAAATATATTCCGTTCGCAGAAAAATTTTCACTGGTAAGACCACTTTGTTTCGCCAATATATCGGCGCTTTCACGCGGATTTTTGCCGACACATCCCGTTAACAAAAAAGTCATACTAATCAATATTACACACGTAAAGGTCAGGGTTTTTTTTGTCTTTTTCATTCGCTCTTCACACTTTTATTTAAGTGAAACTCTAAAGTTCCGCGCGGCCTGAGCCGAAAATAATTTAGCTTCGCTGATTGTTTTCTTTGCAAGCAGATGTATATTTCGAAACGAAATGTAATCAGATAAATCTGAACGTAACATATAACGGCTCTTTTCGTTAACCCCAAGCGCGACATCGCACGGTACATCATGAAGAAATCACGGTTTAGCCAGCAAGGAACCTTGCTGGTAGCGTTAACCTCTGCGCAAGGACTGCTGGCACCCTATGCCTTCGCGGTTCCCAGCGACTATGTCATTTCCAGCCAGCAATATAACGTTCAGATCCCCGCTGAATATCAGACAGTGCATGTCACCAGCGAAGGCACCGCAACCGGTGACGGAGAAACCGCGCTGAATGTCGGCCAGGATGGTGCCCTGACGTCATTGACTAACGATGGGATAATTACGGCGAGAGACGGCGAGCTTTCCAATACTTACCTTTATGGCCTGCAAAACCAGGGCGCCATCGATATCATCGATAATAAGGGCAGCATTACAATTACTGGCGAAAACGGTAATTATTCCAGCAGCGCTATTAACCTGACTGCGACCAGCACTGTCGGTACGCTGATTAACAGCGGAACTATCTCCGGGCCAGCCGCTGGTACCTATTACAGCAATACTGGCTACGAACAGGGCGGCGGCATTAGCAACAGCGGCACCCTGGGCACGTTAAAGAACGTGACGACAGGCGTGATTTCAGGCAGAACCGGGGTTAATAACCGCGGCAATATTGACGTTCTGGAAAACGACGGGATAATCAACTCGACAAATAATAACAACACTGGATATTACTATAACACTGGCGCTATTTATAATACCGGCACCATTAATACGCTGCATAATACCGGCACTATCGCCAGCAATAACAGCACCAATCATTACAGCGATTCTGCCATTTACAATAACAGCACCGGCCTGATTAAAGACTTAACAAACGACGGCACCATTACCAGCTCTTATTTTGGCGTATATAACATTGGCCAAATCGATACGCTGACTAACAATGGTGATATTACAGGCTCTGTCGTTGGTGTTTTCAACCGCAACTATTCGGATAATACCTTAGGGTCAACCAGTACCATTATTAACAATGGCACCATCAGCGGCACCTATGGCGTTTACACTGCGAATTATTATTCCGATGCCTATCACACGACGCTGATTAATAACGGCACCATTAACGGAACCAATTATGGCGTTTACGACGAAGGCAGCGGCAGCTCCACGATAGACATCACCAATAACGGCACGATCACCGGTAATACCTTCGCTATATATAGCCGCGGCAACAACGACTCTACGCTGACTATCACTAACACCGGCACCATTGAAGGCACTATTGCCGCCGATAATGGCGCCATCCTCGAATTTATTGGCGGTACGGATAAGCAGGGCGTGCTGACAGGTACGAGCGAAGTGATAAATATCGCGAGCGTCAGCGATCAAGATACCGCTTCAGGCGCTAACGGCGTGGGGACGATTTCCAGCACTGGCGATGTGATTTTCCGCTCCGGCTCCATGCTGCTGAACGACAACATCAACATCCGCAACGTCATGATGCTCAACAGCCTTATGAGCGATGACAGCAGCGATTCTGATAGCACGACCGCCCCTGTCGGCACCGTGATTAACGACGCCGCCAGACTGCAGGTTAATAACCCGCTGACCATCACCGGCAACTACCAGCAGAACGCAGCGGCATCGCTGATTCTGGGCGTTAACGACACGGCGGTCGCCAATGGCGACAAAGCGGCGGATACCGGCTATGGTCGTCTGACGGTTACCGGCTCGGCTAACGTGGACGCAGGCTCTACCGTATCGCTTGCCCGTACCGGCAACACCTACCAGTTTGCCGCAGGTCAGCGTTATGTGGTGATTGATGCCAACAGCATGGGTACCAACTACAACGCCGATAAGCTTAATTACAGCGCCGCAGGCTACAACGGCCAGGTGACCGGCTCAACCTATGTTGACGACACCAACAGCGCGCTGGTTGTTACGCTGACGGAAGCGCCGCCGGTAGTCGAAACCCCGCCGGTAGTCGAAACGCCGCCTGTGGTCGGAACGCCGCCAGTCGTCGAAACGCCGCCAACCGCGCCGACCACGCCGGTGACCAAACCGGGCCGTGCGACCATCCGGAACGCCACCGCGTCGCTGGGCGGCCTGAGCAGCTACTCCGGCATCTCCCCGCAGTTGCTTGAGCTGTACAACGCCTCGCTGGCGATTGAAGGCAAAAAAGAAGCCAACCGCGTGGGCGAACGTCTGTCAACCGGCCAGAATATCAGCGCCAGCACGGCAAGCGGCGTGGCGACCTCAACGGCGATGTCCGTGGTCGGCACCCACCTGGATACCCTGCGCAACCCGCAGACCGCAGGCCTGAGCGGCGTGGCGACGGGCGACGCGTACAACGACTGGATAGTCTGGGCTCGTCCTTACGGCGGCTATGCCCGTCAGGACAGCAGCGACGACGTGAGCGGTTACAGCGCGAAATTCGGCGGCTTGCTGTTTGGCGCTGACCGCGCGGTCGCCGACAACTGGCGTGTAGGTGCGGCCCTGAACTACAGCAACACCTCCGTACACGGCAAAGATAACCTGAATGGCAACACCTCCACCGCCGATAACTATGGCGTGATTGGTTACGCGGGCTATTCCGGCGAGCCGTGGTTTGTGAACCTGTCGGCGGCGCTGACCCGTCAGAACTATGAGTCTGTCCGTCGCGCCGATTTCACCGGCTTCTCCGGCGCGGCGCACGGCAAGTTCGACGGTCAGTCCGTCACGCTGCAAAGCGAATTCGGCTACCCGTTCACGCTGCCTGCTGACGTTGTCATCACGCCGCTGGCAAGCCTGGCTTACGGCTATCAGCACGTGGATGACTATAAAGAGAGCGGCGGCAACGGCATGGCGCTTAACGTTGGCGCCTCACACTCGCAGTCGGTTATCAGCGACCTTGGCGCGCGTGTAGAGAAAACCTTCGACACCGCGCTTGGCAACCTGACGCCGTTCGCACAGCTTTCCTGGATCCACCAGTACGACAACCGCCGTATGAGCAACACCGCCTCTTACGCCGCCGACACCCTGGGTGAAACGCAATTCACCACCAAAGGCGCGTCTCCGGTTGAGGACATGGCGGGTCTGTCTGTGGGCAGCGCGCTGTATAACGTCAGCGACCTGAGCATTGACGCCCGTTACGACCTGCAGGCGGGCGAACGTTACCAGGCGCACACCTTCAGCCTGCGCCTGAACAAATCGTTCTAAGCGCTAACGCAGATAAACCAACGGGGCCGCGTACGGCCCCGTTTTTTATTTCTAAGCGGCTTAACCCGAAACGATATTCAGTAAATCCACTTGTCTCGCGTACGGCCAACGCCTTCTCCCTGCATAACGCTCTCTCACCAGACGCCCCGGGGTTCGTTCGCGCTTAACGCCTGTTTAATCATGAGCCCGAGCAGTAGTGCATCTAAAATTAACACGATCAATTTCGTTCCATCGACGCTTAGCAAGCCGTCAGGAGGACTTTTCTGCGCTTCATCCACGTTGTTTTTTCACGCGTTTCAACTAAACAGTACTTTTACCTGAGTGAAGGATCGCTGATGAAAACCCGTCCGCTCTATTTTTCCGCAGGCGTTGCGCTACTGGCGCTGCTGCTTATCATTACCGGCATCGCCACCGCCCGTAAGCTTACCTGGCTGATGGAAGTGCTGCCGGTGTTTATCGTCGCGCCCATCCTCTGGGCGACGGCAAAGCGCTACCCACTCACGCCCCTGCTCTATGCGTTTATCTTTGTCGGCTGCGCCTCGCTCATCGTCGGCGGCATGTACTCCTACGCCCGGGTGCCCGCCGGCTTTCATATACAGGCGTGGCTGGGGCTTGAACGCAACCCTTACGACAGAATCGGCCATGTATTGCAGGGGCTGGTGGTGTCGCTGGCGGCGCGGGAGGTGCTGGTTCGCGACAACCGCGTGCGCGGGGGAAAAATGCTGGCCTTTATCGTCTGTTGCATCACGCTCGCCATCAGCGCCTTTTACGAGCTGATTGAGTGGTGGGTGGCATTGCTGCTTGGTCAGGACGCGGATGACTTCCTCGGCACCCAGGGCGACGAGTGGGATACGCAGGCGGATATGCTCTGCGCGCTGCTGGGCGCCATGTTCACCGTCTTTGCGCTGGGCCGCTGGCATGACAGGCAGATTGAGCGAATAATGCGTTTGCGAAGGTCATAAAAGTAAGAACCGACGCCTTCATGGGTGCAACTGTGAAGTTTAACGCAGGAGCCAGTCATCTCTTTCCTGAAGAAGCGTTGTGCTTTGTCGATATCACCGCCTTAACGCGCGCTTCAGCCTCGCTGTATATGCGCTTTTGTTCAGGCAACATCGTCTCAAATGTGCGGAGCTTTTCCACGTTGTCCTTGGCCTGTTCAAAAGCACTTCTGAGCAGGTAGATCTCAATATCTAAAGGAGATTGCAACGCCATTCGCCAGACATACTCATCAGCCTTATTCCCTATTTTTTCCAGCGACTGATTTAATTGCGATAAAATTCTGTTTGAAGAAGAGACGGCGGCTTTCTTTTCAGACATCATCACTTACCCTTTATGCCTTGCAATAAACAAAACCATTTCCTTGTCAAAAATTTCTTTTTCACTGAGAGACAGCCCGGCTTTATAACCTTCAATTTCTTTTTTTAGCGCATCTAACTGTGCAAAATAATCATTCAACACCTCATCCTGGATCTTTTTTTTAACCTCAGGAGACAGGCTCGAATGTTGAGAATCGGTTTTTTTGCAATCTGCGCTAGCGCCTGCAGGACTGGACGCCTGTGGAGAATGAGGTAAAGAAATTTTGTTATTCATTGCATTTCCTCAGGTCATTTTACGGTTAAAGCAAAGAGAAATTCATGTCACTTTTATCGCTGCTATTTTTCAAAACAAAGCGCTTAAGGATAGTTAAAAACTCATCCTGGGCAGGGACAGCGCCCCTGAGATAGCCTCTTACTCGTAAAGCCTGATAAAGCGCGACTGAATAAGCCTGACAATTAACAGATTTTTTAGGGTTAAATTCAATATCGGTAAACGCTTCGTACTCCATAACCCTCTCTTTCCATGGCGAAATGTGTAACGCATTGATATAGAGCCAGTCATAAAAGGCTGTTTTCGGTTCAAGCTGCCATATCACTGCCGGTCTGGCTGTGTTGGGCTGGTACGAAAAGCAGGCGATATTGCCGGATGATTTTAACTTGTCGTAGCGCTTTGCTTCCGCCGACGATAAATACATGATTTCCCGAAAAGGTCCGTTAACCTTTCCGTTATCTTCAAACACTTTTGAAGACTGGAATAACGCTTCCACGCTAAAAAAATGACCACGCTTACTCTGCAAGCCCATGTTAAACGCACTCAGCTGCGAGCCTAATTCCTCTGTGGATTTACTTGATACCTCCAGAATGGCGCACGCTCCGGTTTGCTCACGGTAATGGTTATGCAGAGAAGCAACAGACTTTTGCTTCTGCGAAACAGCGAGGCCGGGATGCCAGTCGAACTCAATATTAATGATGTCGACAAGCGTCTCGCCATCATGACGAGGGACAAAAACCGGTCGGTTAGCCATACATCTCCCGATATGAAAATTCAGCTGGATTAACAGTGACGGTAGTTTTTTCTTTATCCAGCCAGTGCGGGATAGATTGCTCCGACATAAAAATAAGCTCACTGATAAAAGACGACGGAATGTTGCCAAGATGCAAAATCTCTGCCTGAACATCAACAGGATAATGAATATTATCCGGGCTGCCGGGTCTGGAAAACATCGCCAGAAACGCGCTATGGTTTTGCCGCTGTTGCAAGCTTAATGCAGTGACCTGGGCCGAAGCCGCGTTGCTGGCACAAAACAGATTTTGATTTAGTAACGAAACATGGTCGAAGGAGAGCTGATTCGGTCCTGCTAATAATTCCGTACGGATTTTAAGAATCACCCAGTTAGTATCACTTAATCCCATGCTGTATTTATACAGCATTTTGTTATTTACATGCCCCAAAGATAATGAAACCGAATCTTTAACCCCCTCTAACCGCAGTTGATCATTGTAAGAAAAGCTAATTTCACTCTTCTCCAGTGCACTGCGGGTTAAGATACCGCGGTCAAGGATACTTTTAAGGTTTGAAAGCGAAGTAAAATGGTACAAGCCGCGGATGTCTTTCCGCGTATGTTCATCAAAATGTAATGCGCGGTCCCAGTTAAAGTGATTTAACCTTAAAAAACTAACGGATGCTTCTCCGTTGAATAATCGCAAAAACGCGTGATGCAGATCCGACCCCAGCGCGGGATAAATTCGGGTAGAGCCTGTTAATGCGTAGCGCGTTAATAAAAAATCTTTTAGCCCTGCCGTATTTGCTAATAATATTTCCGCCTGTTCAAGAGTTAACGCCCCTTCCTCTGAAGGAATCGACGTATCTCTTTTTATTACCTCATCAAAGAGCGTTGCAGTAGTTTTTTGTTGCTGCGTAATCACCTGTGGACCAGAACGGGACCGTGACGTAGCATCAGAATCTTTTGGTAATGAAGCAGAATTTTTTTTTGCAGAGGGCGGTACAGTGGGAGCTTTTTTTTTGCCAGAGACGGCATCAATAATATACAGCACAACCAAAACAGTGATAATGGCGGTCCACATAAATCCCTCAAATCTTTGCTGTGAGCAACTACATCAAAAATCCGGTTGAGGCCGGAGTAATAAATTTCGGTAAGTTATTATTTCTTGTGTTACTAATGACGCAAAGTCACCTTTCAACTTAGCCTGTTTCCCCCGGAAAAGCGCCTACCAGATTTAGTAAGCCTCAACGGTTAAAAAACACAACATCGTCATTCTCTTCTCTCATAAAAATTTGTCAAAATGACTTTCAGCAGTGTCAAAAAGACAAATAAATTAATAGTCAAAAAGACAAACAAAGAAACCGCCAACTCATTAATTTATAATTTAATCAACAAGATAAAAAACTGGCACGCCTCTTGTAATAGTCATTTCAAGCTTACATTTTGCGGAGAAACACAAATGACTATTCACGTTAAAAACAACATCTACTGGGTTGGGCAGCGCGACTGGGAAGTACGCGATTTTCACGGCACCGAATATAAGACGCTCAAGGGCAGCAGCTATAACAGCTACCTTATTCGCGAAGAGAAAAACGTATTAATCGACACCGTTGACCATAAGTTCAGCCGCGATTTTGTGCAGAACCTGCGTGCGGAAATCGACCTTGCCGATATCGACTGCATCGTTATTAACCACGCCGAAGAGGACCATGCAGGCGCGCTTTCTGAGCTGATGAACTGCATCCCGGATACGCCCATCTACTGCACCGCCAACGGCATCGACTCCATCAACGGTCACCACCATCACCCGGAATGGAACTTCAACGTGGTGAAAACCGGCGACACGCTGGATATCGGCAACGGCAAACAGCTTATATTCGTTGAAACTCCGATGCTGCACTGGCCAGACAGCATGATGACCTACCTCACCGGCGACGCGGTGCTCTTCAGCAACGACGCCTTCGGCCAGCACTACTGCGACGAGCACCTGTTTAATGACGAAGTGGATCAGGCGGAACTGTTCGAGCAGTGCCAGCGCTACTACGCCAACATCCTCACCCCCTTCAGCCGCCTGGTGACGCCGAAAATCACCGAAATTCTCGGCTTTAACCTGCCGGTGGATATGATTGCCACCTCCCACGGTGTGGTGTGGCGCGACAACCCGACGCAAATCGTCGAGCTCTACCTGAAATGGGCGGCGGACTATCAGGAAGACCGCATCACGATTTTCTACGACACCATGTCCAACAACACCCGCATGATGGCGGACGCCATCGCCCAGGGCATCGCGGAAGTGGACCCGCGCGTTGCGGTGAAAATCTTCAACGTCGCCCGCAGCGATAAAAACGAGATCCTCACTCACGTTTTCCGCTCCAAAGGCGTGCTGGTCGGCACCTCCACCATGAACAACGTGATGATGCCGAAAATCGCAGGCCTGGTGGAAGAGATAACCGGCCTGCGCTTTCGCAACAAGCGCGCCAGCGCCTTCGGCTCGCATGGCTGGAGCGGCGGCGCGGTGGACCGTCTCTCCACGCGCCTGCAGGACGCAGGTTTCGAGATGTCGCTGAGCCTGAAAGCTAAATGGCGTCCGGACCTTAACGCGCTGGAAGCATGCCGCGAACATGGGCGGAAAATCGCCCGCGAGTGGGCGCTCTCGCCGCTGCCGACAAAAGCGCGGCCCGTTACGACTGACGCCCCGCCGCTTCAGGCTGCCGCCCCGCAAGCTGCCGCCCCACAGGCGGAAAGCGCCGACACCGGCTGCTGCATGCAGTGCAGCGTCTGCCAGTGGATCTACGACCCGGAAAAAGGCGAACCGATGCAGAACGTCGCGCCCGGCACGCCGTGGAGCGAGGTGCCGGAGAGCTTCCTCTGCCCGGAATGCTCGCTGGGCAAAGAGGTGTTTGAAGCGCTGGCGGTGGAGGCGGTATGAGCGATGGCATTGTGATTATCGGCTCGGGCTTCGCCGCCCGTCAGCTGGTGAAAAACCTGCGCAAACAAGACCCGAAGGTGACGATAACGCTTATCGCCGCCGACAGCATGGACGAGTACAACAAGCCGGACCTGAGCCATGTCATCAGCCAGCAGCAGCGGGCGGATGACTTAACCCGCCAGCGCGCCGGGGAGTTTGCTGAGCAATATCAGCTGCGCCTTTTCCCCGCTACCTGGGTGACGGAAATCGACCCGCAGGCCCGCATCGTGAAAAGCCAGACGCAAAGCTGGCGCTACGACCAGCTGGTGCTGGCGACCGGCGCCAGCGCCATTACGCCGCCGGTAGAAGGGCGCGAGCTGATGCTGACCCTCAACAGCCAGCAGGAGTATCAGGCGTGCGAATCACAACTGCGGGACGCGCAGCGGGTGCTGATGCTGGGCGGCGGACTGATTGGCAGCGAGCTGGCGATGGATTTCAAGCGCGCCGGGAAACAGGTGACGGTAGTGGACAGCGCCGCCTCCCTGCTCGCCTCGCTGATGCCGCCGGAAATGAGCGCTCGATTACAATACAAATTAACGCAGTTGGGCGTGGAGCTGGCGCTGAACCAGCAGCTTACAGCCTTACGCCTGGGCGAAAGCGGTCTCCAGGCGACGCTCGCCAGCGGCCGCACGCTGGAAGTGGACGCCGCCATCGCCGCCATCGGCCTGCGCCCGAATATTGACCTTGCCCGCCGGGCAGGGCTGGCGGTGAACCGCGGCATTGTGGTCAACAGCCAGTTGCAGACCAGCGACCCGCACATCTACGCGCTGGGCGACTGCGCGGAAATCAACGGTCAGCTGCTGCCGTTTCTGCAACCCATTCAGCTAAGCGCCATGACGGCGGCGAAAAATCTCGCGGGCGGCAGCCAGCCCCTCACCCTGCCGGCGATGCTGGTGAAAGTAAAAACGCCGGAATTGCCGCTGCACCTGGCGGGCGATACGCGAAGCGCGGATCTCGCCTGGCATATCGCGCTCGGCGGCGAGGGCATGGTGGCGAAAGGCGTTGACGGCGAGGGCAGGCTCAGGGCCTTCGTGGTGAGCGAAGCGTGCATGCCGCAGGCCTTCGCCCTGCTCAGAGAGTTGAAACCGTAAAAACCTCGCTGCGTCGAAAGGCGCAGCACAGCTTGCCCTGCGGCTTCATGCAGGGCCTTTCCCGAGGAGAAAATTATGGCACACCAAATTCCCTTCCACTTTCGTCACACCCGTTCCACCCCGTTCTGGAACAAAGAGACGGTGCCGCAGGCGCTGCTTACCCACCACAACACCAAAAAAGGGGTTTACGGCCGTCTTTCGGTGATGGCAGGCGCGGTGAAATACATCGGTTTTCACCACCAGCATGACGAAACGCCGGAAATCGAAGTGGTTATCGAAGCCGGACATTTCGGCATCAGCCCGCCGCAGTACTGGCACCGCATCGAGCTGCTGACAGATGAGACGTACTTCAACATCGACTTCTTCGCCGACCCGGCGCACGCGCTGGAAGGCGAAGGCATCGGCCAGGTGGTGAATACGCACCGGCGCTAAGCGCGTCGGAGAACGTTATCCTTTTACTTTCACCGCGATCGTCGCCACCGACTCGCGCAGCTTCATCTCCACCTGATACGTTTGCCATGAGACAGGCAAATCTGTCTCACGTATGCGCCTGAAAAGCAGCTCGGCGGCATGCACGCCCATGTGGTGAATCGGCTGCGCGACGGTGGAAATGCGCGGGGTGGTGAGCGTCAGCCAGTCGAGTTCGTCGAAGGCGAAGAAAGAGAGCTTTTGCGGCACGGCGATGCCGCGCTCGCGCACCGCGCGCCAGGCGCCCTGGGTCATGACGTTATCCACCGCGAAAACCGCCGTGGGCGCGGCGTCGTCCAGCACCGCCAGCGTCTCTTCAAATGCGCGCTGGGCGCAGTATTTGCCGGTGCGGCGGATTAAGGTTTTCTCCACCGCCACGCCCGCTTCGTGGTGCGCCAGCAGGTAGCCGAGCAGGCGCGCGCCGCTGGAGTTAAGCCGGTCGGCGTTGATCGTCGCAAACTTCTCCGGCTCCAGCGCCAGTTGCGTATCGTAGTCCGAGCTTAGCTCGGTGATGATGGCGATGCGGCGATGGCCGCAGCTTAGCAGGTAGCGCGTGGCTTCGCGGCTGGCGTGCACGTTATCGATAAGCACCGCGTCGGCGGCGAGCGTCGGCAGCTTACGGTCGAGCAGCACCACCGGAATGCCCTGGGCGATGGCCTGGTCGAGGTGGCGGCAATTGTTGATGTCGGCAGGCGAGACGATAAGCCCGTCCACCTGTTTCTCCAGCAGAATGCGCACCGCCTCCTGCTCGCGCGGCACGTCTTCGTCGCTGCTGGTGATAAGCACGCCGAACTCGTGGCGACGAGCGATATCGCTGATGCCGCGCAGCGCCTCGGCGAAAAAGGGGTTGCTGATGTCCGCGCCCACGACGCCGATAGTCTGGCTTTTGCCGGTGATCATCGCCCGCGCCACCTGGTTTGCCACATAGCCCAGCTCTTCGGCGGCGCGCATGATTTTTTCACGCAGCTCCTCGCTGACGTAGCCGTAACCTCCCAGCGCCCGGCCCGCCGCCGCGGTGGAAACTCCCGCCTTGCGCGCCACGTCTTTCACGGTGATTCGGTTATTTTTCTTGTTCATAAGACGTCTTGTCTGCTCCGCTTTTCTGTTCCCGGAGGTTATCGATTTCCGGCGAAATCATAAGAAAAAGATCATTGACAATTTTTTAACACCGGCGAATTATTCACCGTGTGATAACGTTCTCTCATTTTAGGATAATCCACCCGCTGCTGTAAATCGCGGGTTTATTTTGCAGACGGACTGATAACGTTATCACACCCATAACAACCGAGACGGACAGGTAAACCAACATGACGCAAAACACCACAGCTTCACTGCCGCTGCGCCCGCTGGAAGCGGACTTCATCCCGACGCTTGAGAAAGTGCTGGCGCAGAAAAACGCCATCGCCGGCATCGCAGAGGCGGTCGCCTCCCGCCCGCTGAAAGATATCTATTTTGTCGGCTGCGGCGGCTCATTCTCTTCTTCTGTGCATGCCCACGCCCTGCTCTGCCGCCACAGTAAAACGCTTCAGGCGTGGAACCTGAACGCGGCGGAGTTTATGGCGCTGCCGCCTGCTCGTCTGGGGGCGTCGTCGCTGGTGATCCTCTCCTCGCACTCCGGCGCCACGCCGGAAACGGCGCAGGCGGCAGACTTTGCAAAATCTTACGGCGCGTATGTGGTTTCGCTAAGCCAGGAGCTGAACACGCCGCTCGCCAATACCGCCGACACCGCGCTGGTTTACCACAGCCCGCGCACCGTGACGCCAGGCAAACAGCTTCTGCTGCTGCAACTGGTGATTGAACTGCTGGAGCGCGTGGATAACGTGGACGTCAGCGCCTGGCGCGCCGCCCTGCCCGCGCTGCCCGCGGCGCTGCAACAGTACCTCGATAAACAAGAAGCCGTCGGCGACGCCATTGCGAAATCCATCGCGAAGGGCGGCGATATTTACGTTACCGCCGCTGGCGCGAACTACGGCGCGGCCTACACGCTTTCCTACTGCTACCTGATGGAGATGCAGTGGCGCAACGCCACCCCGGTGCTGGCGGGGGATTTCTGCCACGGCCCGTTTGAGATGATTTTGCCGGGCGCGCATCTGGTGGTGTTCCACGCCGATGACGACAGCCGCGCCATGACGCAGCGCGCCATCGACTTCGCCCGCCGCTACACCGAAAACGTCCATGTGTTTGACGCCGCTGGCTTTACCCTGCCGGGCGCGGTGCCAGAAGTGAAAGCGCGCTTCGCCGCCATCGCGCTGGGCCTGATGGGCACGCGTCTTGCAGATCACCTGGAGCATCACACCGGCCACTCTCTCGACGACCGCCGTTACATGTACAAAGTGGAATATTGATAGCTATGCGAATTTGTGGAGTGGGTGACAACGTGATTGACCGCTACCTGCACTGCGACCTGATGTTCGCGGGCGGCAATGCGCTCAACTTCGCGGTTTTTGGCCGCCAGGCCGGGGCGCAGGCCGCCTACCTCGGCATCACCGGCAACGATATTCCGGCGGGCGTGATTCGCCACGCGCTTTGCGCTGAAGGGGTGGACATCAGCCGCGTGCGGATCAACGAAAGCTTTAACGCGCTTTCGCAAATCGATATCGACGCCGAAGGCAACCGCTTTTTCGTCGGCTCCGTGCCGCCGCCTTACCAGCTGCGGCTGAGCGAGGCGGACCTGGCGTGGCTTGCGGGCTTCGACCTGCTGCACACCAGCGATTACAGCGGGCTGGAAGCGCAGCTTCCCCAGCTTGCCGCCTGCGCGCCGCTCTCGTTCGACTTCGGCTCGCGCGACGACGCCTGGGCCGAGCCGCTGCTTCGCTGGGTGCAGGTCGCCACCTTTTCGCGCAGCGGCAGCACGCCGCAGGCGATTGAAACGCTGATTGCCAACGCGCACGCGGCGGGCGTCGCCACCGTGCTGGTCACGCAGGGCGCGGACGGCGCGATTATCAGCCACCGGGGCGAACGCCACCGCCAGCCCGCGCTGCCGACGCAGATTGTCGACAGCCTCGGCGCGGGGGATGCGTTTATCGCCACGCTGCTGGTGAAGCTTGGCCAGGGGGCGACGCTTGCCGACGCCGCGCACGATGCGGCTCTCGCCTCGGCGCGGGTTTGCGAACGCCTCGGCGCATTCGGCAGCGGCGTGCCGCTAACGCCGTTGCCGCCGGAGGCAAAACAACAACCGTAGTCGCAATGCCATAACGCGCCGCCGCAGGCGGGCTGCAATCCAACCTTTTTTACGTGGAGCAAGACATGAAGATGAAAACCTTAGCCTGTTCAGTAGCGCTGTTGGCCGCACTCTCGCTTGCCTTACCCGCCGGGGCCGCCGAAAAGCTGGTGGTCGGCACCGAAGCCAACGGCATTCCCATCTCCTTTCTGAACCCGAAAACCCATGAGCTGGACGGCTTTATGCTGGATATCGCCCGCCAGGCCGCAAAGCACGCGGGTTATGAGGTGGAATTTAAGGCGATGGATTTCTCGGCGCTTATTCCGGCGCTGCGCACCGGCAAGATAGACCTTATCGCCACCGGCATGTACATCACCGAGCCGCGCAAAAAAGTGATCGATTTCACCACGCCAGTGTATAGCTACGGCGAAGGGATGATCGTGCGTAAAGAGGACACCAAAGACTACACCTCCTTTAAAGAGTTGCCGGGCGCGGTAGTGGGCGCGCAGATGGGCACGATTTTTATCGAGCCGCTCAAGCAGGCCAACATCTTCAAGGATGTGAAAGCTTACGACACCCTCACCGGCATCATGAAAGACGTGAACGCCGGGCGCATCAAAGCGGGCTTTGGCGATACCCCTTCCATGGCCTATTACCTCTCGCTTGGCGAATATCCCAACGTGCGGCTGGTGAAAAGTTACAAGCCGGTGCTGCCTGGCTCGCTCGGGCTTGGCGTGCGCAAGGACGAAGCGCAGCAGCTGGCGAAGCTTAACGAAGCCATCGCCACCATGCAGAGCAACGGTGAGATTACGGCGCTGCTGGAAAAGTGGAAGCTTAATTAAAACAAGGGGGCGCAGCCCCTGATACCCCGTGACAGGAACCGCGATGAACGACTTTTTTACCTTCAGCGCCACCGCCCTCCCCATCCTGGTGGAGGGGGTGAAATACACGGTACTGGTTACCTTTTGTTCGCTTATCCTCTCGACCCTGCTCGGGCTGACGTGGGCGCTGATGCGCCTTTCGGCCCACCGTCCGCTGCGCCTGGTGAGCGGCGCGGTGGTTAACGTGCTGCGCGGCATCCCGATGCTGGTTCAGCTTTTCTATATCTACTTTGTGCTGCCCGATATCGGTATCGAGATGTCGGCGCTGACCGCCGCCATTATCGGCCTCGGCATCGCCTATTCGGTTTACCAGGCGGAGGATTTCCGCGCCGGCATTCAGGCTATCGACAAGGGGCAGATCGAGGCGGCGCAGACGCTTGGCATGTCGAAGCGCCTGATGATGCGCCGCGTTATTTTGCCGCAGGCCATCAAGATTATCTGGCCCTCCTACGGCAACACCATGGTGATGATGCTCAAGGACAGCTCGCTCGCCTCCACCATCACCGTGGCGGAACTTTCGCTGCAAGGGAAGCTGCTCGCCTCGGCGACCTTCCAGAACACCACCGTTTTCACGCTGGTCGCCCTGCTCTATCTGGTGATGTGCTGGCCGCTGATGTGGCTGTGCCGCCGGGTGGAACACGCCATGAACAAGCGTCGGAGCCACTGATGATTGAATATCGCAACGTCCATAAAAGTTACGGCGCGGTGCACGTGCTGAACGGCATCAACTTAACCATCAACCGCCAGGAGGTGGTTTGCATCATCGGCCCTTCCGGCTCCGGCAAGTCGACCCTGCTGCGCTGCATCAACGGGCTTGAGAACTACCAGAGCGGCGAGATTATTTTCGACGGCGTGCGGGTGGACGGCAGCGAGCGCGCGCTAAGCCAGGTGCGCGGCGAGGTGGCGATGGTCTTCCAGCGCTTTAACCTCTTCCCGCACCGCACGGTGCTGGAGAATGTCACCGAAGGACCGATTTACGTCAAAGGCGAGCGCCCCGGCCCCGCCCGGGAATATGGCATGGAGCTGCTTAAACAGGTGGGGATGGACCACAAGGCGCATTCATACCCGCAGGATCTCTCCGGCGGCCAGCAGCAGCGCGTGGCGATAGCCCGTGCGCTCGCGATGCGCCCTCGGGCCATTTTGTTCGACGAACCCACCTCGGCGCTCGACCCGGAACTGGTAGGCGACGTGCTGAAAGTGATGCGCGAGCTGGCGAATCAGGGGATGACGATGGTGGTGGTAACCCACGAAATCGCCTTCGCCCGCGAAGTGGCCGACCGCGTGGTGTTTATCGATGGCGGCGTGGTGACCGAAGAAGGCCCGGCGCGCCAGGTGCTGACCAATCCTTCCCACCCGCGCACCCGCGAGTTTTTACAACGCGTGCTCAACCCCATCAGCGAGGAATAATCATGCTTAACGCCAGCCATATCTGCGCCACCAACTTTACCTATTCGCACTACCGGCTGAACCACTGCCTGGACGATGTCGCCGCGCTCGGCGTGCAGTGGTTTGAACTGTGGGGCGTTGCGCCGCACCTGCATATCGACACCGTGCAGGAAGCGGACCTGCAAACACTCAGGCGGGAACTGGCGGCGCGCGAACTGAAGCTCGCCTGTTTCACGCCGGAGCAGTGCGTCTACCCGGTCAATATCGCCGCCGAAAACCCGCAGCAGCGGGAGTACAGCATTAACTATTTCCGCCGTAGCCTGGAGATATGCGAAAGCCTTGGGTCGCCGCTGCTGTTTATGACCCCAGGCTGGGGTTATGAAGAGGATGAGCCCGCCGCGGCGCGCAGCCGCGCGGTGGACGCCCTGGCGCAGCTGGCGCACCTTGCGGAAAGCCGCGGCGTGACGCTGGTGCTGGAGGTATTGCAGCCGCGCGAGAGTAACCTCGCCAGCACTGTGCATGAACTGGCGTCTCTGGTTAACGAAGTCAGTTCGCCTGCGCTTGACGCGGCGCTGGATATCGTCGGCATGGCGGTGGGCGGCGACAGCGTGACGGATTACCTCAACGCCTTCGGGCCGAAGCTGCGCCACTGCCATTTTATCGACGGCACCCCTGCGGGCCATCTGGCGCTCGGCGACGGCAACCTGCCGCTGAAAAGCTACCTCAGCGCCCTTCGCGAAGGCGGCTATAACGGTTTGCTGTCGCTTGAGATAGCCGGCGGGCGCTACTGGCAGGAGCCGCTTGAGCCGATGCGCCAGAGCATTGCGTTCCTGCGCGACGCGCTCGCATGATGGCGCGAAGCGGCGCGGCCATGCTGCCTGCGCGCAAAAGCGAAAGCCTGCTGCTGCTGGTGACGCTCTGCGCCGGGGCGGGCTGGATCTTCTCCAAAGAGGCGCTCGGCGCGCTGCCGCCGGTCTTTTTTATCGCCGTGCGCTTTCTGGCGGGCGGCCTGCTGCTGGGCCTGGCGGCGCCCGCCGCCGACCGGCGCGAATGGCGGCGCAGCCTGTGGCCCGCCTTCGCCATCGGCAGCCTGATTTGCGGCTCGATGATGTGCTGGATTGTGGCGCTGCATCTCACGACCGCGCTGGGCGTTGGCGCGTTTCTCACCTGCCTCGGGCCGCTGCTGGTGCCGTTCGCAGGGTGGCTGTTGTTCCGCCAGGCGCTGTCGAAGCGCATCGGGTTCGCCCTGCTGCTCGCCCTGCCCGGCATTGCGCTGCTGGTGGGTAACGGCTTTCTCCAGTGGCAGTTCGAGGCGGGCCAGCTCTGGTTTTTTGGCGCGGCGGCGATTTTCGCCTTTTACTTCAGCCTGAATAACCGCTTCGCTGCCGACCAGCCGGTGGTGCTGTTCGCCGCCATGCAGATGATGGCGGTGGGCCTGCTGGCGTTGCCGGTGAGCCTGTGGCTCGAGCCGTGGCCCACCGCGCTCAATGCCCCCGCCTGGACATGGCTTGCGCTCAGCATTCTCATTCCCACCTGCCTGCGCTTCTTTTTACAAAACTATGCGCAGCGGCTGGCCTATACGCCCAACGGCGGGCTCATCATGCTGATGGAGCCGGTGTGGGCGGCTGTTTTCTCGGCGCTGTGGTATGGCGAAGTGATGACGCTGTCGCAGGTAGGCGGCGCGCTGCTTATCCTACTGGCGCTGACGGTCGCCAGAGAGCGTCACGTCCGCGCCTGACCCTCGCCTGCGGGCGGGGGTATCTTATTTTTCACGCCATATTTACAAGCTCAATCACTCCTGCCAAAAATGGGCATTATTTATTCACAATGCTTATCGATGTCCGAACTCGCGCTTAAACAGCAGATCCAGAACCTGAAAAAACACAACGCCCGGTTAAAGCGAATCGCCCATGACGCCCGCCACAAGCTTAGCGCGGCGCTGGACGGCACCGGCCTGTGCCTGTGGCAACTGGATATTCCCAGCGGCAAGCTGATTATCTACAACCGCCGCTGGGGCTCGATGCTCGGCTATCAGCCTAAAGAGCTGAGCGCCCACTTTGACGTCTGGCGCGAGCACCTGCACCCGGAAGACCGGGCGATGGTGCTGGCGGCGTTTTATAACCACCTTGAGGGTAAAGCCCCTTTTTATGAAGCGCTGCACCGCATGCAGCATAAAAACGGCACCGTTACCTGGGTGCTCGATCGCGGGCGCGTCACCGAGTGGGATGCCGAAGGCAGCCCGTTGAAAGTGACCGGCACGCATATCGACATGACCAAAGAAAAACAGTATGAAGCGCAGCTGGCGAAGCTTGCGAACCACGATCCGCTAACCGGCCTCGCCAACCGTCACGCGCTGCAAAGCCGCTTTGACGCTTTACAGCCGCAGGGGCCGCTCAGCGTGGCGTTTATCGATCTGGATAACTTTAAACATGTGAACGACACGCTCGGCCACCGCAGCGGCGACGTGGTGCTTATTCAGCTTGCTCAGCGCATGCGCGAAGCCTGCCCGCCGGGGGTAGAAATCGGCCGGCTCGGCGGCGACGAATTTATCCTGCTGCTGCCCTTCAGCCTGCGCCATCCGTTGACCGACACCGCCGCGCGCGGCTGCCTGGACGCCGCGCTTACGCCCTTTGAGCTGGATAACGGCACGGCGCAGATTGGCGCATCGATTGGCATTTATGAAGTGCGGCGGGATGAGGATTTTAACGAGGCGCTGCGCCACGCCGACGAGGCGATGTACCGCGTAAAACACGCCGGGAAAAACGGCGTGGCGCTGGCGGAATAAACAGGGCGGCGGATTGCCGCCCTTCATGTTTTAAGCGCGCAGGCGTTCCTGCTCCTGCGGCTCATCTTCCGGCTGTTCGGCTGGAATAATAATTCGGCTCGGAATAGCGAGCTTCACACCCAACGCTTCCAGCTCTTCCATAATACGCAGGTTAATTTCCTGCTGAATATCCATATATTTATTGTAATCGGCCGTATTAAGAATATGCACCACTTCGAAGGTCAGGCGATCCTGATCGAATACCGAAAAGTGGGCGCGGTCGAATTTCGTCTCTTTAATACTTTCAATAACATTTTTTACCATCGGGCCAATTTTACGGATTTTTTCCGGCGGCGTGGAATAGGCAATGCCGAAGGTGAAAACAATTCGGCGAGTTTGCATGCGCTTATAGTTGTGAATTGTCTGCTGGAGCAGAATGGCATTAGCGCAAACTATTTGTTCGCCGCTTAAGCTGCGAATACGCGTGGTTTTTAAACCGATATGTTCAATGGTGCCGGAAACATCGTTAAAGACAATAAAGTCGCCAATTTCAAACGGTTTATCAAAACCGATAGAGAGCGAGGCGAATACGTCGCTTAATACCGTCTGCACCGCCAGCGCAATGGCGATACCGCCAACCCCGAGGCTTGCCACCAGCGCGGTAATATCCACTCCGGCATTGGCCAGAATAGAAAGCAGCATAATGGACCAGATAAGCGCGCGGATCATCAACCCAAGAATAATCAGCGTAACCGGGTTGCGGTGCAGGCCGGGCCGCAGCAGCGAATGGCGCATCCACGACTGAACGGCCTGATCGAGCCACATGGCGATTTGCAGCGCCAGCACCAGAAACCAGGCGTGGGATATCAGGCTGTGCAGCCGGTCAGACAGCGTGACAAACTGAAGGCTGAATAAGAAGGCGGCGATGAGAATTAACGCTTTGCGGGTTTTACTGATAACGTCGAGAAAAACGTGGTAAAGCGCGGCGCTCTCATGGTCTTTCGTCCAGTTGGCGATTCTTTTATGCAGCACCGCCA
Organism: Franconibacter sp. IITDAS19; assembly: GCF_023079515.1. Lineage (NCBI taxonomy): Bacteria > Pseudomonadati > Pseudomonadota > Gammaproteobacteria > Enterobacterales > Enterobacteriaceae > Franconibacter > Franconibacter sp. IITDAS19. The sequence goes on along the minus strand of NZ_JALJCP010000003.1, from coordinate 207,720 downwards.
GGATCTTATTCGCCACCCAGTAGGTCACCGCTGTAATAACGACAACCAGCAACACATTGGTCCAGAATGACGGCGAGGTCAGTAACCGTATAAAATTGGTTTGCTGAAGTATCTCCATTCTGTTCTCCCTTAATGAAAAATATAAAACTCAGGCCAAACGCGCCTTTCAGTATAGACAATGCGATTTGCCTGCCGTTGAGACTCGGCTTATTCCAGGCAGAAACGCAGGATTGTCATAATAACGTCACGTAATTATTTCGCGCCTGTTTCGGTTATATGACAGGCGCGAGGTGAGATATTTCAGGCAAGGTATTTATGGAACCACGCGATGGTGCGGTTCCAGGCGAGTTCCGCCGCCGCCTTGTCATAACGCGGCGTGGAATCATTATGAAAACCGTGATTAACGCCAGGGTAGATATAAGCTTCGTAGGTTTTCCCGGCTTTTTTCAACGCCGCCTCGTAAGCAGGCCAGCCTTCGTTGATGCGGGTATCGAGTTCAGCATAATGGAGCAGCAGCGGCGCGTTAATTTTCGCGACATCCTGCGCGGGCGGCTGTCGTCCGTAAAAAGGCACTGCGGCGGCCAGTTCAGGATACGCCACCGCCGCCGCATTCGCCACGCCGCCGCCATAGCAGAAGCCGGTAATGCCTACCTTTCCGGACGCCCCTTCGTGCTGCATCATAAATTCAATGGCGGCGAAAAAGTCGTTCATCAGCTTTTGCGGATCGACTTTTTGCTGCAATTCCCGCCCTTCATCATCGTTGCCCGGATAGCCGCCCACGGAAGAAAGACCGTCCGGCGCCAGCGCGATAAAACCCGCCTTCGCCACACGGCGCGCCACATCTTCAATGTAGGGATTCAGACCGCGATTTTCGTGCACCACCACCACGGCGGGCGCTTTGCCGTTTGCCTTCTTCGGCAACACCAGATAGCCGCGCACCTGTCCGTGGCCGTTGGGCGATGGGTAGTGAATATACTGCGGATAAATATCCGGGTCGGTGAACTCCACCTGCTGGGCCAGCGCGTAGTTGGGTTTGAGCAGGTCGAACAACGCCAGCGCCGTCATGCCGCCGACGGCATATTTCGCCGCCAGCTGCAAAAATTCACGCTTGGTGATTTTGCCGTGGGCGTAGTAGTCGTAGTAATCGAGCAGTTGCTGGTGAAAATCTTTAGCGGTCAGGCGGGTCATGGGCGCTCCCTTCTTTCAGTACGATTCGGCCCTATAAGCGAAGCACACGCGCAGGAAATTACCTAAAGACGCGGCGCATTATCAGCCAAATGTATGATGCCGCGCGCTTGTCCTCTCCCGGCGACTCGCTAATATAGAAACAACGTTTCAAATAATAACTCTGGAAGAAGGAGAAACCATGCCGTACCTTGCCGACCCTGCCCGCTACGAGCGGATGCAATACCGTTTTTGCGGCCGCAGCGGGCTGCAACTGCCTGCGCTGTCGCTTGGCCTGTGGCACAGCTTCGGCCACGGCAGCACGCTGGATTCCCAGCGCGCGCTGCTGCATAAAGCGTTTGACCTGGGCATTACCCATTTCGACCTCGCCAACAACTACGGCCCACCGCCCGGCAGCGCAGAAGAGAATTTCGGCCGCCTGCTGAAAACCGACTTCGCGCCCTATCGCGATGAGCTGATTATCTCCACCAAAGCGGGTTACGACATGTGGCCGGGCCCCTACGGCGCCGGCGGGTCGCGTAAATACCTGCTGGCAAGCCTCGACCAGAGCCTGCAACGCCTGGGGCTGGGCTATGTCGATATTTTCTACTCGCACCGCGTTGATGAAAGCACGCCGATGGAAGAGACCGCCGCCGCCCTGGCGCAGGCGGTGCAGAGCGGCAAGGCGCTCTATGTCGGCATCTCCTCTTATTCGCCGGAACGTACGCAAAAGATGGCGGAGTTGCTGCGCGAATGGAAAGTGCCGCTGCTGATCCACCAACCTTCCTATAACTTGCTGAACCGTTGGGTGGATAAAAGCGGGCTGCTGGAGACGCTTGAGCGCAACGGCGCGGGCTGCATCGCCTTCACCCCGCTGGCGCAGGGGCTGCTGACCGGTAAATACCTCAACGGCATTCCGCAAGGGTCGCGCATGCAGTATGAAGGCAAAAAAGCGCGCGGCCTGACGGAAAACATGCTGACGGAGCAGAACCTCAACAGCCTGCGGCTGCTGAACGAGATGGCGCAGCGCCGCGGTCAGAGCATGGCGCAGATGGCGCTCAGCTGGCTCTTAAAAGATGCGCGCGTCACCTCGGTGCTGATTGGCGCAAGCCGCCCCGAGCAAATTGAAGAGAATGTGCAGGCGCTGGCGAACCTGTCGTTCAGCACTGAGGAGCTTGCGAAAATCGACGAACATGTCGCCGATGGCGAGCTGAACCTCTGGCAGGCGTCGTCGGATAAATAAACGCAGGCTGCGCATAAAAAAACCCACGGTGCGGGCCGTGGGTTTTGCTTAGTGGTCGTGGCGCGTGAGCTTGTCGAGATAGCCCATCACGAAGGCGGAGAGCACGAAGGTGAGGTGGATAATGACATACCACATCAGCTTATTGTCCGGCACGTTTTTGGCATCCATAAACACCCGCAGCAGGTGAATGGAAGAGATAGCGACAATCGACGCCGCCACTTTGTTCTTCAGCGAGGTGGCGTCCATTTTGCCAAGCCAGTTCAGCTTCTCTTTATGGTCGGCGATATCCAGCTGTGAAACGAAGTTCTCATAGCCGGAGAACATCACCATCACCAGCAGCCCGCCAACCAGCGTCATGTCCACCAGCGACAGCAGCATCAGAATGAGATCGGCCTCCGCCATGGTGAGCACATTGGGCAGAACGTGGAAAATTTCCTGGAAGAACTTGACGGTCAGCGCCAGCAAGGCCAGGGATAAACCGAAATAGACCGGGGCGAGAAGCCAGCGAGAGGCGTACATTGCGTTTTCTAAAAAGCGTTCCATAGCGTCCTGGAAGTTAACCCAAAGACGCTAAGTATAACGCAGAAAGGTTGACGGCTGGCAACCACGCCCGCCGCTACACGTCGGACAGGGAGACCTGTGGACGTTGATACTGCGGCCAGACGATGGCGACCAGCGCCGGATAGGCCTCAATGCTAAACTCATGGAAACAATGACGTAAATTCAATACTTCGATATCGGAAAACATCACCAGCTCGCCATTCAGACAGCGTTTTTTTAAATTATCGTAATATTTATACACCGCGGAATTAAGATTGCTGCACCGACGCTGCGCCTCAAATAAACCTGGCGTTGCGTTAAGTTCTTCAAAACTCATTTTTTTAATGGTGGCGTTAATAAAGTCGCTATATTCATGATTGACACGCCAATACCAGCCCGGCGTAATGGCGTTAAGCAATACGGAGAAATGTTCCTCACCCTTTTGTCGGTTTTGCGGCGAGGATGGGTTCGCGGCTTCACTGTTTTCGGTAGTATTGCGCTCACTCTCTTTCATTAATAAAAGAACGACGCATAAAAGTAACAGCAAGGTGATGACACAATAAAAAATAGTGCTCATGCGCAGGCTCCGTTTTCTTTGATTTTAATTTTGCGGCATGTTATTGTCAACGCAAACCGCCCTGCCTTCTAATTTACCTTTCTGAAATTAAAGGAAATATTATTATGTTGCCCGACAATATTGTGCCGGCGCGCTATCATATTCCCACTCCTGAGACGCAGCCGGCGACTGATGAAAGCAGTGAAAATTTAACTAAAGGAAAGCCAACGCTCGCCGATTACGAAAGTGATATTTTAACCAGTAAATCACGAGCCGGGCAAAGCGGCAACATGCTGCTTGAAGAACATGATCGCCATATAAAAGAACGCCTGTTCTGTGTGGTTAAAATCGAAACTTTCGCTAAAGTATTGAACGGCCTGGTCGAAGATAAAACCATAAACGCGGAAGAACTGGCGGAACTGATTGCGGCGAAAACGGCGCACATCAATGAAGCGGGTAATAAAATTTGGCTTAATCTCATCACCAGGGAAAAAGCGACGCCGCTATTTTATCAGTTCGAGGATTAACGGGCGTGGCCGAAATAACCAATAACGATATTTATTTCGCTTTAGATAAACAGGTTGAACAGAAATTTATCTTAAGTCAGAACCAGCAGGCGTTAATATATGCCCGCGACCAGGCTATCGCCGAGTATACGCGAGCCATGGTGACGATTCCCTCCGCGCTGGTGCACCTTAAGTGGCAAAATCGCCGTGAAATTTATCCGCTGCGGGTTAAAGAAGAGGTATACGGCGCAGTGCTGCTGGAGATTATTAACCGCTATCCCGAGTTGAAATCGCAAATTATGGTGCAGTTAGAGGAGAATTATCAGCAGATTAAGGCGCAGGAAGCCTCGACGCTGATGTTAAGCCGAACGCTCGCCGAAGGCACCTGTAAAACCTCCACGGTTAAACCCACCGCGCCCGCCAGCGCAACGCCGCCAGCCGCCGCGATTACGCCGCAAACGGTGGTCGCGCAGCCCGTTGTTCCTTCACACGCTGAACCCGCCGCGCCTGAAGCGATGCCGCCTGCGAACGTAGAGCCTGCCCCTCAGGCGCCCTGGAGCGCCACCTATTCAAAACCGGTTGTCGCGCCGCCGCGGGTTGCGCCAGTTCCCCCGTCAAAGCCGTAACCTCTGCTGAAAGTCCCCTTTCTCTTCGCTCTTAAGCGGCGGCTTCTCTTTTCTGAAGACATGCGTCAGCCTGACGAATAACCGGAATATCCCGAGAATTTTCGACAGCGCAGCAGAAGACACTACCCTTAAGAGGTGTCTTTTAAACAGAGGAGCGATCTAATGGCAAACGATCAGACGAAAATTCAGGACCCTACCACCCAGTTCTTCACCGGCGAATATCCTAAACAAACGCAGCCCGCGCCGGGCGTGCAGGCAAAAATGGATCCGGTGCCGGATTGCGGTGAGCAGAGTTACGTCGGAAGCGGACGCCTTAAAGGTCGCAAGGCCCTGGTTACTGGCGGTGATTCAGGTATCGGACGCGCCGCCGCCATCGCTTACGCGCGTGAAGGCGCGGATGTGGTCATCAACTATCTGCCTGCCGAGCAGGAAGATGCTGAAGCGGTGAAAAAGCTGATTGAGGAAGCCGGTCGTAAGGCGGTCTTGATCCCGGGCGATTTAACCGATGAACAGTTTGCCCGCGATCTGGTGCGTCGCGCCATTCAGGAACTGGGCGGGCTGGACATTCTGGCGCTGGTCGCCGGTAAGCAAACCGCTGTCGAGCAGATTTCCGAGCTAACCAGCGAGCAGTTCCAGAAAACTTACGCGACCAACGTTTTCGCGCTGTTCTGGATTACCCAGGAGGCTATCCCGCACCTGAAACCGGGCGCCAGCATTATCACCACCTCCTCCATTCAGGCTTACCAGCCAAGCCCGCACCTGCTTGATTACGCCTCCACTAAGGCGGCTATCCTGAACTACAGCCGCGGCCTTGCGAAGCAGGTGGCGGAAAAAGGCATTCGCGTGAATATCGTGGCGCCGGGCCCCATCTGGACGCCGCTGCAAATTTGCGGCGGTCAGCCGCAGGAGAAAATCCCGCAGTTCGGCCAGCAGACGCCGATGAAACGCGCCGGTCAGCCTGCGGAACTGGCGCCGATTTATGTTTATCTGGCAAGCCAGGAATCAAGCTACGTGACCGCCGAAGTGCACGGCGTAACCGGTGGCGAGCACCTGAGCTAACAACTGAAAACCCGCGCTGCCCTGCAGCCGGGTAACGGTTCAACATAAAGGGGGCGGTAGGCCCCCTTTTTCATTAACGCGCCGCAAAACCCTTCTCAGAACAAACGTCTGGCTTAAGCGACACCTAAATAATAATAACCCACCAATGCTACCCACCTCAGAATAACACACTACCCTTAAGAGGACGTTTTTAAACTCTGAGAAGTGGAGACACCGTATGCCTAATGACCAGACGCAGATTCAGGATCCCACCACGCAATACTTCAACGGCGACTATCCGAACCAGGAGCAGCCCGCGCCGGGCCTGCAATCCAAAATGAGTCCCGTGCCGGACTGCGGCGAGAAAACCTATGTGGGGCGGGAAAGATTAACGGGCCGTAAAGCGCTGGTGACCGGGGGCGATTCCGGCATCGGGCGCGCCGCCGCCATCGCCTTCGCCCGGGAAGGGGCGGACGTGGCGATAAACTATCTGCCTGAAGAGCAGGAAGATGCCGACCAGGTCAAAGCGCTGATTGAGCAAGCAGGCCGCAGGGCGATACTGATCCCCGGCGATATCTGTGAGGAAGCGTTTGCCCGCGAGCTGGTGCAGCGCGCGGTTCAGGAACTGGGCGGGCTTGATATTATGGCGCTGGTGGCAGGCAAGCAGACCGCCGTCACCCGTATTGCGGATCTGACCAGCGAGCAGTTCCAGCGCACCTACGCCACTAACGTTTTCGCCCTGTTCTGGATAACCCAGGAGGCGATCCCGCACCTGAAACCGGGCGCCAGCATTATCACCACCTCTTCTATTGAAGCCTACCAGCCGAACCCCAACCTGCTGGATTACGCCTCGACCAAGGCGGCTATCATGAATTACAGCCGCGGGTTGGCGAAGCAGGTGGCGGAGAAAGGCATTCGCGTGAACATTGTCGCGCCCGGCCCCATCTGGACGGTATTGCAGGTGACTGGCGGGCAGACTCAGGAGGTGATACCCAGCTTCGGCCAGCCGACGCCGATGAAGCGCGCCGGCCAGCCTGCGGAAGTGGCGCCGGTTTATGTTTATCTGGCAAGCCAGGAATCAAGCTACGTGACCGCTGAAGTGCACGGCGTGACGGGCGGTTATCATTGCGGCTAAGGGATATGACGAACATGGCGGCAGGCGCAGCGCCACCCACCAGATAACGCTGTCCGCGCTCAACCCCCACCGCCAAAAGCGCCCATAAAAAAAGCGCGACATTCGCCGCGCCTTTTCATTTTGCACACGATTACTTCTTCGTGACTTCCTGGCCTACCAGGCCAATCTTCAGATATCCCGCCTGATGCAGCGTATCCATCACGTTCATCATCGTTTCGTAATCCACGGTTTTATCCGCGCGGAAAAAGACGGTGGTATCTTTCTTGCCGGCGGTGGCCGCGTTCAGCGCAGTAATCATGGTGTCTTTCGTCACCTGATCGTTGCCGAGATACATGGTCTTATCCGCTTTTACTGACAGATAAACCGGTTTTTCAGGGCGCGGCTGCGGCTGACTGGTGGAGGCGGGCAGGTTCACCTTCACATCCACCGTGGCAAGCGGCGCGGCTACCATGAAGATAATCAGCAGCACCAGCATCACGTCGATAAACGGCGTGACGTTGATTTCGTGCATTTCGCCGTTATCGTCGAGGTTTTCGTTAAGACGCATCGCCATGGGGCATTAACCTACGCGCAGTTTCTGAGCCGGACGCACCGGATGAGCCTGTGAGCTGGCGCCTAAGTCCAGGTCGCGGCTTTGCAGCAGCAGCACCTGCGCGGCGACGTCGCCGAGGGTGGCTTTATAGCTGCCGATCATGCGGGCGAAGATGTTGTAAATGACCACCGCCGGAATAGCGGCGACAAGACCAATCGCCGTGGCGAGCAGCGCTTCGGCGATGCCTGGCGCCACAACGGCGAGGTTGGTAGTCTGCGACTGGGCGATGCCGATAAAGCTGTTCATAATGCCCCACACGGTGCCGAACAGGCCGATAAACGGCGAAATCGCGCCGATGGTTGCAAGATAACCGTTGCCGCGGCCCATGTGACGCCCAACGGCCGCCACGCGGCGCTCCAGGCGAAAACCGGTACGCTCTTTAATGCCTTCGTTATCTTCACTGCCTGCGGAAAGCTCCAGCTCGTTTTGCGCTTCGTTAATCAGCTGCTGGCTGAGGCTTTTTTTGTGGAAGGAGGCCGCCATTTCTGAGGCGTCGTTCAGGGAGCGGGCGGCAGCCAGTTGCTGCTGCTCGCGCTTGAGGCGGCGCTTTTGGCTCAGCAGCTCTGCGCTTTTGCTGAAGAAAATAGCCCAGGTAACCACTGACGCCAGAATCAGGCCGATCATGACAATCTTTACCACGATATCGGCGTGATGATACATCCCCCAGACGGAAAGGTCCGTCTGCATCAAATTATTTCCCACTCTTCATCTCCAGGACGAAAAAACACCAAAACTGTCGTAATAATACCAAAACGACGTCGAATTGATAGTAGTTCTCATTAGTATTTACAGAATGCCCTGGCGAAGGGAAAATTTCTTTGCGCTCACGCAGTAAAGCAGGCCCGATGGTGATTTTTCCGCTTTTTTTACTGTCGGACGAAACAGCGGCGATGAACCGTGGTAACGTATGTTTAGACATCCAGACGTATAAACAGGGTAAGCCACATGACAGAAAAGCACATCGAGACGACGCTGATAAACGCCGGGCGCGGTAAGCGTTACACGCAGGGATCGGTAAACAGCGTTATCCAGCGCGCCTCGTCGCTGGTTTTTGAGAGCGTGGAAGCCAAGAAGCACGCTGCGGCGAACCGCGCTAAGGGCGAACTTTTCTATGGCCGTCGCGGCACCCTCACCCACTTCTCTCTGCAAGAAGCGATGTGCGAACTGGAAGGCGGCGCGGGGTGCGCGCTGTTTCCCTGCGGCGCGGCGGCTGTCGCCAATACGCTTCTCGCGTTTGTCGAGCAAGGCGACCACGTGCTGCTGACCAATAGCGCCTACGAGCCCACTCAGGATTTTTGCACTAAAATCCTCGGCAAGCTTGGCGTCGCCACCAGCTGGTTCGACCCGCTGATTGGCGCGGATATCGCCACGCTTATTCAGCCCAACACCCGCGTGGTGTTTCTGGAATCGCCCGGCTCCATCACCATGGAAGTGCATGATGTCCCTGCGATTGTTGAGGCGGTGCGCCGCGTCGCGCCGCAAGCCATCATCATGATCGACAACACCTGGGCTGCCGGCATTCTTTTCCGCGCGCTCGACTTCGGCGTTGATATCTCCATTCAGGCGGGCACCAAGTATCTGATTGGCCACTCCGACGGCATGGTGGGCACCGCGGTGGCTAACGAGCGCTGCTGGCCGCAGCTTCGTGAAAACGCCTATCTGATGGGCCAGATGCTGGATGCCGATACCGCTTATATGACCAGCCGCGGCCTGCGTACCCTTGGCGTGCGTCTGCGCCAGCATGAGGAAAGCAGTCTGAAAATTGCCGAATGGCTCTCGCAGCATCCGCAGGTGGCGCGCGTGAATCATCCGGCGCTGCCGGGCAGCAAAGGGCATGAGTTCTGGAAGCGGGACTTTACCGGCAGCAGTGGCCTCTTCTCATTCATTCTTAAAAAGCGCCTGAACGAGACGGAATTTGCGAGCTACCTCGACAATTTCCACTATTTCAGCATGGCCTATTCCTGGGGAGGCTATGAATCGCTTATTCTAGCCAACCAGCCGGAAGAGATAGCCGCGCTCCGCCCCGCAGGCGGCGTGGATTTCACCGGCACGCTGGTGCGGGTGCATATAGGTCTGGAAAACGTCGACGATCTCATCGCCGATCTGGAAGCCGGTTTCCAGCGTATTGCATAACATTTCTCAATGAATGTGGACACCCAGGCTGACGGAATTTCCGGCGTTTAATACGCCTGCATCAAGATGTTGCGGGCGTTTGCGAGTACAATAAGACGACACAGGCTGTTCCACAGGATTATTCATGGCTGTTATACAAAATATTATCGCTGCGCTCTGGCAACACGATTTTGCCGCGCTGGCGGACCCGCATATTGTCGGCGTTGTCTGGTTCGTGATGTTTGCGACCTTGTTTCTGGAAAATGGCCTGCTGCCGGCCTCTTTCCTGCCGGGTGACAGCCTGCTGCTGCTGGCGGGCGCGATGATAGCCAAAGGCGTGATGGATTTTGTCCCCACCATGATTATCCTCACCTCCGCCGCCAGCCTCGGCTGCTGGCTAAGCTATGTGCAGGGGCGCTGGCTGGGCAATACGCGGCTGGTGAAAGGGTGGCTTGCGCAGTTGCCGCAAAAATATCATCAGCGGGCCACCTGCATGTTCGACCGCCATGGCCTGCTGGCGCTGTTGATTGGCCGCTTTCTCGCGTTTGTGCGCACGCTGCTGCCCACCATGGCGGGCATCTCCGGCCTTTCTAACCGCCGTTTTCAGCTTTTCAACTGGCTGAGCGCTCTGCTGTGGGTCGGTGTGGTAACGAGCCTCGGCTATGCGCTGAGCATGATCCCTTTCGTGAAGCGCCATGAAGACGAAGTGATGACGTTCCTGATGGTGCTGCCCATCGTGCTGCTGGTCGTCGGCCTGCTCAGCGCCGTGATAGTGGTGCTGAAGAAACGCGCCGCCTGATGTTCCCGCCCCGCCTCACCGCGCGGGGCGCTGCTTAACGGGGCGGCAGCTCCAGCCCCGGCGACAGCCGCATCCGTGCAATATCCTCCCCCGGCGTTACGCCGAAGTAGCGCTTAAACTCCCGGCTGAACTGGGAGGCGCTTTCATATCCGACCCGCAGCGCCGCCGCGCTCGCCTTCATGCCGTCGTGCAGCATCAGCATTCGCGCCTTATGAAGCCGGAAGGTTTTGATGTACTGCAACGGCGACGTGCTGGTTACCGCTTTGAAGTTATGATGAAACGCCGACACGCTCATGTTCGCCTCCGCCGCCAGCTGATCGACCGAAAGCGTTTCGGTGTACTGCGATTCAATGCGCCGGAGCACGCGGCTTATCAGGCTAAAGTGCGTCTGGCGGCTTATCAGCGCCAGCAGCGCGCCGCCGCGCGGCCCCATCAGCACGTGGTAGAGGATTTCGCGAATAATCTGTTTGCCGAGAATGCGGGCGTCGAGCGGATGTTCAAGCACATCCAGCAGCCGTTCAGCCGCACAGAGGATTTCGTCAGAAAGGGTGGCGGAATTAATGCCGCTGGACGACGAAGCCGGACGAAAACGCTCATCCTCGCCAATCTCCATCACCAGCTCCTGCAGCTGTAAAAGATCAACGTTAATGCGCAGCCCGGCAAGCGGCGCCTGCGGCGTGGCGAAGGTTTCGCATTCAAAAGGCAGCGGCACCGTCAGCAGCAGGTACTCGTTAGCGTCGTAGCGGAAAACGCGGTTATTGAGATAACCCGTTTTGTGGCCGGAAAAGAGAAATATGACGCCCGGCTGATACATCACCGGCGTGCGCGGATGCGGCTCAGTGCCATAGAGTAAACGCACCTCTGAAGCCAGACCATCCGGAATAGCATCTTTAAATTTCAATAGTTTAATTTTCTCCGCCAGCTGCTGGCAGATTGCCTGACGATTCATTTCGCGCTGCTCCGCTTCTCTTTTTCAGCGCTGACAGTGTGCGTAAAAATCGCCGTTTTCTCCAGAGCCCAGGAGGAACAGGCAAGACAAAGGCAGAAATGAGCATTGAGCGCGCGGCCCGCCGGGGCGGACAATAACCGTCATCAGGCTGCGCCTTGCCGCCACTTCTTTACCTGTTAAGAGGGTATCTGCTAATGAATAATTTTAATCTCCATACGCCCACCCGTATTTTGTTTGGTAAAAACGCCATCGCCGACCTGCCCGCGCAGATCCCGGCAGACAGCCGCGTGCTGATTACCTGGGGCGGCGGCAGTGTGAAAAAGACCGGCGTGCTGGACCAGGTTTACCAGGCGCTGGCGGGCGTTGACGTGCTGGAATTCGGCGGCATCGAGCCGAACCCGACCTATGAAACGCTGATGAAAGCGGTGGACATAGTGCGTAAAGAAAACGTGACGTTTCTGCTGGCGGTCGGCGGTGGCTCCGTGCTGGACGGCACCAAGTTTATCGCGGCGGCGGCCCGCTATCCGGCGGAACTCGACCCGTGGCATATCCTGCAAACTTATGGCCGCGATATCAACGCCGCTGTGCCGATGGGCTCCGTGCTGACGCTGCCCGCCACCGGCTCCGAATCTAACCAGGGGGCGGTTATCTCTCGTCGCGCCACAGGCGACAAGCAGGCGTTTAAATCGCCTTTCGTGCAGCCGGTCTTCGCGATTCTCGACCCGGTTTACACCTATACCCTGCCGCCGCGCCAGGTGGCGAACGGCGTGGTGGACGCGTTTGTTCACACCATCGAGCAGTACCTGACCTACCCGGTTAATGCGAAGGTGCAGGATCGCTTCGCCGAAGGGCTACTGCTGACCCTGATTGAAGAAGGCCCGAAAGCGCTTAAAGAGCCGGAAAATTATGACGTGCGTGCCAACGTGATGTGGGCGGCGACCATGGCGCTGAACGGCCTGATTGGCGCAGGCGTGCCGCAGGATTGGGCGACCCATATGCTCGGCCATGAGCTGACCGCCATGCATGGCCTCGACCACGCCCAGACGCTCGCAATCGTGCTGCCTGCGCTGCTGAACGAAAAACGCGAGCAGAAGCGCGAGAAGCTGTTGCAGTACGCCGAACGCGTCTGGAACATCCGCGAAGGCGGCGAAGAGGCGCGCATCGACGCCGCCATCGACGCGACGCGTCACTTCTTCGAACAAATGGGCACGCCGACCCGCCTGTCCGCCTGGGACCTTGACGGCAGCACCATTCCGGCGCTGCTTGCCAAGCTTGAAGAGCACGGCATGACGCAGCTTGGCGAGCACAAGGATATTACGCTTGAGGTTAGCCGTCGTATTTACGAAGCGGCGCGTTAAGCTTTTCGCCATCGGCCTTTCGTTTTTGACTATTTCGTCCAGACTTAATCTCACGTGACTTTCGCCGGGGCTTCCCCGGCGTGCTAGCTCAGAAGGAGACATGCATGGCAAATCCGACCGTAATCAAGCTGCATGACGGCACTATCATGCCTCAGCTCGGCCTCGGTGTGTGGAAAGCGGGCAACGAAGAAGTGGTGAACGCAATCCACAAGGCGCTGGAAGTGGGGTATCGCTCCATTGATACCGCAGCGGCCTATAAAAACGAAGAAGGCGTCGGTAAAGCGTTAAAAAGCGCAGGCGTGCCGCGCGAAGAGATCTTCGTTACCACCAAGCTGTGGAATGACGATCAGCAGCGTCCTCACGAGGCCCTGCAGGAGAGCCTGGAAAAACTCCAGCTCGACTATGTGGATCTCTATCTGATGCACTGGCCCGTTCCCGCCATCGATCACTATGTGGAAGCCTGGCAGGGGATGATTGAGCTGCAAAAACAGGGGCTGGCGAAAAGCATCGGCGTCTGTAATTTTCAGGTAAATCACCTGCAGCGCATCATTGACGAGACTGGCGTAACGCCGGTTATCAACCAGATTGAGCTGCACCCGCTGCTGCAACAGCGCCAGCTCCATGCCTGGAACGCTACCCATAAGATCCAGACCGAGTCCTGGAGCCCGCTGGCGCAGGGCGGCCAGGGGGTGTTTGATCAGAAAATTATCCGTGAACTGGCGGATAAATATGGCAAAACCCCGGCGCAGATCGTTATCCGTTGGCATCTCGACAGCGGGCTGGTGGTTATCCCGAAATCGGTCACGCCAGCGCGCATCGTGGAAAACTTCAACGTCTGGGATTTCCGCCTCGATAAAGATGAACTGGGCGAGATTGCGAAGCTGGATAAAGGCACACGGCTGGGGCCGGATCCGGATCAGTTCGGCGGTTAAGCGCAGCAAAAAGCGCTGCCCGTTATGCGCGGGCGGCGCTTTTTATTTTTCTGTTAATTGCTCGCCTGTTGAGGCTGAAGCTTTCGTTCCGTCGGCGCCTCTTGCGCAGGCGCGTTCAGTGTCTGCCTGTCTATAAAGGGCTCCTCTTCGGTCGCCCTTTTCAACGCCTCATCAATTTCCGCCAGCAGCCGCGCCTTTTCCGCCTCGTCGCCGCCCGCCATGTTGTGGGAAAGCGTTCTGATTTGCGCAAGCCCCGCCGCCATTTTCAGGTTAACCAGCTTGAAGCGATGGGCGTACTGCCGGAAGAGTTCAACTTTTCCTTTGCTCTCTTCCAGCTCCCCTTCCAGCTTATCTACCTCCCGCGAGAGCCGGGAGACCATTTTAAAGAGCACCACCACCGCCAGCAGCAGCGGCGCGATTAACCACCATGAAAGGTACATTTGTTTCGCCCGGAACCGTTCAACATATTTCTATTTCTATAATCTGGCGAAATTTTAACCATCGTAAAAAAGGCTTAAACCTGCAAGCAGAGCGATAACAACCGGTTAACCCTTCCTCCCGCTCAATAGCCACTTTCTTAAACCATAAAATAAATGTGCATTTGGAAAGCGATGCGGCGCAAAATAGAAAAATCTTGATTAAACAATGACTTATTCAAGAAATGAATTTTTAAGCACTTTCCAATAACTTGCATGAATAGGGGTACGATTGTGGCTCACTCATCACCGGCTGGCGTACGCTGGCTGCCGTTAATCATGATTACGCTCTGCGTGGCGGCGCTCTGGCAACTCACGCCGCCGCAAGGGCTTACCGCGCCGGCCTGGCGCTCAGCCATTATTTTTGTCGGCACCATCGCCGCCATTGTCGTTAAAGTGCTGCCGATAGGCGCCGTCGGCATTATCGGCATAACCGTGTTCGCGCTGACCTATGCCGCAGGCGACAGCAAAGCCAGCGACGCCATCGCCACGGCGCTAAGCGACCTGAACAGCTCGCTTATCTGGCTTATCGTAGTGGCGTTTATGATTGCCCGCGGCTTTATCAAAACCGGCCTCGGGCGGCGCATCGCTCTGCAAATGATTCGCCTGCTCGGCAAGCGCACGCTGGGTCTGGCCTATGGCCTCGCCTTCGCCGATCTCATCCTCTCGCCTGCCATGCCAAGCAACACGGCGCGCTGCGGCGGCGTGATTTACCCTATCGCCGACTCGCTGGCGCGCAGCTTCGACTCCCGCCCGGAGGATGAGTCGCGTAAAAAAATCGGCACCTTTCTTATCACCTGCATCGGCAATGTGAACGACGTCACCGCCGCGCTGTTTATGACCGGCTACACCGGCAACCTGCTGGCGGTGAAGCTCGCCGCCAATGCGGGCGTGACGATAAGCTGGGGCGGCTGGTTTTTTGCCGCGCTCCTGCCCTGCCTGGCGTCGCTGATTCTGGCGCCGCTGCTGGTTTACTGGCTCACCCGCCCGGAAATCAAACATACGCCGGACGCGCCCCGCATCGCCCGGGATGAGCTGGCGCAGATGGGGCCGATGGCCCGCGGCGAATGGCTGATGCTCGCCACCGTCGTCGTGCTGCTGGTGCTCTGGATCTTTGGCGAACAGCTCGGCGTGGACCCGACCACGGCGTCGTTTGTCGGGCTGTCGGTGTTGCTGCTCTCAGGGGTGCTGAGCTGGGAGGATGTGAAAAGCGAGAAAGGCGCGTGGGATACGCTTATCTGGTTCGCCGCGCTGCTGATGATGGCGAACCAGCTGAAAAAGCTCGGCTTCACCAGCTGGTTTGGCAACCTGATTGGCGACAGCATCGGTCACATGATGCACGGCACCAGTTGGGTGCTGGTGCTGCTGTTGCTGAACGCCGCCTATTTCTATACGCACTACTTTTTCGCCAGCGGCAACGCGCAAATCGCCGCGCTGTATGCGGTGTTCCTCGGAGTGGGGCTGAACCTTAACATTCCGCCAGCGCCAATGGCGCTGATGCTCGCCTTCACCAGCAGCCTTTACTGCTCGCTTACCCAGTACACCCACGCCCGCGGCCCGATCCTGTTTGGCGCGGGCTATGTGCCGACCGGCGTCTGGTGGCGCACCGGATTTATCATCAGCCTCGTTAACCAGGCGATTTTCCTGACGCTCGGCCTTGCATGGTGGAAGCTGCTCGGGCTGTATTAACCCCACAAAAAACCCCGCCGGAGCGGGGTTTTTTTATTACTGCGTTTTATCGCGGCGCGCTTTCTTCACCGCCGGCTTCTGGCGCTGGAGAGCCATCGGCGTGTGCTTCGTCAGCGCAGGCCGGGTGTTGCGGTTCTGGCGCTTCGCTTCGCGCATTTCATCAAGCGTAGGCGCGGGCACCAGGCAGTCGCGGCGTGAACCGATTAAGTGCTTCTTGCCCATCGCCTCCAGCGCTTCGCGGATAAGCGGCCAGTTGGCCGGATCGTGATAACGCAGCAGCGCTTTATGCAGACGGCGCTGGCGGTCGCCCCGCGGCACCACCACCTCTTCGCTCTTGTAGCCAATTTTCCCGAGCGGGTTCTTGCCGGTGTAATACATGGTGGTGGAGTTGGCGAGCGGCGAAGGATAGAAGTTCTGCACCTGATCGAGACGGAAACGGCGCTGCTTGAGCCACAGCGCCAGGTTCACCATGTCTTCATCCCGCGTGCCGGGGTGCGCGGAGATAAAATACGGGATCAGGTACTGCTCTTTCCCCGCCTGCTTTGAATAGGTGTCGAACAGCTCTTTGAAGCGATCGTAGCTGCCCATTCCCGGCTTCATCATTTTAGAAAGCGGGCCTTCTTCAGTGTGTTCCGGCGCAATCTTCAGGTAGCCGCCGACGTGGTGGGTCGCCAGCTCCTTCACGTAACGCGGATCTTCCACCGCCAGATCGTAACGCACCCCGGAGGCGATCAGGATCTTCTTGATGCCTTTCAGATCGCGGGCGCGCCGATAGAGGTTGATCGTCGGCGTATGGTCAGTATCCATATGCGGGCAGATATCGGGATAAACGCACGACAGGCGGCGGCAGGTCTGCTCGGCGCGCGGCGATTTGCAGCGCAGCATATACATATTGGCCGTCGGGCCGCCAAGATCGGAGATAACGCCGGTAAAGCCCGGCACCGAGTCGCGAATGGCTTCAATCTCGTTGATTATCGACTCTTCAGAGCGGCTCTGGATAATGCGTCCTTCATGCTCGGTGATAGAGCAGAACGAACAGCCGCCGAAGCAGCCGCGCATGATGTTCACAGAAAAGCGGATCATCTCATACGCCGGGATACGCTTTTTACCGTAGGCCGGATGCGGCACACGCTGGTAAGGCAGCGCAAAGACGCTGTCCATCTCTTCGGTGGAGAGCGGAATAGCGGGCGGGTTTATCCAGATGTAGCGGTCGCCGTGCTTTTGCATCAGCGCGCGGGCGCAGCCAGGGTTTGTCTCATGGTGCAGAATGCGCGAAGCGTGAGCGTAAAGCACCTTGTCCGCTTTAACCTTTTCGAACGACGGCAGCAGCACGTAGGTTTTCTCCCACGGCTTCGGGCGCGGCGGCTGTACGACTACCGCTTTCGCCTCCTGCTTTTGTACCGCCGGTTTGCCTTTATCCGCACAGGGTAAATCTTCGCCATAAGGATGCGGGATAGGATCGATGCGCCCTGGCGTGTCGAGGCGGGTGGAATCGACGCCTGCCCAGCCCGGCAGCGCCTCTTTCAGGATGATGGCGGTGTTACGCACGTCGCGGATTTCGCTCACCGGCTCCCCCGCCGCCAGGCGATGCGCTACTTCCACCAGCGGGCGCTCGCCGTTGCCGAAAATCAGCATATCCGCTTTGGAATCCACCAGCACCGAGCGGCGCACTGTATCGGACCAGTAATCATAATGCGCGGTGCGGCGCAGGCTCGCCTCGATGCCGCCCAGGATAACCGGCACGTCGCGCCAGGCTTCTTTACAGCGCTGGGTATAGACCAGCGTGGCGCGGTCGGGACGCTTGCCCGCTTCGTTATCCGGGGTGTAGGCGTCATCGTGGCGCAGCTTACGGTCAGCGGTGTAGCGGTTGATCATCGAATCCATATTGCCGGCGGTGACGCCGAAAAAGAGGTTCGGCTTGCCAAGACGCATGAACTCTTCTTTGCTGGACCAGTCCGGCTGGGCGATGATGCCCACGCGAAAGCCCTGCGCCTCCAGCATGCGGCCGCAGATAGCCATGCCGAAGCTTGGATGGTCGACGTAGGCGTCGCCCGTCACCAGGATAATGTCGCAGCTGTCCCAGCCAAGTTGATCCATCTCTTCACGCGACATGGGTAAAAACGGCGCCGGACCAAAGCAGGCAGCCCAGTATTGAGGCCAGGAAAAAAGATCGCGGTCGGGTTGGATGAGGCTAAGGGAACTCATAGTGCTTCCGGGAAGTGGTCAAAAATTAGCAAAGGGCGGCGATTATACGTCCGGAAGCGGCAAAAAAAGAAGGGGTATTCACGGGAAAAAGCGTGCGGCTCTTTCCCGCTGCGGCATTACTCGTTTTTGCTGTGCCAGTAGGCCTGCGCGCGCAGCAACCGGGCGTCCACTTTGCCTTCAAGCGGCTCGCAAAGGCGCTTGACCACTTTGCCCTCGCCGGTTATCCAGAGGAAATAATCCTGCGGCGGCAGCTTCAGCGCTGCCAGCCTTTCCGCCACCGCCTGCTCGTTGTGGCCGACAAGCCATTCGATATCAAACTGCGCCAGATGCGCCAGGTAGCCTTTCAGCGCTTCATCGCGGATAGTGACAAGGGCTTTCACCTTCACCGCCTTGTTCAACGCGCTCAGCGTTTCCAGGCGGCGGCGCAGCGCCGGCATGCCGGATTCATCGCAGACATAGAGCTGCCAGCCGTAATCTTCCGGCACCACCAGCGAGCCGCGCGGGCCGCCAATGCAGAGCGTGTCGCCAGGCTTCGCGGTGACCGCCCAGTCGCTGGCCACGCCAGCCTCGTGCACGTAGAAATCGATGGTCAGTTCCTGACGCGCGGCGTTGAAGAGCGGCGTGTAGTCGCGCGACGGCGGGCGCACATCGCCAGACCAGACAATGCCCTCTTCCGTCACCTGAGGCGGAACAAATTCCGTTCCCGGCGTCGGGAAAAAGAGTTTGATATGGTCGTCAAAACCGCGGGAGGTAAACCCTGTCAGCGACTCGCCGCCGAAGACAATACGCTGAAAGCCGCTCACGCGCTCGCTGCTGAGCACGGTTAACTCGCGAAAACGCAGCTCGTTGCGCACGCGCTGCGGATAAGTAGTGACCTGAGTCATGTTCAACCTGCCAGTGTGAAGGTGAAGAAATTACGATATATCTAAAATTTTCGTAAATGATAATGGTTGCTATTAAGCGTGAATGCAAGTTTTTTTAGATAGCATTCAGGCGCCGCGGCACAGAATGACAACGCCCCGTATAAAAGAATTAAAAATCAATAAATTGACCGTTTAATGATTTTTCTTTACCGCTTGCGCTTTGCAAAATCCTTACTATTCGATATATATAGATATATCTAAATATCGCGAGAGCAGACGACCATGCGACACTTTCACCGTTACCACGATCTCCATAGCGACGCGCACGGCATGCGCCGCAACCATCACGGGCATGGCCATCATGAAGAGGGTCACGCGCGCCGCCCACGCTTTTTCGGCCACGGCGAACTGCGCCTGGTGATGCTGGACATTCTGACCCGCGGCGCCAGCCACGGTTATGAGTTAATCAAAGAGATAGAAGCGCTGACCGGCGGCAACTATACGCCCAGCCCGGGCGTTATCTACCCGACGCTCGATTTTCTGCAAGAGCAGCAGTTTATCTCGCTGAGCGAAGAGGAAAGCGGACGCAAGAAGATTGTTATCACCGAAGCGGGCACCGCCTGGCTTGAAGAAAACAGCGACCATCTGGCGCATATCCATGCCCGTGTAAAGGCGCGCATTATCGGCCACGAGCTGCGTAAAAACCCGGAGATGAAGCGAGCGCTGGAGAACCTCAAGGCGGTGCTGGATTTAAAAGTAAACCAGGCGCCCATCGAACCCACGCTGCTGAAAAAGATTGTCGGGATTATCGATAAAGCGGCGCTGGAGATTTCGCAGCTCGATTAACCCGTGGGTTTCCCCCCCTTTGATGTGTCACGCCGCCGCGCCATTACATCTACGGCGGCGTTTTCGCCTCGCTTTTACGCCTCGCGCAGGCGGAACACTTTCACCAGCGTTTTGAGCTGATTCGCCTGATCGCTAAGCGATGCGGCGGCGGCGACCGACTCCTCCACCAGGCTTGAGTTCTGCTGGGTGGTGGTATCAATCATGCCGATAGCGGTGTTGATTTGCGTAATGCCGTCGGTCTGTTCGCGGCTCGCCTGGGCGATTTCATGCAGGATGTGGTTCATCTCTTCCACGTTCGTCACCATGCCGTTAATCAACCCGCTCGCCTGCTCGACCAGCCCCATCCCTTCACGCGTCTGGTTGGTGGAGTTTTCAATCAGCGTACGAATTTCACTCGCCGAAGCCGCGCTTTTCTGCGCCAGCTGGCGCACTTCGCCTGCGACAACCGCAAACCCACGGCCATGTTCTCCGGCGCGCGCCGCCTCTACCGCCGCGTTCAGCGCCAGGATATTCGTCTGAAAAGCAATGGCGTCGATCAGGTTGATAATTTCCGACATCCGGTTAGACGTTTCGTTAATCAGGCGCATCTTGTCGGTAACCTGACGCATCATCTGGCCATTATTTTTCACCGTGTTAGCAGCCTCGGTCGAGAGCTGCGTGGCGACGCTGGTGTTGTCGTAGGTGTTTTTAATGGTCGAGGTCATCTGCTCCATGGACGCGGCGGTCTCTTCCACCGAGCTTGCCTGCTCTTCGGTGCGCGCCGCCAGGTCCTGGTTGCCGGCGACAATCTGCGAAGCGGCAGACGAAATGGTTTCCGCGCCGTTCTGCACCTCCTCAACGATCGCCTGCAGCCGCATTTTCATCTCCATCAGCGCGGTCAGCAGCAGGCCGGTTTCATCACGGCGTCCGGTTTCCACGTTACGGGTTAAATCCCCCTCGGCAATGGCTTCGGCAAAGCTTACCGCCTGGCCGAGCGGCGCGGTGATGGCGCGAATGATAAGCGCTGCGATAGCCGTGCCGATCACGACGGAGATCAGCGCCAGGACAATCAGCATGGTGCGGTTATTGCCATAGCTCTTCGCGACATGCTTGCCCGCATCAGCCATGTTCTGGTTCTGAATGGCGATCAGCGCCTGCACTTTCTCTTTGTAGCTTATTTGCAGGTTCAGCGTGGTGGACATCATCTCCGCCAGCGCCGCGTCGCGGTTGTTGTTCTGTACGGCGGTCAGGATGCGCATGCGGGAATCGATATATTGCTGGCGAATCTCGCGAATTTGCGCCAGCGCGCGTTGCGAGGCTTCATCCGGCAGGCTCTTTTGCAGGTCGGCGAGCAGTGCGGTAATGCGGGCGCTCAGAGCGTTAAGCTGCTTTTCCGAATCCTGCGCCCAACGGCGGTTTTCATCGAGCAGCATAAGTTGTTGGGTGCTGACAAAACTCTGGAAGGTTTCTATTAGCTGGTTGGCTTTTACCGTGGCGGGATAATCCTTATTAACGATGCCCTGAATATTATTATTCGCCTGACTGAGGCTCAGCAGTGAAAGAGAGGCGCTCACAATCAGCAAGATAATAAAGAAAGCGAAGGCTAGTATTAATTTCGTGCTTATTTTTACATCGCGGAAAGACATATTTTCTCCGTAAAGCGGGTTAATTAAGCTGACGGAACGGGAATGCCGCATAAGACATGCAGTCAGAGAGGCGGCAGTTCGCCGAACAAGGGGAGCGACAGAAGGTTTATCGGTAACATTGCCTCTGACTTTACCTTTTTGATCGTTTTTTTCTTATTTATCGCTTCGCTTTGATAGCTGCAAACTATTAATTTTTGATTATTGATCGACCGCTTTCTCTATTTATCTTATCAATGAAGGGTTATTTAAGTATTAATTAGCCAGACTTAAAACCAGTGCATTTATTATTGCTTATGTTTCGTCACGCTTATTTTTTCAGCGCCACTTTTTTTATTAATATATTATTAACAAAGTAAAAATAATAAGTTCACAATTAACGGTATCGTTGCGTGAATTAGCAGCAAAAATAAGAGAAGGAGAGAAGAAAATAAGGGCGGCGGAGCGCCGCCCGGGGGAACGTAGCGACAGGATCAGTGCAGTACGGTTACGGCATCTTCCAGACGGGTGGCGCGGTGTTTAACCATCGCGGAGACCTGCGCGCTCTCCTCCACCAGCCCGGCGTTTTTCTGGGTAATGGCGTCCAGCTCGGTGACGGCGCGGGTGAGATCGGCAAGGCCGCCCGCCTGCTCGGAGGTCGCCTGGCTTATCTGGCCGATAAGCTGCGTGACGTTCTGCACCTGATTGACAATATCCTGCATCGTGCGGCCCGCAGCGTGCACCTGCACCGCGCCCGACTCCACCTTGCTGGCGCTCGCCTCAATCAGTTTGCGAATGTCATTGGCGGCGTTGGCGCTGCGGCTCGCCAGATGGCGCACTTCGCCTGCCACCACCGCAAAACCTTTGCCCTGCTCGCCCGCCCGCGCCGCTTCCACCGCCGCGTTCAGGGCAAGGATATTGGTCTGGAAAGCGATATCGTTGATAAGCGACGTGATAGAACCGATGCGCTGGGTGCTGTCGGCAATCTCGTCCATGGTGCTGACCACTGTCTCCATCGCCTGCCCGCCGTGGCGGGCCGCTTCGCTTGCGGCGCTGGAGAGTTTATCCGCCGCAACCGCCGTTTCGGAGTTGCTTTGCACCGAGGCCGCCATCTGGTTCATGGTGGCGACAGTCTGCTGCACGTTGACCACCGTCTGGCGGGTACGCTCGTTTAAATCATCATTACCGCGCGCCAGCGTTTCGCTGCCGCTGCGCACGTTTATCACCTGGCTTGAAACATCGTTAATCAGCCAGCGGCACATCAGGCCAAGCTGCCCGACGGCGCGCAGCGTCACGCCAATTTCGTCGGCGCGGTTAAGCTGGTCGATGCTCTGGCGCTCGCCGGTCGCTACGCTCAGCGCCTGGCGCGCCACGTTGCTTACCGGACGGACAATCTGCCACTCAAACGCGGCGCAGCCGAGCGTCATCACCAGCGCGCAGACGATGCCGGAGAGCAGCAGGCCGCCGCCGCTCTGCCCGGCGAGCAGCATCGCGGCAAGCCATGCCAGAAAGATGCCGCTCATCACGCCGCGCACGCGCCAGCGCAGCGGCAGCGTCGCCATCTTGCCGAGCCAGCCTTTGCGCAGCACCAGCCCTTTATAAAGACGTCGGTTCGCTTTGCCTTCGTTTAAGGCTTTATATAAAGGCGTGACCGCGGCAATCTCCTCCGGCGTGGCTTTCGTGCGGATAGACATATAGCCGGTGGTTTTCCCGTTACGCACAACCGGCGCCGCATTCGCGCGCACCCAGTAGTGATCGCCATTTTTGCAGCGGTTTTTCACGATGCCGGTCCAGGGCTCGCCCTGTTTGAGGGTGTACCACATGTCAGCGAACGCCGCTTTCGGCATATCGGGATGGCGAACCAGGTTATGCGGGCTACCGGTCAGTTCATGCAGCGTGTAGCCGCTCACCTGCACAAAGGTATCGTTAGCGTGGGTAATATAGCTTTGCAGATCGGTGGTGGACATGAGGGTGGTATTGTCATCCAGCATCAGCTCACGCTGGGTGACGGAGGGCTGTGAAGGCATAGCAGCGTCCTTAGGCAGGTTATCCAATTGTTAATATATTTTTCTGCCTTGTAATGTCGGCGCGACGTAAATTTACTTTAACGATAAAGGCCGCTTCAGGTCGCAATTTGTGCTATCAGCCACATTTTTCATGAGGATTAGCGGGATAATTACGCAGGTATATTATTTATGTTAGTTATTATTACTGCTTAACTGGCCCTGTTTTGTCTACGCAAGCCGCCTCATCTCCCCATTCTGGCGAATCATCACGCACTGGTTGCGTCCATTATTTTTGCCAAAATACATCGCTTTATCGGCGCGGCCGATGGCCTGATGTAACGTTTCATTACTTTCGACCTGCGTTATTCCTCCCGTGACGGTGACGGTTAAAGCGTTCTCTTTAATAATGATGGGATGACGTGAAAGATAATCGCAAATACGCGTGCCCGCCTGCTGCGCCTCTTTTTCACCGGTGACTTCCAGCAGCATAATAAACTCCTCGCCGCCGAAACGATAAATACGTTCATTCTCCCGCGCGCACGTTTTAAATGTTGCCGCCACGCTGCGTAATACATCATCGCCGGCGTTATGTCCCCAGCTGTCATTAATGGATTTAAAACGATCGATATCCATCATAAGCAGCCATAACGCCTGATGATTGTTTTCACAGCGGGTGCGAATAAAATCAAAATCCTGATAAAGCAAATGGCGCAGCGGCAGGCCGGTTAAGGTGTCGTGCATATTGCGAAACACCAACAAACATTCACGGTATTTATCAATGTGGCCCATAAATTCCTGCTGGGCCTGATGAAAACGGCGCAGCAGGCTGGCGGTAACCGCCTGCTGATGGATAGCCAGCATCAACTCGCGGGCGCGGTCATGCATTACTTTATGGGCAGACTCGATGTTAAAAACGTAGCCGCTGTGCTGCGCCTGCCGGTTCTGGTCATGACGCAGCCAGTGGCTAAAGAGGCACAGCTCATGCGCATGGGGATGGGTGAGCTCTGCATCCGGCTCGCCGCCCAGCAAACTAAGCTCCAGCAATTTTCCAAGCCACTGAAAATGCGCTTTCTGCGCCGTGCTTAATTCAATTAAAGCGAGATCCAAATCGGCAATATTCATCGTTTCATCACGTCGTTTTTTCACAGCGCTGCGTATTAATTAAATAAAGAAGAGGGAAAGAATAACGCATCTGACACCATACAGGGATGAAAATATACGAAATCAATTTTCAGCATAATTAATTCACATGGAAATTAAATTAATCCTCAAATATTCAATGTGTGAATATATATTGCCGCGCTGCGTTATTACGCACCATCCTGGCGCAGTCTGCGCTTTTATGATGCGCCCCCGCCACGCTTTCCTGCCGCCTCGTCAATCAAAGGGCAGCATTAACGCTCGCTTATCGCTTATGGGGACGATTAAGTTTCGCACTTTTGCGACGTCGCCTGGCTTTTATCCCGATTTTTGTTAACGCCTTCGATGTGGCGTAAAGACTGCAATACTTAAATCGGTATCATGTGATACGCGATCCCCAGGAGCATATTTTGAACAGGTTACCTAACAGCGCCTCGGCTCTTGCCTGTACCGCGCACGCACTGAATCTCATCGAAAAGCAGACGCTTTCGCATGAGGAGATGAAAGCACTGAACCGGGAGGTCATCGACTACTTTCAGCAGCACGTCAATCCAGGGTTCTTAGAATATCGCAAGTCTGTAACCGCCGGCGGGGATTACGGAGCCGTAGAATGGCAAGCGGGAGGATTGAATACGCTTGTCGACACCCAGGGACAGGAGTTCCTCGATTGTCTGGGTGGATTCGGCATCTTTAACGTGGGGCACCGTAATCCAACAGTGGTTTCCGCCGTACAGAACCAACTTGCCAAACAACCCCTGCATAGTCAGGAGCTGCTCGACCCACTGCGCGCCATGCTCGCGAAAACCCTCGCCACGCTGACGCCAGGCAAACTGAAATATAGCTTCTTCTGCAACAGCGGCACGGAATCGGTGGAGGCGGCGCTTAAGCTCGCCAAAGCGTACCAGGCCCCGCGCGGCAGATATACCTTTGTGGCCGCGACCGGCGCCTTCCACGGGAAATCGCTCGGCGCGCTTTCCGCCACCGCGAAAGCGGCATTTCGTAAGCCCTTTATGCCGTTGCTGCCAGGCTTTCGCCATGTGCCTTACGGCGATATTGAGGCTATGCGCGAGCTTTTCACCGAATGCCGTAAAACCGGAGACGACATCGCTGGCGTGATCCTGGAGCCGATTCAGGGCGAAGGGGGCGTGATCCTGCCGCCGCCGGGCTACCTGCCTGCGGTGCGCCAGTTGTGCGATGAATTCGGCGCGCTGCTGATTTTCGACGAAGTGCAAACCGGCATGGGCCGCACCGGTAAGATGTTCGCCTGCGAGCATGAGAATGTGCATCCCGACATTCTCTGTCTTGCCAAAGCGCTGGGCGGCGGCGTAATGCCGATTGGCGCGACCGTCGCAACCGAAGAGGTCTTCTCTGTCCTGTTCGATAACCCCTTCCTGCATACCACTACGTTTGGCGGCAACCCGCTGGCCTGCGCCGCGGCGCTCGCCACCATTCACGTGCTGCTGGAAGAGAACCTGCCGCAGCAGGCGGAGCAGAAAGGCAACATGCTGCTCGACGGCTTCCGCCAGCTGGCGCTGGAATTCCCGGAGCTGGTCGTGGAGGCGCGCGGGCAAGGGATGCTGATGGCGATTGAGTTTACCAATAACGAAATCGGCTATCAGTTCGCGAGCGAAATGTTCCGCCAGCATGTGCTGGTGGCAGGCACGTTGAATAACGCGAAAACCATCCGCATCGAGCCGCCGCTTACGCTAACGATTGAGCAGTGCGAACAGGTGTTAAGCGCCGCGCGCAAGGCGATGGAGAGTCTGTGCGTAGCCCGCAGCAAAGCGGCAACCGCCGAAGAAAATGAATCCCTCTGAGTCATCTCGCTAAGTTAAAGCCCCCGTTAAGGGGGCTTTGTTTTTGGGGTGTCGCTTAGGCAAACAGGCGGATGCCGCCGTGTGGCGGATTAGCGCAGCGCCACCCGCCGGAGCCTCATAAGCCCTCAGAGAGTGGTTATTTTCCGCGCACGTGTTCGCCCCTCGCTTACCTGCCCTGCTCTTCTCCTTACTCCACCTCCGGCAGCAGCCCGATAAAACTCCGCTTCTGGCGCGGACCGGACATTAACGCCTCCAGCTTCTCCACGCAGGCGAGATAGTGCGGCGTCTTTTTATGCGCCTGTACGGCCTCTTCGTCTTTATACGCTTCATAAATAAAAAAGCGCGTCGGGGTTTCCGGGTCCTGCAACACGTCGAAGCGCAGGTTGCCAGGCTCTTTCAGCGCCCCTTCGTGGTTGGCGCGAAACACCGCCAGAAACTCATCCACCCGCTCGGGTTTAATGTTGATTTCCACCAGCGTCACATTCATCCCCTTCCCCCCTGCGCTTTCTCTTCCTGCCAGAACTGATACGCTTCGCGGGCGCTCAGGTTCTCATGCACCACCTTTTTCACCGCCTTGAGCATGGCGAGCGGCGCTTCGGACTGGAAAATATTGCGCCCCATGTCCACGCCTGACGCGCCCTGATCGATAGCGCGCCAGCACATCTCCAGCGCCTCGTGCTCCGGCAGCTTTTTACCGCCGGCGATAACGATCGGCACCGGGCAGCTCGCGGTGACCTTCTCGAACCCCTCTTCCACGAAGTAAGTCTTGATAAACTGCGCCCCCATCTCGGCGGCGATGCGGCTGGCGAGCGAGAAATAGCGGGCGTCGCGCGTCATCTCTTTACCCACGCCCGTCACCGCAAGCGTCGGCATGCCGTAGCGTGCACCTTCATCCACCAGTTTAATGATGTTATTGATTGACTGGTGCTCATATTCAGAGCCGATATAAACCTGCGCCGCCACCGCACAAACATTCAGGCGCAGCGCGTCTTCCATCGCCACCGCCACGCTCTCACGCGAAAGCTCGCTTAAAATAGAGTTGCCGCCGGAGGCGCGCAGCACCACCGGCCGGTTGGCGGCGGGCGGCACCTGGCTTCGCAGAATGCCGCGCGTGCACATCAGCACGTCGGTCTCTTCAAAGAGCGGCGCGATGGAGAGGTCGATACGCTCAAGGCCGGTGGTCGGCCCCTGAAAATAGCCGTGGTCGAAAGCCAGCATCACGGTGCGCCCGCTTTTCGGGTTGAAGATGCGCGACAGGCGCGACTGCATGCCCCAGTCCAGCGCCCCGCAGCCCTTAAGCGTATAAGGCGTGTTCTGCTGCGGCCGCCCGAGGCCGAAATCTTTCCCGTCTTTGATATCGTCTAAATCCGCCATGCACCCTCCTCAGAAATCGTATTTGCTGATGTTCTCTTTGGTGAAGACCACGCGCTCCGGCAGCAGCACGATGCCGTTGCCCTTCGCCTCATACTGGTAGCCCTGCACTTTGTTAGGCTCGACTTTCAGCGTGCCGATATCTTTCACCTCAATGCTGTCGCCTACGTTCAGATCGCCTTTCTTCAGAAGCGTATCCGCCACGTTGACCGCAATTTTCCCCTGCTCCACCACGTCCCACAGGCCGAAGGCTTTCACCGTGCCGCGCTCAACGTAGGGGCGCATAACATTCGGCGTGCTGAAACCGACAATGGCCACGTTAGTGCGCTTAAGGTTTTCGGCGGCCTGCGCGGCGGCGGGCAGCGCGTTGGCGTCCGGCGCGATAATGGCGTCGAGGTCCGGGTAAGCCTTCAGGATGCCCTCGGCGGTTTGCAGCGATTTAGTCGCGTCGTTATAGCCAAACTGGGTGGTGACGATTTGCCACTGCGGATGATCTTTGGCGATTTTCGCCTTCGCCTCTTTCACCCACTGGTTCTGGTCTGTCACGGTGGGGCTTGAATAGAAGAACGCGACTTTGGCGTCCGGCTTCGTCACCTGCTGTTGCGCCATCTCCACCAGCATGCCGCCAAGCTGCTCCGGCGTGCCCTGGTTGATGTAAATGCTGCGGCACTCCGGTTTGGTGTCTGAATCCCACGTCAGCACCTTCACGCCGCGCTGCATGGCGCGCTTGAGCGCCGGGCAGAGGCCGTCCGGCGACACGGCGGAGACGATAATCGCGTTGTAACCCTGGTTGACGAAGTTGTTGATGAGCTGCACCTGCCCGGAAACGCTCGGCTCCGTCGGCCCGTCGTAGGTCACCGGCACGCCGAGCGCCTTGCCCGCTTCCATCGCGCCGTTGCCGCCGCTAGTGAAAAAACCCACCCCGACCAGTTTCGGGATAAAGGCGATGCGGTCGGCCGCCTGCGCGGAGGCGACGCCCAGCGCCAGCGCCAGCACGCTCAGTTGCAGGGCACGTTTTGCTGTTTTCATATTAAGCTCCTGATTGGTTAACCGCACCGCGTCGCGCCAGCCAGCGGCGCCAGGCCGCACGCAGGGTTTCACGGTGCAAACTCGCCGAACGGCCAATCACCACCACAATCAACAACGCGCCGGACAACGCGCTCGACACCTGATTGGGAATGCCCACCATCTGCAGCCCCTGCTGCAAATAGCCCACCAGCAGCGCCGCAACCGCGGTGCCGATGACGGAGCCGGAACCGCCGTAAATATTCGCGCCGCCCAGCACCGCCGCCGTCAGCGCTGGCATCAGCAAATCGCGCCCCAGATCGGAGCGCGCCGAGCCGAAATAGGAGACCAGCACCAGCGCGGCGACGGCGCAAGCAATCCCCACCAGGCCATAGACGCCATACAGCATGCCGTTCACCGGCATCGCCGCGTAGCGCGCCGCGCGCGGGTTCTGCCCTAATAAAAAGAGATGGCGGCCGAAACGCGCCTTATGCGCCAGCACCCAGAAAAGCAGCGTGATTATCAGGAACAGCACCAGCGGCACCGGCAGGCCAAACAGCGTCAGGTTGGCGAAGGCGGTGAAGGCGTCCGGGAAGCCGCCGATGCCCTCAAAGCCCGTCGCCCCGGCGAAACCCGAAAGCAGCAGCGCGCCGCCGCCGTAGAGGTAGAGCGTGCCGAGGGTTATCACCAGCGGGCTGATGCCGGTGTAGTGGATAAGCGCCGCGTTCAGCAGCCCGCAGAGCAGGCCGAGCGCGAGCGTTAACGGCACCGCCGCCATCATCGGCAACCCCGCCTGCATCATCACGCCGAGCGCGATGGCGCACAGGCCGATGGTGGAGCCAAGCGAAATATCGATGCCGCCGCTGATGATGACCAGCGTCAGCGGCAGCGCCACAATGCCGATGCAGATGAAATCGCTGGTGCTGAAAAGCAGCATGTTGAGATCCAGCATGCGCGGGTTGAACGCGCCGAACAGCAGGATCTCCACCACCAGCAGCGCGAGCAGCGCCCCTTCCCAGTTAAGCTTCATTTACGCCACCTCCTTTTTGCTTTTGCGCCGGGGAAACGGGGTCACGTTTTTCACCCCTGTGTTGCCCGGCACAAAGCGGCTGTACTTCAGCGCCCGCTGATGGCGCGCCAGCGCCTGGCGCAGGCGGCCGTCGAGCACCAGCACGCCGAGCAGCACCAGGCCCGCGATAAAGTCATTCCACCAGGCGGGCAGCTTGAATAACACCAGCACGGTGTCGATTTGCGTGAGGAAGAAGGCGCCGAGAAAGGCGCCAATCAGCGTGCCGGTGCCGCCGAGCAGCGAAATGCCGCCAAGCACGCAGGCGGCGATGGCTTTCATCTCCAGTCCGCTGCCGGTCTGGTTTGGCACAAAGCCAATCTGCGAGGCAAAGAGGATGCCGCCGAGCGCGGCCAGCATGCCGTTGAAAGTGAAGGCCAGCAGCCGGGTGCGGTTCACCGCCACGCCGAGCTGGCGCGCGGCGGCGAGGTTATCGCCCACGGCGTAGAAATCGCGCCCAAAGGCGGTTTTCGCGAGCGCCCACGCGCCCACGGCCAGCAGCGCCAGCACCATCACGCCGAGCGGCGAAATACCGAAGGCGAGCGGTTCAGAGAGCGATTTCAGGCTCGCCGGCAGCCCTTCTATCCATTTGCCACCCGTCCACAGCAGCATGCCGCCACGATAAAGCCCCAGCGTGCCGAGAGTGGCGACAATCGCCGGGATGCGCAGCCCCACCACCAGCACGCCGTTAAAAAAGCCGCACAGCGCGCCGATGCCAAGCGCGAACAGCATGGCGAGCGGCAGGCTGTAGCCATTATTGAGCGCCACGCCGACGGCGATAGCGCACAGCCCAAGCGTGGAGCCGACAGAGACATCAATATTGCGCGTCAGCATCACCAGCGCCGCGCCCATCGCCAGCAGAATCAGGATTTGCGCGCTGCTGAAAATCATCGACAGCGTTTGCAGGCTGAAGTAGCTGTGGTTGAGCGCCACCAGTACGACAAACAGCGCAAGGATGGCGAGAAAGGCGCTCAGCTCGCGGTTGCGCAGCAGGGTTTTCATGCGTGAGTTCCTCCAAAAGCGAGCTTCATCATCCTTTCTACCGACACCGCCGATTTCGCAAGCTCCCCGCTGAGCGCCCCCTGATGCATTACCAGCACCCGGTCCGCCAGCCCCGGAAACTCATCGAGATCGCTTGAGATCATCAGCACCGCCACGTTCTGCGCGGCGACGCTTTTGATGAGCTGATAGATATCGGCGCGGGCGGCAACATCCACCCCGCGCGTCGGCTCATCGACAATCAGCAGCAGCGGGTTCGCCTCCAGGCAGCGGGCCAGCAGCACCTTCTGCTGGTTGCCGCCGGAGAGCGTGCGCACCGGCTGGTCGGCATGGTTGAGCTTGATGCCGAGCGCGCGGTGATAACGCTCCACCACCGCCGCTTCGCGCTGCTGCTGCTGCCAGAGAGAAGGTTCGTTCAGCGCCACGGTGTTCCAGCGCACCGGCGCATCAAGAAACAGCCCGGAGACCTGACGATCTTCCGGCAGATAGACCAGCCCGCGCTCAAGGCGGGCTTTGGTGGCGTCGCGGCCAAGCTCGCGGTTTTCAAGCCATATGCGCCCGGCGCGGGCGGGCCGCAGGCCGTAGAGCGTTTCGGCAAGTTCAGTGCGCCCGGAGCCCACAAGGCCCGCCAGGCCGACTATCTCGCCGGCGTAAATCTCAAAGCTCAGGTCGAGAAACCCTTCGCCGGTGAGCGACTCCACCCGCAGCACAGGGAAAT
The DNA here is from genome assembly GCF_023079515.1 of Franconibacter sp. IITDAS19. Taxonomy (NCBI): domain Bacteria; kingdom Pseudomonadati; phylum Pseudomonadota; class Gammaproteobacteria; order Enterobacterales; family Enterobacteriaceae; genus Franconibacter; species Franconibacter sp. IITDAS19. Next base: position 176,368 of record NZ_JALJCP010000003.1, on the reverse strand, counting down.
CCTGCGGCTGGGTGCGGCGGTTGCCGGGCAGCGCCAGCCAGAGCTTTTGCGTGTCGCTCAACTGCCGCTCGCGGCTGACGGGCGTCATGGCGTTAATCAGTTGCTCATTGGTGAGCGCGGTGGTTTCCCCCTCAAGCACCACCGCGCCGTCGCGCATCACTGAGATATGGCTTGCCAGCGCGCGAATTTCAGGAAGCTTGTGGGAGATAAAGACGATGCCGACGCCAAGCCCCTGCAGGGCGCGGATCTGGCGGAAAAGCCGCTCGGTTTCGCCCGGGGTAAGCGACGCGGTGGGCTCGTCGAGAATGAGGATTCTCGCCTCGCGCATCAGCCCGCGCAGGATCTCCACCATCTGCTGGTCCGCCACCTCCAGCGTGCTGGCGCTGGCCTGCAGGTTCAGGTGACAGTCAAGCTGCGCGAGTTTCTCGTTCAGGCGCGTCATCACCTCGGGCTTTTGCGAAAGTCGAAACAAAATGTTCTCTTTTACGCTGAGGTTGGGAAAGAGCATTGGCTCCTGCGGCACCAGATAAATGCCCTGCTCATGCGCCTGAGAAGGCTTCAGTCGCGGCCAGGCTTTGCCGTTAATCACCAGTTCGCCGCTATCCGGCGTTTCCACCCCGGCAATGATTTTCATCAGCGTCGACTTCCCGGCGCCGTTGCCGCCAAGCAGCGCGTGAACCTGTCCCGGCAGCAGCGTAAAATCGATGCCTTTCAGCACCGGAACGCCGGAGAATTGCTTGCTGATGGCGCGCGCTTCAAGCAGGGGAATCGGATTGATCATCTTCGCTCCGCATTGAACAAAAGATTTTTAAATTTAATAATGTTCAAAAGCGTAGTCGGTGAACTATATTTACAACCGTGCAGGGATCACACTTTCGTGCATTAGATCGCCTTCCGGGAATCGCGCCAGCAAAATGATCTTTTTGCCGGGCGCTTCACAAATTCTCACCGGGCAGAGCCGAACATATGATCTAAATTTTGATAAGAGTTCAGTTATGAGCGAGAAAAAAGCAGAAGAAGGAAAGTTCGCCGGGCTGGCGATGGCGGAAGAAGAGCTGCTGGCGCGGGTCGCCTGGTCTTATTACCACGACGGGCTGACGCAAAACGACATCGGCGAGCGGCTTGGCTTGCCGAGGCTGAAGATCTCCCGCCTGCTGGAAAAAGGACGGCAGTCCGGCGTGATCCGCGTGCAGATAAACTCGCGCTATGAGGGCTGCCTTGCGCTGGAAACGGCGCTGGCGGAACGCTTTGCGCTGAAGCTCGCCCGCGTGCTGCCGGCGCTGAATACGCCGCCGATGACGACTCGCCTCGGCATTGGCGCGGCGCAGTCGTTGATGGGCGTGCTCCAGCCGGGCCAGCTGCTGGCGGTGGGCTTTGGCGAAACCACCATGAGCTGCCTGCAGCACCTAAGCGGCTTTATCGGATCGCAGCAGATCCGCCTGGTGACGCTCTCTGGCGGCGTAGGGCCGTATATGACCGGTATCGGCCAGCTCGACGCTGCCTGCAGCGTCAGCATGATCCCGGCGCCGCTGCGGGTCTCTTCCGCCGACGTAGCCGGGATCCTCAAGCGCGAATCGAGCGTGCGCGACGTGATCCTCGCGGCCACGGCGGCGGATGTGGCGGTAGTCGGCATCGGCTCGGTCAACCAGAAGCGCGACGCCACGATTTTACGCTCGGGCTATATCAGTGAAGGCGAACAGCTGATGTTCGCCCGTAAAGGGGCGGTGGGCGACATTCTTGGCTACTTCCTGCAGGCCGACGGCCAGAAAGTGGAGGGGCTTGAGATCCACCGCGAACTGCTCGGCGTCACGCTCGACGAGCTGGCGCAGCTGCCCACCATCATCGGCGTGGCGGGCGGGGAAGAGAAAGCGGAAGCGATTTACGCCGCACTGCGAGGCCAGCGGATCAACGGCCTGGTGACGGAAGAAGCGACAGCGCGCGCTGTGCTGGCCCTGGCGGAATAAACGCCCGAGGCTTGCCGCGCCGCCACAACAGCGAGGCAAGTCGATGAGTTATCTTTTAGCGTTAGACGCCGGAACAGGGAGCATCCGCGCCGTAATTTTCGACCTCTCAGGCCGCCAGGTGGCGGTCGGTCAGGCGGAGTGGAAGCACCTGAGCGTGGCGGACGTGCCGGGCTCCATGGAGTTTGACCTCGACACGAACTGGCAGCTCGCCTGCCGCTGCGTACACCAGGCGTTGCAGCAGGCAGGCCTCAACGCCAGCGATATCGCCTCTATCGCCTGCTGCTCCATGCGTGAAGGCATTGTGCTCTATGACCGCAACGGCGAGCCCATCTGGGCCTGCGCCAACGTCGACGCCCGCGCAAGCCAGGAGGTGGCGGAGCTGAAAGCGCTTCACGATAACCAGTTTGAATCTGAGGTTTATCACGTCTCCGGCCAGACGCTCGCCTTAAGCGCCATGCCGCGCCTGCTCTGGCTTGCCCATCATCGCCCCGACATTTATCGCCGGGCCGCCACCGTCACCATGATAAGCGACTGGCTGGCGGCGAAGCTTTCCGGCGAACTGGCGGTCGACCCCTCCAATGCCGGCACGACCGGCATGCTCGACCTCAACACCCGCGACTGGCGCCCCGCCCTGCTCGATATGGCCGGGTTGCGCGCGGACATGCTCTCGCCGGTAAAAGAGACCGGCACGGTGCTTGGGCGCGTCACGGCGCAGGCAGCGGCGCAAAGCGGCCTGCGGGAAGGCACACCGGTGGTGATGGGCGGCGGCGACGTGCAGCTTGGCTGCCTGGGGCTGGGCGTGGTGCGCGCCGGGCAAACGGCCATTCTTGGTGGCACCTTCTGGCAACAGGTGGTCAACCTGCCCGCCATCCGCACCGACCCGGAGATGAATATTCGCATCAACCCGCACGTGATCCACGGCATGGTGCAGGCGGAATCGATAAGTTTCTTCACCGGGCTGACCATGCGCTGGTTCCGCGACGCCTTCTGCGCCGAGGAAAAACTGATTGCCGAGCGGCTCGGCACAGACACTTACGCCCTGCTGGAGGAGATGGCGAGCCGGGTGCCGGCAGGCTCGCACGGCGTGATGCCGATATTCTCCGACGCCATGCATTTTAAAGAGTGGTACCACGCCGCGCCGTCGTTCATTAACCTTTCCATCGACCCGGAGAAATGCAACAAAGCCACGCTGTTCCGGGCGCTGGAAGAGAACGCGGCGATCGTTTCCGCCTGCAATCTCGCGCAGATCTCCGGCTTTTCCGGGGTGAAGTTTGATTCGCTGGTCTTTGCCGGCGGCGGCGCAAAAGGCGCGCTCTGGAGCCAGATTTTAAGCGACGTGACCGGCCTGCCGGTGCGGGTGCCCCAGGTGAAAGAGGCGACGGCGCTCGGTTGCGCGATAGCCGCAGGCGTGGGCGCCGGGCTGTATGACGACCTTGCCGCCACCGGCGAGCGGCTGGTGCAGTGGAGCCGCGAGTTTACGCCAAACCCGGCGCATCGCGACCTTTACGACCAGATGATGCGAAAGTGGCAGGCAGTCTACGCCGACCAGCTGGGGCTGGTGGATAGCGGGCTTACCACCTCGCTCTGGCGCGCACCGGGACTGGCGCCGAAGCAGGCGGCGGCGCGGGCGTAACGTTTGCAGGAATGGCGGGCGGCGCTTCGCTAACCCGCCCTTTAAAAATCAAAAAATAACGCAACCGGGAACCGTTTTTCTGCGGCGGCTTTTCCGCCGCGCGCCACGATTGCATAGGGGGCGGCGTCGCGCCCCTTTGCACGTTCGCGTAAGCGAAGATGCCCTTGTTCGAGCACTTGCAGGCGAACGGAACACTTCACCGCACCGTCTATATGCTTTCCTGCATGGCAAGCGCTTTGCGATGAAATTTGAATCCCATCACAATGATTCGATCGCCCTTTTCCCTTTTATCCAACGATCGATTATTCATTAACTCATCCGACCACATAACAATTATTTTACATTAGTGAGCGCAATGATGAGCTACCCTTCGCTGTTCGCCCCGTTGGATCTTGGCTTTACGCAGCTGAAAAATCGCGTGCTGATGGGCTCCATGCACACCGGTCTGGAAGAGCGCCCGGACGGCGCCGAACGGCTGGCGGCCTTTTACGCCGAGCGCGCGCGTCACGGCGTGGCGCTGATTGTCACCGGCGGCGTGGCGCCTTCCGCTTGCGGCGTAGCGCTGGAGGGCGGCGCGATGCTGAACGATGCAAGTCAGCTTGCGCCGCACCGCGTAGTGACGGAAGCGGTGCATCGCGAAGGGGGAAAGATCGCCCTGCAAATTCTCCACACTGGCCGCTACAGCTATCAGCCCCATCCGGTCGCCCCTTCCGCCTTACAGGCGCCTATCAACCGCTTTAAACCCCATGCGCTGACGCACGACGACATTCTGACGCTGATTAACGATTTTGCGCAGTGTGCGCTGCTGGCCCGCGAGGCGGGTTATGACGGCGTGGAGATCATGGGTTCTGAAGGCTATCTGATAAACCAGTTTCTCGCTGCGCGCACGAACCAACGCGAGGATGAATGGGGCGGCGACTACGCGCGCCGGATGCGCTTCGCCGTTGAAGTGGTGCGGGCGGTGCGTGAGCGGGCGGGCGAGGACTTCATCATTATTTATCGTCTTTCCATGCTCGACCTGGTTGAGGGCGGTTCCACTTTTGGAGAGACCGCGCAGCTGGCGCAGGCTATCGAAGCGGCAGGCGCTACGCTTATCAACACCGGCATCGGCTGGCACGAAGCGCGCATTCCCACTATCGCCACGCCTGTGCCGCGCGGGGCGTTCAGTTGGGTGACGCGTAAGCTTCGCGGCCATGTGAAGCTGCCCTTAGTCACCACTAACCGCATCAACGACCCCGCCGTCGCGGAGCAGATTCTGGCAACGGGCGACGCCGATATGGTCTCGATGGCGCGACCATTTCTGGCGGATGCAGAACTCCTTAGCAAGGCGGCGCAGGGGCGCGAGGATGAAATCAACACCTGCATCGGCTGCAACCAGGCGTGCCTGGACCAGATCTTTGCAGGCAAGGTGACCTCCTGCCTCGTCAACCCGCGCGCCTGTCACGAAACCCTGATGGTGATGACGCCCGCCGCGCAGCCGAAAAACCTGGCGGTGGTGGGTGCAGGTCCGGCGGGGCTGGCGTTTGCGGTAAACGCCGCGCAGCGCGGCCACCGCGTTACGCTTTTCGACGCCGCCGCCGAAATTGGCGGACAGTTCAATATCGCAAAGCAAATCCCCGGCAAAGAAGAGTTTTACGAAACGTTGCGCTACTACCGCCGCATGTTGCAGGTCACCGGCGTTGCGCTGCGGCTTAACGAGCGGGTAAACGGTGAAATGCTCACCGGCTACGACGAGGTTATCCTCGCAAGCGGCATCGCCCCACGCGTGCCGTTGATTGCCGGCATCGATCACCCGAGCGTGCTGACCTATCTCGATGTGTTGCGCGACAAAGCGCCGGTGGGCGAGCGGGTGGCGATTATCGGCTGCGGCGGCATTGGTTTTGATACCGCCATGTATTTAAGTCAGCCAGGCGAGTCCACCAGCCAGAACCTGGCGGCGTTTTGTGTGGAATGGGGCATCGATACCAGCCTGAACCAGCCAGGCGGCCTGCGCCCGGAAGGGCCGCAGTTACCGAAAAGCCCGCGCCGGATAGTAATGCTTCAACGCAAAGCCAGCAAACCGGGCGACGGGCTTGGCAAAACCACCGGCTGGATCCACCGCGCCACGCTGCTTTCCCGCGGGGTGAAAATGGTGCCGGGGGTGAGCTACGAACGGATTGATGACGAAGGGCTGCACATTCTGGTTAACGGCGAACCGCAGGTGCTGGCCGTGGATAACGTGGTGATTTGCGCAGGTCAGGAGCCGCAGCGCGAGCTGGCGGAGCCGCTGCGCCTCGCGGGCAAAACGGTGCATTTGATTGGCGGCTGCGACGTGGCGCTGGAGCTGGACGCCCGACGAGCCATCGCCCAGGGCACGCGGCTGGCGATGGGGATTTAATGTGATGGCTGACACAACAGGATGCGCGCCAGGGCAGAGGAATAGACCGCCGCCCCGGCATGGTTAGCGAAAGCGTAATCCTACGCGCTGCGCTGACCCACTATCGGCTCTTACGCAGTTTCACCGCCCTGAGCACGACAAACTTATTATTCGTCGCAACGGTCGTACAGTTGCCGAAAATCTTCTTCAGCTTGCGGAAATAATCCAGATGGCGGTTGCCGACAATGCGCAACTCGCCGCCCCACTTCAGGCAGCGGCGCGCGTCCTGGAACATCTGCCAGGCGATGTGATCGGTAATGGCGTGCTGCTGATGGAACGGCGGGTTGCACAGCACGGCGTGGAAACTTTCCGGCTCTACGCCCGTCAGCGCGTTGTTGACCATAAAGTCGCAGCGCGCGAGGTCGTCCGGCAGGTTGGTTTCTACGTTCAGACGGCTTGAGGCGACAGCCATGTAAGACTCATCCACGAACCGCACCCGCGCCAGCGGGTTTTGTTCTAACAGCTTCAGGCCTATTACGCCGTTGCCGCAACCGAGATCCACCATCTCCCCTTCCACGTTCTCCGGCAGATGTTGCAGGAAGAAGCGCGCGCCGATATCCAGACTCGCCCGTGAAAAGACATTGGCGTGGTTGTGAATCAGCCACGGCGTGCCGTCGAGCTTCCAGCTCTGCGTTTCCGGTGCCGCGGCCAGCGCAGGCTCGCTGAAAGCGCAATGGATAAGCCGCGCTTTTTTCCAGGCGAGCGTGGTGGTGGTGGGGCCGAGAATTTTTTCAAACAGCGCCAGCGTGGAATTATGAATATCACGCGCCTTCGCCCCCGCGATAATGCGGGTCTGCGGCGTAACGACGCGGCGCAGCGCGCGCAATTGCTGCTCCAGCAGGGCGAGCTGTTTAGGGATTTTAATCAGCACCAGCGCAGGCGCGTTGGGCAGCGGGCTTAAGCTGTCCAGCAGCGTCACCTGCGCCTCGTCAATCTCGTTCAGCCGCAGGTTGTGGCGCGTGGCTTGCTGGGCAATAAACGAATCGCTGACGCTGCAGGGACGTTTTTGCGCCAGCGCGCAGGCGAGCGCGCCGAAGCTGTCGTTGAAAATCAGGAGCGGGCCGTCGCACTCGCCGACCTGTTGCAGCAGATAGTCGTCCGCCGCGTCCCAGGCCTGTAGCGGCGTCTCTTCCGGCATTGGCGGAAAGCGCTGCAACATGAGTGTTTGATTAAATAAGTCCACCTGGCTCATCGGCCCTCCCGAATGGTAAAATCCGCGCGTTTTATCCCTTAATTGCATCCGCGAGTAAACCTTTTTTTCACCCACCGAGGCCGCCATGACCGCACTTATCTACCTGCAGGGCTATCCTGAATCGCTGCTTGCCCAGGTACGCCAGTTGATTGAGCAGAACCGCCTCGGCGAAGTGCTGGAAAAACGCTACCCGCAGGCGCACGCCGTCACCACCGACAAAGCGCTGTATGATTACGTGCAGGGGCTGAAAAACCGCTATCTGCGCAGCGCCCCGCCGGTCAATAAAGTGGCGTATGACAATAAAATTCACGTGTTAAAAAACGCGCTTGGCCTGCATACCGCCGTCTCCCGCGTGCAGGGTGGCAAGCTGAAGGCGAAGGCGGAAATCCGCGTCGCCACGGTGTTTCGCAGCGCGCCGGAAGATTTTCTGCGCATGATCGTGGTGCACGAACTGGCGCACCTGAAAGAGAAAGAGCATAACAAAGCGTTTTACCAGCTTTGCTGCCATATGGAGCCACAGTACCATCAACTGGAGTTTGATACCCGGCTGTGGCTGACGAACCAGGCGCTTAAAAATCGCTAAGCGGTTATGATGCCATACGCTTTTACGCCGTATCGCTATCGCCGCGCCCCCCAAAAGGAGATGTTATGCGCATAACAAGGATGTTTTACCGTTACCGGCGCACGCTGCGTCATCTTTTCTTGCTGGGCTTACTGCTGGCTGCGCTGCTGGCGGGGCTGGTGTTTTACGCAAACCAACACGTCACCGCCGCCAGCAAAGCAAGGCTGTTTAATGACGTTAGTGCTATTCCGGCCCGCAAGGTGGCGCTGGTGCTGGGCGCAAAACCGGGAAACCGCTATTTTACGCGGCGCATTGACGCGGCGGCGGCGCTCTGGCACGAAGGCAAAGCGTCCTGGCTGCTGGTGAGCGGGGATAATCGGCATAAGGATTACAACGAACCGGCGGCGATGCGGCAGGCGCTGATGCGCAAAGGCGTACCTTCCAGCGCGATTTTTTGTGATTACGCGGGTTTCACAACGCTGGATTCGGTTGTGCGCGCCCGCGACGTCTTCGGCGAAGATCGCATTATCATCGTCTCGCAGGCGTTTCATAACCAGCGGGCGATTTACCTGGCGCAACATTATGGTATTGATGCGATTGCGTTGAACGCAGAAGATCTCGATTTTCAACACGGTAAATACACGCAGTTTCGCGAGCGGTTCGCCCGGGTTCGCGCGCTGCTGGATGCAACGCTGCTGCGCCGCACGCCCCATTTTCTCGGCGATAAAGTGGTTATCGATGCGCACGCGCAGCATGGCTGCCCCGCCGGTACGGGCAATGAATAGCGGTTCTGCGCGGCAGACCGCTACTTTTTAAACGTTGTCGTGTTACGCTCTGGCCGTTATTCAGCCTTCGGAGCAACCAGACGTCTATGATACGTTTCGCTGTTGTAGGAACGAACTGGATCACCCGCCAGTTCGTTGATGCCGCCCATGAGACGGGCAAGTACCAACTCACCGCCGTTTATTCCCGTACGCTTGAGCAGGCGCAGCATTTCGCCAGCGACTATCCGGTTGAGCATCTCTTTACCTCGCTGGCGGCGCTGGCGCAGAGCGACGCGGTGGACGCCGTTTACATTGCAAGCCCCAATTCGCTGCATGCCGAACAAGCCTGCCTCTTCCTGAATCATAAAAAGCATGTGATATGCGAAAAGCCGCTGGCTTCCACCTTACGCGAAGCGCAGGCCGTTATCGCCTGCGCGCGGGAAAACCAGGTGGTGTTGTTCGAGGCGTTTAAAACCGCCAGCCTGCCTAACTTCCTCGCCCTGCGACAGGCGCTGCCGAAAGTGGGCCGCTTACGCAAGGCGCTGTTTAATTACTGCCAGTACTCTTCTCGCTACCAGCGCTATCTGGACGGAGAGAACCCCAATACTTTTAACCCGGCGTTTTCCAACGGCTCGATCATGGACATTGGCTATTACTGCCTGGCCTCGGCGGTGGCGCTGTGGGGCGAGCCGGACGACGTTATCGCCTCCGCCTGCCTGCTGGAAAGCGGCGTGGATGCCCATGGCACGGTGGTGCTGCGCTACGGCGATGCGGACGTCACGCTGTTGCATTCCAAAGTCAGCGACTCCACTCTGCCAAGCGAAATTCAGGGTGAGGCGGGCTCGCTGGTTATTGAGAAGCTTTCGGAATGCCAGCGCCTGACTTTTGTGCCCCGCGGCGGCAGAGTGCAGGAGCTGACTCAGGGGCAGCATATCAATACTATGCTTTATGAAGCGGAGACTTTCGCTGGGTTAGTAAGCGCCAACCAGGTAGAGCACCCGGCGCTTGAAGTAAGCCTGATTACGGCGAAGCTGCTGACGGAAATCCGCGTTCAAACTGGCGTGATATTCCCGGCCGACAGCCAGTGACAGCGTAAAGCAATGTAAAAGCGGCGTGACAAAATTGATCGCATGAATATTTCGACATATTTTGTTACCAGCAAAGGGGAGTAACTTCATTGCCGGCCGATCGTCATTACGAAGCTACGCTTCCGGTCGCCGGGCAATTTGAATTCAGAGTCAGCTACGCCGCTGCGGCGCGCAAAAAGCGGGAGAACCCCGAATAGTGCGTGTTGCAGCAAGGCGGCCAACGCCGCTGCGGCGCGTGTAAAAGCGGGAGAATCCCGAATAATGCGTGTTGCAGCAAGGCGGCAAGCGAGCGAATCCCCAGGAGCTTACACGAGTAAGTGACCAGGGTGAACGAGCGCGGCCAACGCCGCTGCGGCGCGTGTAAAAGCGGGAGAATCCCGAATAATGCGTGTTGCAGCAAGGCGGCAAGCGAGCGAATCCCCAGGAGCTTACACGAGTAAGTGACTGGGGTGAACGAGCGCGGCCAACGCCGCTGCGGCGCGCAGTATGACGGGATTCAGGTTGTAAGTGAGACCTTGCCGGAAGGCAAGGTCTGCGCATTGAAAAGCAACGCGGCTGACGTCTTCCGACGTTAGCCGTTTTTGTTTTTAAGGAATTTTGCCTATGAATAGTGTCGGCACTCCCCTGCTGTGGGGCGGTTTCGCAGTCGTCGTCGTGATTATGCTGGCTATCGACCTTCTGCTTCAGGGCCGCCGTGGCGCCCATACGATGTCCATGAAGCAGGCAGCTGTCTGGTCGATTGTCTGGGTCTCGCTCTCCCTGTTGTTTAACGCCGCCTTCTGGTGGTATCTCTCCGGCACCGAAGGCCGTGCGGTCGCGGATACTCAGGCGCTCGCCTTCCTTACCGGCTACCTGATTGAAAAAGCGCTGGCGGTAGATAACGTCTTCGTCTGGTTAATGCTGTTCAGCTATTTTTCTATTCCGCCTGCATTGCAGCGCCGCGTGCTGATCTACGGCGTGCTGGGCGCTATCGTGCTGCGAACGGTGATGATCTTCGCCGGTAGCTGGCTGATTTCGCAGTTTGACTGGCTGCTCTATGTGTTTGGCGCCTTCCTGCTCTTTACCGGCGTGAAAATGGCGCTGGCGAAAGAGGATGAAGCGGGCATTGGCGACAAGCCGCTGGTGCGCTGGCTGCGCGGCCACTTGCGAATGACCGACAGCATCGAAAGCGAACATTTCTTTGTACGCAAGAACGGCCTGCTGTTCGCCACGCCGTTGCTGCTGGTGCTGATCCTGGTTGAGCTGAGCGACGTAATCTTCGCGGTCGACAGTATCCCGGCGATTTTCGCGGTGACCACCGACCCGTTTATCGTGCTGACCTCTAACCTGTTTGCGATTTTGGGTCTGCGCGCCATGTACTTCCTGCTGGCGGGCGTGGCGGAGCGCTTCTCCATGCTGAAATATGGCTTGTCGGTGATCCTGGTGTTTATCGGCGTGAAGATGCTGATTGTCGACTTCTACCATATCCCCATCGCCATCTCCCTTGGCGTGGTGGGCGGCATCCTGACGCTGACGCTACTGATCAACGCCTGGGTTAATCACCGTAACGATAAAAAAGGGCAGATAGAATAATGCTCTCTTCTTCCCGCCCTGGCGGGAAGAATCTCCTGTCGCAAACCTCCTTTTTTGCAATGTTCCCGACAGTAGAAGTGTTGATATTGTCACAATAACGTTAATAGCTAGTTAAAAAACGGGAGCAGTGCTGAAAATCCAGCACTATCCCCTTCCTTCGCCACGGCAAATCCCTATACTCCTCCATGCAAACTTTTGTTACATCCTGATTAAACGTTACCCAAGAGAGCGAACGGGATGGAACGACATCACACCTGAAGGAAATACGCATGACTACGCAATCCCAATCGAGGGGTCTGTTGCAGCGCCTGGCGCGCGGCAGCCTTGTAAAACAAATACTTGTCGGTCTGGTGCTCGGCATCCTGCTCGCCTGGCTTTCTAAACCTGCCGCCGTCGCGGTCGGGCTGCTCGGTACGCTGTTTGTCGGCGCGCTGAAAGCCGTGGCGCCGGTGCTGGTGCTGATGCTGGTCATGGCTTCTATCGCCAACCACAAGCACGGACAAAAAACCAACATTCGCCCTATTCTCTGGCTTTATCTGCTGGGCACCTTCTCCGCTGCGCTGACGGCGGTGCTTTTTAGCTTTCTTTTCCCCTCTACGCTGCATTTAACCACTGGCGCGACAGAAATTACGCCGCCGAGCGGCATCGTCGAGGTGCTGCGCGACCTGCTGATGAGCATGGTGTCTAACCCGGTGGATGCGCTGTTGAAAGGCAACTATATCGGCATCCTGGTCTGGGCGGTGGGTCTGGGCTTCGCGCTGCGCCATGCTAACGACACCACCAAAAACTTCATTAACGACATGTCGGACGCCGTCACCTTTATGGTGAAACTGGTGATTCGCTTTGCGCCAGTCGGCATTTTCGGCCTGGTCTCTTCCACCCTCGCCACGACGGGTTTCGCCACGCTGTGGGGCTACGCGCAATTGCTGGTGGTGCTGATTGGCTGCATGCTGTTGGTGGCGCTGGTGATTAACCCACTAATTGTGTTTTTTAAAATTCGCCGCAACCCCTTCCCGCTGGTCTTCGCCTGCCTGCGCGAAAGCGGCGTAACGGCCTTTTTCACCCGCAGCTCCGCCGCCAACATTCCGGTCAATATGGCGCTGTGTGAGAAGCTGAATCTGGATCGCGACACCTATTCCGTCTCCATTCCGCTTGGCGCGACGATCAACATGGCGGGCGCGGCTATCACCATTACGGTGCTGACGCTGGCGGCGGTGCATACGCTGGGTATTGCGGTGGACTTGCCCACCGCGCTGCTGCTGAGCGTGGTGGCGTCGCTGTGCGCCTGCGGCGCTTCGGGCGTGGCGGGCGGCTCGCTGCTGCTTATCCCGCTGGCGTGCAACATGTTCGGCATCCCGAACGAGGTGGCAATGCAGGTGGTGGCGGTAGGCTTTATTATCGGCGTGCTGCAGGATTCCTGCGAAACCGCGCTTAACTCCTCAACGGATGTGCTCTTCACCGCGGCAGCCTGCCAGGCGGAAGACCAGCGTCTGGCGCAGAACGCGCTGCGTAGTTAACTTCTGCGGCTGGCGGCGTTCGTCGCCAGCCCTTATCTCTTCTCAGCCACCTCTTTTTCAATCTTAAACGGATCGATCCCCCTTTTTTGCATGCGCCAGAAGCGAATGATGTTGACCCCGTTCATGACCAGAAAGCTGCCTTCAATCAGCGTGCCGCCAATGGAGCCCAGCCAGAAGTTGTGCGTTACCCAGCAGGCGGTGGAGCACCACATCACGCAGCGGGTAGTTAACCCCTTGCAGCGAAACAGCGCCCAGGTGCTGGCGACGGTGCCGATAATCGGCAGCAGCTCGATGGGATGATGCAGCTTCACCAGCCCAAGGGTGAGCGTGAGGAAAATAAAAATGGCCATCACCCACAGATTGCGGGTGCGCATGGAGATAAGCGTGCGTAGGGCGTTCAGTTCCGCGCTCATGCCCGCAGGAATCGCCCCCATCAGGAAGAAATGCCCGCCAATGGTGGCGCTGTAGAGCGCGAGCTGCATTTTAAAGCGTCGTTCGTCGCGGTTAATAAACGTGGTGATGCCTATCAAAAAGGCGAGCACGCCAACGCCCTGGGCCAGCCAGTATGCAGTCATGAGGAGTCCTTGCGATTAAAAAAGAAACGGCGCTTAGAAACGAAGCGCCGTTTTGTCACGATACCCGCATTTACCCACCTTTTTCGCGTTACGGCAAGGACCGCCGCCGTAGCGCGAAAGGCGCCGGATGAACTTACAACGTGACGCCGCTTTTAAAAATCGCCAGTTCGCGGAAGTCGTTACGCTCGTTGCAGGTTTGCTTGCCGCTGGCGATATCGACAATCACATCGACAAACTTTTCCAGCAGCTGCGGCATGGCGGTGCCGTGCAGCAGTTGACCGGCGTCGAAGTCGATCCAGTGCGGTTTCTTCGCCGCCAACTCGCTGTTGGTGGCGATTTTCACCGTCGGCACAAAGCCGCCGTACGGCGTGCCGCGGCCGGTACTGAACAGCACCATATGACAGCCCGCGCCCGCTAATGCGCTGGTGGCGACGGCGTCGTTGCCCGGCGCGCTCAGCAAATTCAGCCCCGGCGTTTTCAGCCGCTCGCCATAGCGCAGCACGTCCACCACCTGGCTCTGCCCCGCTTTCTGGGTGCAGCCCAGCGATTTCTCTTCGAGCGTGGTAATACCGCCCGCTTTGTTTCCCGGCGACGGGTTTTCGTAAATCGGCTGGTTATGGGCGATGAAGTACTGTTTGAAGTCGTTCACCATGGTGACCGTTTTTTCAAACGTCGATTCATCGCGGCAGTGGCTCATCAGGATCTGCTCGGCGCCGAACATTTCCGGCACTTCGGTCAGCACCGTGGTGCCGCCGTTGGCGATGACATAATCGGAGAAGCGGCCGAGCATCGGGTTTGCGGTAATGCCCGAAAGCCCGTCGGAACCGCCGCACTCCAGCCCAAACTTCAGCTCGCTGAGCTTGCCCGCTTCGCGCTTATCGTTGCGCATCGCCGCGTAAAGCTCGCGCAGGTGCTCAAGCCCCGCTTCCACTTCGTCTTCCTGGTGTTGGCAGACCATGAAGTGAACGCGCTGCGGGTCGAAGTCGCCCAGCGTTTCGCGGAAGGCGTCCACCTGGTTGTTCTCGCAGCCCAGGCCGATGACCAACACCGCGCCCGCGTTAGGGTGACGCACCATGTTCTGCAACATGGTGCGGGTGTTGATGTGGTCGTCACCCAGCTGGGAACAGCCGTAGGTATGGCTGAAGAGGAATACGCCATCAATGCCTTGTGCGTCGTTGCTCTCTTTGAGAAAACGATTCTGGATCTGACGGGCGATGCCGTTAACGCAGCCCACCGTCGGCAGGATCCAGAGTTCGTTGCGGATCCCCACTTCGCCATTGGCGCGGCGGTAGATCTGCACGTCGCGATCGCCCGCCTGCGCCTGTAGCGCGTGAATATCAGGTTGATAGCTGTACTCGTCCAGATCGCTCAGGTTCGTGCGGGCATTGTGGGAGTGAATGTGCTCGCCTGGCTGGATAGCCGCCAGCGCATGACCGATCGGCAAACCATATTTAACGACGTTTTCTCCCTGAGCGATGGCGCGCAGCGCAAACTTATGGCCGCGCGTCACCGGTTGACGCAGCGTGACGTTCAGGTCGTCGATCGTCACGCTGGTCCCTTCCGCCAGATCCGCAAGCGCTACTGCGACATTGTCCTGCGAATGGATCTTGATGTATTGCATATCAACCTCAAAGGCCTGATGTAATCAGTGGTTAGTTCAGTTCAATGGCGAAGTAGTCGCGCGCATTGTTGAAGCAGATGTTTTTCACCATCTCGCCCAGCAGCTCGATATCTCCCGGCGCTTCGCCCGCTTCCACCCAACGGCCAATCATCTGGCAAAGGATGCGGCGGAAATATTCGTGGCGGGTATAAGAGAGGAAGCTGCGGCTGTCGGTCAGCATGCCCACAAAGCGGCTTAGCAGGCCGAGCTGCGCAAGCTGGGTCATCTGACGCTCCATACCGTCTTTCTGGTCGTTGAACCACCAGCCGGAGCCGAACTGCATCTTGCCCGGCATGCCTTCGCCCTGGAAGTTGCCAATCATGGTGCCCAGCACTTCGTTATCGCGCGGGTTCAGGCAGTACAGGATGGTTTTCGGCAGCAGGTTTTCTTCGTTCTGCTTGCTGAGCAGTTTAGAGAGCTCTTCCGCCAGCGGGCGGTCGTTGATGGAGTCGAAGCCCACATCCGGCCCCAGCAGCTTGAACTGGCGCAGGTTGTTATTGCGCAGCGCGCCGATATGGTACTGCTGCACCCAGCCGCGACGGGCGTATTCCGCGCCCAGCCACACCAGCACGGCGGTTTTAAACTGCGCCACTTCGCGCTCGCTTAAGGCTTCGCCCGCCAGACGGCGCGCCAGGATGCTGTCGAGTTCGCTCTCGCTCGCTTCGGCGAAGAGCACGACGTCCAGCGCATGGTCGGACACTTTACAGCCGTGCGCGGCGAAGTGATCCAGACGCTTAGTCAGCGCGGTTTGCAGGTCGCTGAAGCGGCGAATATCGGTATCGGAGACTTCAGCAAGCTTCGCCATGTAATCGTTAAAGGTCGCTAGCTCAATGTTGAAGGCTTTATCCGGGCGCCAGCTCGGCAGCACCTTGATGCTGAAGCTGCTGTCTTTGGCGACGGCGGCGTGGTGGCTTAAATCATCCACCGGGTCGTCGGTGGTGCCGACCATTTTCACATTCATCTGCTGCATGATTCCGCGCGCGGAGAAGCTATCCTGCGCCAGCAGCTCGTTGCACTGCGTCCAGATTTCATCCGCCGTTTTCGGCGACAGCAGCTTGCCGGTAATGCCAAACGGGCGACGCAGCTCCAGATGAGTCCAGTGATAAAGCGGGTTGCCGATGGTGTGCGGCACGGTGGCGGCCCAGGCGTCAAACTTCTCGCGATCGCTGGCGTCGCCGGTACACAGGCGCTCCGGCACGCCGTTTGTGCGCATGGCGCGCCATTTATAGTGGTCGCCTTTCAACCAGATGTCATACAGGTTTTTAAAACGGTAGTTTTCGGCGATTTGCTGCGGCGGCAGGTGGCAGTGATAGTCGAAAATCGGCTGATCTTTCGCGTAATCATGGTACAGACGGCGAGCAAATTCGGTATCTAACAGAAAATCTTCAGTCATAAACGGGGTCATTTTATGCTTCCTCTGAGCGAGTGATTCAGATGCGTTAGCATGATGCTGACAAAGTTATCACACCAATTTCTATAGACGGAGGATAATTTCGTGAGTTAGATCAATTATCCCTCACAAATAATCTACCTTTTTAGGAGTAAAACCCGCTCCAGACCGCGCCAGCTCTGGCTTGCCGCCCGCCTTTACGTACCCTTACAAAGAAAAATGCTTTTGTGATGTCACTCAACTTTTAAAGCTGTATGACAAGTTATCTTTGCTGCCGTCGCGATACATAAACCCACGGAATGTTTTACCGGTGAAGATGCACCGGATTTAACGGTACGGATACCGCACTTACTCATAAATGCTTTGGCAGGGTCGGCCGTACCGGGAAATCTCTCCCGCCCACGTCCACTCCGAAAACATGCAATGCCACAGGTCAGGCGATCGACCGTGTCACGCACGGTAAACGACACAACGATGAGGTTCGAAATGCGTAAAATTAAAGGGTTACGATGGTACATGATTGCGCTGGTGACGCTGGGCACCGTGCTGGGCTACCTGACCCGTAATACCGTGGCGGCGGCTGCGCCCACATTGATGGAAGAGCTGCATATTTCCACACAGCAATACTCTTATATTATCGCTGCGTATTCCGCGGCCTACACCGTGATGCAGCCGGTTGCGGGTTATATCCTTGATATTCTCGGCACGAAAATCGGTTACGCCTTCTTCGCCGTCACCTGGGCTATCTTCTGCGGCGCCACGGCGCTGGCGGGAAGCTGGGGCGGTCTGGCGCTGGCGCGCGGCGCGGTAGGCGCTGCGGAAGCGGCGATGATCCCGGCGGGCCTGAAAGCCAGTTCCGAATGGTTCCCGGCGAAAGAGCGTTCAATCGCCGTAGGCTACTTTAACGTGGGCTCTTCTATCGGCGCGATGATTGCTCCGCCGCTGGTTGTGTGGGCCATCGTGATGCACAGCTGGGAAATGGCGTTTATTATCTCCGGCGTACTGAGCTTTGCCTGGGCGATGGCGTGGCTGGTTTTCTACAAGCACCCGCGCGACCAGAAAAAGCTGACCCAGGAAGAACGTGAATACATCATTGGCGGTCAGGAAGCGCAGCACCAGACCAATAACGCGAAAAAGATGACGCCGTGGCAGATCCTTGGCACCCGTCAGTTCTGGGGTATCGCGCTGCCGCGTTTCCTGGCGGAGCCGGCCTGGGGTACGTTCAACGCCTGGATCCCGCTGTTCATGTTTAAAGTCTACGGCTTTAACCTGAAAGAGATTGCAATGTTCGCCTGGATGCCGATGCTGTTCGCCGACCTCGGCTGCATCGTGGGCGGCTACCTGCCGCCGCTGTTCCAGCGCTGGTTCGGCGTGAACCTGATTGTCTCGCGCAAAATGGTGGTGACCATGGGCGCGCTGCTGATGATTGGCCCTGGCATGATCGGCCTGTTCACCAGCCCCTATGTGGCCATCGGCCTGCTGTGCATCGGCGGCTTTGCCCACCAGTCGCTCTCTGGCGCGCTGATTACCCTCTCTTCCGACGTGTTTGGCCGTAACGAAGTGGCGACTGCCAACGGCCTGACCGGTATGGCGGCCTGGACTGCGAGCACCCTGTTCGCGCTGGTCGTGGGCGCGCTGGCCGATACCATTGGCTTTAGCCCGCTGTTCGCCGTACTGGCCGTGTTTGACCTGATGGGCGCGCTGGTTATCTGGACGGTACTGAAAAACAAACCTGCCGCTGAGCTGCAGCAAGAGCAGCGAACTGGCGGTCCCGTCACACAACCTTAATAAATCGTCGCGAAAGCCGCCTGCGGGCGGCTTTTTCATTCTGGCGTTGTGGAGCGCAGAGGCCAAAAGTGGTATAACAAATCTAAGCAGTCTTGCTGTTCACTGGAGTGGTCTATGGAGCTCACCGAATCTCGTCGCCTTTATCAACAGCTTGCCGCTGAACTTAAGCAGCGCATTGAAGATGGTGTTTATCAGGTTGGGGAAAAATTACCCGCCGAACGTTTTATCGCTGATGAAAAAAATGTCAGCCGCACCGTGGTGCGTGAAGCCATCATTATGCTGGAAGTGGAAGGATACGTGGAGGTGCGCAAAGGCTCCGGCATTCACGTCATCTCAAACCAGGCGAAGTATCACAACGCCGTCGATGAGCAACAGCTGGAGTTCGCTAATTACGGTCCGTTCGAACTGCTTCAGGCGCGTCAGCTTATCGAGAGCAATATCGCTGAGTTTGCCGCCACGCAGGTAACCAAGCAGGACATTATCAAGCTGATGGAAATCCAGGAGATGGCGCGCAAAGAGCAGTGCTTTCGCGACTCTGAATGGGATTTGCAATTCCATGTTCAGGTTGCGCTCGCCACGCAAAACTCCGCGCTTGCCGCCATCGTTGAAAAAATGTGGACTCAGCGCGTTCATAACCCGTACTGGAAAAAACTGCACGAACACATTGACGCCCGCACCGTAGATAACTGGTGCGACGATCACGATAAAATTCTTAAGGCCTTGATTCGTAAAGACCCGCATGGCGCCAAAGTGGCTATGTGGCAGCATCTGGAAAACACCAAACAGATGTTGTTCAACGAAACCAGCGATGACTTTGAATTCAATGCCGACCGCTATCTTTTTGCCGAAAATCCGGTTGTCCATCTTGATACTGCCGCTAACGGCGTAAAATAGCCGCTCTCAGGGCGAGGGTAAGCAAAACGTATATAGTGTCAGCGTTTGTAAATACCCTCGCCACCCTTCTCTTCGGTAAGCAAAATCAATCTTTAACAAAGCACAATTTCTGTGACGTAAAACCTTGGGCTTTGTTACAATTAGACGCAAATTGTGGCTGAGCGGGTAAGTACCCACTCACCGTGCCAGGTTCACAAGGAAATGTGAAGGCATCAGAATCAGTACAGCCGTGTCGACGCCATTACAAAATAACTTCTGTCGCCGCGCTGTTCTCTTCAACTGTAACCATTGGCTTTAACCGCTGTTGCCAGGAACACTGAATGGAACTTTTGACCCAATTACTCAACGCCTTGTGGAGCCAGGATTATGAGACCCTCGCCAATCCATCCATGATTGGCATGCTCTATTTCGTGCTGTTTATGATCCTGTTTCTTGAAAACGGCCTGCTGCCCGCCGCGTTTTTACCGGGCGACAGTCTGCTGGTGTTGGTGGGCGTGCTTATCGCCAAGGGGGCCATGGGCTATCCGCAAACCGTGCTGCTGTTAACCGCGGCGGCGAGCCTCGGCTGCTGGCTTAGCTACATTCAGGGACGATGGCTCGGCAACACGCGGCTGGTGCAGAACTGGCTTTCGCATCTGCCCGCTCACTATCATCAGCGCGCCCATCACCTGTTTCACAAACACGGTTTGTCCGCGTTGCTGATTGCCCGCTTTATCGCTTTTGTCCGCACGCTGCTGCCGACCATCGCTGGCCTTTCTGGGCTGAACAGCGCGCGCTTTCAGTTCTTCAACTGGATAAGCGGTCTGCTGTGGGTGCTTATCCTTACTACCCTTGGTTACCTGCTTGGCAAGACGCCGGTCTTTTTGAAGTATGAGGATGCGCTGATGTCCTGCCTGATGCTGCTGCCGGTGGTGCTGCTGGTGTTCGGCCTGATTGGCTCGCTGGTGGTTTTGTGGAAGAAAAAATATGGAAACCGAGGCTAAGGAATGGCGCTGAAAAGGATTTTTCTACGATCTCTCTCTGTCACGCTGATTGCCGCCGCGGTGGCCCTGAGCGCGCTTCTGTTTCTGGCCATGCAGAAGCAGGAGTCGACGCTTGAGATCCGCGCTGCGTCGCAAGGCGCCGTTATTCCCGATGGCTTTTCCGTCTGGCATCATCTGGACGCCAACGGCATCCGCTTCAAAAGCATTACCCCGCAAAAAGATACGCTGCTAATTAAGTTTGACTCCAGCGACCAGAGCGCCGCCGCCCGCGAGGTGCTTTACCGCACCCTGCCGCGCGGTTTTATCATTGCGCAACAGGATGAAGACGCGCCGGGCCCGGGTTGGCTTAACCGCCTGCGTCACGATTTTCGCCAGCTTGGCTAGCCCTTCGCTATTAATCTGAATCTTTTCACTGACTTTGGGGTTTGCGCTATTACTTACTATGCTTAAGTCAGCGCATCCCTTTGGTTTCCCTGCGCAGAATACGCAACTGGATAATCACAGGCCTTTACCGGCGCTGTGACACAAAGGAAAGTTTTCACTATGCATTACCGCACCGTACTGACATTAGCCCTTTTTTCAGTCGCCACGGCAAGCCACGCCGTCTCCCTGTGCCAGGAAAAGGAACAGGAAATACAGCGTGAAATCCACTATGCGGAGAAGCACCACAACCAGAGCCGCATCGATGGACTGAACAAAGCGCTAAGCGAGGTTCGCGCGAATTGCCGTGACAGCAATCTTCGCGCCGATCATCGTAAAGCGGTGGCCGAGAAAGAAGCGGAAGTGTCGGAACGTAAAGCGGAGCTTAGCGAGGCGAAGCAAAAAGGCGATGCCGAAAAGATCGCCCGGCGCCAGCAGAAGCTTCACGAGGCTGAGCAGGAGCTTAAAGCGTTAAAAGCTCGTGACTACTGAGTTTATGGATACCCCTCACTCACTGGAGAGAATTATGTCAAAAGATACAACCACAGATCATCTGCGCGCTGAGTTGAAATCCCTGGCTGACACGCTGGAAGAGGTGCTCTCTTCCTCAGGCGATAAATCGAAAGAAGAGATGAGCAAGCTGCGCAGCAAAGCAGAGCGCGCACTGAAAGATACCCGCTCTCAACTGAGCGATACCGGCGATATTATCGCGAAACAGACCCGTGAAGCGGCGGCCCGGGCTGAAGATTATGTTCGTGCGAACCCGTGGACTGGCGTCGGTATTGGCGCCGCTGTGGGCGTCGTGCTGGGCATGCTACTGACGCGTCGTTGATTATGGCTGAGACTCGTCACGTACCGCCTCAGGGCCCAGGAAAAAGCGTTCTTGGCATTGGACAGCGTATGGTCACCATCATCGTAGAGATGGTGGAAACCCGCTTACGTCTCGCCGTGGTGGAGCTGGAAGAAGAGAAAGCAAACGTCATCCAGCTTCTCCTGATGTTAGGGCTGACCATGCTGTTCGCCGCTTTTGGCCTGATGAGCCTGATGGTATTGATTATCTGGGCAGTCGATGCGCAGTATCGACTTAACGCGATTATCGCAACCACCGCCGTGTTGTTCATTCTCGCGATAATATGCGGCGTATGGGCGCTGAAGAAATCACGCCAGTCGACGCTTTTGCGGCATACCCGCGGCGAGCTGGCGAACGACCGCGCGCTGCTTGAGGATAAACCCCATGAGTAAAAAGGAACGTGAAAGACGTAAAGCGTTCCTGTTAAGCCAGATCCAGCAACAGCGGCTGGATCTCTCCGCCAGCCGCCGCGAGTGGCTGGAGTCGACCGGCGCTTACGACCGCGGCTGGAATACGATTCTCAGCCTGCGATCGTGGCTGCTGGTGGGCAGCAGCTTTATGGCTATCTGGAGCGTCCGCAACCCGAACTTTCTGCTGCGCTGGGGCAAACGCGCCTTTGCCGGCTGGAGCGCATGGCGGTTGCTTAAAAACACCATGCACAAGCAAATCCACTAACGCTTCCTCTCCTGCGGGAGAGGAAAGCGCCCCTCTTACCTTGTTCATCTAATTTGAAAAAGATTAACAGTTTTCCTTGCTAACAATCTTTTTCTCCGCCGCTTATGATTCTCTCCATCAGGATTACTTCGGTAATCAAAACAAAAAATCTTATCTAATCAATAGATTGTTTTAAGCACCTGTAATAAGGCGCACTGGAGAGAGAAATGAAAAAATTCGAAGATGTTGGTATTCTGGTAGCACGTATTCTGATGCCGATTCTGTTCATCGTGGCGGGCTGGGGCAAAATCACCGGTTATGCGGGCACACAGCAGTATATGGAAGCGATGGGCGTACCGGGCTTCTTCCTGCCGTTGACTATCCTGCTTGAGTTCGGCGGCGGCCTGGCGATTATTTTCGGTTTCCTGACGCGCACTACCGCCATCATCACCGCCCTGTTCACGCTGATGACGGCCTTTATCTTCCACATCGACTTCTCGCAGGCGCCGAACTCGATTATGTTCATGAAAAACTTGACCATTGCTGGCGGTTTCCTGCTGCTGGCCATCACCGGGCCAGGCGCGTTCAGCCTTGACCGCGTGCTGAATAAAAAGTGGTAAGGCTTCTATACTGAAATCATCAAAAGCGAGGAGTTTACTCCTCGCTTTTCACTTTTACGCTGAAGCGATGCGACAGGCAAAGCGAAGGAAAACGGGAGGAAAAGAGATGGGACAACTTATCGACGGCGTCTGGCACGACACGTGGTATGACACCAAATCCACCGGCGGGCGTTTTAAACGCTCTGAATCCGCCTGGCGCAACTGGCTTACCGCCGACGGCGAGCCGGGGCCGACCGGTAAAGGCGGTTTTGCCGCCGAGAAAGATCGCTATCACCTGTATGTCTCCCTCGCCTGCCCCTGGGCGCATCGCACGCTGATTATGCGCAAGCTCAAAGGACTTGAGCCGTTTATCGACGTTTCGGTCGTGCACCCGCTGATGCTGCAGGATGGCTGGACCTTTGATGACAGTTTCCCTGATGCCACCGGCGACCGCCTCTATCAGAACGAATTTCTTTATCAGCTCTATCTGCACGCCGACGAGCATTACACCGGGCGCGTAACGGTGCCGGTGCTGTGGGATAAAAAAACGCAGACTATCGTCAGCAACGAATCGGCGGACATTATCCGCATGTTCAACGGCGCTTTCGACGCGCTGGGCGCACGCGCCGGGGACTACTACCCGCAGGCTCTGCGCGGGCAGATTGACGAGCTGAACGGCTGGATCTACGACACGGTCAATAACGGTGTCTATAAAGCGGGCTTCGCCACCAGCCAGGAGGCCTATGACGAGGCGGTGAATGGCGTTTTCGCTTCACTTTCCCGCCTTGAGCAAATTCTCGGTCAGCACCGCTTCCTGACCGGCAACCAGCTCACCGAGGCGGATATTCGCCTGTGGACGACGCTTGTGCGCTTCGACCCGGTCTATGTCACGCATTTCAAATGCGATAAGCACCGCATCAGCGACTACCTGAACCTGCATGGCTTCTTGCGCGATATTTATCAGATGCCGGGCGTGGCGGAGACGGTTAATTTCGACCATATTCGCAATCACTATTTCCGTAGCCACAAAACCATTAACCCGACGGGCATTATCTCCATCGGGCCGTGGCAGGATCTCGACGAACCGCACGGTCGCGACGAACGATTCCGCTAAACTTTCCGGCGCGCCGTCACGGGCGCCGCTTTCCTTCCCCGCGTCTCATTTACCCGCCGCTGATTCCCGTCTACGCTTTCACTATCGCTTATAAAACAAGCGATTGATGTTCAGACGAGGCGAAAGCATATGATGGACTGGTATTTTAAAGTTTTAAGAAACTACATTGGCTTCAGTGGCCGGGCGCGCCGCAAAGAGTACTGGATGTTTATTCTGGTCAACATCATCCTGACCGGCGTGCTCAGCATGGTTGATAAAATGCTGGGGCTGCGCGTGGCGGGGGATGAAGGCATACTGACTGCAATTTATGGTCTGCTGGTGTTCCTCCCCTGGTGGGCGGTGCAGTTCCGGCGGCTGCATGACACCGATCGTTCCGCCTGGTGGCTGCTGCTGCTTATTATTCCGATTGTAGGCTGGCTTATCATTCTGGCGTTTAACTGCCAGGACAGCACCCCGGGCGAAAACCGCTTCGGACCGAACCCTAAACACATCACCTGATCTCCCGACGCCGCTTTTCTGCGGCGTTTCCCCTTCTCTCTTGTTATTCCCCACTCGCTGAAAGCCGATTAATTTGCTAAAACGGTTTAACAAAAGTTTAGCGACAACCTTTAAGGAGCAAATTGATGACGGCGAAAGTATGGGTGCTCGGCGATGCAGTAGTGGATTTACTGCCGGATGGCGAGGGGCGGCTTTTACAATGCCCGGGCGGCGCGCCGGCGAATGTGGCGGTCGGCGTGGCGCGGCTTAACGGCCGTAGCGGATTTATCGGCAGGGTTGGCGACGATCCTTTTGGCCGTTTTATGCAGCGCACGCTTAACCATGAAAACGTGGATATCAGGTTTATGCGTACTGATGCCTCTCATCGCACCTCTACCGTGGTAGTGGCGCTGGATGATGAAGGCGAACGCTCTTTTACTTTTATGGTGCGACCAAGCGCTGACCTGTTTCTGGAAACAAGCGATTTGCCGCCTTTTCAGACGGGAGAATGGCTTCACTGTTGCTCTATTGCTTTGAGCGCCGAACCTTCTCGCACCGCGGCCTTTACGGCGATGGAGCGCATGCGCGCGGCGGGCGGTTTTGTCTCTTTCGACCCGAACATCCGCGAAGACCTCTGGCACGACCCGGCTTTGTTACGCCAGTGCCTGTCGCAGGCGCTGAAGCAGGCGCATGTGGTTAAGCTTTCAGAAGAAGAGCTGTGGCTTATCGCCGGGTCGACAGAGATAAAAACCAGCTTGGCGCGCCTTGCTGAGACTTACGCTATTGAACTTCTGCTGGTGACGCAGGGCAAAGCCGGGGTGCTGGCCTGGCACCGCAACGACATTCGCCATTACCCAACGCTGCCGGTAGTAAGCGTCGATACAACGGGCGCAGGCGATGCGTTTGTCGCCGGGCTGTTATCCGGCCTGGCGGAGCGCGGCCTGCCGCAAAACGAAGCGGAGCTCGCCGCCTGTCTCGCCAGCGCGCAAATCTGCGGCGCGCTCGCCACTACCGCCAGAGGGGCTATGACCGCCCTGCCTTATTTTCATCAGCTTCAGCAACAGCTTGCCTGATCCCGGGCCGCGTTCGCGGCTCGTTTTGCGACCCGTCTCACATTCACTAAATCGGTTTAGCACTTTTCATTGCCCTGCAAAATTAACCGTGATTATGATTTAAACCTAAACCGGTTTAGCAAACTACATAATGACGATACCTCTTTATCACGGATGCAAAACGATGAAAAAAACCACGCTTGCTGTCACCCTTGGCCTGTTGCTCGGTTCCGGCCCGGCCTGGGGCGATGCCAGCATGAGCAGCATTGAAGCGCGTCTCGCCGCGCTGGAGCAGCGTCTCCAGGCGGCGGAACAGCGCGCCAACGCCGCCGAAACCCGCGCCGAAGCGGCAGAGAAACAGGCTCGCGAACTGGCCGCCGCGCAGCAGCAGACCCGTACCGCCGCCGCGCAGGTCGAGCAACGCACCGCAAAGCTTGAGCAAAAAGCGAGCGACGAAGGCGGTTTTGAATTCCACGGCTACGCCCGCTCCGGTCTGTTGATGAACGACTCCGCCACTAAAACCCAGGGCGGCCCGACCGTCACCCCTGCCGGGGAGACCGGCGGCCACGTAGGCCGTCTGGGCAACGAGCCGGATACCTACGTCGAGATGAACCTTGAGCATAAGCAAACGCTCGCAAACGGCGCCACTACGCGCTTTAAGGTCATGCTTGCCGACGGACAGCGCACTTACAACGACTGGACCGCCGAAAGCAGCGATCTCAACGTCCGCCAGGCCTTTACGGAACTCGGCCATCTGCCCACCTTTACCGGCGCGTTCAAGGACACCACCGTCTGGGCGGGCAAACGCTTTGACCGTGATAACTACGATATTCACTGGCTCGACTCTGACGTGGTGTTCCTGGCCGGTACCGGCGCCGGGATTTATGACATGACGTGGAGCGACGAGGCGCGCAGCAACTTCTCGCTCTATGGCCGCACCTTCGGCGATACCGAAAACAGCGAAAACACCGCCCAGAACTACATCCTGACGCTGAATAACTACTTCGGCCCGGTGCAGCTGATGGTAAGCGGCATGCGCGCCAAAGATAATGAAGACCGCCTCGACCTGGAAGGCAACGAAGTGAAGGGCGATGCGGC
Organism: Franconibacter sp. IITDAS19; assembly: GCF_023079515.1. NCBI lineage: Bacteria > Pseudomonadati > Pseudomonadota > Gammaproteobacteria > Enterobacterales > Enterobacteriaceae > Franconibacter > Franconibacter sp. IITDAS19. The sequence continues at coordinate 150,106 of NZ_JALJCP010000003.1, read as the reverse complement.
GGAGCATGGCGTTCATGCGCTGCTCGGCCTGCATAACGAAAGCTTCTACGGCCTGCGTGAAGGCTCCTCGAAAACCGCGCTGCTGTATGGCCACGGGCTGGGCGCCGAGGTGAAAACCATCGGCGCCGACGGCGCGCTGCTGCCGGAAGCGGACACCTGGCGGCTGGCAAGCTACGGCATCACGCCGCTCGGCGGCGGCTGGCACATCGCACCGGCGGTGCTGGCGCAGAGCAGCAAGGATCGCTACGTGAAGGGCGACAGCTACGAGTGGGCGACCGTCAACGCGCGCCTGATTCAGGAAATAACCCAGAACTTCGAGATGCAGTACGAAGGCACCTACCAGTACATGGACCTGCGGCCGGAAGGTTACAACAGCCGCAACGCCGTCAGCGGTAACTTCTATAAACTCACCGTCGCGCCGACGCTTAAAGCCAGCGACGTGGGCGAATTCCTCAAACGCCCCGAACTGCGTCTTTTCGCCACCTGGATGGACTGGGATCACCGTCTGGATAACTATGCCAGCGGCGACGCTTTCGGCAGCAGCGGTTTCGCTGCCGGCGGCGAGTGGAACTTCGGCGTACAGATGGAAACCTGGTTCTGACAGCACGGCCCCTTCCGGGGCCGCTTCTCCCGGGCTGAGACTACCAAAACGATAAGACAGAGGTTGTTATGGATTTTGAACAGATTGCCCGCGCGCTGCTGCCTCTGCTGGGCGGCAAGGAAAATATCGCCAGCGCAGCCCACTGCGCCACGCGCCTTCGTCTGGTGCTGGCGGACGACGCGAAAGCCGATACCGCCGCCATCGGCAAGGTGGACGGAGTGAAAGGCTGCTTTCGCAATGCCGGTCAGTTGCAGGTGATTTTCGGCACCGGCGTGGTGAATAAAGTTTACGCCGCGTTTATTCAGGTCGCAGGCATTAACGAATCGAGCAAAACGGAAGCCGCGAACGCCGCCGCGCGCAAGCTCAACCCGTTCCAGCGCGCGGCGCGCCTGCTTTCGAATATTTTCGTACCGATAATCCCGGCGATTGTCGCCTCCGGCCTGCTGATGGGCCTGCTCGGCATGGTGAAAACCTACGGCTGGGTCAACCCGGATAACGCGCTCTACATCATGCTCGATATGTGCAGCTCAGCGGCGTTTATCATTCTGCCGATACTTATCGGCTTTACCGCGGCGCGTGAATTTGGCGGCAACCCTTACCTTGGCGCGACGCTCGGCGGCATCCTCACCCACCCGGCGCTGACTAACGCCTGGGGGGTGGCGGCAGGCTTCCACACCATGAACTTCTTCGGCATTGAGGTGGCGATGATAGGCTACCAGGGCACGGTTTTCCCGGTGCTGCTGGCGGTATGGTTTATGAGTCTGGTGGAAAAGCAGCTGCGCCGCGTTATTCCGGATGCGCTCGATCTTATCTTAACGCCCTTCTTTACCGTGATTATCTCCGGCTTTATCGCGCTGCTGGTGATTGGCCCGGCGGGCCGGGCCCTGGGCGACGGCATCTCTTTCGTGCTAAGCACGCTCATCGCCCACGCAGGCTGGCTGGCGGGTCTGCTCTTCGGCGGGCTCTATTCCGTTATCGTGATTACCGGCGTGCACCACAGTTTTCACGCTATCGAAGCGGGGCTGCTCGGCAACCCTTCTATCGGCGTGAATTTCCTGTTGCCCATCTGGGCGATGGCGAACGTGGCGCAGGGCGGTGCTTGCCTGGCGGTGTGGTTTAAAACGAAAGATCCTAAAATCAAGGCCATTACCCTGCCTTCCGGCTTCTCGGCGCTGCTCGGCATTACCGAAGCGGCCATTTTCGGCATCAACCTGCGCTTTATGAAGCCTTTCATCGCCGGGCTTATCGGCGGCGCGGCAGGCGGCGCGTGGGTCGTCTCCGTTCACGTCTACATGACCGCCGTAGGCCTGACCGGCATTCCCGGCATGGCCATTGTGCAGGCCAGCTCGCTGCTGAATTACGCCATCGGCATGGTTATCGCTTTTTGCGTCGCCTTTGTCGTCTCTTACCTGCTGAAATACAAAACGGATTCTGAATAATGGCTTCGACAACGCGGCTGCCTGCGATTTTGCAGGCAGTGATGAAAGGTCAGCCGCAGGCGCTGCGTGACGACCACTACCCGGCCTGGCATCTCGCCCCGGTCACCGGGCTGTTAAACGACCCGAACGGATTTATCCACTTCCAGGGGCGCTACCACCTGTTTTACCAGTGGAACCCGCTTGGCTGTGAGCATAAGTATAAATGCTGGGGTCACTGGAGCTCGGCGGATTTAGTGCAGTGGCGGCACGAGCCCATCGCCCTGATGCCCGATGAAGAGTATGACCGCAACGGCTGCTACTCCGGCAGCGCGGTGGATAACCAGGGCAAGCTTACGCTGTGCTATACAGGCAACGTAAAGTTCGATGACGGCGGACGCACCGCCTGGCAGTGTCTCGCGGTGCAAAACGCCGAAGGGGGCTTCGATAAACGGGGGCCGGTGGTGCCGCTGCCGGGCGGTTATACCGGCCACGTCCGCGACCCGAAAGTGTGGCGGCATGAACATCACTGGTACATGGTGCTGGGCGCGCAGGACCTCGAACTGCAGGGCAAAGTGCTGTTGCTGCGCTCGGAAAACTTGTGGAACTGGCAGAGCCTGGGCGAAATCGCTGGCAGCGGCCTGAACGGCATTGGTGATGCAGGTTACATGTGGGAGTGTCCGGATCTTTTCGCCCTCGGCGGAAAAACGTTTCTTATCTGCTGCCCGCAGGGCGTTGAGCGTGAGGAAAAGCGCTTTCTGAACGCTCACCCCAGCGCTTATCTGAGCGGCGAGTTTGACTATGCGCGCGCCTCGTTTCAGCACGGCCCGCTAAATGAGATTGACGCCGGGTTCGAGTTTTACGCGCCGCAAACCACGCTGACGGCCGACGGCAGACGGCTGCTGGTGGGCTGGATGGGGGTGCCGGATGGCGAAGAGATGCACCAGCCCACGACCGCGTATGGCTGGATCCACCAGATGACCTGCGTGCGTGAGCTTTCTGAGCAAAACGGCAAGCTGTATCAGCAGCCGGTGCGCGAGCTTCAGGCGCTGCGCAGCGAAGAAAAGCGTTACCAGGGCAACGCCGCTGCGGCGCCGGCGCTTAACGCGCAACGCCTTGAACTGGAGCTGGAAAGCGCGGGCGACGTCACGCTTAACTTCGCCGATACCTTGCTCGTGGAATGGCGGCGCGACGCGTTGCGCCTCGCGCGCAGAAGCCTGCAAACCGGCGAATGGCTTTACCGCTACTGGCAGGGCGACGCGCATAAACTGCAAATATTGTGCGATAGCTCCAGCGTCGAGATCTTTATCAACGAAGGCGAAGGGGTCATGAGCAGCCGCTATTTTCCCACGCAGCCGGCGCAGCTGACTTTCAGCGGCAGCGCAGAACTGCGGGCCCGCTACTGGTCGTTGCGCCCCTGCATGGTAGAATGACGGTCCCTTTTTCCTGACCAGTGCATCGCCGTGAGAAAAACCAAACGCGTTACTATTAGTGATATCGCCGCGCTGGCGGGGGTCTCCAAAGCCACCGCCAGCCTGGTGCTCAACGGACGGGGCAAAGAGCTGCGCGTCGCGCAAGAGACACGTGAGCGCGTGCTTACTATCGCCCAGCAGCAGCACTATCAACCCAGCATCCACGCTCGCCTGCTGCGAGAAAACCGCAGTCATACGCTGGGGCTGGTGGTGCCGGAAATCACCAACTATGGTTTCGCCGTTTTCTCTTACGAACTGGAAAACCTCTGCCGCGAAGCGGGCCTGCAATTGCTTATCTCCTGTACCGATGAGAACCCCGGTCAGGAAACGGTGGTGGTGAACAACCTTGTGGCGCGCCAGGTAGACGGGCTGATTGTCGCCTCCAGCATGCTAAGCGACAGCGATTACGTGAAACTCAGCGAGCAGTTGCCGGTCGTGCTGTTTGACCGCCACATGAGCGATACTCGCCTGCCGCTGGTGATGACCGATTCCGTGACGCCCACCGCCGAACTGGTTGAGCGGGTAGCGCGCGCCCATCCTGACGAGATCTATTTTCTTGGCGGCCAGCCCAGGCTTTCGCCGACGAAAGACCGGCTTGAAGGTTTTAAGCAGGGGCTTGAGCGGGCGGGCGTGGCGCTGCGACCGGAGTGGATTATTCACGGCAATTATCACCCAAGCAGCGGTTACGAGATGTTCGCCGCCCTGTGCGCCAGGCTGGGGCGCCCGCCCAAAGCGCTCTTTACCGCCGCCTGCGGCTTGCTGGAAGGGGTGCTGCGCTACATGAGCCAGCACGGTTTACTGGAAAGCGATATCCATCTCGCCAGCTTTGACGATCACTATCTTTATGATTCGCTTTCGGTGCGCATTGATACGGTACAGCAGGACTGCCGCCAGCTGGCGTACCACTGCTTTGAAATGCTGACCCAACTGGTGGATGAGAATGACCCGACGCCGCTGCAACGCCACCTTCCGGCCACGCTGCAATGGCGTCATCAGGCGTCAGTGTCTTCCTGAAAACAGCTTCGGAATTTCACGCAGGCACCAGGCCTTGGCTTCGCCCATACTGTCGCGCCGCCAGGCCATAATGATATCGATTTCATTGGTGTATTCCGGGCTAACCACGCGCAGTCGGCCTTCCGCGATATCTTTTTCCACCATCGCATAAGGCATCGTCGCCACGCCCAGCCCCGCCAGCAGCGCCTGACGTTTATCTTCAATCGACGTTACCGTCAGGCGCGGCTGCTTATCGAGCAACTGTACCGTCAACACCGGCCTTTCACGCGCGGTGTCCGCCACCGCCACGCCGCGATACTTCACGCGAGTGACTTCCGAGAGCGGCTCCGGCTCCTGATGGATAGGATGATCCGGCGCGGCGACATACACGTTCATCACTTTATAAAGCTTGCGGGAGTTAATTTCCGACGAAGAGCGGAAATGCATGTCCGGCGCAATGACGATATCCGCCCGCCCTTGCTCCAGCCGCTCCCACGCGCCCGCCAGGACCTCGGTAATAATAGAAAGTTGGGTGTTAGCCTTTTCCGCAAGCTTATCCACCAGCGGGAAGAGCGTGGAGGTGGGAACAAGCGCTTCGGCGACTATCGTCAGGTGAGTTTCCCAGCCGCGGGCCAGCGCTTCGGCATCTGTTGTGAGCTTATCCGCCGCTTCTAACAACACGCGACCGCGCTCAAGCAGCATCCGGCCGACATTAGTGAATTTGGTGCGGTGCCCGGAGCGGTCAAACAGCACTACGTCGAGTTCTTCTTCAAGCTTTTGCATGGTATAGCTTAACGCAGACGGCACGCGCCCTAACTCATCCGCCGCAGCGGCAAAGCTGCCGCGCCTGTCGATAGCGTCCATTACCCTTAATGCTTCCAGCGTCAACGCCCTTTCTTTAGCCATCGGGTTCTCATTCAGGAAATTTGAACATAGGCAGCAGATTAACTGGCTAACATTGCACCGTCCAGACCTTTACCATAAAAGCAAGTAAAGAGAGGTCAAGAACATGATTACGACGAGAACAGCCAAACAGTGCGGGCAAGCTGACTATGGATGGCTGCAGGCTCGCTATACCTTTTCCTTTGGACACTACTTCGACCCGAAACTGCTGGGCTACGCGTCCCTGCGCGTGCTTAATCAGGAGGTGCTGGCGCCCGGCGCCGCCTTCCAGCCACGCACCTACCCGAAAGTGGATATTCTGAACCTCATTCTGGAAGGTGAAGCGGAATACCGCGACAGCGAAGGCAACCATGTGCAGGCGAAAGCCGGCGATGCGCTGCTGCTCTCCACGCAGCCTGGCATCAGCTACAGCGAACATAACCTGAGCAAGGATAAATCGCTCACCCGTATGCAGCTTTGGCTCGATGCCTGCCCCGAGCGGGAAAACCCGGCGGTGCAGAAAATAACGCTGGCGGAGGCGGCGCGCCAGCTTATCGCTTCGCCAGACGGCGCAGAGCAGAGTTTGCAGTTGCGCCAGCAGGTCTGGCTGCATCACATTGAGCTGGATAAAGGCGAACGGCTCGATTTTACGCTGCACGGGCCGCGCGCCTATTTGCAGTCTATCCACGGCCAGTTTCATGCCGTGACGCCTGCGGAAGAGAAAGAAGCGCTCGCCTGCGGCGACGGCGCGTTTATTCGCGACGAAGCCAATTTGACCATTGTTGCCGATACGCCGCTGCGCGCATTGTTGATTGATTTACCGGTGTAACCCGCCGTTCAAACGTATTGAATAGATTATGAAAACCATGAAAAGCTCAGAAATGAAGACTCATCAACCGGCTACGCTTGCCGCACCGTTGCCTGAACATCGCGAATTTAATGTCGAGCACATGCTCAGCGAACTGGAAGCGATTGTTGAAGACGCGCAGGTACGCCTTGCTGAAGAAGAAGCGGCGGCGTAATTCCCTCCTCAGGCAGCGACCTCCGTGGCTGCCTGTTTCTATCACAGCATCAAAATCCCCTCATCTTTTTGCTCTTTTGTGTCGATATAGATTTCAGAGTGACGCGGCCTGTCATTCGTCGCCGTTATAGTTTCCTTTTGTGACGACGAGATTAACGCTGCGGACATTTGTTTGCGCCGAACACAGAGTAAGGAAAAGTATGAGCAGCGAAGCGAAAGCAGCGAAGCATCAGATTCTGATTGAGCGGCTGTCTGGCATTTTCGAGCGGCTTTACCAGGGAAAAACGCTGGATAAAAACTGGCTGTGCGAAACGTACGCCATCACCCCCCGCACTGCCTACCGGGATATTTCCCGCATTGCCCACCTCGTGGATGAGATTTCGCCCGGCAAATATCGTCTGGCGGCGACGCTTCAGCCTGGCCTGAGCTACTCCCAGCTAAGCGAATTCGCCCAGCTTACCGATGTGGCGAAACTCTTTCCCGACGCTGACGGTAAAAAGCTGCGTGAAGCGCTTAACCACCGCGAGACCCTGATGATTAAGGGCAACAGCACGCGCAATAACAGCGCGGTTGAAAGCGTCCTGCACGATTTAAAACAAGCCATCGCCAGGCGGCAGCTGGTGGGATTCACCTATAAAAGCAAACCCCGGCTGGCGCAACCTTATAAGCTGATTAATCAAAGCGGTCTTTGGTACCTGGCCGCCTGCGAAGCGGAGAGAATGAAGGCGTTCGAACTGGCGAAAATTCAACGGCTACAGGTTTACCCGCAAACCTTTGTCATGGAGACAGCGCGGCTTAACGCTATCCATGAAGAGAACGGCATCTGGTTTGGTGAACGGACTACCGTTGTGCTGGAAGCAACGCCCAAAGCGGCCAGTTATCTGCAACGTCGTCCCCTGTTCCCGCATCAGCAGATTGAACGCACCCACCCTAACGGCGGCGTTACGTTATCGACCTCGGTGACAGACCCGCAGTTGCTGTTCCGCTGGGTGCGCTACTGGCTGCCGGAAATCCGCATCGTTTCGCCCACCGCCTGGCAGGAAAAATTCGTCAGCGAATTGCAACAGCACGCCGCTGAACTGACGCCGGCGTAGTAAGAAAAAACCCCACCCCGCGGCGCTGCGGGGTGGGGTTTCTGATGGCGCTGTGTTGCTGTTACTCGTCGAAGTACCAGTACCCCTGGTTCACCAGCTCGGTTAACTCCGCCATAAATACCGGGTTATCAACCGCTTCGCCCAGCTCTTGCTGGCTGATTAAGGTGTAACGGCATAGCGCATCGGCGGCTTTCAGGTCAGCCGTCTCCAGCCGCTCGCTATTGATAAAAATGGTCTCGTCAACGTTCAGCACCCGCAGCCCGTTCAGGCGCGTCAGCACTTCCCCGGCCTTCAGGGCTTCGACAATCTCTTGCGTTGCGTAAGGCGGCTCAGCAGGCGCGATGTCCAGTTCGTGGCGCGGCGTGGTGATGAAGCGGCCAAACCACTGTTTAAAATCGGCGGGCTGGTTGATCATGGCGATCATCATTTCACGCAGGCGATCCAGCTCATACGCTTCCACCCGGCCCGGATGTTCCCGGCAGGTTAAATCCGGATCGCTGTAATGCTCGCCGCCGAGGTCGTTTTCCAGCGCGTAGTCGGCGAAACTGCTCACCAGATCCCTGCCGTTTGGCCCGCGGAAACCGACAGAATAGTTCAACGCGGTTTCATGCGTGACGCCATCGTGTGGAAAGCCGGGCGGAATATAGAGGATGTCGCCCGGCTCCAGATCTTCATCAATAATCGGGGTGAACGGGTCAACGTGAAGCAGCGCCGGGTGCGGACAAAACTGCCGCATCGGCAGCTTGTCGCCCACGCGCCAACGGCGACTGCCCATCCCCTGAATGATGAACACATCATACTGATCGATATGCGGACCCACGCCGCCGCCGGGAACGGAGAAAGAGATCATCAGGTCATCCAGACGCCAGTCGGGCAGCGCGCGGAACGGGCGCACCAGCTCGGCAGACGGCGCGTGCCAGTGGTTGACGGCCTGCGCCAGCAGCGACCAGCCGGTTTCGCCCAGATTATCGAAATCTTCAAACGGCCCGTTACTGGCCTGCCACTGGCCGTGCTTAAAACTCACCAGCCGGCTATCCACTTCCGCCTCCATCGCAAGCCCGGCCAGCTCGTCCGGCGTGATGGGGTCGATAAAATTCGCAAACGCGCGCTTCAGGACGACAGGTTTTTTCTGCCAGTAAGTTGCCAAGAATTCGGGCCAGTTAAGGTTGAGTTGATAAGCCATCGCTTTAGACCAGTAAGAAGAAAAACGGGCCTGATTATAGAGAGACGAAGCGCCGGGCCGCTTTGTCATTGGTCAAAGCCGCACCATTATGAGTGGGCGGATAACGCTTCGCTCGCCATACGTTACGCGAAGGCGCTACGCGGACGCTCATCCATCTTGTGCGCCAGTTAAGCAAAACCCCGCCGGAGCGGAATAATGCGCAGTAAAGCCCCAGGAAGGTGATTAAACAGGCCTGGCAGGAGCATGAGCAACACCATGCTATGCCCTATTTCAAAAAAACGACTGTCCATATGTGGGTGGAATCGGTCATTTATGGGATGCAAAGCCAGATTAAATGAATCCCTCATAAACGCAAAAAGGCCCGCTCACCAGCGGGCCTCTCTGAAACAATTCGGTAATTATGCAACTTCTGCGGAGTCATCTCGTTCAGCGGTCACCGTTACAATAGTGGTGATTCGGCTCAGTTCCTCTTGAGTCCGGGCGTCGTTTTGAACTTCCCAAATGTCCACGTTTTGTTGAAGATTAAGCCAGAAATCGACACTGGTATCGAAAGCTTTAGCTAAACGAAACGCCATATCAGTTGTCAATTTGCGGTTATTGTTCACCAGAGCGCTTACGGAATTACGGTGTACATTTAACTTTTCAGCCAGATCATTGATTTTAAGATCCAGCGGCTCAAGATATTCGTACAGTAATACATCCCCTACCGTGGTTGGTTTCCTCATTGCTTGATGAATAGCCATTGTTTACCTCAAGATTACTTTATAACTGCCTAAGAGCAGCCTGGTGGGGGTGGTTAGCCCCCTGCCGAGGCTCTATTGATGCTTCTTATATTTATGGGGGTCTAAGTATAAATCCTCAGCCTTCCCATCCACCCATTTGAAAATTAGCCGGTATTGGTCGTTAATTCGAATGGATGAATATTCCTCAAGCGGTGGTTCTAAATTTTCAAACCTGTTTCCAGGTGGCGAACGGAGATCTCTAAAATCCGTCGCTGCGTTTATGATGTCCAGCTTCCTTGCCAGGGCAGACTCAATATCTGATGGAATCTTTTTATGCGACTTACCGTAAAGGTATAAGTCTTTTAGCCACTGGTCACGGAAACTTCCGATGTTCCTCATCAATTCATCTTCGTCCCTGCTGTTATGAAATTAAGGCCATCTTATCGCACCCCTGCACAGTGCACAAGTGCAAAAGGAACGGGTAGGGTATCCTGAAGAGTCCTCGCCCCATGGCAGGAATGATATCCGTCGTAAGCGCTTTATTGACTGGGCCAAGCCCATATTATTGAAGCTGGAAATGATCATAGAATTCATTGGTTTGCCGTGCCACAGTAGTTCTAGTCATCAGATAAGTTAAACCCTCAGAGAGAGAAATAGGGCGTCCAAACTCAAGCCAGAAACAATCCGGATAAGTACGACCTAACCAGTACCCTCCTCCGTACTCTTTCAAACGCTGAAAGAAAACCCAGCCGCTATCCTCCACCCGCTGAAAAAAGCAAAACCCCGCCGGAGCGGGGCTTTTAATGTGTGAAGCTGAACGGTAAGCCGCTTTCTTTTGGGTATAGCGTCGTGGACAGTCATTCATCTTCCACCCGCTGAAAAAGCAAAACCCCGCCGAAGCGGGGTTTTTAATGTGTGAAGCTGACCGGTAAGCCGCTTTCTTTTGGGTATAGCGTCGTGGACAGTCATTCATCTTCCACCCGCTGAAAAAGCAAAACCCCGCCGGAGCGGGGCTTTTAATGTGTGAAGCTGACCGGTAAGCCGCTTTCTTTTAGGTATAGCGTCGTGGACAGTCATTCATCTTCCACCCGCTGAAAAAGCAAAACCCCGCCGGAGCGGGGTTTTTAATGTGTGAAGCTGACCGGTAAGCCGGGTTCTGTCGTGGACAGTCATTCATCTAGGCCAGCAATCGCTCACTGGCTCAAGCAGCCTACCCGGGTTCAGTACGGGCCGTACCATGCGAACCCCTATTTGGCCTTGCTCCGGGTGGAGTTTACCGTGCCGCGAACTGTTGCCAGCCGCGCGGTGCGCTCTTACCGCACCCTTTCACCCTTACCTGATCCCGCTTGCGCGGGCCATCGGCGGTCTACTCTCTGTTGCACTGGTCGTGGGCTTGCGCCCCCCAGGCGTTACCTGGCACCCTGCCCTATGGAGCCCGGACTTTCCTCCCCTCCGCCCGTCTCCCCGAAAGGACGACGACGAAGCGGCGACTGTCTGGTCAGCTTCGGCGCAGGAGTATAGAGGGTTTACGCGCGCCTGTCACGCGCGCCCGTTCTCTTTGCGCATTGCTGACAGAAAGCGGGAACCTGAAAGCGAGGCTGGAAGAGCGTTACCCGCTGGCGAGCGCCCCGAAAAAACGCATTGCGCACGCCGCCATCACCGAAGGAATGGCAGAGATTCTCGACAGCGGCGGCACAACGCTGCTGATTACCAGTCAACTGCTGAAAATGAATAATATCACTGTGATTAAGAATAGCCTGCCAGCAGCATCTCTCTGTCGATGGAGGAGAGTGATTGCGTTATTTCCGCTCAAGGCATCACTAAAAAAAATAAGGCTGGGCTGAAAAAACCGGCGTTTAATTACGGGTTGTTAGAATATGACAAAATTATTATAGCAGGTATGTAATCCTTAATTAACGATCACCCTAATAGCCCTGTTAGCTAATGAAGCCCTTGATATCAAGGGCTTCATTTCAATACAACGACAAGCTAATTAAATTATTAACAGGATGTTGCCTGCCCTGGTCTACTAATCCTTTAGATGAACCATTAATTACAAAGTAACTATTAAAATGAGTAATTCATTCATATGCCTGATACTCCACTCACAAATATCAAACAGCCTTTAAAAAAGCAAGGTGCAATTTAAATTATAAAGGCTGATGTAAAGGTCGTTTTTTGACCATCTCACCTAAATTTTATCTGTAAAATAGCCTAATCAAACGGACCTTACTATTCAAATAAAAGTAAAATGTTAATATCAGTGTGCAATATTATCTCTACGACAGTTCAACCTAGAACTGAACAATAGAATAAATCAGCAATCATAAATAAGGATAGTTTATATGAACCTTTCTACAAGAGTTGCTCTTGGAGGCTTATTATCGCTATTAATAAGCTCTGCTCAGGCGGTGGATGGTACCATTGAATTCAATGGCGCAATTATGACTGATACTTGTACCATTGACACCACTGATGGTGTTGTCAACGTTGAATTAGGATCCTATGCTGCAAACCAATTCCAGTATCCGGGCGATAAAAGCCCCACCATTCCGTTTTCAATTCCATTGAAGAATTGTCCTACAACTGCATGGAAACATATTGATGGCACCACTGACGCCTCTTTCCAGATTTGGCTGCAAACCGCCGAAACGGTAGGTGAAAACAACGATATGGTTAAACCTGCATCTATGGATACAGCCGCAACAGGTGTTGGTATCAAAATAGAAACAGCAAATGGAACTCCGCTTGCCCTGAATAAGCTGACAACGCCCGCAGTAAAATTTCCGATTACTGCAGGAAGCATGAATCTTGACCTTGCTGCTTATTATAAATCGCTCGTCGAAGCTTCCGACATCACGGCCGGTGAAGCCGACGGTGTTGTCGATATCACTTTTGATTACCGTTAATTAAGTTAACTAAAGCGCATCATCTCAGACGCCTGTTATAAGGTGTTTTGATGATGCCTTTAGTCTTTATTTATTAAATAAATACATTTGAAAGCGCAAATGCAAAAACAATTATTTATGCAACCTATAATCGCCTTGCTGCTTTTTTGGGCGTTGACCTCTTCCTGCTATGCAGGAGGCATCGTACTTGGTCAAACACGCGTTATTTACTATGCGGACAAAAAAGAAGCGGCTCTGCCGGTTACTAATAACGCCAGAACCATGCCTTTCTTGCTTCAATCCTGGGTTGAAAATGAAAAAGGTAATTCCCGAGGGCCTTTTATTGTGACTCCGCCATTATTCCGAATCAATGGTGGAGAAAGCTCAACCCTCAGGATAATTAAAACTGATGCTTCACTACCTGAAGACAGAGAATCTTTATTTTATATCGATGTCCGCGCAATCCCTGCCTCCAGCGTGTCTGACACCAACAAAAATCTGTTAACTCTTGTGGTAAAAACAAGAATTAAACTTTTTTATCGCCCGGGCACGCTAAAAGATAAAGCTGTTGACGCGTATAAAAAGCTGCAATTTAATCGCACCCAGGACACGTTATATATATATAACCCTACTGAATATTTCGTTGTGTTTAGTGGCCTATCCATAGGCAATACTGAGTTAACTGATAAAATTGATTTTATTTCGCCAGGCGAACATAAAAAACTGCCTGTTCCAGTCGCTTCGGGAAGCATTATTAAATGGGCTGCGATAAATGATTATGGTGGTGTAACACAAACACTGACGCGCTCCATACAAGAATAAATGAGAATTGGGAGTTAATATCAGAGTGAATGGATGCATTCGTTTAAGTAAGGTTGTCTTACGTTATACTTATAGCCAGCGACGCGCTTTTTATGCATACGCCCTTAAAACCATAGTAATGACATGGGGATTGAGCTGTTCTGTCTATATCACTTCCCTCAGGGCAGAAACCTTTTATTTTGACCCCAGATTACTGGAAACTAAAAATAGTGGTTTCCAACCTGTCGATCTATCTCTTTTTTCAAAAGAGAGAGCTCAATTACCGGGAAACTATATTGTTGACATTTATGTTAACAATAAAAAGAAAACACGTCGCCAGATTTATTTTGCAGCGGCTAAAAACGGTTCTCTGCTACCACAATTTACCCCCGCAATTCTTTATGAATTAGGTATTAAAGTAGAAGATATTACGGCGCTTAATTCGTTGGACAGTCAGCAAGTTATCCCTGATATAGCTTCATATATACCAGGCATGTCCGCTAATTTTGATATTAATCATAATAAACTCGATGTAAGCGTTCCGCAGATTTTCCTTCACTATCAAGCCAGAGGATATATTGATCCTGCCCGTTGGGACAGCGGTATGCCAGTTGCTTTCACTAACTATACTTTTTCAGGCTCTCATTCTCGTGTCAGTAATAGCGGAAGTAGTGAAAGACAATATTTGAATATGCAAAATGGCGTAAATGTTGGTGTATGGAGAATACGAAATTATTCAACATGGACTCATGACGCCGATAAATCGCATTGGAATAGCATCAATACCTGGCTTCAGCGTGATATAAAAAGCCTTAAATCTCAGCTAGTTATTGGTGAAAGCGCAACGTCAGGGGTAACTTTCCCCAGCTATTTATTTACCGGTGTCCAGCTGGCATCTGATGAGAATATGCAACCTAACAGCCTGAGAGGGTTTGCTCCAACAATTCGGGGAATCGCTAATTCAAGCGCTATCGTCACGGTTAAACAGAATGGCTTTACCATTTATCAAAATAATGTTGCGCCTGGCGCTTTCGAAATCAATGACCTTTCTCCCACTTCATTTAGCGGCGATCTGGAGGTAACAATTGAAGAAGCTGACGGTTCTATAAGACGTTTCATTCAACCTTACTCTACACTCGCCGTTATGCAGCGGCCTGGTAAGATTAAATACAGTATTACAACAGGTCGTTACCGCGCCGCGGAAAACGAAAACAGCACACGCGAGCCTGAATTCATTGAAGGTAACGCAAGTTATGGCGTCACTAACATGCTGACGCTGTATGGCGGCGGATTGGTTTCTCAGAATTACCAGGCCGTAGGCATCGGTGCCGGGACAGGGCTTGCTCAATTGGGTTCGTTATCGACGGATATTGGCCGTGCTGATTCGACCCTTTATGACGGGAAAAAAAATACCGGCTATCTCTGGCGAGCGCAATATATAAAAGATTTTGATAAGACCGGAACGACTATTTCCCTCAACTATTATCGATATCTTAACGATGGTTATTTTGATTTTTCTGAGTCAAACCAGAAAGATTATCAAGAAGACGAACGCTCGCATGACCAGTTGCAGATCAGTTTAAACCAACCATTACTGGATGGCTTGAGTTTCTATGCCTCTGGCTACCAACAAACTTATTGGAACAGTAATCGTCGGGATAAAAACATTTCTCTTGGACTCAGTGGCAGCTTATCCTCAATAAGTTATAACTTGTCATATCAATATAATGATTATTCAACCGAAAATAACGATCAAATTATATCTTTCAATATGAGCATACCGCTGGACTATTGGCTACCGCACACCAGAGCAACCTATCGCCTGACCAATGATAATAATGGCGCTACTCAGCATGAGGTTGGGCTCAATGGCACATTACTGAATGATGGAAGACTGAATTACACTTTACTTCAGCGCCATTCGGATAACGGTACAGGTAATAGCAGTAGCCTGTATACTTCCTATCGTTCAGCGTATGGCACGCTGACAGCAGGTTATGAATATGGCAAAGCTAATCGCCAGTTGAATTATGGCTTAGCTGGCGGAATAGTTGCGCATCCGGAAGGCGTTACATTATCCCAGCCGTTAGGCAGCGCATTCGCGATAATAGATGCTAACGGAGCAGCAAACATACGCATCCAAAATTATCCGGGCGTTGCAACGGATTATTTTGGTTACGCCGTGATCCCTTTCTTGACTGCCTACCAGGAAAATCGAATTACATTAGATACTACAACATTACCTGATGATGTTGATATTTCCGATAATGTAGTCACCGTTATCCCCGATAAAGGCGCGGCGGTATCTGCCCATTTTAACAGCCATATCGGCCATCGTCTTTTACTGACGCTATACCAAACGGATGGCTCTCCGGTACCTTTTGGAGCGATAGCCAATAATGAAGCACAGCTACAGGAAAGTATAGTTGATGAAGGTGGGGTACTTTATTTGAGTGGTATAAATGAAAAACCTCAAGTCTGGCATATAAAATGGGGACAATCTCCCTCCCAGCACTGCACGGTTACTGTCAGTCTGCCAGCCAGTAAATCTGTCAATGCAATCAGCCGAGAAAGCGCAACCTGCCATTAAGGAAACTATAATGCTGTCTAAAAAGGGCCCACTACTAAAAACGTTATTCGCTTTTTTTATATTTATTACCGCATCCTATAGTACATCATTGATTGCTTCTACGGGTGGATGTGCGGCTGATAGCGGCGTTAAACCCTGGCTGTCACCCATTGAGCGCGACTGGCGCAAAGAAGATAATATGATTGGTTTCGAAGACGTTATCGATACTTCAGGCGTGGGCGGTAGTTATAAACTAAGCTGTAACTGTCCAGCGGGCTCAAAAGTCAATATCTATTACGCGGCGGTCAGCAATTTACCTACTGGCCATGGCAATAATTACTATAAGCTCAATGATAGCCTTGATATTGCAACGACTATCAATGATATTCCTGGCGTAGGCCCCACGCAGATCCCTATAAGCCTGAACGCTCCTAAAATGGGAGCAGGCAGCTTTTCCGCTAATGACAATAATAGCGTCTGTACTAATGATGCTCCGGATAAACACGCCGCCCCCGTTACGATAGGATCAAGCGTCACATTTAAGTTGTACGTAACGCGGCCATTCCTTGGAGAGTTAATCATTCCTGAAACAAAAATCTTCACTCTTCAGTCAGCATGGAGCAATAATACAGCCGCACCAAAAGGAAATATGTTTGCAGACACAGCGACTATTTCTATACAGGGTAAAGTGACCGTTCCACAGTCATGTGAAATTAATCAAGGCACAACTATTCAGGTAAATATGGGTTTTATTCCGGCAAAAAACTTTACTACCAAAAATGGCGCCCCGGATGATTACCCTCCGGTTGAATTTAATATCCTCTATGACTGTGGAGATATCACTAATATACATAATCAACTGGATATGGAAATACAAGGTGATGAGGTTAATAGTAACGGACTGTTAATTGCGAGGCACAGGGAAAGTGATAATAAGCCTGATGTTGGTATAAAAATGTATGAAGTAACTCAGGGCGGCAATACCGTCGTTCCTTTTAATAAAGGGCTTATTTTATTGGATAAATCAGGAAAGGGTAGTGCCCAGATGCGCGTGGAGCCCATCAATCTTATTGGCGGAGCGCTTACTTCCGGACCATTTCACGGAACCGCAACGATTACCGTCATCGTAAGATAAATTTTGGGGCAGCGAGCCTGCTGCCCCCTGTATATTTATTCCTGCTGCTCCAGTGCGTACTTGTAAAGCGCATTTTTCTTCACGCCGTGAATCTCCGCGGCCAGCGCAGCGGCTTTTTTTAGCGGCAGTTCGGCCTGAAGCAGCGCCAGGGTGCGCAGCGCGTCGGCGGGAAGCTCTTCTTCCTGCGCTTTAAATCCTTCAACGATCAGCACCATTTCACCCTTACGGCGGTTTTCATCTTCCCGCACCCAGGCGAGCAGTTCGCCCGCCGGCGCGCCGTGAATCGACTCCCAGGTTTTAGTGAGTTCGCGGGCGAGCACCACGTAACGGTTCTCCCCCAATACATCGCGCAGATCCTGCAGGCTGTCCAGCAGGCGATGGGTGGATTCGTAGAAAATCAGGGTGCGCGGCTCCTGCTCAAGCGCTTTGAGCGCATCGCGGCGGCCTTTCGGTTTTGCAGGCAGAAAGCCTTCATAGCAAAAGCGATCGGAAGGGAGGCCGGCTGCGGAAAGCGCGGCGATAGCCGCACAGGGTCCTGGCAGCGGCACGACGCGGATCCCCGCTTCGCGGCAGGCGCGCACAAGATGGTAGCCCGGGTCGTTAATCAGCGGCGTTCCGGCGTCGGAAACCAGCGCGATAGTCTGCCCTTCACGCAATTTCGCTATCAGCGTTTCCGCCTTTTGCTGCTCATTGTGGTCGTGGAGTGCGAACAGGCGCGCATTAATCGCAAAATGCTGTAACAGCAGGCCGGTATGACGAGTATCTTCTGCGGCAATCAGATCGACGGATTGCAACACTGTCAGGGCGCGTTGCGTAATGTCGCCGAGATTGCCGATTGGCGTCGGGACAATATAGAGCTGGCCTTGAGAATTCTCCGCCGAATCGTGTTGTTTCATTGTTTAGTCCGTATTGCCGATTTAAAATTGAACATTAGCGATAAAAAACTCACTGGATACAGTATGGTACCGTCTAAATTTGTTCGTTCGAAGGCCGCGCGCTGCCTGCCCGTTGTGCTGGCAGCGTTGTTTTTTGCAGGCTGTGGCACCCAGACGCCGGATCAAACCGCCGCGCATATGCAGGGGGAAACGCAGGCGGATTCTGGCTACTACCTGCATCAAATGCAGCAGAGCACAGATGATAGCAAGACCAACTGGCAATTACTCGCCATACGTGCCCTGCTTAAAGAGGGCAAAAGCCAACATGCGCTGGAGCTGTTTAACCAGTTGCCCCAGACGCTGACCGACGAACAGCGCCGCGAACAGGCTTTGCTGGCGGTGGAGCTTAAAGTCGCTCAGCAAGATCTCGCCGCCGCCAGCACGCTGCTGGGCAATCTCAACCCGGCTGACCTTAACCCATCGCAGCAGGCGCGTTACTACCAGGCGCAAATCACCGTCAGTCAGGGTCGCCCTTCTCTCGCCCTGCTGCGCGCGCTGATAGCGCAGGAGCCGCTGCTTCAGGGCGCGGATAAGCAGAAAAATATCGACGCCACCTGGCAGGCGCTGTCTCAAATGACTCCCGAGCAGGCGCGCGCGCTGGTGATTAACGCCGATGAAAATACCCTGCAAGGCTGGCTCGACTTACAACGCGTCTGGTTTGATAACCGCAACGATCCGAACATGATGAAGGCGGGCATTAAAGACTGGCAAACCCGTTATCCGCAAAACCCAGGCGCGCAGATGCTGCCAACCCAACTGGTAAATGTGGAGAACTTCAAACCCGCCTCTACCGAAAAAATCGCGCTGCTGCTGCCGCTGAACGGCCAGGCGGCTGTGTTTGGCCACGCCATCCAGCAAGGTTTTGAAGCAGCGAAAAACGCAGGCGCCGCACCGGTTGGCGCGCCTGCGCCATCCCAGCCGCCTGCAGCGCAACCCGCGTCTGTTTCCACGCCTCAGGCAACCCCTGCCGCGGTCGGTGCCGTTGCAAGCCCGGCCAGCGCGCCGGTTAATGATTTAACAAATGAGCCTGCCGCCGAACAACCTGCGCTTGAACCCGGTCCGGGCGCAGAGCAGCCAGCCGCGCAAGGGCAGCCTGCGACAGAAGCTCAGCAGGTTACCGCTGGCGGGCAACCTTCGCCTCAGCAAACCGCAGCGTCAACGCCTGCTAACCCTTCGGCAGAGCTGAAGGTTTACGACACCAGCTCGCAGCCGCTTACTCAAATCCTCAACCAGGTGCAGCAGGATGGCGCAAGCATCGTAGTCGGCCCGCTGCTGAAGGAGAAAGTGGATGAAGTTATCCGCAGCAACACGCCGCTGAATGTGCTGGCGCTTAACCAGCCGGAGTCGGTGCAGAACCGCGCCAACATCTGTTACTTCGCGCTTTCCCCGGAAGATGAAGCTCGCGACGCCGCCAACCATATCTGGCAGGAAGGTCATCGCGCGCCGCTGGTGCTGGTGCCGCAAAGCGCGCTGGGCGACCGCGTTACCAACGCTTTCGCCGCGCAGTGGCAGCATCTGGGCGGCGGCACAGTGCTGCAGCAGAAATTCGGCTCTGTCGCGGAGCTGAAAATGAACATCAACGGCGGCTCCGGCATTGCGCTGACCGGCAGCCCTGTTACCACCAGCCTGCCGCAGCAGCAGGGCGTCACTATCGGCGGCCTGACTATCCCGGCACCGCCGACGGATGCTCAGATTACTGCCGGCAGCAGCGGCAATGTGGACGCTGTCTATATCGTCGCCACGAAGGATGAAGTCGCCCTGATCAAACCGATGATCGCCATGCGCAACGGCAGTCACGGCGGCGCGGCGCTTTATGCCAGCTCCCGCAGCGCCCAGAGCAACGCTGGCCCCGATTTCCGTCTGGAAATGGAAGGGCTGCAATATAGCGAAATCCCGATGCTCGCGGGCGGCAACCCGTCGCTGCAGCAGCAGGCGCTTTCCAGCGTCAACAACGATTACTCGCTGGCGCGCCTTTACGCCATGGGCGTGGATGCATGGTCGCTTGCCAATCACTTCTCGCAAATGCGCCAGGTACCCGGATTCCAGATTAACGGCAATACCGGCGCGCTCACGGCAAATCAGGATTGCGTCATTAACAGGAAGTTAATGTGGCTCAAATACCAGCAAGGACAAATCGTTCCGGTCAACTAAACCGACAGGTTGCAGGCGCGCACTGGGAAAACCGGGCGCGTCAGTGGCTTGAACGCCAGGGGCTGCGCTTCGTCGCAGCCAATGTCCGCGAGCGCTGCGGCGAGATAGACCTGATAATGCGCCAGCAGCACGTCACGGTGTTTGTGGAGGTGCGCTATCGCAAATCCTCTCTGTTCGGCGGGGCAGCCGCCAGCGTCACCCGTAACAAGCAACAGAAATTATTACAAACGGCTCGCTTGTGGCTCGCCCGCCATAATGCGAGTTTTGATACTGTGGATTGCCGGTTTGATGTGTTAGCCTTCACCGGCAATGAAATCGAGTGGATTGTAGACGCGTTTTCCAGCCACTCCTAACACGACGTAATGCAAAGGATAATCGTGCTCGAAAGAATCAAAGTTTGCTTTACGGAAAGCATTCAAACCCAGATAGCAGCCGCGGAGGCGCTCCCAGATGCCATTTCCCGTGCGGCCATGACGCTGGTCCAGTCGCTGCTGAACGGCAACAAAATTCTCTGTTGTGGCAACGGCACTTCCGCCGCCAACGCACAGCATTTTGCTGCCAGCATGATCAATCGCTTCGAAACTGAGCGCCCAAGCTTGCCCGCCATTGCACTTAATACCGATAACGTGGTCTTAACGGCTATCGCTAACGACAGGCTGCACGATGAGGTGTATGCCAAGCAGGTGCGCGCGCTGGGGCATGCTGGCGACGTTTTACTGGCTATTTCCACCCGCGGCAACAGCCGGGATATCGTTAAAGCCGTCGAGGCGGCGGTCACGCGCGATATGACCATCGTCGCCCTCACAGGTTACGACGGCGGCGAGCTGGCGGGGCTGCTCGGCCCGCAGGATGTGGAAATTCGCATCCCTTCCCATCGCAGCGCGCGCATACAGGAAATGCATATGCTGACGGTGAACTGCTTATGCGATCTCATCGATAACACGCTTTTTCCACACCAGGATGACTAAGGAGCACTCATGAAGGCGATTAAGCCCCTCGCTGTCATTATTACCGCGTTACTGTTGCAGGGCTGCATTGCTGCAGCGGTAGTGGGTACGGCCGCCGTGGGAACCAAAGCCGCCACCGACCCGCGTACGGTAGGCACGCAGGTGGATGACGGCACGCTGGAACTGCGCGTAAACAGCGCGCTGGATAAAGACGAACAGCTGAAAAAAGAAGCTCGCGTGAAGGTCACCGCCTATCAGGGCAAAGTCCTGTTGACTGGCCAGACGCCGAACACCGAGCTCGCCTCCCGCGCTAAACAGATAGCGATGGGCGTTGAAGGCACAACAGAAGTCTATAACGAGATCCGCAACGGCCAGCCGATTAGCCTCGGTACCGCCTCAACGGATACCTGGATTACCACCAAAGTCCGCTCCCAGCTATTGGCGAGCGATCAGGTGAAATCGTCGAACGTGAAAGTAACCACGGAAAATGGCGAGGTGTTCCTGCTTGGCCTGGTGACCGAGCGTGAAGGGCGAGCCGCGGCAGATACCGCCAGTCGCGTAAGCGGCGTTAAGCACGTCACCACCGCTTTTACCTACATTAAGTAACTGTACTTCAGCCCTCTCCCGCCCGGGAGAGGGCCACAGCAAAACCTACAGCAGCGCCAGCGTCCCCACGATTACGCCTGAACACATCACCAGCGCTCCGGTAAGCCACAGCGCTTTCGTCGGGAATGCCTTACGCAACATAATGAGCGAAGGCAGGCTGACGGCAGGCAGCGTCATCAGCAGCGCCAGCGCGGGCGCTACGCCCATTCCCGCCAGCATCATGGTCTGCACAATCGGAATTTCCGCCGCGGTGGGAATGACAAACAGGCAGCCGACTATCGCCATGGCGATAACCCACATCAGCGTGTTGCCCACGTCGCCGTCCACGTGCGGGAAAAGCCAGACGCGCGCCGCCCCCAGCGCCAGTACCGCCAGCACATAGACCGGGATCGTATTCCAGAAGAGCGTCCACAGCGCCTTGCCCCAGCGGGCCAGAAACGCGCCTTGCGGCTGCGGCTGCGACTCAGGCAGCGTCAGCGTTGGGGCGCCATCATCTTTAACCCAGCGCTGCACCAGCCAGGCGACGCCTGGCACCATCACCAGTCCCGCCAGCAAACGCACCAATGCAAAATGCCAGCCCAGCACGAAGCCCATAAACACAAGCGTAGCCGGGTTCAGCAGCGGGTTGCCCAGCCAGAAGGCGAGCGCGCCGCCAATGGAAACCGACTGCCGGCGCATCCCCGCCGCCACGGGCGCCGCGCAGCAGGTACACATCATGCCGGGCAGCGAGAAAAGCGTGCCGATAAGCGTGCCGCGAAAACGCACCTGTCCCAACGTGCGCATCAGCCAGTCCCGCGGAATAAGCACCTGAATCAGCGAGCCAAGCAGCACGCCCAGCACCGCCGCCTTCCAGACTGCAAGAAAATAGACCATCGCATAATCCAGCGCCGCGCGTAGCGGGTTGGTTTCCGGCTGCGCCAGCAGCGATTTGCCGATGCTGTGCGTTTGGGCCGCGGTAAAGGCTTTGCCGTAATAGGGCTGCCATTTTACGTACCATAAACCCACAATCAGAACGAGAAAGAAAAGCGCAGGTTTCCACAAGGCGTGAGGTTTCAGCGCCAGAGACGAAGACTGACCAGCCATAGCATTCCTCTGGAATTTAAGACGAGGTTAAATAAGCGGCGTCAATACTACGCCCGCGGCGCGGGTTGGGAAAGCTCAATAGATGGATGATTGTTCAGCTTTCTCACGCAATTGACTGGAATCAAGAATGGTGACGTCGCTGTGCCCCGGCGACAGCGCTTCACTCAACAGAGCCCGCGCGACATCGCGTGCGTGGATCGCCCGCCATCGTCCCGGCAGTACCCGAAAAAGCGGCGAGAAAAGCGACTCATTCAGACGTTGTTTCTCCCGGTGCCCCAGCAATAGCGAAGGCCGGGCGATAGTGAGGCGCGGCCAGCGCTGCGCTTTCAGCGCCTCCTCCATTTTGCCTTTTACCCGGTTGTAGAAAAATGGCGACTGGGCATTGGCGCCAACGGAACTGACCACCAGCATATGCTTTGCGCCCTGACGCAGCCCGGCGATGCCGGTATCCACCACCAGCGTATAATCGGCAAGCACGAACGCCTCTCTGCTGCCCGCTTCGCGCCGGGTAGTGCCGAGGCAGCAAAAGACAATATCGACCGGGTCGGTGAGCTGAGTCAGCACGTCGGTCAACTGCGGGTCGTGAGGATTGAGCACTTTACGCATCGGCGGCAGCGGACGGCGCGTGGCGGCGATGATTTGCGTAACGCGCGGCTCTTCCACCAGCATTCGCAGCAGATAACTGCCTACTAATCCGGTCGCTCCGGTAATCAACACTCGGCTCATCTCTTTCCCCTTTGCAGAATTCTCTGCCTTGCAATGTCGCGCCCTTCTACCAGGCTTAATAGTCCGTGCTTTAAGTATTCACCATCTGTGGTGAAAACGACCACTAAAGCGCTGACATCTGGAATTACAATAACGGAGGAACTATGAGCAAGAAGATTGCAGTCTTGATCACCGATGAATTTGAAGACTCGGAATTTACTTCTCCGGCCGCGGAGTTCCGCAAAGCGGGACACGAAGTTATCACTATTGAAAAAGAGGCGGGAAAAACGATATCCGGCAAACAGGGTGAAGCGACCGTCACTATTGATAAAGCGATCGATGAAGTGCGCCCGGCGGATTTTGATGCATTGCTGCTGCCAGGCGGCCACTCGCCGGACTCTCTGCGCGGCGATGACCGTTTTGTCACGTTTACCCGTGATTTCGTCAATACCGGCAAGCCGGTTTTCGCTATCTGCCACGGCCCACAGTTGCTTATCAGCGCCGATGTGATCCGCGGGCGTAAGCTCACTGCGGTGAAGCCCATTGTGGTGGATGTGAAAAACGCGGGCGCGGAATTCTATGACCAGGAAGTGGTGGTGGATAAAGACCAGTTGGTTACCAGCCGTACGCCGGACGACCTGCCCGCCTTTAACCGTGAAGCCTTACGCCTGCTTGGGGCCTGACGGCTCCCGTAGCCAGTGAAGCTTTTTGCCAAAGCCCAGAGTGTTGTCGGTAAACTTTATCTCATCAAGACGGATTTCCCATAGCGGGGATGACATGACTCTGGCGACCGGGAAGCGGCGGTTATAGCGTTCACGCCACGCGTCGCTTTCCGGCTTTTCTACCCGTCGCAGCTCACCGCAAAACTGCACGCCGCGAATCAGCGCTACGGTTTTAGGCTGGCCGTTTACCGTTCCTGCCACACGCGCTCTGTCGCCCGCGAGCTGGGCGTGTCGCGTCTTTTCATCGCTTAACAGATAAAACGCCACCCGCTCGCTGTCGTAAATGTAAAAGGCATTAGCGCACCATAAATCGTCTTCCCGACCCACGCAGTAAGTCACCACGTGCTGCTTTGTTAGCCAGCGGCTTATGGCCTCAAGGGCATCCATACGCTTCTCCTGCATTGTTCGCATGATGGCTGAAAGACTACCACAGCAAAGCGTGGTAAGGTGCGGGCACGGTGACTCTCTCGCATTATTATGACGTTCTGGTTTCTTTATTTGATTCGTACGGCGGATAACCGCCTCTATACCGGCATCACGACTGATGTCGCGCGCCGCTTTACGCAGCACCAGGCGGGGAAAGGGGCGAAGGCATTGCGCGGTAAAGGCGAGCTGACGCTGGTGTTCAGCGCCCTCGTGGGCGACCGTTCGCAGGCGCTGCGCGCGGAGTATCGCATCAAGCAACTGACCAAGCGCCAGAAAGAGGCGCTTGTGGCGGGAAGCGTGGCGTTTGAGGCGCTGCTGCCAGAGCTGCAGACGCCAGCCGATTAGAAACGGTTAAAATGCGCGTGGTATTCCACACGGCCGCTCACGCCGTTGAGCGCATCATCCGCAAGACGATGGACCTGGAAAGCGGCTTCAGCGCCAGGCCAGCGGCAGTGCAAGCCATAGCGGGCGGCAGGCTCAAAGCCTAAGTGGTTATAAAACGCCGGGTCGCCAAGCGCGACAACCGCCGCGTAGCCAAATTCATTGAGCGAGTCGAGTCCTTCATAAACCAGCTGACGACCAATGCCCTGCCCGCGCCAGGCTTCATCCACCGCCAGCGGCGCCAGCCCGACCCACTGTAGCTCTTCGCCCTCTACCGTCACCGGGCTGAAGGCGACATAGCCGACTACCTGCCCTTCGTCATCGGTAGCGACAAGGCCCAGCGTCAGCTGGCCATCTTCACGCAACTCGCGCACCAACTCCGCCTCTTTATCACCTTTAAAGGCGCGTTTCAGCAGCGCGTCGATGCCCGGCGCGTCGATGGGAATTTCTACACGAATCAGCATGGCTCACCTATGGAAGTTACATTTGTTTGCGGCGGGGTGTTAAGCCCGGCCTCAACGAAATCTGCCAGTTGCAGCAGCGTGACGCGCAGCGGCTTCGGCATCGCGTCCAGGTCGATAGCGTCCATCAGATTTTTGACGTAAAGCCCAAGCTCGGTATCGCCTTCAATGACCAGACGACGCTGGAAAAAGAGCGTATCCGGATCCTGTTTGCGGGCGGCTATCATCAGCAAATCGGCGGCATCGGCGCGGAACGTCACATCCGCTTTAGCCTCCTGACGCACAATAAGCTTATTGTCTTCCACCGAGGTATACCATGTCAGGCCGATATCCCGCACCTCAATGCCAAGCCAGCGCGATTCCAGGAAATCCAGTTCGCCATCTTCCAGCGCCTGACGAAACTGCCAGCCAAGCAGTTGTTCCAGCACCTGACGCTTGAGGGCAAAAGGCGCCAGTCTCACCGGCGTTCTCATCACAGAAGGGCCAAGCTGAACCAGGCGCGAACGCAGTATATCCAACACGAGCTTTACTCCTTGATAAAAAAGTCCCGTTCATTGTGCCATATCAGGCAGGTGACATAGCGGCTCAAATCAAGCTTTCCACGGGTTTGCGTACCCATTTATAGATGCCATCAATACGCCTTTAACTGCCTCAAATCAAAAATTGTCGCAGGCAGGTTAACTAAAATCCCGCTTCATTAACAATTTTGCTGCACCTCAGCAGCCATCCTACTGGTCAGGAAATCCTATGGAATTGCTTTGCCCTGCCGGCAACCTTCCGGCCCTCAAGGCGGCCATCGAAAATGGCGCGGATGCGGTTTATATCGGCCTGAAAGATGATACTAACGCCCGCCACTTCGCCGGGCTCAATTTCACCGAGAAAAAGTTACAGGAGGCGGTGAGTTTTGTGCATCAGCATCGCCGCAAGCTGCATATCGCTATCAACACCTTTGCGCATCCGGACGGCTATGCCCGCTGGGAACGCGCGGTGGATATGGCCGCGCAGCTGGGCGCCGACGCGCTGATCCTCGCGGATATCGCGATGCTGGAATACGCCGCCACGCGCTATCCCCACGTTGAGCGCCATGTGTCTGTACAGGCTTCCGCCACTAACGAAGAAGCCATTCGCTTTTATCATCGCCACTTTGACGTGGCGCGCGTTGTGCTGCCGCGCGTGCTTTCCATTCATCAGGTGAAACAGCTGGCGCGCGTTACCCCCGTGCCGCTGGAAGTTTTCGCCTTCGGCAGCCTCTGTATTATGGCAGAAGGCCGCTGCTATCTCTCCTCCTGGCTGACCGGCGAGTCGCCCAATACCGTAGGCGCCTGCTCGCCGGCGAAATTTGTCCGCTGGCAACAGACGCCTCTGGGTCTGGAATCTCGTCTGAACGACGTGCTGATTGACCGCTATCAGGAAGAGGAAAACGCGGGCTACCCAACTTTGTGCAAAGGCCGTTATCTGGTAGACGGCCAGCGCTATCACACGCTGGAAGAGCCCACCAGCCTCAATACGCTTGAGCTGCTGCCGGAACTGCTCGCCGCGAACATCGCGTCGGTGAAAATCGAAGGCCGCCAGCGCAGCCCGGCTTATGTCAGCCAGGTGGCGAAAGTATGGCGTCAGGCTATAGATAGCTGCAAGGCGGACCCGAGCAACTATGTCCCGCAGCAGGTATGGATGGACGCGTTGGGCGCAATGGCGGAAGGCGCGCAGACCACCCTTGGCGCTTATCACCGTAAATGGCAGTAAAGGAGCCGTGATGCAATATTCTTTAGGGCCGGTGCTTTACTACTGGCCGAAAGCGACGCTGGAGAGTTTTTATCAGGCGGCGGCGCAAAGCAGCGCCGACGTTATCTATCTGGGCGAAGCGGTCTGCAGCAAGCGCCGTGAAACCAAAGCAGGCGACTGGCTGGCCATGGCGAAAACGCTCGCCGCCAGCGGCAAACAGGTGGTGCTTTCCACCCTTGCGCTGGTGCAGGCGCCCTCTGAGCTCAACGAGCTGAGGCGCTACGTGGATAACGGCGAATTTCTGATTGAAGCCAACGACCTGGGCGCGGTGAATCTCGCCGCCGAGCGCAAATTGCCGTTTGTCGCCGGGCATGCGCTTAACTGCTACAACGCCGTTACCCTTCGCCTGCTGCGAAAACAGGGCATGGTGCGCTGGTGTATGCCGGTCGAACTTTCCCGCGACTGGCTCAGCAACGTGCTCCGTCAGTGCGATGAGCTGGGCATTCGTCACCAATTCGAGGTTGAAGTCTTAAGCTACGGTCACCTGCCGCTCGCTTACTCCGCCCGCTGTTTTACCGCCCGCTCGGAAGACCGGCCGAAAGATGAGTGCGAAACCTGCTGCATCAAGTATCCGCAGGGACGTCGCGTTGATTCTCAGGAAAACCAGCAGGTGTTCGTGCTCAACGGCATTCAGACCATGAGCGGCTACGTCTACAACCTGGGCAATGAACTTGCTTCCATGCACGGGCTGGTGGACATGGTGCGGCTTTCGCCGATGGGGCATGAGACACTGGCAATGATAGACGCATTCCGGGCGAACGAGTCGGGCGCGGCGCCGCTGCCGCTGACCGAACAGAACGACTGCAACGGCTACTGGAAACGTCTCGCCGGGCTGGCGCTGCAGCCCTGAGAAAAGGCTCGCTTTGTTAACAACGTTCGGCGGTTTTTACTGCAGTATTAAAGTACAGCTTTCTGGCGGCTCGCTGGACAAATCCGCTCCGGCAGCCAGGCTGGAAGAAGACCTTCAATCTGATGACTATGCTGTAACAAAGTGAGCCGTTATGTCTGATAAATCTGTAGTGCCCTTCTCGGTGCTGGATCTCGCGCCGATCCCGCAGGGGTCCACCGCGCAGGACGCTTTTCGCCATTCGCTGGATTTAGCCCGCCTCGCTGAAAAGCGCGGTTATCACCGCTACTGGCTGGCGGAACACCACAATATGACCGGCATCGCCAGCGCCGCCACCTCGGTGCTGATAGGCTACCTGGCGGCGAATACCCAAACGCTGCGTCTGGGCTCCGGCGGCGTAATGTTGCCGAACCATGCACCGCTGGTGATTGCCGAGCAGTTTGGCACGTTGAATGCGCTCTATCCGGGCCGCATCGAGCTGGGGCTGGGCCGCGCGCCAGGAAGCGACCAGCGCACCATGATGGCGCTGCGCCGCCATATGAGCGCCGATATCGATAACTTCCCACGGGATGTAAATGAGCTGGTGGAGTGGTTTGACGCCCGCGATCCGAACCCGGCTGTGCGTCCGGTGCCGGGCTACGGCTCGAAAATCCCCGTCTGGCTGCTGGGCTCAAGCCTTTACAGCGCACAGCTGGCGGCGCAAATGGGCTTGCCTTTCGCCTTCGCCTCGCACTTCGCGCCGGATATGCTCCTCCAGGCGCTGCACCTCTACCGCACTCACTTCAAACCTTCGGAGCGACTGGAAAAACCGTACGCCACCGTGTGCATTAACATTGTCGCCGCTGACAGCAACCGGGATGCGGAGTTTCTCTTCACTTCGATGCAGCAAGCCTTTGTGAAACTGCGTCGCGGCGAAACAGGCCAGCTGCCGCCGCCGATTGAAAGCATGGATAGCGTCTGGAGCCCTGCCGAGCAGTACGGTGTGCAGCAGGCGCTCGGCATGTCGCTGGTGGGGGATAAAGCGAAAGTCCGCCACGGCCTGCTTTCCGTGCTGCGGGAGACCGAAGCGGACGAGATCATGGTCAACGGCCAGATCTTCGATCACGACGCGCGACTGCACTCGTTCGACCTGGCGATGCAGGTTCGCGAAGAGCTCCTGTAAAATGCAAAAGAGGCGGTTTCCCCGCCTCATTTTTTACTGATAGACCGGCAGTAGATTAAAGCTTGAAAGCAGATGCACCATCGCATTGCCCACGCCGAACAGCAGGATAAGCATTATCATTCCCTTGCCGCCCCACACGCGAAAATGGGGACTGCCAAAACGCTTACGAGACGCGCCAGCAAGCAGCGCAGGCACAATAGCGGCCCAGACAGTCGCCGCCAGCCCCGCATAACCAATGGCATATAAAAAACCATTCGGCCAGATAAGCCCGCCCAGCATCGGCGGCGCGAAAGTCAGCAACACCGTCTTAAAGCGCCCTTGCGGCGAATCATCGAAACCAAACAGATCCGCCAGATAGTCAAACAGCCCAAGCGTAACGCCCAGGAAAGAGCTGGCGACGGCAAAGTTAGAAAAAACAATCAGCAACAAGTCCAGCGAACGGCTGTGTAACACACCGCTTAACGCCCCGACCAGCACGTCGATATTGCCGCCCTGCTGCGCAATGGCGATAAACCCGGGACGCGGAATATTGCCCATTGTCGCCAGCAGCCAGACCACATAAAGCCCTAGCGCAATCAGCGTGCCGCCCGTCAGACAACGAACAATCGTGCGCGGATCTTTTCCATAATATTTCATCAGGCTGGGCACGTTGCCATGATAGCCGAACGAGGCCAGACAGAACGGCAGCGTCATCAGCAGATATGGCGTGTAGCTGGCGTGCGCCTCGGCGGCATTAAACAGCACAGCAGGCTGAACGTGACCCAACAGGCTGCCGAACGTGAGAAAGAAAGTGATGAC
Source organism: Franconibacter sp. IITDAS19 (assembly GCF_023079515.1). Classification (NCBI taxonomy): domain Bacteria; kingdom Pseudomonadati; phylum Pseudomonadota; class Gammaproteobacteria; order Enterobacterales; family Enterobacteriaceae; genus Franconibacter; species Franconibacter sp. IITDAS19. The sequence continues at coordinate 120,324 of NZ_JALJCP010000003.1, read as the reverse complement.
CTTGGCGCCAAGCACAATGGCCGTCATCCGGCTTACCGCGCGGGTCGACAGCCAGACGATAAACGCCACCGCCAGCGCGAACAAAAGCCCCGCCATCCGCGCCGGAAACGCTATCGCCATTTCACCCAGCGTATGCTGAATAATCGATCCGCTGGCGGAGATGTAAGCATAGGTGAGGATATAAAGCACGAAGGCGACCGAAGCGCCGTTGATGACGTTCCACCCTTTGCCCAGCAAGTCTTTGGTCATCGTGTCGAAGCTTGCCCCGATACGATAGTTAAGGTTCGCCTCAAGCAGCATCAGCCCGGAGTGCAGCATACAAAACCAGGTGAAGCCCAGCGCCAGCAGCGACCAGAAAAACCATGCGCCCGACATCACTACCGGCAAAGAAAACATGCCTGCGCCAATAATGGTGCCAGCGATGATAATAACGCCGCCCCAGATAGAGGGCGTGGCGCGCGTGGTAGCAAGAGTCGACATGGGTATTCCTGTAACTGAACGGCAAAATCGCATGCAGCATTGTACCAGTACATGAGTACGGAGCGGATAAAAAAAGCCCCGATCGTTTTGACCGGGGCTGTCTTATTTACTTTACGCTTTGTCAGCCGCGCTTAACGAGTGGCCTTATGCGTCGCCGAAACGACGGCGACCTGTGGTGGCGCCCTCTTCACGACGCGGACCGCGGCTGCCTTCACGACGCTCACCGCTGAAACGACCGCCTTCGCGACGTTCACCGGCAAAACGGCTATTGCCGCCTTCGCGACGTTCGCCGCCAAAGCGACGGCCTTCACCGCGGCCGCCTTCACGACCTTCGCCGCCAAAGCTGCGACCGCCCGGACGACGTTCGCCGCGCGGTTGCGCATCGCCCATCAGCTGCATATTCATCGGCTTGTTGAGAATACGCGTGCGGGTGAAGTGCTGCAGAACCTCAGTCGGCATGCCTTTCGGCAGCTCGATAGTGGAGTGCGAAGCAAACAGCTTGATGTTACCGATGTAACGGCTGCTGATGTCGCCTTCGTTAGCGATAGCGCCAACAATATGACGAACTTCAACGCCATCATCGCGACCCACTTCAATGCGGTAGAGTTCCATTTCGCCAGCATCGCGACGCTCGCGTTTCGGACGGTCGCTACGTTCGCCACGCTCACCGCGTTCGCCACGGCGCTCGAAACGATCGTCACGCTCGCGGAATTCACGCTTAGGACGCATCGGTGCATCCGGCGGCAGGATCAGCGGACGTTCGCCCTGCGCCATTTTCAGCAGCGCAGCGGCCAGCGTTTCGATGTCCAGCTCTTCGCCTTCAGCGCTCGGCTGAATTTGCGCCAGCAGGCCACGGTACTGGTCCAGATCGCTGCTTTCCAGCTGCTGCTGAACTTTAGCGGCGAATTTTTCCAGGCGACGTTTGCCCAGCAGTTCTGCGTTCGGCAGTTCCACTTCCGGAATGGTCAGCTTCATGGTGCGCTCGATGTTGCGCAGCAGACGACGCTCGCGATTCTCAACGAACAGCAGCGCGCGGCCAGCACGACCAGCACGACCGGTACGGCCGATACGGTGAACGTAAGATTCCGAATCCATCGGAATATCGTAGTTCACAACGAGGCTGATGCGCTCAACATCCAGACCGCGAGCAGCCACGTCGGTTGCGATCAGAATATCGAGACGGCCATCCTTCAGGCGCTCCAGCGTCTGCTCGCGCAGCGCCTGGTTCATGTCGCCGTTCAGCGCCGCGCTGTTGTAACCGCTGCGCTCCAGCGCTTCGGAAACTTCCAGCGTCGCGTTTTTAGTGCGCACGAAGATAATCGCCGCATCAAAATCTTCCGCTTCGAGGAAACGCACCAGCGCTTCGTTTTTACGCATGCCGTAAACAGACCAGTAGCTCTGGCTGATGTCCGGGCGCGTGGTGACGCTGGACTGAATGCGCACTTCCTGCGGCTCTTTCATGAAGCGACGGGTAATGCGACGGATAGCTTCCGGCATGGTGGCGGAGAACAGCGCGGTCTGATGACCTTCCGGGATCTCAGCCATAATGGTTTCAACGTCTTCGATGAAGCCCATGCGCAGCATTTCGTCAGCTTCATCCAGAACCAGACCGCTCAGGCGAGAGAGGTCCAGGGTACCGCGTTTGAGGTGGTCAAGCAGACGCCCCGGGGTACCGACAACAATCTGCGGTCCCTGACGCAGGGCGCGCAGCTGCACGTCGTAACGCTGGCCGCCATAGAGGGCCAGGACGTTTACGCCACGCATGTGTTTAGAGAATTCAGTCATAGCTTCCGCAACCTGAACAGCCAGTTCACGGGTCGGAGCCAGTACGAGGATCTGCGGCGCGCGCAGTTCCGGATCAATGTTGTTAAGCAGCGGCAGCGAAAACGCTGCGGTTTTGCCGCTACCGGTCTGGGCCATGCCCAGGACGTCACGACCAGAAAGCAGATGCGGAATACATTCTGCCTGGATCGGGGATGGTTTTTCGTAACCCAGATCGTTAAGGGCTTCAAGGATAGGAGCCTTCAGGCCCAGATCTGCAAAAGTGGTTTCGAATTCAGCCATGTAGTACGAGTGCCTCAATATCAATGGCGGCCAGTCTACATAACTCATCGTGAAATTGATCAGCAAATTTCATTGAAAAGTGTGAACCGGCTCAAAGTAGATGGTTTAACGGAACAAAAAAGCCCTCACCCGCGAAGGTGATGACATTAAAAAATGTTTGGGCTGATAGATGTCCGTCAGCTATTGCTGGTCCGATTCTGCCAGGTCTTCTTGCTCCTGGCCCAAGAGCGCTAATTCCAACAATGCATAACGGTGCTCAACGAAATTGTGTACGTTGTTAGCAACCGCTAACTTGAACAGTGCCGTGGCGCTGTCCTTATCCCCCAGACTTAGGTAGTACTTACCTAAATAGAAGTTGGTTTCACTGAGATGCTCAGCGAGCGAGGTGTTATCCGTTGCGTCTGCCTTCAGGCGCTCCATCAACGTCTTTTCGCTAATGGTGCCAAGGTAGAATTCGACGATGTTCCATCCCCACTGTTCTTTATCCGATTTATCCAGACGCTGTTGCAACGCGGCTTTAGCCTGTTTCTCATCCAGTTTGCTTTCAGCAAGGAAGAGCCACAGACTACGGAAAGGATCATTGGGATCGTCTTGATAAAACGCCAGCAGATCATCTTGCGCTAACCGGTAACGTCCGCCGTAATAGAGGGCGATACCGCGATTTAAATGCGCGTAGTTGTAAGTTGGATCAAGCTCAAGTACAGAATCAAACGCTTCATAGGCAGCATCAAAATTGCCTGCCTGCGTTAAATAAATGCCTAAGTAGTTGAATACTTCAGGCATATCCGGTCGGATAGCCAGCGCTTGCGAAAAATCGTTCCGCGCCAGTGCTCTCAAACCGAGACTATCATACAACACTCCGCGCTCATATAAAAGCTGTGCGCGTTCATCATCGGTTAAAGCCCGACTTGCGAGTATCTGTTCCATACGGGCCAGGATGACTTCTTGCTGCAATGTCGGTTGCAATGGCACCGCGAGGACTTCGCTCTTACGCCAGGCAGAGTTGCTGCATCCTGCCAGCGTTAGAGCTGTCGCAACGAAACACCAGCGCAAAAAAGGCTTCATTTCCTACTCCCGAAGACAACAATTGGATGAACGTCCTGTCCCCCGGCTGCAAACAAGGCGTCCTGCCCGGTAACAAACAGCTCTCCGCATCGCTGCGGAGAGCTAAATGGCAAACCTTATTCGGCTTCCGGCGCAGTCGGTGCTGCAGCGGCTTCCTGAGTCTGCTCAGTTGCTTCTTTAATGCTTAAACGAACACGGCCCTGACGGTCAACTTCCAGGACTTTAACCGGAACTTCCTGACCCATCTGCAGGTAGTCAGTCACTTTCTCAACACGCTTGTCTGCGATTTGAGAGATGTGTACCAGACCTTCTTTGCCGCCGCCGATAGCGACAAAAGCGCCAAAGTCGACGATACGGGTCACTTTACCGTTGTAGACGCGGCCCACTTCGATTTCAGCCGTGATCTCTTCAATACGACGAATAGCATGCTTCGCTTTTTCACCGTCAGTCGCTGCGATCTTCACGGTACCGTCATCTTCGATTTCGATGGTGGTGCCGGTCTCTTCAGTCAGCGCGCGAATCACAGAACCGCCCTTACCGATCACGTCTTTGATCTTGTCCGGGTTGATTTTAATAGTGTGAATACGCGGTGCGAACTGAGAGATATCGCCACGCGGCGCGTTGATTGCCTGTTCCATAACGCCGAGGATGTGCAGACGCGCGCCCTTAGCCTGGTTCAGTGCAACCTGCATGATCTCTTTCGTGATGCCTTCGATTTTGATATCCATCTGCAGCGCAGTGATACCTTCACGAGAGCCCGCTACTTTAAAGTCCATATCGCCAAGGTGGTCTTCATCGCCCAGGATGTCAGACAGCACGACAAAGTTGTCGCCTTCTTTCACCAGACCCATCGCGATGCCCGCAACGGCCGCTTTAATCGGCACGCCTGCGTCCATCAGCGCCAGAGAAGCGCCACACACGGAAGCCATGGAGGAAGAGCCGTTAGACTCGGTGATTTCAGACACTACGCGTACGGTATACGGGAAACGGTCCGCCGCAGGCATAACCGCCAGCACGCCGCGCTTCGCCAGACGACCGTGACCAATTTCACGACGCTTCGGTGAACCCACCATACCGGTTTCGCCCACGGAATACGGAGGGAAGTTGTAGTGGAACAGGAAGCGGTCGGTACGCTCGCCCATCAGCTCATCGATGTTCTGCGCGTCGCGCTCGGTACCCAGGGTTGCGGTAACCAAGGCCTGCGTTTCGCCACGGGTGAACAGCGCAGAGCCGTGAGTACGCGGCAGTACGCCAGTACGCACATCCAGGCCACGAATCATATCTTTTTCACGACCGTCGATACGCGGTTCGCCAGCCAGCACGCGAGAGCGCACAACGTTTTTCTCGATAGCGTGCAGGATGTCGCCCAGCTCGTTCTCGTCAAGCTGCTCGCCTTCCGGCTGCTCAGCCTGCAGCGTAGCGATAACGTCCGCTTTGATGGCGTCAATCTGGCCGTAACGTTCTTGCTTGTCGATGATGCGGTAAGCGTCGCTCAGACGCGACTCCGCCAGGGCTGCAACGCGCGCATTCAGCGCTTCGTTAGCCGCTTCCGGCTGCCAGTCCCAACGCGGTTTACCCGCTTCTTTCACCAGGTCGTTGATGTTCTGAATCACAACCTGCTGCTGATCGTGGCCATATACCACCGCGCCCAGCATCTGGTCTTCGCTCAGCAGTTCAGCTTCGGATTCCACCATCAGCACGGCGCTTTCAGTACCGGCAACAACCAGATCCAGTTTGCTGGACTTCAGCTCTTCCTGGGTTGGGTTCAGCACATACTGATCGTTGATATAACCAACGCGAGCGGCGCCAATCGGGCCGTTGAACGGAATGCCGGAGAGCGACAGCGCGGCGGACGCGCCAATCATCGCCACGATGTCCGGGTTAACCTGCGGGTTAACAGAGACGACAGTCGCGATAACCTGAACTTCGTTAACGAACCCTTCCGGGAACAGCGGGCGAAGCGGGCGGTCAATCAGGCGCGCGATCAGCGTTTCGCCTTCGCTCGGACGACCTTCACGACGGAAGAAACCGCCAGGGATACGGCCTGCAGCGTAGGTGCGTTCCTGATAGTTGATGGTCAGCGGGAAGAAATCCTGACCGGGTTTGGCTTTTTTGGCGCCGACAACGGTAACAAATACCGCGGTGTCGTCCATGCTCGCCATAACGGCGGCTGTCGCCTGGCGGGCCATCATACCGGTTTCAAGCGTGACGGTATGCTGACCATACTGGAATTTACGAACGATCGGATTAAGCAAAATTATACCCTTTCTTAATGAACAACAGCACGCCCAGGGCCGTGCTGATTATACCCGACCTTCTTTGCATCCTCGCGACTAATGACAACCCTAATCCGCCTTTGCGGATGAAGCCTCTCATTAGCCGCGCGAACCTCTGCAATGAAGATCATTCTTAGCAACAATACATTAGTTTCCAGAGAATTGCTGCCGCCTGGTCGAAAAAAGGGGCCGTAAAGGCCCCCTTTTCTGAAACTCGCAAGAATTAGCGACGCAGACCCAGACGCTCGATCAGCGCGGTGTAGCGTGCAACATCTTTACGTTTCAGGTAGTCGAGCAGTTTACGACGCTGAGAAACCATGCGCAGCAGACCACGACGGCTGTGGTGATCTTTTTTGTGCTCTGCAAAGTGGCCCTGCAGGTGGTTAATCTGTGCAGTCAGCAGAGCAACCTGAACTTCGGTAGAACCGCTGTCGTTAGCACCACGACCAAACTCAGAAACGATTTTAGCTTTAGCTTCAACGCTTAGAGACATTTTAAAACTCCAAAGTAAAAAGAATGAAAGGATGCCGATCTCTAATTCAGCAATCCCATGTTTAACGTCTGTAAATTGTTAACCAATTTGCACAACGTTAAGCGGCAATATTCTACTCGCCTCCCCTGCTTATCGCAAGGCAAGCCGAAATCCTACGCCGGATATTCAACCACCAGACGGCGCGGCGCTACACGGCCTTCAGCGTCAATTTCACCCATGCCGAGGAACTTACCTTCCTCGCCTTCGGTTACACGTACCAGACCTTCCTGCGGCGCGCCCGTTGTACGTACCGGATTACCATTCTTAAAGTACACAGCTGACGTTAACGGGATATTTACTACCGGATAATCGGCGGCAGGACTGTCCATCGGCATCAGCAGCGGGTCCAACAGTTCGGAAGCTGGAGCCCCCTGCGCCTCTGCCTGCTCGACCAGCGCTTTCAGTTGCTCGAGCGTAACCATCCGATCTATCGGATATTTGCTTACGGCCAGGCGGCGCAGAAAAATCACATGCGCGCCGCAGCCGAGCTTTTCGCCAAGATCATCAATGATTGTACGAATGTAAGTACCCTTCGAACAATGCACTTCCAGCTCCAGCTCATCCTCTTCGTGACGGATAAACAGCAGCTCATAGACGGTAATCGGACGCGGCTCGCGCGGCACTTCTATGCCCTGACGCGCATATTCGTAAAGCGGCTTGCCCTGGTATTTTAGCGCCGAAAACATAGTGGGCACTTGCATCGTATCGCCACGAAAGCTTTCCAGCGCGCTGGCGAGTTGTTCATCGCTGAACGTTACCGGCCGCACTTCCACCACGTTGCCATCAGCATCAGAGGTATCGGTACGCTGTCCAAGGCGAGCGATAACGCGATAACGCTTATCTGAATCGAGCAGATACTGGGAAAACTTTGTCGCCTCTCCGAGGCAAATCGGTAGCATGCCAGTCGCCAGCGGATCCAGCGCGCCAGTATGCCCGGCGCGGTTGGCGTTATAGATGCGCTTTACTTTTTGCAACGCGTCATTGGAGGAGAGCCCCTGCGGCTTATCCAGCAATAACACGCCATGAATATCACGGCCGCGACGACGAGGACGACTCATTACTCCTCCTTGTCGTCGTCCGAGTTAACACGACGCGCTTCGTCGTGCTTAACGACATTCGTCACCAGGTTGGACATGCGCATGCCCTCAACCAGCGAGTTGTCGTAGAAGAAAGTCAGTTCCGGCACGATGCGCAGACGCATAGCTTTACCCAGCAGCGTGCGGATAAAGCCGGAAGCGTCCTGCAACGCTTTAATACCCGCTTTAATAGCGGCTTCATCTTTATCGTTGAGGAAGGTGACATAGACCTTGGCATAAGCCAGATCGCGGGAGACTTCCACTCCGGAAACGGTCGTCATCAGGCCCAGGCGCGGATCTTTGATTTCACGTTGCAGGATAATGGCTATCTCTTTTTGCATCTCCTGCGCTACGCGCTGCGGGCGGCCAAATTCTTTTGCCATAGTTAATTCTCCAGACAAAGCGGGGGGCACCTGGCCCCCCTGATAATGCTGTTGCGCGGTCGCTATCAGGCGATGGTGCGCTGGATCTCAATGACTTCGAAGACTTCGATCATGTCGCCAGTGCGGACATCGTTGTAGTTCTTAACGCCGATACCACATTCCATACCGTTACGGACTTCGTTGACGTCATCTTTGAAGCGGCGCAGGGATTCCAGCTCGCCTTCATAGATAACCACGTTGTCGCGCAGTACGCGGATTGGGTTGTGACGTTTAACCACGCCCTCGGTAACCATACAGCCGGCGATCGCCCCGAATTTCGGTGATTTAAAGACATCACGCACTTCGGCCAGACCGATAATCTGCTGTTTGAGTTCCGGAGAGAGCATGCCGCTCATCGCCGCTTTCACTTCGTCGATCAGGTTATAGATGACGGAGTAGTAACGCAGATCCAGGCTTTCCGCTTCAATCACGCGGCGGGCAGACGCATCGGCACGCACGTTAAAACCAACCAGAATAGCGTTTGACGCAGCGGCCAGAGTGGCGTCGGTTTCGGTGATGCCACCTACGCCGGAGCCGACAATTTTCACTTTCACTTCGTCGGTGGAAAGTTTCAGCAGCGAGTCGGAGATAGCTTCCACAGAACCCTGAACGTCGGCTTTCAGCACGATGTTCACTTCAGACACTTCGCCTTCAGTCATGTTGGCGAACATGTTTTCCAGTTTGGATTTCTGCTGACGCGCCAGCTTAACTTCGCGGAATTTGCCCTGACGATACAGCGCAACTTCACGTGCTTTCTTCTCGTCGCGAACGACGGTGACTTCATCACCCGCCGCCGGAACGCCGGAAAGGCCCAGGATTTCCACCGGAATGGACGGACCCGCTTCCTGCACTTCCTGGCCTAATTCGTCGCGCATCGCACGCACGCGGCCGTATTCGAAGCCACACAGCACGATATCGCCACGGTTCAGCGTGCCTTCGCGAACCAGAACGGTAGCAACCGGACCACGACCTTTGTCGAGGAAAGATTCGATAACGACGCCGCTCGCCATGCCTTTACGCACGGCTTTCAGTTCCAGCACTTCCGCCTGCAGCAGGATAGCATTCAGCAGGTCGTCAATACCGGTACCCGCTTTCGCAGAAACGTGTACGAACTGGCAATCGCCGCCCCACTCTTCCGGAATGATACCGTGCTGGGAAAGTTCGTTTTTAACGCGGTCCGGATCGGCTTCCGGCTTATCGATTTTGTTTACCGCAACCACTACCGGCACCTGCGCCGCTTTCGCGTGCTGGATAGCTTCGATAGTCTGCGGCATTACGCCGTCGTCTGCCGCCACAACCAGCACAACGATATCCGTTGCCTGCGCACCACGCGCACGCATCGCGGTAAACGCGGCGTGGCCCGGGGTATCCAGGAAGGTGATCATGCCGTTGTCGGTCTGTACATGGTACGCACCGATGTGCTGGGTAATGCCGCCCGCTTCGCCAGACGCCACTTTAGTAGAGCGGATGTAGTCAAGCAGAGAGGTTTTACCGTGGTCAACGTGACCCATAATGGTCACAACCGGCGCACGCGGCTCAGCCTGAGCCCCAGTATCGCGGTCGCTCATTACCGCTTCTTCCAGTTCGTTTTCACGACGCAGGATAACTTTGTGCCCCATCTCTTCAGCAACCAGCTGCGCGGTTTCCTGATCGATAACCTGGTTGATGGTCGCCATGGCGCCCAGCTTCATCATCGCTTTGATGACCTGAGAGCCTTTCACCGCCATTTTGTTCGCCAGTTCGGCAACGGTGATGGTTTCGCCAATCACAACGTCACGGTTAACAGCCTGCGCAGGTTTCTGGAAACCTTGCTGCAGAGAGCTGCCTTTACGCTGTTTTCCGCCTTTACCGCCGCGAACTGCTGCACGCGCTTCTTCACGATCGGCTTTAGATTCGGAATGTTTGTTGCCTTTCTTCGGGCGCGGCGCTTTAGCAGTGCGACCACGACCGCGACCACCTTCTACTTCACGGTCATTATCATCTTCAGCCTGGCGAGCATGCTGTGACGTAGTGACGTGATAGTCGCTGGTATCTTCCGGCTCGCTGGACTCTTCCCAACGATTGGCATTCTCTTCCGCCATGCGACGTGCCTCTTCTGCTACGCGACGGGCGTTTTCTTCGAGTTTACGACGCGCCTCTTCCTCAGCTTTACGCTTAAGCTCAAGGGCTTCCGCTTCACGGCGGGCTTTTTCCGCCTGAGCGCTTTTGGTCACTTCGTCAGATTGTTGATTGCTCACTTTGCTCGTTTCCGCAGCTTCGCGTTTCGCCTTATCAGCAGTTTCGCGTTTAGCCTGTTCTTCAGCTTCGCGCTTCGCTTTTTCGGCGGCTTCACGCTTCGCTTTTTCCTCTGCCTCACGTTTGGCAGCTTCCTCTGCTTCACGACGGGCATTCTCTTCCGCCTCACGCTTCGCCTGTTCTTCCGCGGCGAGACGTTCAGCCTCCAGCGGATCACGTTTTACAAAGGTGCGTTTTTTGCGGACTTCGATCTGTACCGATTTACTTTTCCCACCGGTACCCTGAATATTTAGTGTACTGCGCGTTTTGCGCTGCAACGTCAATTTATCTGGCCCTGAACCATGTTCGCGGTTCAGGTGCGCCAGTAAAGTTTGTTTCTCTTGCGCTGTCACAGAATCATCAGCCGACTTCGGGATCCCTGCATCAGCGAATTGCTGTACCAGGCGGTCCACGGAGGTCTGAATCTCTGCGGCCAGCGCTTTTACGGTTACATCAGTCATGCTGTTCCTTCCTGCTACAGTTTATTACGCTTCGTCGCCAAACCAGCAAATATTACGGGCCGCCATGATAAGCTCACCGGCTTTCTCATCGCTCAGGCCTTCAATATCAGCCAGATCGTCCACGCCCTGGTCGGCGAGGTCTTCCAGCGTACAAACACCGCGTGCGGCCAGTTTATAGGCCAAAGTGCGATCCATACCTTCCAGGTTCAGCAGATCTTCGCTTGGTTTGTTGTCGCCGAGGCTCTCTTCCTGCGCAAGCGCCAGGGTAGTGAGCGCATTTTTGGCGCGTTCGCGTAAAGCTTCCACGGTATCCTCGTCGAGGCCGTCGATTTCCAGCAGCTCTTTCATCGGCACATAAGCCAGTTCTTCGAGCGTGGAGAAACCTTCTTCCACCAGGACGGTCGCGAAATCTTCGTCGATATCGAGGTAACGGGTAAACGTATCAATCGCCGCATGGGCTTCCGCCTGGTGCTTAGCCTGCAGATCTTCAACGGTCATAACGTTGAGTTCCCAGCCGCTCAGCTGAGAAGCCAGACGCACGTTCTGACCGTTACGACCGATAGCCTGCGCCAGGTTGCCCGCTTCTACAGCGATATCCATGGTGTGCTTGTCTTCATCAACCACAATAGAAGCGACATCGGCTGGCGCCATCGCGTTAATCACGAATTGAGCCGGGTTATCGTCCCACAGCACGATATCGATACGTTCGCCGCCAAGCTCCGTGGAAACCGCCTGAACGCGCGCGCCACGCATACCTACGCAAGCGCCAACCGGGTCGATACGCTTGTCGTTGGTTTTTACTGCGATTTTGGCGCGGGAACCCGGATCGCGGGCAGCGGCTTTAATCTCGATAACTTCTTCGCCGATTTCTGGCACTTCGATACGGAAAAGCTCAATCAGCATTTCCGGCTTGGCGCGGGTCACGAAAAGCTGCGCGCCGCGCGCTTCCGGACGAACGGCGTAAAGCACGCCGCGTACACGGTCGCCCGGACGGAAGTTTTCACGCGGCAGCATATCTTCACGCAGGATAACCGCTTCAGCGTTGCTACCCAGATCGAGAGTAATGTTGTCGCGATTTACTTTCTTAACCACGCCGGTGATGATTTCGCCTTCGTGCTCGCGGAACTGATCCACCACCATCGCGCGTTCCGCTTCACGGACTTTCTGAACGATAACTTGCTTGGCGGTCTGAGTAGTAATGCGGTCAAAAGTCACAGATTCAATCTGGTCTTCCACATAATCGCCGACATTCAGGCTCGGATCTTCAAAACGCGCAGCTTCCAGCGTGATTTCGCGGGTCGGCTGGGTCACTTCTTCGACAATTACCCAACGACGAAAGGTGTCGAAATCACCGCTTTTGCGATCGATGCTTACGCGCACATCAATCTCTTGCTCATATTTTTTCTTGGTTGCCGTGGCCAGGGCACTTTCCAGCGCTTCAAAAATTTTTTCGCGCGGAACCGCTTTTTCGTTAGAAACTGCTTCTACAACAGCCAAAATCTCTTTGTTCATCGGGGGCCTTCGCCTCAATCCAGACTATTAAAAGTGGGGAACCAGGTTCGCTTTCTGAATATTGCTCAGCGCGAACACTTCATCTTTGCCTTCGACCGTTACGGTAATCATCTCGCCATCTACGGCTTTGATGATGCCCTGCCATTTACGACGGTTCTGAACCGCCATGCGCAGTACAAGCGTGGCTTCTTCGCCAATATAACGGGTGTAGTGTTCGGCAGTGAACAACGGACGCTCGAGACCCGGCGAGGAGACTTCCAGGTTGTAAGCTACCGTGATGGGGTCTTCCACATCCAGTACGGCGCTTACCTGGTGGCTGACATCAGCACAATCGTCAACAGTGATGCCATCTTCACTATCAATATAGATGCGCAGCGTCGATGTGCGACCGCGAATAAATTCGATGCCGACGAGTTCATAGCCCAGCGCTTCCACTGGTGCCGTAATCATCTCTGTTAATTTTTGCTCTAATGTGGACAAGCCCACCCCCAAGACATAAAAAAAGGGCCTATAGCCCAGTTATTCTTTAGTCAGATAACAAAAAACCCCGATAAATCGGGGCTTTTAATAACTGAACCCTGTAAACCGCAACTGCGGCCCGGACTACCTTCCGGAGAATTTTTTTCAAAAACGGAAGTGAAGAAGTATAGCTTCTCCAGAGGATATTTGAAAAACAACTCTCAGGGAAAGTGGTTGCGGGGGCCGGATTTGAACCGACGACCTTCGGGTTATGAGCCCGACGAGCTACCAGGCTGCTCCACCCCGCGTCCGAAAACGTGGCAAATACTACGCCTATTACGTGAAAAAAGCAAATTTTGCTGGGATTTGGTACCGAGGACGGGACTTGAACCCGTAAGCCCAATCGGGCACTACCACCTCAAGGTAGCGTGTCTACCAATTCCACCACCTCGGCACTATGTGCGCAGCTCTCTGTTTACTGCGCGAAGCTGACAAATTAACGCGGGATATCGCTGCTCGGCTGAGCCGGTGCGGTTTGCTGAGTCTGCTCAGTTTTTGCTGGCTGGCTCAGGTTTTCCCACTCGCTTCCTTTATTGGTTTTGTTGCTGTTAATGTTACCCAGTACCAGGCTGATGATGAAGAACAGCGTCGCCAGGATAGCTGTCATACGGGTCATGAAGTTACCAGAACCACTTGAACCGAACAGCGTGGCGGAAGCGCCTGCACCAAAGGAGGCTCCCATATCAGCGCCTTTACCTTGTTGCAGCATAATCAGACCAACCAGGGCCAGCGCTACAATAAGGAAAACTACCAAAAGAGCTTCGTACATAATCAACCTGTTCCTTGCGGGGTAACCGCAGCCAATTGCTTCAAACCAATAACGCGGAGGTCTTTGTCATTCCCTCCTGAAGCGGGTGTGAATACTAACGAAAGCGAATGACCTGTGCAAGGGCATTTTTTTGTTATTGAATCAACTGCGGAAAAAAACGGCAAAAGCGCTGTAATTGAACAAGAAAAAGACGGCCGAAGCCGTCTTTTTAACCGTTTAGCGCGTTAAGCCGCTTTTACAGCATCGGCGATGCGGTGGGCAAATTCAGTCACTTGTTCTTCGTTTTCGCCTTCCACCATGACGCGGATAAGCGGTTCGGTGCCGGATTTACGAAGCAGCACACGCCCACGATTGCCAAGGGTAGACTCAACATCAGCAGTAATGGCTTTAACGCGTTCATGTTCCAGCGGATCGCCGCTGCCTGCCGTAAAGCGTACGTTGACCAATACTTGCGGGAAGAGCTTCATGCCGCTGCAAAGATCCTGCAGGTTCATGTGATTACGCGCCATTGCCGTCAATACCTGCAGCGCCGCCACAATACCGTCACCGGTAGTGGTTTTATCCAGCAGAATAACGTGGCCGGAGTTTTCCGCACCGATGCGCCAGCCTTTTTCCTGCATTTTTTCGAGCACGTAGCGGTCGCCTACTTTGGCACGCGCAAACGGGATGCCAAGCTGCTTCAGCGCAACCTCAAGCCCCATATTGCTCATCAGCGTGCCTACCACGCCGCCGCGAAGTTGCCCCTGACGCAGCCCTTCGCGGGCAATGATATAAAGGATTTGGTCGCCATCGACCTTATTACCAGCATGGTCAACCATAATGACACGGTCGCCATCGCCGTCAAAGGCGATGCCAAGATGCGCTTTTTCTGCAATCACCTTTTCCTGCAGCAAGCGCACGTCTGTTGCGCCGCATTTCTCGTTGATATTCACGCCATCGGGCTCGCAGCCAATAGTAATGACCTGAGCACCCAGCTCGCGAAAGACATTCGGCGCAATGTGATAAGTCGCGCCGTTCGCACAGTCCACCACAATTTTCAGATCGTTCAGGTTCAGTTCGTTCGGGAACGTCGCCTTACAAAATTCAATATAGCGCCCCGCCGCATCCACGATACGGCTGGCTTTACCCAACTCGGCGGAATCGACGCAGCTGATCTCTTTTTCCATCTCCGCTTCGATAGCTTCTTCTACTTCATCCGGCAGCTTAGTGCCGTCGATAGAGAAGAATTTAATGCCGTTATCATAGAAGGGGTTATGCGAGGCAGAAATGACGATACCCGCCTCTGCACGAAAAGTGCGGGTCAGATAGGCCACCGCAGGCGTTGGCATTGGGCCGGTAAAAGAGGCGGATAAGCCCGCCGCGGCAAGCCCGGCTTCCAGTGCGGACTCCAGCATATAGCCAGAGATGCGTGTATCTTTACCAATAATGACTTTCTTCGAGCCGTGGCGCGCCAGCACTTTTCCGGCAGCCCAACCCAGTTTCAGAACAAAATCCGGCGTAATCGGCGCGTCGCCCACGCGACCACGGATACCATCAGTTCCAAAATATTTACGGTTACTCATAGCGTTTCTTATCCTTCGCTGAAAGTGTAGCTTCTACCACGCGCATCGCTTCCACGGTTTCTTTCACATCGTGAACTCTCACGATTTGTGCGCCCTGCATCGCCGCGATGACTGCACACGCAAGGCTGCCGGAAAGCCGCTGATCGGGTCCGACATTAAGCAATTGACCCACCATACTTTTACGCGACATTCCCACCAACAGCGGTAACCCAAAGTGATGAAATTCACCGAGTCGGGCAAGAAGCTCGTAGTTATGGGTGAGATTTTTACCGAAACCGAACCCCGGGTCGAGCAGGATTTTATCGCGTGTGATCCCGGCCGCCTCACAGCGAGCAATATGTTGTTGGAAAAACTGTTCTACATCCGTAAACACATCTTCGTAATGCGGCGCCTGCTGCATAGTTTTTGGCTGCCCCTGCATATGCATAAGGCAAACCGGCAAACCTGTCTTTGCGGCGGCCTCGAGCGCGCCGGGCTCCTGAAGTGAGCGGATATCATTAATAATGTGAGCACCTACTCTCGCGGCTTCACTGATCACTTCAGGTTTAGAGGTATCGACAGATATCCAGATTTCAAACCGCTGCGCCAGCGCCTCAACCACCGGAATCACGCGAGCAAGCTCTTCTTCCACACTCACTTCCGCCGCCCCAGGCCGCGTTGACTCGCCCCCCACGTCAATAATAGTCGCGCCGGCGTTAATCATAGCGTTGGCATGCTTTACCGCTTCCACCAGCGTATTGTGCTGTCCGCCGTCAGAAAAGGAGTCTGGCGTAACGTTAAGGATGCCCATGACATGAGGATGTGAGAGATCGAGGGTTGTACCCTGAGCGAAGAGTTTCATTGCTGGTCCCTTGAGACTAGAGGTTTACAAAAACGAAAACCCCGGACAAGCCGGGGTTTTAATTTACTGCGACAGCGCGTGTCTAACCACTTACTTATCGCCGAATTGTTCAGACATCGTGTTGCCTGGGTTCGGGGTACGAGGCTCATCAACTGGACGCGGCGCGCGAGGCGTACCGCTGCTGTCGTTATTATTAGCGCCTGGATCTTCCCAGCCCGCTGGTGGACGCACGTCACGGCGCGCCATCAGGTCGTCAATCTGCGGTGCGTCGATGGTTTCATACTTCATCAGCGCATCTTTCATGGCGTGCAGGATATCCATGTTATCGTTCAGGATCTGACGCGCGCGATTGTAGTTACGTTCAATCAGCGCTTTCACTTCCTGGTCGATGATCCGCGCCGTTTCATCGGACATATGTTTGGCTTTCGCCACGCTGCGGCCGAGGAACACCTCACCTTCTTCTTCCGCATAAAGCAGCGGACCGAGTTTGTCCGAGAAGCCCCATTGCGTAACCATGTTACGCGCCAGGTTGGTCGCAACCTTAATGTCGTTAGAGGCACCCGTAGAGACATGCTCAGCGCCGTAAATAATCTCTTCTGCAAGACGGCCGCCGTACAGGGTAGAGATCTGGCTTTCCAGTTTCTGCCGGCTGGCGCTGATAGCGTCGCCTTCAGGCAGGAAGAAAGTCACACCCAGCGCGCGGCCACGAGGGATAATCGTGACTTTATGCACCGGATCATGTTCTGGCACCAGGCGGCCAATAATGGCATGACCGGCTTCGTGATACGCGGTTGACTCTTTCTGCGCTTCCGTCATCACCATGGAGCGACGTTCGGCGCCCATCATGATTTTGTCTTTCGCTTTCTCGAACTCAACCATCGAAACAACACGCTTATTGCCGCGTGCGGCAAACAGTGCAGCTTCGTTCACGAGGTTCGCCAGATCCGCACCGGAGAAACCAGGCGTACCACGCGCGATGATCGCGGCATCGATATCCGGCGCCAGCGGCACGCGACGCATATGCACTTTCAGGATCTGTTCGCGACCACGTACGTCCGGCAAACCAACCACAACCTGACGGTCGAAACGGCCGGGGCGCAGCAGCGCCGGGTCCAGCACGTCCGGACGGTTAGTCGCGGCGATAACGATAATGCCCTCGTTGCCTTCAAAGCCGTCCATTTCTACCAGCATCTGGTTCAGCGTCTGTTCACGTTCGTCGTGACCACCGCCAAGACCTGCGCCACGCTGGCGGCCTACGGCGTCGATTTCATCGATAAAGATGATGCACGGCGCGGCTTTTTTAGCCTGCTCGAACATATCGCGGACGCGGGAAGCACCCACACCCACAAACATTTCAACGAAGTCAGAGCCGGAAATCGTGAAGAAAGGCACTTTGGCTTCACCAGCGATAGCTTTCGCCAGCAAGGTTTTACCGGTACCCGGCGGGCCCACCATCAGCACGCCTTTTGGAATTTTACCGCCCAGCTTCTGGAAACGACTCGGCTCGCGCAAGTACTCCACCAGTTCGCCCACTTCCTCTTTCGCCTCATCGCAACCTGCAACGTCTGCGAAAGTGGTTTTAATCTGATCTTCCGTCAGCATGCGCGCCTTGCTCTTACCGAACGACATGGCGCCCTTGCCACCGCCGCCCTGCATCTGACGCATGAAGAATATCCAGACCCCAATCAGCAGAAGCATCGGGAACCAGGAGATGAAGATAGAAGCCAGCAGGCTCGGCTCTTCAGGCGGTTCGCCAACCACTTTAACGTTTTTAGTCAGGAGGTTATCAAGCAGCTTGGGATCGTTTACAGGAATGTAAGTCGTGTATCGGTTACTATCTTTCTTGGTAACGTTGATTTCACGTCCGTTGATACGCGCTTCGCGAACCTGGTCCTGATTCACTTCTTGCAGGAAGGTAGAGTAATCCACCCTACGGCCATTCGACTCGCTGGGCCCAAAGCTCTGGAATACTGACATCAGCACAACTGCGATGACCAGCCAGAGTATTAGGTTTTTCGCCATGTCACTCAAGGGATTAACCTCATATTACAACTGTGTTAACAAACAGCGTCAGGGTACTATAGTTTACGCCCGGTCGCTACAATGTACACTTCACGTGAACGGGCACGAGAAGAGTCCGGTTTACGAACTTTAACCTTCGTAAACAGGGAGCGAATTTCCCGCAGGTACTCATCGAAACCTTCGCCCTGAAACACCTTCACAACAAAACTTCCGCCCGGTGCCAATACATCCCGACACATTTCGAGCGCCAACTCCACCAGATACATAGCGCGGGGAATATCGACAGCCGGCGTTCCGCTCATGTTCGGTGCCATATCTGACATGACAACCTGTACTTTATTGTCACCTACACGCTCCAGCAGCGCTTTCATGACTAATTCATCACGAAAATCGCCCTGAAGGAAGTCCACACCAACAATAGGATCCATAGGTAAAAGATCGCAGGCGATGATGCGGCCCGTGCCACCGATTTGCGTCACCACATACTGTGACCAGCCACCGGGAGCTGCGCCAAGATCGACGACTGTCATTCCTGGCTTAAAAATCTTGTCACTCTGCTGTATTTCATCAAGTTTAAACCAGGCTCGGGAACGCAACCCTTTTTTCTGAGCCTGTTGAACATATTTATCGCTAAAGTGTTCCTGAAGCCAGCGACTGGAGCTGGCAGAACGCTTTTTACCTGTCATTTCACATTCCATCCGGGTTCATCGTGAGCCGCAGGCTCAAAAACCCACGTTGCCATTTGGCGATATTTGGGAGATGGCGGTAGAATGAACCGTTTTCAATCCCAACGTAAGCAAAAAATACGATGAATCTGAGTACTAAACAAAAACAGCACCTGAAAGGGTTAGCCCATCCGCTCAAGCCAGTAGTCATGCTTGGCAACAATGGTTTAACCGAGGGGGTGCTGGCCGAGATTGAACAAGCGCTTGAGCACCATGAGTTAATCAAGGTGAAAATCGCCACTGAAGATCGCGAAACCAAAACCTTGATCGTGGAAGCCATCGTGCGTGAAACCGGCGCCTGTAATGTACAGGTCATCGGTAAAACGCTGGTGCTTTATCGCCCGACTGCGGAACGTAAAATTTCACTGCCGCGCTAAAAAGTTATTTTTGCTGAAAAAGTAAGCGAAAATAGTTTTTTTTGAAGGCGAACGAGCAAAATGCCATGCTCCGTTTGTTGATAAAAGGCCGCTTTGCGGCCTTTTTCCTTTCTTTACAATGCTTCGCTTTTTCTGAGCGTAGCAGAAATCAAAGGTACTCTACCTTCACGATTTCAAATTCAACCTGGCCGCCAGGGGTGTTGATCACCACCACATCGTCCAGCTCTTTGCCTACCAGACCGCGTGCGATTGGCGAGTTCACAGAAATCAGGTTCTGTTTGAAATCCGCCTCATCATCGCCAACGATGCGATAGGTTTGTTCTTCATCGTTATCAAGGTTAAGCACGGTTACCGTCGAGCCAAAAATTACGCGCCCATTGTTTGGCATCTTCGTGATATCGATTACCTGTGCATTCGAGAGCTTGGCTTCAATATCCTTGATGCGCCCTTCGCAGAACCCCTGCTGTTCACGCGCGGCGTGATATTCAGCGTTCTCTTTCAAATCGCCATGTTCACGCGCTTCGGCGATAGCAGCGATGATTTCAGGGCGGCGAACCGATTTCAGAAAATCCAGCTCTTCGCGCAATTTTTCAGCGCCACGTAAGGTCATCGGAATAGGTTGCATTTGTTATACCTCTCACTGTCCTGTTCGAAACGGTCACAGCCCGCTCCGGCTGCACGTCAGCCCGGCAGATCCTGCTTTTCCCGGGCGAGAAACAAAAGAAAACTGACCCGGAGACAAAGCTCCAGGTCAGCATCAGTTTTGCAATTTGATACGTATTTTAACCTGAAGTTCCCTGGGGGTCATCGTTTACTTTCCAGGGCGAAGCGCCTTAGTATGGCGGCACGTTTTCAGGTTGTAACCGCGAGATTATGCGATTTTCCAGATTTGTTATCGGATTAACCACAAGTGTAGCGTTGAATGCCAGTGCCGCCAATGTAGAAGAATATATCAATCAGTTACCCGCTGGCGCGAATCTCGCCCTGATGGTGCAGAAAATCGGCGCATCCGCCCCGCAGATTGATTATCACAGCCAACAGATGGCATTGCCGGCCAGTACGCAAAAGGTGATCACTGCGCTGGCGGCCTTGCTACAGCTGGGCCCGGACTATCGTTTTACCACGACGCTTGAAAGCCGCGGCGAGGTAGATAGTGGCGTGCTGAAAGGCGATCTTATCGCGCGGTTTGATGGCGATCCGACATTCAAACGTCAGGATCTTCGTAATATGGTGGCGGCGCTGAAGCGCGCTGGCATACAAAAAATCGAAGGCAATGTCCTGATCGATACCTCGGTTTTTGCGAGTCATGACAAGGCGCCTGGTTGGCCGTGGAATGACATGACGCAGTGCTTCAGCGCGCCGCCCGCCGCCGCGATTGTCGATCGCAACTGCTTTTCGGTTTCGCTCTACAGCGCCCCGAAAGCTAACGATCTTGCTTTCATCCGTATCGCCTCTTATTACCCCGTGACGATGTTCAGCCAGGTGCGCACTCTGCCCCGCGGCTCATCTGACGCGCAATACTGCGAACTGGATGTCGTGCCGGGCGATCTTAACCGTTACACGCTGACAGGTTGTATGGTGCAGCGCGCAGACCCGCTGCCGCTTGCTTTCGCTATTCAGGATGGCGCCAGTTATGCCGGCGCTATTTTGAAGGCGGAACTGAAGGAAGCGGGCATCAGCTATAGCGGCACGCTGCTCAGACAAACGCTGGCAAATCAGCCAGGAACGGTGCTTGCCAGCAAACAATCCGCGCCGCTGCATGACTTGCTCAGGATCATGCTCAAAAAGTCAGACAACATGATTGCCGACACGGTGTTTCGCACCATTGGCCGTAACTTTTACGGGGTACAAGGCACCTGGCGCGCAGGAGCGGATGCCGTGCGCCAGATCCTGCGTCAGAAAGCCGGCGTCGATTTAGGCAACAGTATCGTAGTGGATGGCTCTGGTTTGTCTCGCCATAATCTTATTTCGCCAGCCACCATGATGCAGGCGCTACAATATATTGCTCAGAACGACAGCCAGCTTAACTTTATCTCCATGCTGCCACTGGCGGGCCATGATGGCTCGCTGCAATACCGGGCTGGCCTGCACGAAGCTGGCGTTGACGGTAAAGTTTCAGCCAAGACGGGGTCGCTGCAAGGGGTTTACAACCTGGCAGGTTTCATTACCACCGCCAGCGGTCAGCGTATGGCTTTCATCCAGTACCTTTCCGGGTACGCTGTGGAGCCAGCCGACCAGCGTACGCGTCGCGTGCCTCTGGCGCGCTTCGAGAGTCGTCTCTACAGGGATATTTATCAGAACAATTAATTTATGAATCTGCTGATAGTTGAAGATGATTTGCCGTTGCAGGAAAGCATGGAACAGGCGTTTGTGGCCGAGGGTGACCAACCTGTCTGCGCGGCGTCCGCCGCTGAAGCGGATATGCTGGTGCAGCAGCACGTTTACGGGCTGATTATCCTCGACCTGAGTTTGCCGGACAGGGATGGGATTGCCCTGCTTGCTCAGTGGCGGCGTAGCGGAGTTCGCTCCCCTGTGTTGATCCTCACGGAACAAGGCGCGCTGGCGGAACGTGTCTATGGCCTGGATGCGGGCGCAGACGACTATCTGACGAAACCTTTTGAACATGATGAGTTGTGGGGCCGGGTACAGTCAATTTTACGGCGCTATCCGGCGCAAACCGAAACCGTTACGCAACCAGCCCTATCTTCACGCAGCGAAGGATTAACGCTGAACCCGCAAACGCAGGAGGTTCTCTTAAAAACGCAGCCTGTCGACGTTACGCCGCTTGAATATGCGTTGCTGGCGCGACTGACAGCTCTGCCGGGCGAAACCGTCAGCCGCGAAAACCTGCTGGAAGAGATGTACTGTCAGGATGAGGCGGGCTCTAATGCACTGGAAGTGCATATTCATAATTTGCGTCGCAAGCTTGGCAAAACGGCCATTAAAACCGTGCGTGGCGTGGGTTACAGGCTGGATATAGAAAACTAGCGCAGGGCTTGCTTGCGCCGGACGAGTTCAGCCACACCTCATAAAAAAAGCCGGGATATCCCGGCTTTTCTTTAACGCTTGTAGATAAACTCAACGCCTTCGTCGTCGTCTTCATCCCAGTCGTCATCCCACTCTTCTTCAGCTTCTTCTTCTATCTCTTCAAGCTGCTGACGGTGGTAATCGTCCCACATGAATTCGACTTTCTCTGGCTGCTTCGCCTCTTCTTCCTGCTTGATCGGGTTCTCAATGATGAAATGCATCACATCCCAGCAGAGATCTTTCACGCCAAGCTGGCTTGCAGCCGAGATAAGGTAGTATTTCCCTTCCCAACCCAGCGCTTGTGCGATAGCTTTCGCACGCGCTTCCGCTTCTTCGCGATCCAGCAGGTCAATCTTGTTGAATACCAGCCAACGCGGCTTTTTCGCCAGGCTTTCGCTGTACTTTTCCAGCTCGCCAATAATAATGCGGGCGTTTTCGATCGGGTCTGATTCATCAACAGGCGCCAGATCGATAAGATGCAGCAACACGCGGCAGCGCTCAAGATGCTTGAGGAAGCGGATACCCAGGCCAGCGCCTTCCGCGGCGCCTTCAATGAGGCCCGGGATATCAGCAACAACAAAGCTTTTCTCGTTATCCATGCGCACCACGCCAAGGCTCGGCACCAGGGTGGTAAACGGATAGTCTGCGACTTTCGGTTTGGCTGCGGAAACCGCGCGGATGAAGGTTGATTTGCCTGCGTTAGGCAGACCCAACATGCCGACATCCGCCAGCAGCATCAGCTCAAGCTGCAAGTCACGCTTTTCACCCGGCGTACCCATCGTTTTTTGACGCGGCGTACGGTTAACCGATGATTTAAATCGCGTATTGCCAAGGCCATGCCAGCCGCCTTTGGCCACCATCAGGCGCTGACCGTGCTTAGTCATATCGCCCATGGTTTCGCCAGTGCCCTGATCGATAACGCGCGTGCCGACCGGGACTTTGATGGTGACATCTTTCCCACGCTTGCCGGTACAGTCACGGCTCTGGCCGTTCTGCCCGCGTTCGGCGCGGAATGATTTCTCAAAACGGTAGTCGATAAGCGTGTTGAGGTTTTCGTCCGCTTCCAGCCATACGTCGCCGCCATCGCCGCCATCGCCGCCGTCCGGCCCGCCTTTAGGTATATATTTTTCGCGACGGAAGCTCACACAGCCGTTGCCGCCATCGCCTGCTACGACCAGAATCGTTGCTTCATCAACAAACTTCATTTTACTTCTCCGTAAATCATTCGCCCGAACGGGGTAGCGTCGCTACCGCTTCGTTTTTGCGCCACCGTCCCCAGAGACGGTGACCGATGGCGGAATACATCGCGCCCGCAACCACGACAAACGCGCCGAGATAACCCAGCGGGTTAAGCATCGGTCTGGCGAAGAAGTCGGGCCAGGCAACAGATAACAAATCTGAGAACAACAGGGTGAACAACGGCGTCAGCGTAATCAACGCACTAACCTGCGCCGCCTGCCAGCGCGCCATCGCTTCCGCCAGCGCGCCGTACCCTACCAGCGTATTTACCCCGCAAAAAATCAGGCAGGCCAGTTGCCACGGGCTTAAAGCAAAAATGACCGAAGGTTCAGCCAGCGGTAATAACGCGATAGTACATAAAGTGTACAGCAAAAGCAGGATCTGTTGCGAAGCCAGACGACGCAATAAAACTTTTTGCGCGACCCCATAACTGACCCACACTGTCGCCGCGCCGACGCCAAAGATAACACCCCAGGTGTAGTCGGTCAGACGCGTAAAGATCTCAATCAGGCTGGTATTAAAAAACATGACCAACCCGCAAAGCAGCATAATGGCGCCGATGACCTGCGTGCCGCGCATCTTCTCTTTCAGAATGATGACGCTCGCCACCATCATCCCAACCGGCGAAAGCTGACCTATAACCTGAGACGCCGTAGGGCTCAGGTACTGCAGGGAAGAGCTGAACAGAATAAAGTTACCGAACAGCCCTCCCGTCGCGATAGCCAGCAATACCAGCCAACGCGGCTTGCGAAACATCCGCAGCGGCGGCAGCTTGCCTCGCAGCGCAAGAATGATCCCAAGACCAATGGAGGCCATCAGGAATCGGTAAAACACCACCGTCGGCGGCGCCATTACCGTGAGTACCTGTTTCATCGCGATAGGCAGCGCTCCCCAGCACATCGCTGTAGTGAGCGCCAGAAGAATGCCTATTCCCGCCTGCTGTTTCATGCCTGGGTCCCTGCGCAAATTTGCCGGATGCGGAATGTAAAAAGCCCCGCAACACGTTGCGGGGCTTTATCCGTTACCGGGACACGAAAAACTTATTCAGCAACGATGCTGATGAATTTACGGTTTTTCGGGCCTTTAACTTCGAACTTAACTTTACCGTCAGTCAAAGCGAACAGAGTGTGGTCTTTGCCGCAACCAACGTTGGTGCCTGCGTGGAACTTGGTGCCACGCTGACGAACGATGATGCTGCCAGCCAGTACTGCTTCACCGCCGAAACGTTTTACGCCCAGGCGTTTAGCTTCTGAATCGCGACCGTTACGAGTTGAGCCGCCAGCCTTTTTGTGTGCCATTTAATCTGCTCCCCTGTATTAAGCGCTGATGCCAGTGATTTTCACATCAGTGAACCACTGACGATGGCCCTGCTGCTTACGGTAGTGTTTACGACGACGAAACTTAACGATTTTAACTTTCTCGCCACGACCGTGAGCAACAACTTCAGCTTTGATTACGCCGCCATCAACGAAAGGAACGCCGATTTTGACATCTTCACCGTTTGCGATCATCAGAACTTCAGCGAACTCAATAGTTTCGCCAGTTGCGATGTCCAGCTTTTCCAGGCGAACGGTTTGACCTTCGCTTACTCGGTGTTGTTTACCACCACTTTGGAAAACCGCGTACATATAAAACTCCGCTTTCCGCGCACGCCTTCTGTATGTTCAGAGTGCGCTATAAATATTCACATAGGGCGCGAATATTACGCAAATCGTGAGGCTTTGACAAGCCTGATCGTTAATCAACGCGGAAAAAAAACGCAACTCCTACGGCAGCGTTTATCTGCCGCATTTTTCCGGTACAATCTGTACTACATTTACAATCCATTATCCTTACGTTCTCCCATTACAGCCTTGTGGTAAACAGGACGATAGCCAGACTTTTGCGATGAATTTAGAAAAAATTAATGAGTTAACCGCGCAAGATATGGCGGGTGTCAACGCGACTATCCTTGAACAGCTGAATTCCGACGTGCAACTTATCAGCCAGTTGGGCTATTACATCGTCAGCGGCGGCGGTAAACGCATCCGTCCGATGATAGCCGTCCTTGCTGCGCGCACGCTGGGTTACGAGGGTAACGCGCACGTTACGCTCGCCGCGCTGATTGAGTTTATCCATACCGCTACCCTGCTACATGACGACGTGGTGGACGAGTCCGACATGCGCCGCGGCAAAGCGACGGCCAACGCCGCGTTCGGCAATGCCGCAAGCGTTCTGGTAGGCGATTTTATCTACACCCGCGCATTTCAAATGATGACAAGCCTGGGCTCGCTTCCTGTGCTCGAAGTGATGTCGGAAGCCGTGAACGTTATCGCTGAAGGTGAAGTCCTGCAGCTGATGAACGTCAACGATCCCGATATCACCGAAGAAAGCTACATGCGCGTTATTTACAGCAAAACGGCCCGCCTTTTTGAAGCCGCCGCGCAATGCGCCGCGCTGCTGGCGAACGCCGATAATGCGCAGGTGCAGGCACTTCAGGATTACGGCCGCTATCTCGGCACCGCTTTCCAGTTGATCGACGATCTTCTGGATTACAGCGCCGACGGCGAACGTCTGGGCAAAAACGTGGGCGACGATCTTAACGAAGGCAAACCTACGCTGCCGTTGTTGCACGCGATGCGCAACGGATCGCCGGAGCAGGCGAAAATGATCCGTGAAGCTATCGAACAAGGCAACGGGCGTCATCTTCTGGAGCCCGTGCTGTCGGCGATGGCGGCTTGCGGATCGCTGGAGTGGACGCGCCAGCGCGCTGAAGAAGAGGCAGATAAAGCGATTTCCGCGCTGGCTATCCTACCGGACTCTCCTTACCGTGAAGCGCTGATTGCGCTAGCTCATACTGCCGTACAGCGCGATTATTGATCCCTTTCCGCGCCAGCAGGCGCGGAATATTTCTTAACGTCTGCCTTTCATTTCCCTGTTTGTCTGGGCTCAGGCCTGTGCAGCGCCAGTTTTTGGTAAATTTCCGATTCTTACGCCGCCTTAAAAGAACCATTTAGAAAATTTTGTCCGATAAGTGTACATTTCAGGTGTTGCGCTATTTCAGCCAACCGCATGTTACAGGCGCTTACAGGGAGGATAAATGGAACGTAAACTTGTGGACTGGCATCCTGCCGACATCATTGCTGGCTTACGTAAGAAGGGCACTTCGCTGGCAGCGGAATCGCGCAAAGCCGGACTGAGCTCTTCAACCCTGGCCAATGCGTTAAGCCGCCCCTGGCCAAAAGGCGAATACCTTATCGCCATGGCGCTGGATACCGACCCCTGGGTTATCTGGCCGTCACGCTACTTCGATCCGAAGACGCATGCGTTTATTAATCGCGGGCTTTTGATTCGGGAACGTTAAAAAAAACCGGGGCATGCCCCGGTTTTTTATTTTTCATTTCCCGCGCGTTTATTCGCCTTTTACGCGCTCAATATTGGCGCCCAGCGCACGCAGTTTGTCTTCGATACGCTCGTAACCACGATCGATATGGTAAATGCGATCGACAATGGTTGTGCCTTCCGCAATGCATCCCGCCAGCACCAGGCTTGCAGAAGCACGCAGATCGGTCGCCATCACCTGCGCGCCGGAGAGTTTCTCCACGCCGTGACAGATAGCGGTATTGCTTTCAATCTCTGCATGAGCGCCCATACGGATCAGCTCCGGCAGGTGCATAAAGCGGTTTTCAAAGATAGTTTCGGTGATAACGCCTGTCCCTTCGGCCACCAGATTCAACAGAGTGAACTGCGCTTGCATATCGGTCGGGAAAGCCGGATGCGGCGCAGTGCGCACGTTAACCGCTTTCGGGCGTTTGCCATGCATATCAAGGCTAATCCAGTCTTCGCCGATTTCGATATCCGCGCCCGCTTCGCGAAGCTTCGCCAGTACCGCGTCCAGCGTATCCGGCTGGGTGTTGCGGCACATCACTTTGCCGCCGGAAATGGCTGCCGCCACCAGGAAGGTGCCGGTTTCAATACGGTCCGGCAGGACGCGATACACGCCGCCGCCCAGACGCTCAACGCCTTCGATAGTGATGCGATCGGTACCCATGCCGGTAATTTTCGCGCCCAGCGTGTTGAGAAAGTTCGCCGTGTCGACAATCTCCGGCTCGCGCGCGGCGTTTTCAATAACCGTAGTGCCTTGCGCAAGCGTGGCTGCGCTCATGATAGTAACGGTCGCGCCTACGCTTACCTTATCCATCACGATATGCGCGCCTTTCAGGCGGCCCTGGACGGACGCTTTCACATAGCCTTCTTCCAGTTTGATCTCCGCGCCCAGTTGCTCAAGACCGGTAATGTGCAGGTCAACAGGACGGGCGCCGATAGCGCAACCGCCCGGCAGAGAAACCTGCCCCTGGCCGAAGCGCGCCACCAGAGGCCCCAGCGCCCAGATAGAAGCGCGCATGGTTTTCACCAGCTCATACGGCGCACAGAAGATATTGACCTGGCTTGCATCGATCCAGACGGAACCATTGCGTTCAACCTTCGTACCCAGCTGGCTGAGCAGCTTCATGGTGGTATCGATATCTTTCAGCTTCGGTACGTTCTGGATCTCTACCGGCTCTTCGGCCAACAGCGCAGCGAAGAGGATTGGCAGCGCGGCGTTCTTCGCCCCGGAGATCGTGACTTCGCCGTTCAGGCGGCAAGGCCCCTGCACACGAAATTTATCCATCAAAAGTAGTCTCTGTTAGTTATTCATAGTCGCTGTCGGCCGCTGGCCCACAGCTCAAAAACCGTTAAGTTTGCGGTCGCGCTCCCACTCCTGTGGGGTATAGGCTTTGATGGATACCGCGTGAATGCGGTTATCGGCGATATACGCCATCAGCGGGCCATAGACAGTTTGCTGTTTCTTAACGCGACTCATGTCGGCGAACAGGTCACCCACCGCAATTACCTGAAAATGGCTGCCATCGCCGGAGACGTGGACTTCCTGGAGGGGCAGTGCATTCATCAGCACTGACTGGATTTCATGATTTTCCATGGGATCTTGATTCGTCGTTTAGTGAAAACAGCCCAACATCTTAGAGCAAAGTGGCGCGCGCTTAAATAAGCAAAAAGCCCCGCAAGCTATAGACTGCGGGGCTTTTTTAGTAACATACTGAAAATATTAGCTTGCCGGTAAAGGCATCAAATTTTCCGGCAGGTTATAGAGCTTCGCCAGCGTCATCAGGTTTTCGCTGCCGCCTTCCATCCTCAGCGCTACGCCTTGCTTCTTCACCAGCGCCACCAGTTGAATGAGCAGCGCCAGCCCGGCGGTATCCACCCTCTCCAGCCCGTTTAGCTCAATGACCCGCAAGCCTGACGTGGCTTCATGGCGTGCTTCCCAGAGCGGCGTCAGCGTCTCTTCCTCAAGCACCCCCTGCAAACGCAGGATGTCGCCGCTGCGCTGCCAGCTAAACTGCTGCGCCATTACTGTTTCTGATCCAGCGTAATCGGTTGACGAGAGATCGATTGCAGCTGCGCGGTCAGACCTTCAACCCCTTTTTGACGCAGAATGTCGCTCCACTCGTTCTGTTTGGTGGTGATCATGCTCACCCCTTCCGCGATCATGTCATAAGCCTGCCAGTTGCCGGTCTGGCTGTTCTTACGCCACTGAAAGTCCAGACGTACCGGCGGGCGGCCATTTGGGTCGATGATAGTGACGCGGATCGGCAGGATATCGGCATTGCCGAGCGGCTGCTCTGGCGCAATCTGGTAAGTCTGACCGTGATACATCGCCAGCGCCTGACCATAAGCCTGCTTCAGATACTCGCGAAAAGCGGCGAAATAGGCTTCACGCTGCGCGGGAGTCGCTTCTTTGTAATAGCGGCCGAGCACCAGCGCGCCGGCGTATTTTACCTGTACATAAGGCAGCAGCTCCTGATCGACGACGTCACGCAGATAGTTAGGGTTTTGACGGATTTTCGGTTGCTCGTTTTTCAGACGGTCAAAGGTTTTCTTTGCCGCCTCGTTCATCAAAGTATACGGGTTGGTCTGATCGGCGGCGTTAGCAAGCGGCGCAATAACCAACATCGCGACCATTAAAAAGCGTTTAAATAAAGTCATGTTTTCTCCTGAGTTATTTCGTCGTTTCAGGTTGCGGCGTCGAATCAGTATGGTTGGCAGCCGGCGTTTGCGCACTGTCGTTATTCTGATTGTCGCCGCTGTTGCTCTTGTAGAGGAACTGGCCAATCAAATCCTCAAGCACCATGGCGGACTTGGTATCCTGAATGGTTCCCCCTTCTTTAAGAATGGAAGTGCCCAGCTCAGGGTCTTCAAACCCGACGTTCAGCGCCAGATATTGCTCGCCCAGCAAACCGGACGTGCGGATAGAGAGCGAACTGGTATCAGGGATATGATCGTAACGCTGTTCGATATCCATAGTTACGCGCGGCAGATAGGTTTTCGGATCGAGCGAAATATCAGCCACGCGGCCGATCACCACGCCGCCAATACGCACCGGCGAGCTCACCTTCAGGCCGCCGATATTATCGAAAGTGGCATAGAGCTGATAGGTCGGTTCTGTGCGCATGGAGGTGACATTCGCGACTTTGAGGAACAAAAAGAGCGCAGCCAGCAGCGCCACCAGCATAAAAGCGCCGACCCAAATTTCAAATTTCTTCGTTTGCATGAATTAATTCCCAAACATCAATGCAGTGAGCACGAAATCCAGGCCCAGAACGGCCAGCGATGCGTGCACAACGGTACGTGTAGTTGCCCGGCTGATCCCTGCGGATGTCGGAATCGCATCATAGCCGTTAAATAACGCAATCCACGTTACCGTCACGGCAAACACCACACTCTTAATCAAACAGTTTACTAAATCGAGGCGCCAGTCGACGGCGTCCTGCATGGCGGACCAGAAAAAGCCCGCGTCGATGCCTTTCCAGCTCACGCCGACCAACGCCCCGCCCCAGACGCCGACCGAGACGAAAATAATGGTCAGCAGCGGCAACGTGATGATACCCGCCCAGAATCGCGGCGCAATGACGCGGCGCAGCGGGTCAACTGCCATCATCTCCATGCTGGAGAGTTGCTCGGTGGCTTTCATCAGGCCGATTTCCGCCGTCAGGGCCGAACCTGCGCGTCCGGCAAAGAGCAGAGCGGACACCACGGGCCCCAGTTCACGCAGCAGCGACAAGGCCACCATCATGCCCAGGCTGGTTTCCGCACTGTAGGTGGTTAACACCAGATAGCCCTGCAGGCCCAGCACCATACCGATAAAAAGGCCGGAAACGATGATGATAAGCATCGACAGTACGCCGACGTTATAAATCTGGCGCATCAGTAGCGGCGCTTGCTTGCGAAACTGTGGCTTGCCGACCACCGCATTAAACAGCATTAATCCGGCGCGGCCAAAGGAGGCGCTCACTTCCAACCCGCGACGTCCCAGCGACGCCAGCGCATTTAACAGCATCTGTGGGTTAACTCCCTTTTCCTGATAATAAGTCTTGCTGATAGTCCCCGGCCGGGAAGCGGAAAGGCACCGGTCCGTCGGCTATTCCGTCGAGGAACTGCCGCACCCGCGGTTCCTGGTTTTCCTGCAACGCCTGGGCGCTGCCGTGGGCAACGATGCGTTTATCCGCCACGATATAGGCGTAATCCGCGATGCTCAACACTTCCGGCACATCATGAGAAACCACGATGCAGGTAACGCCAAGCGCGCTGTTTAGCTCTGAGATAAGCTTCACCAGCACGCCCATTGTAATGGGGTCCTGACCGACAAAAGGTTCGTCAAACATAATTAAGTCTGGTTCCAGCGCGATCGCCCGCGCCAGCGCCGCCCGGCGCGCCATGCCGCCGGAAAGCTCCGAAGGCATTAACTTCGCGGCGCCGCGAAGCCCAACCGCTTCAAGCTTCATCATTACCGTGCTATGCAGCAGCGCCTCAGGCAAATGAGTATGTTCACGCAGCGGCCAGGCCACGTTTTCAAAAACGTTCAGGTCGGTAAATAAAGCGCCGGACTGAAACAACATGCTCATGCGCTTACGCACGGTATAAAGCCGCGAGCGAGACATGGCGGGAATATTTTCGCCATCGAAGAGGATCTCTCCGCAATCGGGCTGAATTTGTCCGCCGATTAGCCGCAGCAGCGTGGTTTTTCCGATCCCTGACGGCCCCATGATGGCCGTGATTTTTCCCCGCGGCACGTTGAGAGAAATATTATCAAAGATGCACCGATTACCGCGTGTGAAGCTGACACCGCGAATGTCGACCAGGTTCATCTCGGTCTGGCTCATCAATTTATCCTTAGCCGGAGTGAGTTATGATTCAACGTGGCGTATTTAATCGCCACAAACGAAACATTTTTACAGATAATTACCCGCCACAGTTAGCGAAAGCTGGCATTTGTTTTACTTTTTGGGCGCATAAAGTCAGAATTAGGATTTTGCACTTTCCTTAAAAGATCCGTGCGCAGCCAGGGCTTCAGGCGAAGTGGACCGGCGATTATACCTGAATAAAGGACTTTGCATGCTTTTAGCTACGGCGCTGTTAATTATCGGTTTACTTTTGGTCGTCTACAGCGCTGACCGCCTGGTATTTGCCGCCTCCCTGCTCTGCCGCAGTCTGGGCGTTCCCCCGCTGATTATCGGCATGACGGTCGTAGGCATCGGCACTTCTCTGCCGGAAATTCTGGTCGCCACCGCCGCCGCGCTGCATGGTCAGGCGGACCTGGCGCTGGGTACGGCGCTCGGCTCAAACATCACGAACATTTTATTGATTCTCGGCCTGGCGGCGTTGCTGCACCCTTTTTATGTTCACTCCGGCGTGCTGCGCCGCGAGCTGCCGATCATGCTGCTGGTCAGCGCGCTGGCAGGCGTTTTCTTTTATGATGGCGCGCTCTCTCGCCTTGATGGTTCAGTCTTGCTGTGCATGGCGGCGGCCTATATCTGGCTCATCGTTAAAGTCGCCCGAATAGCGGAGCGTAAGGGTAATGATAGCCTCACTCGCGAACAGCAGGCGGAATTGCCGCGCGAAGGCAGTCGACCGGTTGCCTTTTTATGGCTCGGCGTTGCGCTTATCATTATGCCAATGGCCACGCAGATAGTGATAGATAACGCCACCGTGCTGGCGAATAGCTTTGGCATCAGCGAACTGACTGTCGGCCTGACTTTTATTGCTATAGGCACCAGCCTGCCGGAGCTTGCAACCGCCATCGCCGGCGCCCGCAAAGGCGAGGATGACATAGCTATCGGCAATATCATAGGTTCAAATATTTATAATATTGCTATTGTGCCAGGTCTGACTGCATTGCTCGCGCCAGGCGAAATCAACCCGCTGCTGTTTACCCGGGATTATGGCGTGACGCTGCTGGTCAGCGTTATCTTCGCCCTGCTCTGCTGGCGGCGCGCTCGTCATATTGGTAAACGCGCCGGCGCCGGGTTGCTGTGCGGCTTTGTCGTATGGATGGCGATGCTCTTCTGGCTCTCGCCCCGTCTTACAGGATGAATCGGAAACAGATTATGTCGCAGATAGATTTGCCGCCGGGCTTTGACTTTCAGCAGGCCGGCAGAGATGTGCTGGAAATTGAACGTGAAGGCCTGGCGCAGCTCGACCAGTACATTAATACAGATTTTAGTAAGGCTTGTGAAAGCATGTTCTACTGCCAGGGCAAGGTGGTCGTCATGGGCATGGGCAAATCAGGCCATATCGGGAAAAAAATGGCGGCGACTTTCGCCAGCACCGGCACGCCTGCTTTTTTTGTTCATCCAGGCGAGGCGAGCCATGGCGATCTGGGCATGGTTACGGCGCAGGATATCGTTATCGCTATCTCTAATTCCGGCGAGTCTAATGAAATCCTCGCGCTTATCCCTGTGCTGAAACGTCTGCAGGTGCCGCTCATCTGTATCACAAGCCGCCCCGAAAGCGCTATGGCGCGCGCGGCGGATATTCATCTTTGCGTGAAAGTGCCGAAAGAGGCCTGCCCGCTTGGCCTGGCGCCGACCTCCAGCACAACCGCAACGCTTGTCATGGGCGACGCGCTGGCGGTGGCGCTTTTGAAAGCGCGCGGGTTTACCGCTGAAGATTTTGCGCTATCTCACCCTGGCGGCGCGCTGGGCCGCAAGCTGCTGCTGCGCGTGAACGATATTATGCACACCGGCGATGAGATCCCCCGCGTCAGCAAAGAGGCGACGCTTCGCGACGCGCTGCTGGAAATCACCCGTAAAAACCTCGGCATGACGGTTATTTGCGACGATCTAATGAAAATCGAAGGGATTTTCACTGATGGCGATCTACGTCGTGTCTTTGATATGGGTGTCGATCTGCACAAATTGCATATCGTTGATGTCATGACCCGTGGCGGCATTCGCGTAAGGCCGGGGACGCTGGCAGTTGAAGCCTTGAATCTGATGCAGTCGCGCCATATAACCTCTGTCCTGGTTGCCGATGGCGACCAGTTGCTCGGTGTGGTACATATGCATGATTTGCTGCGCGCGGGCGTAGTCTAAGAAAGGAAAGCATTGATGAGTAACGCAGATGGCGCGGTCGCAACCTGTTACGGGCCAGTGAGCGCGCAGGTTATGGCGCGGGCGGAGCAGATTCGTCTGCTCATTCTTGATGTCGACGGCGTCATGTCCGACGGCTTGATTTATATGGGCAACAGCGGCGAAGAGTTAAAGGCGTTTAACGTACGAGATGGCTACGGGATTCGCTGCGCGCTGACCTCCGGCATTGAGGTGGCGATTATTACCGGCCGCAAAGCGAAATTGCTGGAAGACCGCTGCGAAACACTCGGCATAACCCATCTCTACCAGGGGCAATCCGATAAGTTAATAGCTTACCGTAACTTGCTGGAAAAACTGGCGCTGGCACCCGACAATGTGGCTTATGTGGGCGATGATTTGATTGACTGGCCGGTCATGGCGGAGGTCGGGCTGAGCGTGGCGGTGGCCGACGCGCATCCGTTGCTCATTCCGCGCGCCGATTATGTTACCCGCATTCATGGCGGACGCGGCGCGGTGCGGGAAGTCTGCGATCTTCTGTTGCTGGCGCAGGGCAAGCTTGATGAGGCCAAAGGGCAATCTATATGAGTAAAACCAGACGCTGGGTGATTATCCTGCTGGCGCTGGCGGTGTTGGTGCTGATTGGCATTAATCTCGCTGACCAGGAGGAAACCGGACCAGTGGCGACAAGTGACAACGAGCCAACTTACCAGAGTGAACATTCCAGCACGCTGGTTTACAGCCCGGAAGGCGCAATGAACTACCGGCTTGTGGCGCAACATGTGGAGTACTACTCCGCCGACGGCGTCTCCTGGTTTACACAACCAGTGATGACCACCTTCGATACCCAGAGCGCTGACAAAACGCCCACCTGGTCAGTTAAGGCAGATAAAGCCAAACTGACTAATGACAGGATGCTGTACCTTTACGGTCACGTTGAGGTCAACGCGCTGACTGCGGATTCGCAGTTGCGCCGAATTACAACGGACGAAGCGCAAATCAACCTGATAACTCAGGATGTCTCGTCAGATAAGCTCGTCACGTTATACGGCACCAGCTTTAACTCCAGCGGCCTGAAAATGCGCGGAAACTTACGCAATAAAAACGCCGAGCTGATTGAAAAGGTTAGAACCTCGTATGAAATTCAGAACAAACAAACTCAGCCTTAATCTCGCCCTCTCCGGCGTGTTGCTGGCCGCCAGCTGCTCAGCGTTTGCCGTAACAGGCGATACTGAACAGCCGATACATATCGAGTCCGATCAGCAGTCGCTGGATATGCAGGGCAACGTCGTCACCTTCACCGGTAATGTCGTCGTCACTCAGGGCACCATTAAGATCAACGCCGATAAGGTGGTGGTTACCCGTCCGGGCGGCGAGCAGGGCAAAGAAGTTATCGACGGCTACGGCAATCCCGCCACGTTCTACCAGATGCAGGATAACGGCAAGCCGGTGAAAGGCCACGCCTCGCAGATGCATTACGAACTGCAAAACGATTTTGTCGTGCTGACCGGTAAAGCCTATCTGGAACAGCTCGACAGCAATATCCAGGGCGACAAAATCACTTATCTGGTGAAAGAGCAGAAAATGCAGGCCTTCAGCGATAAGGGCAAGCGCGTGACCACGGTGCTGGTGCCGTCGCAGCTGCAGGATAAAAACAACTCCCAGGCGCCAGCGCAGAAAAAGAGCAACTAACTTCTTATGGCAACATTAATCGCGAAAAACCTCGCTAAAGCATACAAAGGCCGACGCGTCGTTGAAGATGTCAGCCTGACGGTGAAATCGGGCGAAATCGTCGGCCTGCTCGGGCCGAACGGCGCCGGTAAAACCACCACGTTCTACATGGTCGTCGGCATTGTGCCGCGCGATGCCGGCAATATCATTATTGATGAAGAGGATATCAGCCTGCTGCCGCTGCACGCCCGCGCCCGTCGCGGTATTGGTTATCTGCCGCAGGAAGCCTCTATCTTTCGCCGTCTGAGCGTATACGACAACCTGATGGCGGTACTGCAGATCCGCGACGATCTGAGCAGCGAGCAGCGCGAAGATCGCGCGAAAGAGCTGATGGAAGAGTTTCATATCGATCATCTGCGCAACAGCCTCGGCCAGGCGCTTTCCGGCGGTGAACGTCGCCGTGTGGAGATCGCCCGCGCGCTGGCCGCCAACCCGAAATTCATCCTGCTCGACGAACCTTTCGCCGGGGTAGACCCTATTTCCGTTATCGACATCAAGCGCATCATTGAACACCTGCGCGACAGCGGCCTGGGCGTTCTCATCACCGACCATAACGTCCGTGAAACGCTGGCCGTTTGTGAACGCGCTTATATCGTCAGCCAGGGGCACCTTATCGCCCACGGCACGCCCGATGAGATCCTGCAAGACGAGCAAGTTAAGCGCGTCTATCTTGGGGAAGAGTTCAGACTCTGATAGGGTAGAGCAACGGACAGCGAGCCCGCGCCATCGTATTCCGGCGTCGCGCCCTGCCAGGACAGGTATACTAATACTTATCACCTGAGGAAATTTGCTCTGAATATGAAGCAAGGTTTGCAACTTAGGCTTAGCCAACAACTTGCCATGACGCCCCAGTTGCAACAGGCCATCCGCCTGTTGCAGTTGTCGACGCTGGAACTGCAGCAAGAACTTCAGCAAGCGCTGGAAAATAACCCACTGCTTGAGCAAACCGAATTTCATGATGAGATAGCCACTCAGGAAGCGCAAAGCAGCGAAGGGCTGGATACCGCCGAAGCGCTCGAACAAAAAGAGATGCCGGACGAGTTACCGCTCGACGCCAGCTGGGACGAGATCTATACGGCAGGCACCCCCTCCGGCAACGGCGTGGATTATCAGGATGACGAGCTGCCTGTTTATCAGGGTGAAACCACCCAGTCGCTGCAGGATTACCTGATGTGGCAGGTTGAGCTGACTCCCTTCTCCGATACCGACCGCGCCATCGCCACGTCGATTGTCGACGCCGTCGATGAAACCGGTTATCTCACCGTCGCGCTGGAAGATATCCTGGAAAGCATGGGCGATGAGGAGATAAGCCTCGACGAAGTGGAGGCGGTATTAAAGCGGGTGCAGCGCTTTGACCCTGTCGGCGTGGCGGCGCGCGATCTGCGCGACTGTCTGCTGGTGCAGCTTTCGCAGTTTTCCAGAGAGACGCCATGGATTGAAGAGGCTCGTCTTATCATCAGCAACCATCTTGATTTGCTGGCGAACCACGACTTCCGCAGCCTGATGCGGGTCACCCGGCTGAAAGAAGAGGTGCTGAAAGAGGCGGTCGCGCTGATACAGTCGCTCGACCCGCGTCCCGGCCAGTCGATTCAGACCGGCGAGCCGGAATATGTCATACCGGATGTGCTGGTGCGTAAGCATAACGGTCGCTGGACGGTAGAGCTTAATGCCGACAGCATTCCGCGTCTTAAAATTAACCAACAATACGCCGCGATGTGCACTACCGCGCGCAATGAGTCCGACAGCCAGTTTATTCGCAGCAATTTGCAGGAAGCGAAATGGCTGATTAAAAGCCTGGAGAGCCGCAACGATACGCTGCTTCGCGTAAGCCGCTGTATCGTCGAGCAACAGCAGGCTTTTTTTGACAAGGGCGAAGAGTACATGAAGCCGATGGTGTTGGCGGACATCGCCCAGGCGGTAGAGATGCACGAATCAACTATCTCCCGCGTCACAACGCAAAAATATCTGCACAGCCCGCGAGGCATTTTTGAACTGAAGTATTTCTTCTCCAGCCATGTAAATACGGAGGGCGGCGGCGAAGCCTCATCCACCGCCATCCGCGCGCTGGTGAAGAAATTAATAGCCGCGGAAAATCCCGCGAAGCCGCTGAGCGACAGTAAGCTGACATCCATGCTGTCCGATCAGGGCATCATGGTGGCCCGCCGTACTGTGGCGAAGTATCGAGAGTCTTTATCTATTCCGCCGTCTAATCAGCGCAAGCAGCTGGTTTGACTCAACCGATAAGGAAGACACTATGCAGCTCAACATTACTGGACATAACGTCGAAATCACTGATTCCCTTCGTGAATTTGTGAACACGAAGTTCGCTAAGCTGGAGCAGTACTTCGAAAGGATTAACCAGGTTTACATAGTGCTGAAAGTGGAGAAAGTCACTCACATCTCGGACGCCACGTTGCACGTTAACGGCGGCGAGCTTCATGCCAGTGCGGAAGGTCAGGATATGTACGCCGCCATCGACGGTTTAATTGATAAACTGGCGCGGCAACTTACTAAACATAAAGATAAACTGAAACAACACTGATTGTCCGGGCGTTTAGCTGATGTATTAACGGCTCGTTATTCAACGAATAGCGGGCCGTTAGCACAGAGAATGCTTAGGTGAACTTATGATGAATAATGATTCCGCTCTGCAACTGAGCAATGTCCTGAACCAGGAATGTACCCGAAGCGGGGTGCATTGCCAGAGTAAAAAACGCGCGCTGGAAATCATCAGTGAACTGGCCGCGAAGCAGCTTAGTCTGCCGCCGCAGGTGGTGTTTGAAGCCATTCTCACGCGCGAGCGAATGGGCAGTACCGGCATCGGCAACGGCATCGCCATTCCGCATGGTAAGCTTGAAGAAGATACCTTGCGCGCCGTAGGCGTATTCGTACAACTGGAAACGCCTATTGCTTTTGACGCTATCGACAATCAGCCGGTCGATCTGCTCTTCGCCCTGCTGGTGCCGGCCGATCAGACCAAAACGCATTTGCATACGCTCTCGCTCGTGGCAAGGCGGCTGGCGGATAAAACGATCTGTCGTCGTCTGCGCGCGGCGCAAAGCGATGAAGAGCTTTATCAAATCATCACCGAAGGCGGCGATGAGAGCGAATAACGGGCTGCAAAGCTCGATAAGAGGGGCGCTTGCCGCCCGTATTGACCCAGGGAGAGACTGGAGATGGTGCTGATGATCGTCAGCGGGCGTTCGGGCTCCGGAAAATCGGTAGCTCTGCGCGCGCTGGAAGACATGGGATTCTACTGCGTGGATAACCTGCCGGTAGTGCTGCTGCCTGAGCTGGCGCGGACGCTGGCGGACAGACAGATTTCCGCCGCCATCAGTATCGACGTGCGCAATATGCCCGAGTCGCCGGAGATTTTCGAGCAGGCGATGAATAACCTGCCGGATGCGTTTTCTCCGCAATTGCTGTTTCTGGATGCCGATCGCAATACGCTCATCCGCCGTTACAGCGACACTCGCCGTCTGCACCCTCTCTCTGGCCGCAACCTCTCGCTGGAGAGCGCCATCGACGAAGAGAATAACCTGCTGGAGCCGTTACGCTCCCGGGCCGATCTGATTATCGACACCTCGGAAATGTCCGTGCATGAGCTGGCGGAAATGCTGCGCACGCGCCTGCTCGGCAAGCGCGAGCGTGAATTAACGATGGTGTTTGAATCCTTTGGCTTTAAGCATGGCATTCCTATCGACGCCGACTACGTCTTCGACGTTCGCTTCCTGCCCAACCCGCACTGGGATCCCAAGCTGCGCCCTATGACCGGGCTTGATAAACCGGTGGCCGCCTTCCTTGACCGCCATACCGAAGTGCATAACTTTATCTATCAAACCCGCAGCTATCTGGAACTGTGGTTGCCCATGCTGGAAACCAACAACCGCAGCTACCTTACGGTCGCTATTGGCTGTACTGGCGGTAAACATCGCTCGGTCTACATTGCGGAACAGCTGGCCGACTATTTCCGTTCACGCGGTAAAAACGTTCAGTCCCGTCACCGCACGCTGGAAAAACGCAAATCATGACCGTAAAACAAACCGTTGAGATAACCAATAAGCTCGGCATGCATGCCCGGCCGGCCATGAAGCTGTTCGAGCTGGTGCAGAGTTTTGATGCGGAAGTGCTGCTGCGTAATGAAGCAGGCACGGAA
Source organism: Franconibacter sp. IITDAS19 (assembly GCF_023079515.1). Classification (NCBI taxonomy): domain Bacteria; kingdom Pseudomonadati; phylum Pseudomonadota; class Gammaproteobacteria; order Enterobacterales; family Enterobacteriaceae; genus Franconibacter; species Franconibacter sp. IITDAS19. The sequence goes on along the minus strand of NZ_JALJCP010000003.1, from coordinate 80,791 downwards.
GCGGAGGCGAGTAGCGTAATCGCTCTGCTGATGCTGGATTCCGCCCAGGGCGGTCAGATTGAAGTGGAAGCGACGGGTCCTCAGGAACAAGAGGCCCTGTCAGCGGTTATCGCTCTGTTTAAAGCTGGCTTTGACGAAGATTAACGGCTTTGCTCTGGCGCATGCAAAAGGCGGGTCAGCTCCAGGCTAACCCGCCTTTTTTGTCGCTCAGGCGGTTATCCCTTTTAGCGCAGCTTATGCTGCGTCATAAACGTTTCGCCGCCCAGCTGGCGCATCTGGCGCAGGATCCACGCCTGACGCGCGCGTACGTAACCTGAAGGCGCGTCCGCCCGCAAACGCAGAGGGTTTGGCAGCACTGCCGCCAGCATAGCGGCTTCCGCTGCGGTAAGACGGCTGGCGGGCTTGTGGAAATAACGCTGCGCCGCCGCCTCTACGCCAAAGGTGCCCTCGCCAAATTCAGCGATATTCAGATAAACCGTGAGAATGCGCCGTTTGCTCCAGACCGTTTCCAGACCTACCGTCAGCCCCGCTTCCAGCCCCTTGCGCAGCCAGCTGCGCCCGTCCCACAGAAAAAGGTTTTTAGCCGTCTGCTGCGAAATCGTCGAAGCGCCGCGAATGCGATTCTCGTGCCGTTCGTTATGAGAGACCGCTTTCTTTATGGCGGCGACGTCAAAGCCCCAGTGTTCAGGGAACTTTTGGTCCTCCGCCGCGATGACCGCAAGCCCCATCCATGGCGAAATATCGTCGGTTCCTACCCAGTCAGAATGCGCTATATAGCTAAAATTACCGCTAAACCAGGCGGATGCTTGTCTTTCTACCATCACCGCGGAAAAAGGCACCGGCAGCAGGCCGAACAGCAAAATACCGGCTATCCAGAACGCCAGCACGGCGGCGCAGCCACGCCAAAGCCAGCGCCACCCCTTTCGCCACAGCGACGCCTTGCCTTTCCTCATTCGCACAGTTCCAGCACGCGGGCGACCAGCTTCTCTATACCGGCTGCCGCCTCGTCAATGCGCTTCGCTACCATGTAGGCGGGCGTGGTGACCACTTTGTTATCTTCATCCACCACGATATCGTCCACCGGACAGGGAACATGTTCGCCGCCCATTTCCTCAATAATTTCCGCCGTATCGATATCGGTGCCAATGGTCAGGCGCAGCGGCGGCGGCAGAATTTTAGGCAGCATGGCGGGGGCGATGCAGATAAAGCCAAGCGGCTTGCCTGCGGCATGCATCGCCTGCGCCAGCGCCTTAAGCGACGGGTCGACAACGCACTCCGCCCCCTGGCTTGCAAAATTGCTCAGATTCTTCGCCGCGCCAAAGCCGCCCGGCACCACCAGCGCGTCCAGCGTCTCGAACCGGGCCTGACCGAGCGCCTGAATTTCGCCGCGAGCGATACGCGCCGCTTCCACCAGTACGTTACGGCTTTCCGCCATTTTCTCGCCGGTCAGATGGTTAAGCACATCCGCCTGCGGTTTATCAGGCGCAAAGCAGACCGCCTGCGCGCCGCTTCGTGCAATCGCCAGCAGCGTAATAACCGCCTCATGAATTTCGCTTCCGTCATAAACGCCACAACCGCTAAGTACGACGCCAATTTTCTTCATGAATTCATCCCTTTACCTAAGCTACTGAACAATATAAAAAATTGTAATTTAAACGCTATGCTTCACACATTTAACTGATTCGCGTAACAATTTTTTTAAGTTTTGCTATCTTATGCTCGAGCGGAACATATTCTCAGGCCCCGCCATGAACGAAAAAACCACACCAAGAACAGGCGATGCCTTAATTTCCCTGGTGTTGGCGCAGTATTCGCGCACCCCGGTTAATCCGGGGTCATTTTTTTTCAGCTTCGCTCACCCACGCCTTCAGCGCTGCCACATCCTGCGGCCACTCCTGCTTAAGCTCTTCTACCCATTCACCAACGTTATCCCACCATGCCGGCAAGTCTGGCGACTGAATCTGCTGGGCCAGCTGTTGTAGATGACGCAGGCCGACGGAGCCCGCCGCACCTTTAATTTTATGCCCTTCCTCTACGATGCCTTTCTGGTCACGCGCCGTCAGGTTCGACTCCAGCACGCTCAGGTAGCCCGGCATCATCTTTTCAAACATCGCCAGGCCATCCAGAATCAGCTTCGGCCCCACCAGCTCCATATACTGCTCAAGCATGGGTAGATCGAATAACGTCTTGTGCTTATCTTCACTCATCGTTTCGCCCTCATTCTCGTCCGGTTGGGTATCCCAGTATTTCTTAATCATTGCGGTCAGCGCGGGGACGGCCAGCGGCTTGCTCAGCACGTCATCCATCCCCGCATCCAGATACTCCTGCTTGTCCTTAAGCACATTGGCGGTTAACGCCACCAGCGGCGGCAAATCCTCTTTTGCGTAGCGGCGCGTCAGTTCGCGGGAGATATCCAGGCCCGTCATATCCGGCAACTGGATATCGAGCAGCACAAGGTCATACTCGCCGGGCTGGAACGTTTCCAGCGCCGCTTTGCCGGTCATCGCCACATCCACGCTGTTGCCAAGCTTCTCAAGCACGGAGCGGGCGACAATCACGTTGAGTTCAATATCTTCCACCAGCAGCACATGCAGCGCTGGCAACGGCATATCGTCGTCTTCCTGTTCATCCTTAACCTCTTCCGCCACGCGCGGCGCCTCGACGGTGAGCGTGAAGAGAGAGCCCTTGCCAGGTTTGCTTGAAACGGTGATATCGCCGCCCATGTTTTTCGCCAGTCGACGCGATACCGCAAGACCAATGCCGGTGCCGGTAGCGGGCTTACCGCCCTGACTGTCTTTCACCTGATAATACATGGCGAAGATCTTATCCAGCTCCTGCTGCGGAATACCGATACCGGAGTCTTCCACTTCGAAGCGCAGGCGGCGCTCCTCTTCGTAGCGCACGCGCACCGTCACCTGCCCTTTCTGGGTAAATTTCACCGCGTTGCTGATGAGATTCCACAGGATCTGACGCAGGCGAGTGCCGTCAGTCACCACCTTGTGCGGCAGCGGCAGCGTCGGCTCCATCACAAAGCGCAACCCTTTTTGCTGCGCCTGCAGGCCGGAGAGGTTTTCAAGGTCGGCAAGAAAGCTGGTGAAATCAACCGGCTGGTTATCAAGCTGCACTTTGCGCCGCTCGATTTTGTCCATATCGATAATATCGTTAAAGATATTGCCAAGCGTAACGGCGGAAACGTGAATCGTTTTCAGGTATTTCTCTTGCTCGGCTGTGAGTTCAGTATCAAGCAGAATGCGGCTTAGGCCGACAATGCCGTTGAGCGGCGTGCGCAGTTCATGGCTGATGGTAGAAATAAAGGTGGTCTTATCGCGGCTGGCGCGCTCCAGCGCGTCCTGATAGCGCTTACGCTCGGTAATGTCGCGGCCGAACCCCATCAGGCCGTGGCGTTTGCCCACCCGGTCATAGTAAGGCACTTTACGAATTTCAAAGCAGGCTTTGCGGCCATCCGGATAGTCGAGCCACTGCTCGTAAGTGAGCGAAACGTTGTGGCGAAATACCTTTTCATCGGTTTCGATAACCTTTTCCGCCGCCTCCGGCGAATACACATCCTGCGGCTTAAGGTTGATCAGCTGTTTTTCGCTTTTCCCGGTCAGCAACTCCATCGCCCGGTTGCAGCCGGAGAACTCTTTATCTTCGTTGCGATAGAAAACGAGGTCCGGCGAGGCGTCCAGAAACGAGCGCAGGAAGGAAGATTGTTGCTCAAGCTGGATCTGCGTCACTTCGCGCTCTTTCATCTCGACTTTTAGCTGCTCCAGCATATGCTGGCGCTCAGCCTCCGCCTTTTCGCGCTCGGCAATCTCCTGATTAAGCTGAGCGATGTTGTCTTTAAGCTGCACATTAAGCTTCAGGTCGCGCTCGCGCATCTCTTCGAGTTTGTCGACAAGCTTCGAAAGCCGCTGGCGCGACTCTTCCAGCTGTTCCACCACCACAGAGAGAAAGTAAACGGCCCAGGGCGTTATCAATAAGCCGAAGAAGATAGAGCGGATAACGTCGATGCTCTCCACCTGGCCGTGCAGCACCATCGTTACCGCCATCTGCACCGCCATCGCCAGCACCACCAGAGCGAGGGCCAGTAACAGAGAGAACCGCACCAGGCCCAGCTTGACCAGCAGATCAACGTAAAACTGCGCCAACAACCGGATTTGCTTCATGAATTATTCCTTCGCTGATATTCCGCTCAATAATACCCAAAACCGGCGAGAACGCTCAGGGTTGAACGTAAAAGTGTGGCGTCCAGGGTGTACCGAGGGCGGTCCCCTGCGCGCCGTGCGCGTTAAGGTAGCGGTCTATCTCCACCATACCGGTCCAGCGGTTTTCACACCACAGCGGCGCGAGAAGCGTGGGACGACGTGCGCTGGCGGAGATGCGGTGATATATCACTTCCGGCGGCGTATGGCGGATAATCTCCCCCGCCGTGGCGGCATACTCCTCAAGCGCAATGCCTGTAATCCTGCCCGCCTGCCATGCTTTCGCCATAATGCTGCCGCTGACGATGTGCAGCGGATGCAGCTTAATGCCATCCACGCCGGTATCCACTACGCGCGCCAGTGTCTCAAGACAGTGGCCTTGCGTTTCGCCAGGCAGACCGACGATGAGATGACAGCAGACATCAAGCCCGCGTGCGCGCGCCAGCCGCGCCGTCTTCTGGTAAGCCGTAAAGTTATGGCCGCGGTTAATACGGCGCAGCGTTTTATCGTGGGCCGACTGTAACCCCAGCTCCAGCCAGACCTCATAACCCTGTTCGCGATAACTGCTGAGCAAATCGAGTACGCTCTCCGGCACGCAGTCGGGGCGCGTTCCCACGCACAGGCCGACGACATTCGCCTCGCTTACCGCCTGTTGATACATGGCGCGCAATTGCTGCACTTCAGCCCAGGTGCTGGTGTATGCCTGGAAATAGGCGAGATAACGCCTCGCCCGATCGACCCGCTTCGCCTGACAGGCAAGCTGATCGGCTATCGAGGCGTACTGCTGCGTTTCATCAACAAAAGAGGCGACATTGCAAAAAGTGCATCCGCCGCGGCCAATCGTGCCGTCGCGATTTGGGCAGCTGAAGCCGCCGTGTAGCGTAAGTTTATGGACTTTTTGCCCATACCGGCGGGCCAGGTCGCCGCCAAACATATTGACTAATTTCTGTAACTGCATAATCTGGAAGGCCGCCCTGCGAAAAGGGCCAAGCCTGCCAGTTTTCCTTCCCCACGGCGATGATGTGGATCAAGCGCCAGGGCACCCTTTTACACCATGAATAATCATTCACAATAAACGCAATTTCAGTCAGCGACTGGCTGATTACTTTTCCTTATGTCGCCGCCTTTTATTTAAATAATATGACGACAAGTGAAAAACAGTACCATGCTGCAAGTCGCACCTGATTTTTAGCATTTTCCGCTGTTAATTCCCGTAACGGCAGTGGCCATTGGGGTTTATAGCCAGCACCAATAGTGAGAGAGATCACACTCCATTTTGGTGCAGCCGCCGCTTCATGCATTGTAAAAAACAATAAATATATATTTAAAACAATAAGTTAACCAATGCATAGCACATTTCAGCATAAATAAGAATGACATTTGACCTGCCTGGTGATTCCCGATAAGTTGAGAATCCGCTGGAAGCTTTCTGGATGAGTGTTCTGCTCATCATATTTATGCAGTAATTGAGATTCCCTCTTAAGTAAGTTCTCAACGACCGTGTATCGATGCGAAAAGGATGAAAGAGGGCGACATACGAGGAACGCGTTATAACGCCACCCCCGTCGCCGCACCCTTTTTACGCCCGCGCGCCGTCAGAACAAGAGAGTCTCGCAGAGCCTGGGGAGGTTCACTTATATGTTGTACGATAAATCCCTTGAGAGGGATAACTGTGGTTTCGGCCTGATCGCCCACATAGAAGGCGAACCTAGCCACAAGGTAGTGCGTACCGCCATTCACGCACTGGCCCGTATGCAGCACCGTGGCGCTATCCTTGCCGATGGCAAGACTGGCGATGGTTGCGGCCTGCTGCTGCAAAAACCGGATCGTTTCTTCCGCCTTGTTGCCGAAGAGCGCGGCTGGCGTCTGGCGAAGAACTACGCCGTCGGCATGCTGTTCTTAAATAAAGATGCGGAACTGGCGGCCCGTAGTCGTCGTATCGTTGAAGAAGAGCTGCAACAGGAAACCCTCTCCATTGTGGGCTGGCGCGACGTACCGACCAACGAAGGCGTGCTGGGTGAAATCGCCCTCTCCTCTCTGCCGCGCATTGAACAAATTTTCGTTAACGCCCCGGCGGGCTGGCGTCCGCGCGATATGGAACGCCGCCTGTTTATCGCCCGTCGTCGTATCGAAAAACGTCTCCAGGATGACAAAGACTTCTATGTCTGTAGCCTGTCTAACCTGGTCAATATTTATAAAGGTCTCTGTATGCCGGCAGACCTGCCGCGCTTTTACCTGGACCTGGCGGACCTGCGTCTGGAATCGGCTATCTGCCTTTTCCACCAGCGCTTTTCCACCAACACCGTGCCGCGTTGGCCGCTGGCCCAGCCGTTCCGCTACCTGGCGCATAACGGCGAAATCAACACCATCACGGGCAACCGTCAGTGGGCGCGCGCGCGTACCTATAAGTTTAAAACCCCGCTGATCCCGGATCTTCATGATGCCGCGCCTTTCGTAAACGAAACCGGCTCCGACTCCAGCTCCATGGATAATATGCTGGAGCTGCTGCTGGCGGGCGGGATGGATATCGTGCGCGCGATGCGTCTGCTGGTGCCGCCAGCATGGCAGAACAACCCGGATATGGATCCGGAGCTGCGCGCGTTCTTCGACTTCAACTCCATGCATATGGAGCCGTGGGACGGCCCGGCAGGCATCGTTATGTCCGACGGTCGCTACGCCGCCTGTAACCTCGACCGCAACGGCCTGCGCCCGGCGCGCTATGTCATTACCAAAGACAAGCTCATCACCTGCGCCTCTGAAGTAGGTATCTGGGATTATCAGCCGGATGAAGTAGTGGAGAAAGGACGCGTTGGCCCGGGCGAACTGATGGTTATCGACACCCGCGGCGGGCGCATTCTGCACTCGGCGGAAACGGACAACGATCTTAAAAGCCGCCACCCGTACAAAGAGTGGATGGAGAAAAACGTGCGCCGTCTGGTGCCGTTTGAAGATTTGCCGGATGACCAGGTCGGCACCCGTGAAATGGACGACGATCTGCTCGCCAGCTACCAGAAGCAGTTTAACTACAGCAATGAAGAGCTGGATTCCGTTATCCGTGTGCTTGGCGAAAACGGCCAGGAAGCGGTCGGCTCAATGGGCGATGACACGCCGTTCGCCGTGCTCTCCAGCCAGCCGCGCATTATTTATGATTATTTCCGCCAGCAGTTCGCTCAGGTGACCAACCCGCCTATCGACCCGCTGCGCGAAGCGCACGTGATGTCGCTTGCCACCAGCATTGGCCGCGAGATGAACGTCTTCTGCGAGGCCGAAGGCCAGGCGCACCGCCTGAGCTTTAAATCGCCGATCCTGCTCTACTCCGACTTTAAACAGCTGACTACGCTTGAAGAGCAGCACTATCGCGCCGATACGCTGGATATTACGTTCGACGTGACCGAAACCTCGCTTGAAGAGACGGTAAAAGCGTTGTGCGACAAAGCCGAACAGATGGTGCGCGACGGCACCGTGTTGCTGGTGCTTTCCGACCGCAACATCGCCAAAAACCGTTTGCCGGTGCCTGCGCCGATGGCGGTAGGCGCTATTCAGACTCGCCTTGTTGAGAAGAGCCTGCGTTGCGACGCTAACATTATTGTGGAAACCGCAAGCGCCCGCGACCCGCATCACTTCGCCGTGCTGCTGGGCTTCGGCGCGACCGCTGTCTACCCTTACCTCGCCTATGAAACCCTGGCGCGGCTGGTGGATACCGGCGCCATCGAGAAGAACTACCGCAGCGTGATGCTGAACTACCGTAACGGCATCAACAAAGGCCTGTATAAGATCATGTCCAAAATGGGCATCTCGACTATTGCCTCTTACCGCTGCTCGAAGCTGTTTGAAGCGGTGGGCCTGCACGATGAAGTCTCCAGCCTCTGCTTCCAGGGGGTGGTGAGCCGCATCGGCGGCGCCGGTTTCGGCGATTTCCAGCAGGATCTGCTGAACCTGTCGAAGCGCGCGTGGCTTGCCCGCAAACCGCTGGAGCAAGGCGGCCTGTTGAAATATGTACACGGCGGCGAATACCACGCGTACAACCCGGACGTGGTGCGTACACTGCAACAGGCGGTTCAGAGCGGCGAGTATAGCGATTACCAGCAGTATGCGAAGCTTGTGAACGAGCGCCCGGCGGCGACGCTGCGCGACCTGCTGGCCCTCAATCCGCAGGGCGAAGCGGTTCGCGTGGATGAAGTCGAACCGGCAAGCGAACTGTTCAAACGCTTCGACACGGCGGCGATGTCTATCGGCGCGCTGAGCCCGGAAGCGCACGAAGCGCTGGCCGAAGCGATGAACAGCATCGGCGGTAACTCGAACTCAGGCGAAGGCGGCGAAGACCCGGCGCGCTACGGCACGAACAAAGTCTCGCGCATTAAGCAGGTGGCTTCCGGCCGCTTCGGCGTGACCCCGGCGTACCTGGTTAACGCTGACGTTATTCAGATTAAAGTCGCTCAGGGCGCGAAGCCGGGTGAAGGCGGCCAGTTGCCGGGCGACAAAGTCACCCCCTATATCGCTAAGTTGCGTTATTCGGTGCCGGGCGTAACGCTTATCTCCCCGCCGCCGCATCACGACATCTACTCGATTGAAGATCTGGCGCAGCTTATTTTCGACTTAAAACAGGTCAACCCGAAGGCGATGATCTCCGTGAAGCTGGTTTCCGAACCGGGCGTGGGCACCATTGCGACCGGCGTGGCGAAAGCTTACGCGGATCTCATCACCATCGCCGGCTACGACGGCGGCACGGGCGCAAGCCCGCTCAGCTCTGTGAAATACGCGGGCTGTCCGTGGGAGCTGGGCCTCGTTGAAACCCAGCAGGCGCTGGTGGCTAACGGCCTGCGTCACAAAATTCGTCTGCAGGTGGACGGCGGCCTGAAAACCGGCCTCGATATCATTAAAGCGGCCATTCTGGGCGCGGAAAGCTTCGGCTTCGGCACCGGCCCGATGGTGGCGCTTGGCTGTAAATACCTGCGTATTTGCCATCTGAACAACTGCGCGACCGGCGTAGCGACGCAGGATGACAAACTGCGTAAAAACCACTACCACGGCCTGCCGTTCAAGGTAACCAACTACTTTGAGTTTATTGCCCGTGAAACACGCGAAATCATGGCCTCGCTTGGCGTTACCCGCCTGGTGGACCTGATCGGCCGCACGGAACTGCTCAAAGAACTGGAAGGCTTTACCGCGAAACAGCAGAAACTCGACCTGGCGCGTCTGCTGGAAACCGCCGAGCCGCTGCCGGGCAAAGCGGTTTACTGCACCGAGCATAACCCGCCGTTCGATAATGGCGTGCTCAACGCGCAGCTGTTGAACCAGGCGAAGCCGTATGTGGATGAAAAGCAGAGCAAAACGTTCTGGTTTGATATCCGCAATACCGACCGTTCAGTGGGTGCATCGCTTTCGGGCTACATTGCCGAGACGCATGGCGACCAGGGGCTGGCTTCCGACCCAATCAAAGCGCACTTCAGCGGCACCGCGGGCCAGAGCTTCGGCGTCTGGAACGCAGGCGGCGTGGAACTGCACCTGACTGGCGACGCCAATGACTATGTCGGCAAAGGCATGGCGGGCGGCTTAATCGCTATTCGTCCGCCGGTGGGCTCCGCCTTCCGCAGTCATGAAGCGAGCATTATTGGCAATACCTGTCTGTACGGCGCAACCGGCGGCCGCTTGTATGCCGCAGGCCGCGCGGGCGAGCGTTTCGGGGTGCGTAACTCCGGCGCGATCACCGTGGTGGAAGGCATCGGCGATAACGGTTGTGAATATATGACCGGCGGCATCGTCTGTATCCTCGGAAAAACCGGCGTCAACTTCGGCGCAGGTATGACGGGCGGCTTCGCCTACGTGCTGGATGAAGATGGCGAGTTCCGCAAGCGCGTGAACCCGGAACTGGTGGAAGTGCTGGGCGTAGACGAGCTGGCGATTCACGAGGAGCATCTGCGCGGCCTTATTACCGAGCATGTTCACCATACCGGTTCGCAGCGCGGCGAAGAGATCCTGGCCCACTGGCCGGCCTTCGCCTCGAAATTCGCGCTGGTTAAACCGAAGTCCAGTGATGTCAAAGCATTGTTGGGTCACCGTAGTCGTTCCGCAGCAGAGCTGCGGGTGCAGGCGCAGTAAGGGGTTGTAATGAGTCAGAACGTTTACCAGTTTATCGACTTACAGCGCGTTGATCCGCCAAAGAAACCGCTGAAGATCCGTAAAATTGAGTTTGTAGAAATTTATGAGCCTTTCTCGGAAGGTCAAGCCAAGGCGCAGGCAGACCGCTGCCTCGCCTGCGGCAACCCTTACTGCGAATGGAAATGTCCGGTCCATAACTACATCCCTAACTGGCTGAAGCTTGCCAACGAGGGGCGTATTTTTGAAGCGGCGGAACTGTCGCATCAGACCAACACGCTGCCGGAAGTCTGCGGCCGCGTCTGTCCGCAGGATCGCCTGTGTGAAGGTTCCTGCACACTGAACGATGAGTTTGGCGCAGTGACCATCGGCAACATTGAGCGCTATATCAATGATAAAGCGTTTGAAATGGGCTGGCGCCCGGACCTCACCGGCGTGAAGCAGACCGGCAAGCGCGTGGCCATCATTGGTGCGGGCCCGGCGGGCCTCGCCTGCGCCGACGTGCTAACCCGCAACGGCGTCAAAGCGGTGGTATTTGACCGTCATCCGGAAATCGGCGGCCTGCTGACCTTCGGCATTCCGGCCTTTAAGCTGGAAAAAGAGGTCATGACCCGCCGCCGCGAAATCTTCACCGGCATGGGTATTGAGTTCAAACTTAATACCGAAGTGGGCCGCGACGTACAGCTTGACGATCTGCTGAAGGATTACGATGCAGTGTTCCTGGGCGTCGGCACTTATCAGTCCATGCGCGGCGGGCTGGAGAACGAAGATGCGCCGGGCGTGTATGAAGCCCTGCCGTTCCTTATCGCCAACACCCGTCAGATTATGGGCTTTAGCGAAGATGCGCAGCAGCCGTTCATCAATATGGAAGGCAAGCGCGTCGTGGTGCTGGGCGGCGGCGATACCGCGATGGACTGCGTACGTACTTCGGTGCGCCAGGGCGCAACGCATGTGACCTGCGCTTATCGTCGCGATGAAGAGAACATGCCAGGCTCCCGCCGTGAGGTAAAAAACGCGCGCGAGGAAGGCGTCGTGTTTCAGTTTAACGTGCAGCCGCTCGGCATTGAAATTAACGCTAACGGCAAAGTTTGCGGCGTGAAAATGGCGCGTACTGAAATGGGCGCGCCGGATGTGCATGGCCGTCGTCGCGCGGAAATCGTGCCGGGCTCAGAGCACGTGCTGCCTGCTGATGCGGTGGTGCTGGCGTTTGGTTTCCGCCCGCACAGCATGGAATGGCTGGCGCAACACAGCGTAGAGCTGGATTCTCAGGGACGCATTATCGCGCCTGAGGGCAACGAGAACGCTTTCCAGACCAGCAACCCGAAGATTTTCGCTGGTGGCGATATCGTACGCGGCTCTGACCTGGTGGTAACGGCGATTGCCGAAGGCCGTAAAGCCGCCGACGGCATCATGAACTACCTCGAAGTATAAGCACCCCGCCTTATGAAATAAGGGAAGCGTCAAGCTTCCCTTATTATTGATTAAAATCCCAGCGCCACCTTCTACCGTTTTATTCACTTTATCTTATCTATTCTTGTTCTCTTTAATTATTAAAATTCATATTAACAATTAATTCAGCTTACCAATCCGCTCTAAAAGACTCCGGAAAAAATACATTGCTATGGAAAATACGAAATAAACAATCATAAAAATTATGTATTTATTAATTCTGTATCTTTCGCCTGCCAATTTAATTTATGAAAACAATAAAATAAGCTTAATGTCCACCCCAACATGCTAAGTTTAAGCTCATATTGGACATAATTATGATCTCTCTAAAAAAACACAGAAAGAATAGAATATCACAGGTAATGGCCACGCTTTTTCCAGCCATCGTTTTCTTTAACCCTTTAGCGGCCAGTGCTGCAACAATTATCGATGAAAATACCGACGATACTTATATATTTAGCGGCGATAAAGAATATGTCATAAATTCTGATGTAACGATGTCTTCCCCTGGCAGCGATCCTAGCGCTCTCGTTAAGGGTAAAAGCATCACATCCATTAAAAATAATGGAACAATTAAAAATGATAACGGCAACGCTATGTCTGTTGAGGTCAGCGGGCAAACTGCCGATATGCTGACCATAGAAAATAGTGGGACTATCAGCAGCTCAGCCACCGGTATCAATGTAACTAACGGCGATAATGTAACCATTATCAACACCGGCACGATTGCAGGTAAAGACAGCGCTATCGCTTTTGCAAGCGCAGGCAATAACGCGCTGGTGTTGAAAAACGGCTCCGATCTGCAGGGCGATGTCACTTCTACGGGTTCCTCCACCAATACCATTACGCTGAATGAATCAGGCAATGAAGACAGCAATTTTAAAGGCGTAACGGCGGGCACGGATGGCTTTAAATCATTAACCATGGATGGCGTGGATTGGGTAATGAGCGGCGATATCGATCTTATCGGTACCGACGCCAGTCTGATCGTAAAAACGGGTAAATTGACGCTGGGCGGCGATGTCACCAATAAGGGCTCCTCGCTTATTAACAGCGGTGCTACGCTCCAGCTCGGTACCGGCAGCGGCAGCAACGCCTCGCTCGAAGGAAATATTCAGGACGATGGCACGCTCATTTTTAACCAGGCTGCCGATTTCACATTCAAAGGCGATATTTCAGGCACTGGCACCGTTATTAAAGAAGATGCCTCAACGCTGACCCTCAGCGGCACAAACAGCTATACCGGCGATACGCAATTGAAAAGCGGCACTACGCTGGTCGCCGAAGGCGCGACGCTCGGCCCGGCGAACAACAGCGCAACGATTTCTGTTGGCAGCGGCGCGACCTTCGCATCCGCGGGTACGGTAAATGATAATATTGCTGTTGCAGCAGGCGGTACGCTGGCTGCATGGAATGCCGTTGGCAGCAATATCGGCGCAACGACGCCCACGACAGGCAACACCATTAACGGCAATGTCTCGAACGCGGGTACTTTACAACTTGCCGCCGCTGATAATTCCGTTGGCAATAGCTATACCATTAATGGTGATTACACAGGTGAGCAAGGCAGCAAAATCGTCATGAATACCGTTGCGGGTGACGATAATTCTTTGACTGATCACCTGGCGATTACCGGCAACAGCGCGGGCACATCTTCACTGGAAGTGGCTAATGTAGGCGGCATGGGCGCACAAACGCTCAACGGGATTGAGTTAATTGACATCGGTGGCGCATCTGACGCGACCTTTACGCTTGATAAGCCCGTTGTCGCCGGCCTGTGGGAATATGATCTCTATAAGCATGATGACGGCAACTGGTATCTGGAGTCCAAAACCGAGCCTGCGCCGCAGCCAGATCCGGATCCTTCGCCAGCCCCACAACCGACTCCCGATCCTGAACCAACACCCGACCCAACGCCCGATCCAGCTCCCGCCCCGGAAGTCTATCGCCCGGAAATTGGCGTTTACATGGCGAACTACCTGGCTGCTCAACAGATGTTCATCCATAAACGCGACGATCGCGATCAGTTAATGCTGCGTGACGAAGACGATCTGAATACCTGGATGTACGTCAAAGGCCAGTATGCCGACGGCAATTTCGCCCGCAGCAACCTGAGCTATGACATCCGCTCGGCAGTGGTTCAGCTTGGCAGTGACGTTATCAGCAGAAACCTCTCCACCGGCACGCTGCACACGGGCTTTATGTTAGGTACTGGCTATAGCGATACCAGCGCCGATGCAAGGCACAACAGCCGCTCTGCCGACGGCAGCGTTAATGGCTACAACGTGGGGCTCTATGCCACCTGGCAGGAAGATCAAAAACTGCGCCTGGGCAGCTATATCGACAGCTGGGCTTCTTACAGCTGGTACAACAGCAGAGTAAACGGCGACGATATGCCTGGCGAAGAGTATGACAGCAAAGGTATGGCCGCTTCGCTGGAAGTGGGTCACGCCTGGCTGGTGCCTTCAGAAAAAGCTCGTACCATGAAGTTTGAACCGCAAGGTCAGGTGGTATACAGCAACCTTAAGCAGGACGACCACGTTGAATACAATGGTACGCGGGTAACCACGCCGGAAGATGATGCCGTTCTCGGCCGCGTTGGGGTAAAAATGAGTTACGTCGACCAGAAACAGGTCGAAGCCTGGCAGCCTTATGGCGCGGTAAACTGGTTAATCGGTAACGGCATGAGCGATTTAAGCTTTAACGGCGATACCATTGGTTCCGACGTACCGGATAACCGCTTCCAGCTGGAAGCAGGCGTAACCGGTAAAATCAACGAAGCAACGACCCTCTCCTTCCGTCTTGGCGGCGAATGGGGTGATAACACCTACAATGCCTATACAGGCCATATGTTAGTGAACTATCGCTGGTAATCCCTGCCGCTATTCACTTAACCTGCCCGGTAGATGAACTACCGGGCTTTTTTATGCCTGTAACGCGCTACGGTGAAGCTTTAACACCACTTTTTTGATTTCACCTGCTTTCTCTGCAAAACATCCTGGTTTATGGGGTTCGCCGGGCATAAAAACCGCAAACATTCCTGGCTCCATTAACAGCACCTGCTCCGCCTCAATGTACTTACAGAGCTGGTAGTCTTCTTCTTTATGCCACTCGCCGCACTCGCGTTCGCTACCCGCCACGCCATAGCGGATTTGTTCTTTACCCTCGAGCAAGATCTGAATGTCTATATAGTCGCGATGCAGTTCAGCACATTTTTCCTGCGCATGTTGCGTAGCAAACTGCATCACATTCATTAAAAGTTTTTCCTCTTGCAGAACATAGCTGCCGGGCGCTTTCTGTGCCGGGTTTGCCGCCAGCGCCTGAGCAAGCGCTTGCGCCATCGCCGGCGGCAGGCCTGCGGCGTAGGCGTGTTGGATCTTTCCTGCGATCATGCTTCTTCTCCTTGCGCTAACAGCGCAGCCCCCAGTAAACCGGCGTCGTGGCGATAATGTGCAGCGGCAAGCCGGGTGTGAAACGCTGCGGGTTGCTGCGCCATAAAATCCTGCACCTGAGGCAGGTAGCCGTGCGCGAGACCAATGCTGCCGCCAATAACGACTCGCTGGCAGTCCGTAACGGCTTTGATATCTGCGATAAGCCTCGCCAGCGTTTGGGCCGAGCGAGCCACCAGCGCCTTCGCCTGAGAATTGCCCTCTTCTGCGCGGGCGAAAATAGCTTTGGCGTCAAGCCCGGCTAACTCTGCGGTTGCCGCTGCCGCAATAGCGCGCCCGGAAGCGATAGCCTCCACACAGCCGGTGCGCCCGCAGCCGCAGCGCGGGCCATGCGGATCGGCCAGCGTATGACCGAAATGCCCCGCCAGCCCGCCGATGCCGGTATGCAATTTTCCCTGGCAGATTATCCCGCCGCCCACGCCGGTCGAGACCGTCAGAAACACCATCTCGCTTACCTCTTCCTGCAACGCCCGGTATTCTGCCCAGGCTGCCGCCTGCGCATCATTTACCGCGATACAGGGCAAGCCGGTCAGACGGGTCACGG
The DNA here is from genome assembly GCF_023079515.1 of Franconibacter sp. IITDAS19. Lineage (NCBI taxonomy): Bacteria > Pseudomonadati > Pseudomonadota > Gammaproteobacteria > Enterobacterales > Enterobacteriaceae > Franconibacter > Franconibacter sp. IITDAS19. The sequence continues at coordinate 65,048 of NZ_JALJCP010000003.1, read as the reverse complement.
TTTCGACTAACGGGAAGCGCGCAAGCCCGCCGAGGTTCTCTGGATTGATGGCGGTCAGCACGCCATGATGGATAATGCCGGTGGAGGCAACAGCGACGCGTTGCGCCCGCGCCTTTAGCGGCGCAACCACGGTTTCCAGCGCCGCGCCAAGGGCCTGCGGCGTTTTGCTGGCGGGCGTCGGCAATTCCCGGCGATCCGAAATATGTCGCGCTTCATCCACTAAGGCGGCGGCGAGTTTGGTGCCGCCAATATCAATCGCCAGTACGTTCATTTCGCTACCTTTTGCATCGCTTCGCGATACCACTGGCAGATGTGTTCCAGCCGGGTGATGGCGGAGCCTACTGTCACCGCCCACGCGCCATGCTGCATCGCCTGCGCGGCCAATGGAGGCGAATTAAACCGTCCTTCGGCAACAACCCGGCAGCCCCTGTCGCGCAGCGCGCTCACCAGCGGTAGATCGGGCTCTTCAGGCGTTTCGCGGGTGAGGTAGCCGGAAAGCGTCGTGCCGATAATTTCCGCGCCCAGCTGCTGGCAATACAGCCCATCCTGCAACGACGAGCAGTCGGCCATCGCCACGCGCTGACAGGAATGAATACGCTCAAGCAACGCTTTCACCGGAACAGGACGCGGGCGCTCTGTGCCGTCGAAAGCGATGATATCCGCTCCCGCCTGCGCAAGCGCGTCCACATCTTCCAGAAACGGCGTAATACGCACCGGAGAATCGGGCAGATCGCGCTTGATGATGCCAATAATCGGGATGCTGACCATACGGCGCGTGGCCTGAAGATTTTTAAGGCCCTCAATACGCACCGCGACCGCCCCAGCCTGCTCCGCCGCCAGCGCCATCGCAGCCACAATGTCGGGCTTATCCAGCGGGCTACCGGGCACAGGCTGGCAGGAGACGATGAGTCCGCCGCGAGCGGCAATCGCCTCGTTAATTTGTTCGAGCAAAGACATAAAAGACTCCCTGATGGTGATGCAGCCAGGCGAACCGCCGGGCTGCATAGTTAGCTTTTACTTTTGACCAACCCTCGCTTGCGCATACCCGGAACAGCGGCGCCGCTGAACGGTTTGCCATCGATGGCGTCATGAGTGCGCAGCGCTTCGGGATGCAGCCAGCGCTGCACCCGCGACGGCATATCCAGACCAATCAGCAGGATCACCACAAATGTCAGACTGAAGGAGAGCGATCCCAGCGCGGTGCCAAGATCCAGCCGCTGAGCGATAGCGGCGCCAATTACGGGCGCCAGCGCGCCGCCAAGCGCGCCGACGTTATAGGTAAAGCCCAGCCCCGCCGCACGTTGGTCAGTATCAAAATAGCCGCTGATAAGCTTTGGCAGGATGCCGGAAATGCCTTGTCCCAGCATTTGCTGAAAAAAGAGCAGCAGACCCAACACCCAGACATTTGTTCCGCCGATGGCGAACACGGGAATAATCAGCAGTTGCGACGCAAGCAGGCTATAAACATAGGCTTTGCGGGTGCCGAGCCAGTCACCAAGGAAACCGCCGACGCAGCAGCCTACCGCGGCGCCAAAACCGCTAAAGAACAGGACCTGTGCAACTGTTGTTGGCGTATAGGCCAACTCTGTCTTCAAATAGGTAGGCAGCAGCGCCTGAATCGGCCATGAATAGAGAAAAGCGAATAACACAATGACCATCAACATAACGCCGGTCGGCCAGCGCGAACCGCTGCTTTGCACCATGAAGCTGATAAATATCGCCGCGCACGCCAGCCCAAGCGCGGCGATAAGCGCGGCATTGCCGAGCTCCCCGGCGAAGCAGAGCCAGAGCGCGCCTGCCGCAAAGAGCGTCATCGCGATATTCATCAGGCGGTGCTCGCCGCGATAAAGAATATCGACCATCGTGCGCACCGGCCTGGCTTCGCCCTGTCGTGCCTTCCAGTCTTCCGCTTCCGGAATGTTTTTACGCAGCCACAGCGCAAAGACAATCGGCAAAATGCCAATGAAAAACAGCGCTCGCCAGCCCCAGGCTGGCACCACCAGGCTGTAGACTTGCGCGGCGACAACCGCGCCGACGGAAAAACCGGAGATAAGAAAGCCGCTGGCCTTATTACGCAAATGCTTCGGCCAGCTTTCGATAACGTAGGTGGCGCTGGAGCCATACTCGCCCGCCATCCCCATGCCAATCACCAGGCGAGCGATAAACAGGGTGACGTAGCCGGGCGCCAGGCCGCAGGCGAGCGTGCCGATGGAAAAGAGGATAATACTGGTCACCATCGCCAGCCGACGGCCGTAACGGTCGCCCAGCGCGCCCAGCAACAAACCGCCAAACCAGCGGGAGATAAAGGCGGCGGAGATCAGGCTCGCGGCTTGCACGGTGGTTAGCCCAAACTCTCCCTGAATTTCCGTCAGAACCAGCGCTATCAGGACAAAGTCAAAACCATCCAGCAGATAGCCCAGCCAGGCCGCCGAGAAGGCGCGCCATTGGGCTTTATTAAGGTGTTTGTACCACGGCAGAGCATGTGAGGAAGCGTTCACAGGAGACTCCCTGCGCAGGTCTTTGCCCGCGCTTTAAGGTGTAGGGTAGAGAGGTTTTTAGCCGCCGGGTGGCGACGATCACTGTTGCGCTTTTTCTTCCTGCAGCCGCTGCGCCAGCGCTTTAAGCTGCGGCAGCCAGGCCTCATCGACCGGGGCGAAAGGTCTGCGACACAGCGGCACCGACACCACATCCATATAGTGAAGCAGCGTTTTCAGGCCGCGGAATACGCCGGTTTTGATAAGCAGGTCGATAACCTCGTTACAGTCGCTTTGCAGGCGCTGCGCTTCGGCGATTTCGCCTGCCTCGATCGCCCTGACAATGCGCTGGTAGCGCCAGCCCATCACGTTGTAAGTGCTGCCGATGCCGCCATCCGCCCCTGCCAGAATGCCAGAGGCGAAAATCTCGTCGTAACCGTTATAAAGCACCAGTTCCGGCTGTGCGCGGCGAATCTGCTCCATTTGATAGAGATCGCCCGAGGTTTGCTTAAGCGCCCTAACCCCCGGCAGCATGACCAGCGTATTAATTTGCTCAAGCGAAAGCTTTACGCCGCTCAGGGCGGGTATGTTGTATACCACCATCGGCAAACCCTCTGCGGAGTCAATGATTGCCCGGTAGTGGTCACAGTGCTCTTCAAAACTGAAAGGGTAGTAAAAGGGCGTTACGGCAGAAACGGCATCATAACCATAGCGGCTGGCTGAACGGGCAAGCTGCTGGCTTTCGGTCGTGCTCACCGTGCCGACATGGGCAATCAGCGTGGCTTTACCCTTTGCCTCATCTGCAACAATTTCAAGCACTTCCTCACGTTCAGCCGCCGTTTGCATAAAGGCTTCGCCCGTTGAGCCGCCGACATAAAGCCCATCCACGCCCTGGCTTAAGTTAAAACGCACCAGCCGACGCAGGCTGTCGCCGTCCAGCCGCTGGTTTTTATCAAAGGGCGTCAGCAGTGCCGTCATCACGCCGCGTAATGGATCACACATATTCACCTCGCAAAGGTATTCAGGATGAAAGAACTATATACCTTTATACCTGTTATACCAGCATGAAAAGCATACAACGGGCGAATGATGTCAAAGAATGGGATCTCGTTCACTAAACGATCTTTCGTGGATCGTTTGAGGCAGACGCAGGCAGGCTACTTACGTGCTTTGTTTTTTTGCTGAAAAGCGTGCCAGGCGGCGAAAACACTTTGCAGATGCGCCGTCAGCGCACGGTCAGCCCCATCAGCATCGCGGGCGCGGATCGCTTCGACAATAGCGATATGCTGTTGATAGCTGACGTTATTATGCTCATGAAGCGCTTTTTCCGGCACGGTAGGACGGGCGGCAATAAGCCAGTCGAGCAGTGCGACGTGGATCGCCATAAAAATAGGGTTGTCGGGGATTTCCGCCAGTACACGATGAAAAGCGACATCGGAGCGAATAAACAGCGTGTTGTCATCCAGCGACTGGCTATTTACTTCCAGCGCCTTTTCAAGCTTTGCTATCTGCTCATCGGTAGCGTGTTCTGCGGCGTAGCGCACCAGGCTGGATTCGAAGAACAGGCGCAACTGCTCAAGATGGGCGATACCGCCGGGGCGCGACAGAAAATCTTTCGCCATACCGGAAAGTTCGCTGATGATAGTGTCGGCAGAAGGTCGGCACACGCGGGCGCGCTCGCCATTGCTTATCTGCACCAGCCCTTTTCGCTTAAGCGCCGCCAGCGCTTCACGTACCGAAGGCCGCCCAACATTAAAGAAAGCCATTAATTCGCGCTCGGAAGGCAGTTGCTCCCCTTCGGCAAATTCGCGTCGGCGAATCATCTGTTCAAGCTCCTCCTCCACCATTTCGGAGAGCTTTTTACGCGTCAGCGGGCGGCGGTGCAGCGTATGGCCGAAGCTGTCCCGGGTTTCGTCTTGTGGATCAAAGGTGCTCATAGGCGGTCACAAAAGATGAAATAACGAACAAGGGCGGATTGGCTCAGCATAACACACCGGGTCTTTGCTGGCGAAACAAGGAGCTGTAAACAAAAACAGGGCCAGCGGCCCCGTTTTGTTTACTTGACGACGCGCAGCGCCGGACGGCCACCGCGCGGCGGCGGGTCGTCATCCGGGTTATCGTCGCCCGTTTCGTGATCCGGCTTATCGCCGTCAATCACGGACATCACCGTTTCCGGCTCCTGCGAAACGATTTCGTCGTTAAGACTTGCTAACGCTTCGTCATAGGCGGCTTCCGGCTCGAACATGGTGCCCGCGCCGTTTTCACGGGCGTAGATAGCCAGCACAGCGGCCAGCGGCACCGAAACCTGACGCGGCACCCCGCCGAAGCGCGCATTAAAGCGTACTTCGTCATTGGCCAGCTCCAGATTGCCTACCGCACGCGGCGCGATGTTCAGTACGATCTGCCCGTCACGCGCATACTCCATCGGCACGGAGACGCCCGGCAACGTCACATCCACGACAAGGTGCGGCGTGAGCTGGTTATCCAGCAGCCATTCATAGAAGGCTCGCAGCAGATAAGGACGACGTGGAGACAGCTGTGACATATCCATGGTTTAGCCCCGGCTTTGCAGACGCATTTCACGCTCGGCTTCGGTCAGCGAAGCAAGGAACGAATCACGCTCAAATACGCGAGTCATATAGCCTTTCAGCTCTTTCGCGCCCGCACCGACCAGTTCCACGCCCAGTTGCGGCAAACGCCACAGCAGCGGCGCCAGGTAGCAATCCACCAGGCTGAACTCGTCGCTCAGGAAGAACGGTTTTTGCGTGAACACCGGCGCGATAGCCAAAAGCTCTTCGCGCAGCTGCTTACGGGCTGCGTCAGCTTCCTGGGCAGAACCTTTCTCGATGACGTTCATCAGCGAGTACCAGTCTTTCTCAATACGATGCATGTACAGACGGCTTTCACCACGCGCGACCGGATAAACCGGCATCAGCGGCGGATGCGGGAAACGCTCGTCAAGATATTCCATAATGATGCGCGACTCCCACAGAGTCAGCTCACGGTCTACCAGCGTCGGCACGCTTTGATTTGGGTTGAGGTCAATCAGATCCTGCGGCAGGTTATCCGTTTCCACATGCTCAATTTCAAAGCTGACACCCTTTTCAGCCAGCACAATGCGCACCTGATGGCTGTAGATATCAGTAGGACCAGAAAACAGCGTCATTACCGAACGTTTGTTGGCAGCGACAGCCATGAAAACCTCCAGGTATATTCAGAAAAATACTGCTACCAGCCGCACGGCGACCGGCCTTTATGGGTTACCCTTCCCTGCCGTACTGACATCCCAGTCTGTTAATTGACCAAAACGTGAACAGTTACCAGCATTTGGGCAGAAAATTGGATGATAGTTTACCAGATTTTGCGGGGTTTGTGGTGAAGGGATTCCTGATTTGCCCTAAAAGGAAGCAGATTCAGGGGATTAGCACGCCAAAGAAAAGCAGCAATAAAAAAACCCGGGCAAAGCCGGGTTTTTTGCATAATGCCATTCTGCAAAAGCAGAACAGAATTAACGTTTGGAGAACTGCGGACGACGACGTGCTTTACGCAGGCCGACTTTCTTACGTTCAACCTGACGCGCGTCACGGGTAACGAAGCCTGCTTTACGCAGTTCGCCACGCAGGGACTCGTCGTACTCCATCAGAGCGCGGGTGATACCGTGACGGATCGCACCAGCCTGACCAGAGATACCACCACCTTTAACGGTGATGTACAGATCCAGTTTCTCAACCATGTCGACCAGTTCCAGCGGCTGACGAACTACCATGCGGGCAGTTTCGCGACCGAAGTACTGTTCCAGAGAACGCTGGTTGATAACGATTTTACCGTTGCCCGGTTTGATAAACACACGAGCGGCGGAGCTTTTGCGGCGACCAGTGCCGTAGTATTGATTTTCAGCCATTGCCTATAATCCCGATTAGATGTCCAGAACTTGCGGTTGCTGCGCCGCGTGGTTGTGCTCGTTGCCTGCGTAAACTTTCAGTTTACGGTACATAGCACGACCCAGAGGGCCTTTCGGCAGCATGCCTTTTACCGCGATTTCAATTACGCGCTCAGGACGGCGGGCGATCATCTCTTCGAAGGTCGCTTCTTTGATACCACCGATGTGGCCAGTGTGGTGGTAGTACATTTTGTCAGAACGCTTGTTACCGGTTACAGCAACTTTTTCTGCGTTCAGAACGATGATGTAATCACCAGTATCAACGTGCGGAGTGTATTCCGCTTTATGCTTACCGCGCAGGCGACGTGCCAGTTCAGTAGCCAGACGGCCCAGAGTTTTACCGGTCGCGTCAACAACGTACCAGTCGCGTTTTACGGTTTCTGGTTTAGCTGTAAAAGTTTTCATTAAAAGCTTACCCAAATAAATAGTTACACGTTGGTGAACACCCAAACGCCTATAATCTGTTGAGGTTCACACGACATTGTCCAGTAAACCTACCCCCTCGGATATGTTTCACCGGCACACAAAAGTTTTGGGAAAAAAACTTTGTTGTAACGTGGGGTCGCAGGATTATAGAGAAGTCGCGTATAAAGATCGACCCCTTTTTGTGATGGAAAGCGGGATTTCTGCGGCTTCCCGGCTTTTCGGTTTAACAGGGGAAAAACCCGCTCAGGGCTTATGCGCCCGTTTCAGATACTCCTCGCTTTGCATTTCCTGCAAACGGGAAAGACAGCGCTGGAACTCAAACTTCAGCCTTTGCCCCTGATAAATCTCCATTAATGGCGCAGCCGCGCTAACAACAAGCTTCACGTGGCGTTCATAAAACTCATCCACCAGCGCGATAAAGCGGCGCGCTTCGCTCTCCATTTGCGGGGTCATCACCGGCACATCGAACAGCAGTACGGTATGAAACTGTCGGGAGAGATCGATGTAATCATGCTGGCTGCGGGCGTCGACGCAGAGCGTGCGGAACGCCACGGCGAGCGTCTGGTTCTCCAGGCCAAGCGTCGGCAGCGGGCGATGGTTTATCTCCAGCACCGGCTCGCCCTGACGCTTCGCCCCGGCAAGCGCGCTATAAAGCTGCTCCATGCGCCCTTTTGTTTCTTCATTAAGCGGCGACAGCCAGAGGTGCGCCTGAGTCAGGGTGCGCAAGCGGTAATCAATGCCCGCGTCTACATTCATGACATCGCAGTGGCGCTTAATCGCCTCAATAGCAGGAAGAAAACGGGCGCGTTGCAGTCCGTTGCGGTAAAGCTCGTCAGGCGGAATGTTGGAGGTCGCCACAAGCGTAATGCCGCGCGCGAACAGGGCCTGCATAAGGCCGCCCAGCAGCATGGCGTCGGTAATGTCGGAGACAAAAAACTCATCAAAGCACAGCACGTCGGTCTGCGCTTTAAAGCGATCGGCGATAATTTCCAGCGGGTCGCTGTGCCCCTGCAGCGCCGTTAAATCCTCATGCACCTTCAGCATAAAGCGGTGAAAGTGCAGCCGCTGTTTCCGCTCGCCCGGCAAACTCTGATAAAAAAGATCCATCAGCCAGGTTTTCCCCCGCCCGACGCCGCCCCACATATAAAGGCCGCGTACCGGCGTAATGGATTCCGGCTGGGGCCGTTTGCCGAACAGCTTGCCCACTTTCGCCAGCAGACCGCCGCTTTCCGCGGGAGAGGTTTTATTGCCGGTCAGCTCGTGATAAATCGTATCAAGGCGGCTGACCGCTTCGCGTTGTACATCGTCTGGCTGATGTGAACCTTCGTTAAGAGCCTGTTGATAGCGCGATGTCGGAGAGAAGCTTTGCATGGTGTTATAGTTATTCCCTGGATATCGGTGCGCCGCGAGCTGCGGCTGTCGAAAAAAAGGCCGTTCTACACTACGCCATGCCGCAGCAGGATTCCACTTCTCCTGAAATAGCGGTTATAGTGGCATAACTGGGCGACGGCACTGACGAGACAAGCAAGCCTCGCCGTTACCACCCTACGGAAACACAAGACAACGGGAGATGTACATGACCTGGGAATATGCGCTAATCGGGTTAGTGGTCGGTATCATTATTGGTGCCGTCGCCATGCGTTTCGGCAACCGCAAATTACGCCAGCAACAGGCTTTGCAGTACGAGCTGGAAAAGAACAAAGCGGAGCTTGAAGAGTACCGCGAGGAACTGGTCAGCCACTTCGCCCGCAGCGCCGAACTGTTAGACAACATGGCGCACGACTATCGCCAGCTTTATCAACATATGGCGAAAAGCTCCAGCAACCTGCTGCCGGAGATGTCCGCTGAGTCTAATCCGTTCCGTAATCGTCTGGCGGAATCGGAAGCCAGCAACGATCAGGCGCCGGTGCAGATGCCGCGTGACTATTCTGAAGGCGCCTCCGGCCTGTTGCGCAACGGCGCCCGCCGCGATTAATGCGGCAGTAAATATTTTTCCTCCGGGCGCGTTTTTCGCGCCCGCTTTCTTTATGGTCTGGCTATGATTATGGTAATCAGACTCCGGCTTATGCCCCCCATTGTTACCCGACAGGGAATTCAATAATATCAGTACGTTTTGGGTATCCTTTCCTTCTTCCAGGTTGCGAGAGCCAGCATCGATGAAAAAACAAACCCTGCTGTTGAGTGCATTAGCGTTAAGTGTCGGGTTATCTCTCTCGGCGCCCTTTCAGGCAGTAGCCGCATTGCCTTCGCAAGTTCCAGGCCAGGCCGCATTGCCAAGCCTCGCGCCGGTACTGGAAAAAGTCTTGCCTGCCGTGGTCAGCGTGCAGGTGGAAGGAACCGCCGCGCCGGAAGGCCAGAAGGTGCCGGAAGAGCTGAAAAAATATTTCGGCGACGAGCTGCCGGACCAGCAGGCGCAGCCATTTGAAGGGCTGGGCTCCGGCGTCATTATTAACGCGGCGAAAGGCTACGTGCTGACCAACAATCACGTAGTAAATCATGCCGAGAAAATCAGCGTTCAGCTTAACGATGGCCGTGAGTTCGACGCCAAACTTATCGGCAGCGACGACCAGAGCGACATCGCCCTGCTGCAACTACAGAACGCCACTAATCTGACCCAGATAAAAATCGCCGACTCCGACAGCCTGCGCGTGGGCGACTTCGCTATTGCGGTCGGCAACCCGTTCGGCCTCGGCCAGACGGCAACCTCCGGCATCATCTCAGCACTGGGTCGCAGCGGGTTAAACCTTGAAGGACTGGAGAATTTCATCCAGACCGACGCCTCCATTAACCGCGGCAACTCCGGCGGCGCGCTGTTAAACCTCAACGGCGAACTGATAGGCATTAATACCGCGATTCTGGCGCCAGGAGGCGGCAGCATCGGCATCGGTTTTGCTATCCCCAGCAACATGGCGCAAACGCTGGCGAACCAGCTTATCCAGTTCGGCGAAATCCGCCGCGGCCTGCTTGGCATTAAAGGCACCGAGATGAGCGCCGATATCGCCAAAGCCTTTAATCTTAACGTGCAACGCGGGGCATTCGTCAGCGAAGTGCTGGCTAACTCGGGTTCGGCAAAAGCGGGCATCAAGCCAGGCGACGTGATTATCAGCCTGAACGGCAAGCCGCTGAGCAGCTTTGCCGAGCTGCGTTCGCGCATCGCCACCACCGAACCGGGAACCAAAGTAAAACTTGGCCTGCTGCGCGACGGCAAGCCTCAGGAAGTGGAAGTGACGCTGGATAAAAGCACGGCCTCCTCCGCCAGCGCGGAGATGATCGCGCCAGCCCTGCAAGGTGCCACCCTGAGCGATGGTCAACTGAAAGACGGCACCAAAGGCGTTACCATAGCCGAGGTGGAAAAAGGCAGCGCGGCGGCGCAAATCGGCCTGCATAAAGATGATGTGATAATTGGCGTGAACCGCGACCGCGTACGCTCCATCGCCGAAATGCGCAAAGTTCTGGAGAGCAAGCCCGCCGTTATTGCGCTCCATGTGGTGCGCGGCAACGAAAGCATCTATTTACTGCTGCGCTAATAAAGCCGTGCAGGACATCCCACCCGCGTGGGATGTCCGCATAACTCATGCTATGCTGCGGTCGTCTTCCTGATTAACTAACCCATGCCCATGTTTCTTAAGTTTTTACGTCCGATAGTGCTCGGCCTGATTGTCGCGGCGATACTGCTGGCGGTCATGCCCTCGCTGCGCCAGATTAACCCGCTGTCGACGCCGGTCTATGACAGCGCCGATGAAACGCCGGTCAGCTACAATGCGGCGGTGAAGCGCGCCGCGCCAGCGGTCGTCAATGTTTATAATCGCGGCGTCAGCAACGGCGGGCGCAACCAGCTGGAAATTCGCACGCTCGGCTCTGGCGTTATCATGGATCAGCGCGGCTACATCATTACCAATAAGCACGTCATTAATGACGCCGACCAGATTATCGTCGCGTTGCAGGATGGCCGTGTTTTTGAGGCGCTGCTGGTCGGCTCCGATAGTCTGACGGACCTTGCCGTGCTGAAAATCAATGCCGCGAACCTGCCGACTATTCCGATTAACCCCAGACGTACACCGCATATTGGCGATGTGGTGTTAGCTATAGGCAACCCCTATAACCTCGGGCAGACCATCACCCAGGGGATTATCAGCGCCACCGGCCGCGTGGGGCTGAACCCTACGGGCAGACAGAACTTCCTGCAGACTGACGCCTCCATCAACCATGGCAACTCCGGCGGCGCGCTGGTGAACTCGCTCGGCGAGATGATGGGCATCAACACCCTGTCGTTTGATAAAAGTAATGACGGCGAAACGCCAGAAGGGCTGGGCTTCGCGATTCCCACGCAGCTTGCCACCAAGATAATGGATAAGCTTATCCGCGATGGCCGCGTTATTCGTGGCTATATCGGCATCGGCGGACGTGAAATCACGCCGCTGCATGCGCCAGCAGCAGGCATTGACCAGATCCAGGGCATTGTCGTAAATGAAGTGGCGCCGGATGGCCCGGCGGCGCGCGCGGGCATTCAGGTGAATGATGTTATTGTCTCGGTGAATAACAAGCCTGCGGTCTCTGCGCTGGAAACCATGGACCAGGTTGCGGAGATTCGTCCCGGCTCAGTTATCCCGGTTGAGGTCATGCGCAATGACCAGCGCATTACGCTGCAGGTGACGATTCAGGAATACCCCGCCACCAACTAAACGGCAGACATAAAAAAACCGGAACCTGTGTTCCGGTTTTTTTCAGGCTAGCGTTCTTACTTGTTAACAAACTCTTCGCCCAGCGCGATATCTTTTTTCAGCGTATCCAGCATGCCTTCCAGCGCCTGCTGTTCGAACGCGCTCAGGGTGCCGATGGATTTACGCTCTTCGATACCGTTTTTACCCAGCAGCAGCGGCTGAGAGAAGAAGCGAGCGTATTCGCCGTCGCCTTCCACATAAGCGCACTCAACTACGCCCTGCTCGCCCTGCAATGCGCGCACCAGGGAAAGCCCAAAGCGCGCCGCCGCCTGGCCCATAGAGAGGGTTGCAGAACCCCCGCCCGCTTTCGCTTCCACCACTTCGGTGCCCGCGTTCTGGATACGTTTGGTCAGGTCGGCCACTTCCTGCTCGGAGAAGCTAACGCCTGGGATCTGCGACAGCAGCGGCAGAATGGTCACGCCAGAGTGACCGCCGATAACCGGTACGTCGATCTCGGTCGGCTGCTTGCCTTTTAACTCCGCCACAAAGGTATTGGAGCGAATGATATCCAGCGTGGTCACGCCGAACAGTTTGTTCTTGTCGTACACGCCCGCTTTTTTCAGCACTTCCGCAGCAATCGCCACGGTGGTGTTAACCGGGTTGGTGATGATGCCGATACAGGCTTTCGGGCAGGTCGTCGCGATCTGCTGAACCAGGTTTTTCACGATGCCGGCGTTCACGTTAAAGAGATCGGAACGGTCCATGCCCGGCTTACGCGCAACGCCTGCGGAGATCAGCACCACGTCTGCGCCTTCCAGCGCCGGGGTAGCGTCTTCGCCGGAGAAGCCTTTGATTTTTACGTCGGTAGGGATATGACTCAGGTCAACCGCTACCCCTGGGGTAACCGGTGCGATGTCATACAGAGAGAGTTCTGAACCTGAAGGCAGTTGGGTCTTGAGTAGAAGGGCAAGCGCCTGGCCAATACCACCTGCCGCGCCGAGGACTGCAACTTTCATCCTAAACTCCTTATTATGGTGAGCTAAAGTGTGCCGTTACTCCATTGGTGGCGACCATAATCATTCAGAGCTGAAATGAGTACAATCTTCTGGCCTTCAGTTTGCGACTCCTGACGCGCTTTACTGAAAGCGATGCGGCGGCTTTACCGGTGCACGGAGACTATCGGGCTCGCCGGGTCACTACCGGAGCAACATATCAACAGGCGGTTACATTACACCCTCTCGCGACAGCAAAACAACATCATTTTGATAACAATTGTTTTACTTTATCGCTTATTTTCGAGTCGTGACGCAGGCATGTTCCTTGATAACAAAATTTGATAAAATCCGCCGCTTTCATAACATTATTTCAGCCCCGCTCACGGCAGATAATTTGCATAAAAATTCAATTTTATGCATAATAATGTTGTTCTTATTGGCCTGACCACGGGTGACGTATGCGCAGCTCCGCAAAACAAGAAGAGTTAGTAAAAGCGTTTAAAGCATTACTCAAAGAAGAAAAATTCAGTTCGCAGGGTGAGATTGTCCAGGCGCTGCAGGACGAAGGCTTTGAGAATATCAACCAGTCAAAAGTCTCCCGCATGCTGACCAAGTTTGGCGCCGTGCGCACCCGCAACGCCAAAATGGAGATGGTTTACTGCCTGCCGGTTGAGCTTGGCGTACCGACCACGTCCAGCCCGCTTAAAAACCTGGTGCTGGATATCGACTATAACGACGCCGTAGTCGTCATTCACACAAGCCCAGGCGCGGCGCAGCTGATTGCTCGCCTGCTGGATTCCCTCGGCAAAGCGGAAGGCATCCTCGGCACCATCGCAGGGGACGATACTATCTTCACTACGCCCGCGCGCGGCTTCACGGTCAAAGAGCTTTACGAAGCCATCCTGGTGCTTTTCGAACAGGAACTCTGATGCCCCGCTCCCGCTATATCGTAGCGGGAGCGTTGTTCCCTTCTTTTACCTTCTTCTGCCATCTCCCATTTAACCAGTCGCTTCGTCTGCTGAAAACCATTCACCCAGTGTATTAGAAAAAGAAAACCGCACAAATTGCAAAAATCAAATATCCTATTGATTCATAAGAAATAATAAAAAATATTGGCTAAATTTTAGCCATTTTTATAACGTTCGGTAATAAATAAACATCACTCCAGGCTCAAAGTTTCATAGGAAACCATTAGCCTGTTATTAATTTTTTGGGTGACTAGTGTATACTTTTTTTTGTGATGAGGGTCACGGAACAGTGACCAGTAATAATAAATACGACGAGGTAAACAATATGAACATTAAATCTACCGTAGCAGCCGCAACCGTTCTTTCTATGCTTTCTTTCGGTGCTTTCGCAGCATCTTCCATCAATGCCGACCAGGCGCAAAACCGTCAGGCTATCGGTACTGTCACCGTTGACGCGGTAGGCAGCGTCCCGATGGATATGCGTGAAATGCTGGATCAGAAAGCGCAGGAAAAAGGCGCGTCTTCTTATCGCATCATCGAAGCGCGTACTGGCGACCACTGGCACGCTACCGCTGAGCTCTACAAATAAACAACGCGTTAAAAGTAAAAGTTCTGAATAGCCATAAACGCACGCAACGGCCTCAAGCAGAAAAATAGCGTTCCAACCCTTCCGGCCGTTGGGTGCTTTGACGAGGAGTTAAGACAATGAAAACCCCATTTACCATCGCAGCCCTGGGCCTGGCCTCAATTATCTCTTTTGGCGCCAGCGCCGCAGTACAACAAGTCAACACCCAGCAGGCGCAAAACCTCCAGCCGATGGGCAGCGTTTCTGTCACTCAGGTAACGGGCGCGCCAATGGATATTCGCCAGCAGCTGGCGGAAAAAGCGGAAAAAGAAGGCGCCAGCAGCTATCGCATCACTGAACTGACTCAGGGTGACCACTGGCACGCCACCGCTGAACTGTATAAGTAACCCTCGTCGTCTTGTCTGACGACTTGCCCCTGTTTTCGCAGGGGCCTTTTTAAGTGCCTGTCCTATGTTGAATGACGTACATTGAAGCGGAGCTGACCTTCCAGCTCCTCTTCTGCTTCGTCAAAAAGCAAAATCAGCGCCCCATAACGCCGACGCTGCTCCTCTCCCAGATGCACAAACTCTATCTCCAGCGGTAGCGGCAATCCCCCTTCAGTTACCACCTCCCATAGCGCATCCAGATCGTTTACCTGATTTTTGGCCAGACCAAAGGTGCGGGAAAACTCTCGGTAAAAATCCGCCTGTTCGGTAATTTCATCGAAATCGAAGGTGTAGATTTTCATGCTGCGTCACCGGTCTATGGAGCGGCCCGCAGGCCGCCCTCTGTTTCAGAGTCCGCCCAGATGCAGGGTTTTCACTTCCATAAACTCTTCCAGCCCCAGCACTGACCCTTCGCGTCCCAGACCTGACTCTTTTACTCCGCCAAACGGCCCCAGTTCCGTTGATACCGCACATTCGTTAATGCCAATCATGCCGCTCTCAATCTGCTGGGAAACGCGGAAAACGCGTTGCAGGTTTTGCGTGTAGAAGTAAGCCGCAAGGCCATAAGGGGTATTGTTGGCGCGCTGAATCACTTCCTCTTCCGTTTTAAAACGGAAGCAGGCCGCCAGCGGGCCAAACGTCTCTTCCTGCGCAAGCTTCATTTCGTCGTTAGCATCAATCAGGACGGTAGGTTGCCAGAAGTTGCCGCCCAGTTCGTGCGGCTTGCCGCCCACCAGCACTTTTGCCCCTTTCGCTACCGCGTCTTCGACGTGTTCACGTACTTTATCCACGGCCGATTGCTCAATCAGCGGGCCGACGACCACGCCGTCATCCATGCCGTTGCCGACTTTAAGCGCCTTAACCGCTTCCGCCAGCTGATTCACGAAGCGCTCGTAAATCCCGTCCTGAATAAAAAAGCGGTTCACGCTTACGCATACCTGGCCTGCATTACGGAATTTATTGGCGATAGCCCCTTTTACCGCCGCGTCGATATCGGCGTCGTCAAAAACGATATAAGGCGCGTTGCCGCCAAGCTCCATGGAGACCTTCTTCATGGTTTCCGCCGCGTTGCGCATTAGCGTTTTCCCCACGGCGGTAGAACCGGTGAAGGAGATTTTACGCACCTGCGGGCTGGCCATAATGGCGTCGCTGATTTCCGAGGTGTTGCCCGCCACGGCATTGAGCACGCCGTCCGGCACCCCCGCCTGCTTAGCCAGCGCCAGCAGCGCGAAAGCGGAAAGCGGCGTATTGTTGGCGGGCTTAATCACCCCGGTGCAGCCTGCGGCGAGCGCCGGACCAAGCTTGCGGGTCAGCATTGCCATCGGGAAGTTCCAGGGCGTAATGGCCGCCACGACGCCCACCGGCTCTCGGGTCGCCAGAATGCGGGAACCCGGCTTAATGGGCGGGATTATCTCGCCGTTGGCGCGCTTGGCCTGCTCGGCGAACCACTGAATAAAGCTTGCGGCGTACTCCACCTCGCCTTCCGCCTCCTTGCGGGGTTTCCCCTGCTCGGTGGTCATCAGCTCGCCAAGCCAGCTTTTGTTCTCAATGATCAGCTGGTACCAACGGTAAAGGATTTCTGAGCGTTCTTTCGCCGTCTTTGCCCGCCAGGCCGGAAAAGCGCGGCTCGCGGCGGCAATCGCCGCTTCGGTCTCTTTCTTGCCTGCCTTAGCGACTTTCGCTACCACCTCGCCTGTGGCCGGGTTAAGCACATCGAAGGTACTTGCTGCGGTATGCCATGTGCCATCAACCAGATAGCCTGTCTGAAAAAGGGCGTTATCCGCCAGGGTTTGCATCGTCATCTTCTCCTCCTGACCGTTGTGTCCTGTCGTCTTGCGTAAGTATAGCTACAAAAAAACCGACGCTTCTGGCGTCGGTCCGGAGGGGAAAAAGGATGAAAATCAGCGGTCCGTCAGGGCATGCTGATACTTATGCAGCATCGTAGTAAGGCGCTTCACCGGCTCGGTAACCTGCAGCGGCGCCTCCCAGACGCGCAGTTTCTCCTGGTAGATATCCAGCTCATCCAGCAGTTGCTTAAAGGTTTGACGACGCTTATCTACGCTTCTTGCGGCAATCACCCGATCGGCGGTATTGCGCAGCTGGCGGTGAAACGCGGAGAGATCCGCATTCACAGGAATGGGCACCTCCCGCAGACGCTGATGCGCGATAATCAGGTTCAGCGCCAGGCGGAATTTCGCCACATCGCCGGGGAATTTATTCAGCAACAGAAAAAGCTGTTGATAAAGCGCCGGCAGATGGTTCTCGCGGCGGCGCGCCTTATTGGTGGTTAACGACGAGACTGCCGCCGAGACAAACTGGTTAAGTAGCGTACGCCCGGTTTGCGCCTGTGAGTTATCCCGGATAACCAGAATCACCATCATCGCCAGCATACAGCCCACCAGTTGCCCCAGAGCACTGTCGAGGAACTGGCTGAAGTGAAAGGTCATCGGGTTATCCAGCACGATGATGTTAATCGTTCCTGCAAGCGCCCCCATCGACCCGAGCCGCCGCTTCTGCACTTCAACGCCAATGAAAAAGCCAAGCAGCGCAAGGCTGATGCAGAGCAGCAGCATGCTTTGCTGGGTGGCAGGGATAAGCACAAGGAAATAGAACGCCCCGAGCGGCAGCGCCGCCAGCATGCCATAGACGAAGTCGAGCGCGACCATGCGCGGATTCGGCAGACGCATGGCAAGCGCCGTAACGACGGCAATCATCACCATCGCGCCGCTGCCGGAGGTCCAGCCGGTCCACAGCCAGAACAGCGCGCCCAGCAGGCAGGAAACGGTAGTACGCCAGAAGTTAATCATGGCGTGGTGACGTTCTGCCGAAACCGGTCTCACCACCACCTCGCCGCTCAGCACCTCCTCTTCCACCGCGCTGATTTTCGCGTTGGTAATCACCCCGCGTTTCAGCAACAGGTAGCGGGTCGCGGCGCCGATCCAGCTATAGATAGTGACTGGCGTATCGTGCTCACCAGTCCAGGCCATGACGCGACGCATAAACTTAAGCCGCTTATGCACGTCAGCCGCCGTTTCCACCGGCTCGGCGAACAGCTCACGGTACTCGGGCGCGATAGCCTCCGGCCGACTGTTCTGAATAAGCCAGGTTTCGCACGCCTGAGTAATCATCGTCAACGACACGGTGTTAAGCGCCTTCAACCGGCGGTTAGCCCGCGCCCAGCGCGACGATTCAATCTTCAGGTTGGTGCGCATTCCCTCCAGCGCGGTGGTGCGGCGCACCAGCGCGCCCCAGGCTTTATCCAGCGCTTCGCTGTCGCCGTGGTTAATGCAAAGCTGCATAAGCTGGAACTGCGCCACCAGCAGGCTGTCCAGCTCCCGGTCGATTTCACGCTTAATGGAGCGCGGAGAAAAGAGCAGGTCGGCGACGATGGCGCAAAAAATACCTATCACTATCTCGCTGCAACGCTCCACCGCAAACTGCGGCGTGGAGAGCGGCGCAGTCTGAATAGTGATGACGATGATGAGCGCCGTGTAGCCCGCCAGCCCCCAGGCGTAAGAGTTCTCCACTTTTACCAGCGATGAAATCCACGTACAGAAGCCCGCCCAGATGCAGCAGACCATCAACATCACCACCGGCGCGCGGATCATCGAGATAATAATCACCAGCGCCGCGATACAGCCGATAAAAGTGCCGACGATGCGCAGCATGCCACGATAGCGGATAGCGCCAGACCACGGCTCGCCGCCTGCGGCAAAGGCGGGCCCCGCCGCGACGATGGCGGCGGTCAGCACCGCCCAGCGCGGCGTCTCAAGCTGGAAGTGAAAGCCGACAAAAAGCGCCAGCACAATGGCGGTGGCGAGCTTAATGGCGAAGCGCACATGCTGCGGCGCGATAGAGAGGATGCCCATAACGATTAACCGAATTCGCGCAGCCGATGCATCAGCTTGTTAAAAGGCGATTCCTGGCTGCGGTCCCTGTCTTTTTCGCCGGTGATCACTACCGTTGCGGTCGTGCCCGCCGGGAAGAGGTTCCCCGTTTGTTGATCGAGGTGGATACGCACCGGCACGCGCTGCGCAAGGCGCACCCACTCCAGGTTGGAGTCCACCGACGCCATGCCTTTGTCGTCACGCGTGCTGCTGGCGTTGGTCACGCCTGCCGCCACGCTGTCGACGGTGCCGTGCAGCACCGAGTTGCTGCCAAGCGGCGTAATCTCTGCGCGATAGCCTGGGCGCACGCCTTCAAGCTTGGTCTCTTCCATATAGGCCAGCACATAGAATGTGTTCTGTTTAACCAGCGCCACGGCGGTAGAGCCGCGGGTAATAAACTCGCCGGCGTAGACGTTCAGGTTGGTGACCCAGCCGTCGGCTGGCGCGCGGATAACCGTGCGCTCTAAATCGAGTTTCGCCAGGTCCCGGGTCGCCTGCGCTTTCGCCAGCTGATGCAGCACAGTCTGCAAGACGTTGTTAGACTGATCGATCTCCTCGCGCGACATCGCCTGTATGCCAAGACGGTTACGGCGGCCCGCTTCGCGACGTTTTTCGCCGGCCAGCGCGTCGTAATAGGCGACATCCGCCTCGGCTTCTTCCAGCGCTTTCTGGTAGCGCGGCTGGTCGATGGTAAACAGCACCTGACCTTTTTTCACCAGCTGGTTGTCGTGGACGTTAACGGCAGTGACAAGCCCGGCGACGTCGGGCGCGATGGCTACCACGTCGGCGCTAAAACGGGCGTCGCGCGTCCACGGGGATTCGGTGTAATAAACCCAGGCGCGAAAAATCGCGATGAAAGCCAGGATGACCAGCACCAGGGTAATCGCAGTACGGGAGAGTGTTCTTGTAAGCGTTTTCACATCAACCTCAGACAAACAGACGCGATATTAAATAAAACAGGCAGCAATAAAGCGCCGTATTAAAGAGAGCCGGATGCCAGACAAAATCATAGAGCCCCGTAGGGGCCAGCAGGCGGCGCACCAGCCAGAAAATCGCCAGTGATAAGATAAGCTCGATGAAGATCGGCGGAAACGAGAGGCCGAACACCACGATAACGGGAAATAGACTCATGATGACTCTGATTACTGTGCAGGCGACGATTATTAACGATAGACCGCAACCGGGTGGCCTGGATGGCCGGGAGAGAGCGCGGCGTTGGTTATCTTAGTAATAATATATTAACGTAACTGATAATAAGTTATCTACGATATGTGATCTAAATCACTTTTAAGCCAGAGTGAATAATGGAACGACTAAAACGTATGTCCGTATTCGCAAGGGTGGTGGAGCTCGGCTCCTTCACCAGTGCGGCAAGGCAGCTGCAGATGAGCGTCTCTTCTATCAGCCAGACGGTATCAAAACTTGAGGATGAACTGCAGGTTAAGTTGCTCAACCGCAGCACCCGCAGCATCGGCCTGACCGAAGCGGGAAGGATTTATTATCAGGGTTGCCGCCGCATGCTGCATGAAGTGCGGGAAGTGCATGAACAACTCTATGCGTTTAATAATACCCCTATCGGCACCCTGCGCATCGGCAGCTCCTCCACCATGGCGCAAAACGTGCTGGCGACCATGACAGCGGACATGCTCAGAGAGTACCCGGGCCTGACGGTCAATCTGGTGACCGGCATCCCGGCGCCGGATCTGATAGCCGACGGCCTGGACCTGGTTATCCGCGTCGGCGCATTGCAGGATTCCAGCCTTTTCTCGCGTCGCCTCGGCTCTATGCCGATGGTGGTCTGCGCCGCCAAAAGCTATCTGGCCCTGAACGGCGCGCCGGAAAAGCCTTCCGATCTCGCCAGCCATTCATGGCTTGAATATAGCGTGCGGCCCGACAACGAGTTTGAACTGATCGCCCCGGAAGGGATTTCAACGCGTCTGATCCCACAAGGGCGGTTTGTCACCAACGACCCGATGACGCTGTCGCGCTGGGTGAAAACCGGGGCAGGCATCGCGTATGTGCCGCTAATGTGGGTGATCGATGAGATCAACAGCGGGGAGCTTGAGATCTTATTGCCGCGCTACCAGTCCGACCCGCGTCCGGTTTATGCGCTTTATACCGAGAAAGACAAAATGCCGCTGAAGGTGCAGGTGTGCATCAACTACCTGACCGAGTACTTTGTGAAGGTGGCGCAGGTTTACCAGACGATACGGGGAACCGGCAACGGCGTGGAAACGCCGTTGCCGCCAGCCTGAAACCAATGGGGTTTACAGCACGCCAGGCTCGCACTCTTTCACCGTCTGGCTCTGCTTTTCCGCCACGCTCATCCCTACCTGCAGCGTGGCGGCGATATTTCTCGCCGAGCGGTAAACGTTGTCCGCGGCGTTGCGCAGCGCCTCGTCCAGCGTGCCGATACTGTTGAGCACGCTGAACACCGCATCCAGCCCATGCTGGTGGACCACCGCCACGTCAGGCGTCAGCGAGCCGGCGATGCCGATAACGGGCTTATGATACTTTTTCGCGATGCGCGCCACGCCCACCGGCACTTTGCCGTGAATGCTCTGGCTGTCGATGCGCCCTTCCCCCGTCACCACCAGCGTGCAGTTGTGAATATGATTTTCCAGATGCAGCGCTTCTGTTACCAGCTCAATACCGCTTCGGAGTTCTGCATTCAGGAAGGCTATCAACGCCGCGCCCATACCGCCCGCCGCGCCCGCGCCGGGTATGGCGTCCACATCTCTTTGCAACTCGCTGCGGATAACCTGCGCGTAGTGCGCCAGGCACTCATCCAGCTGGCGCACCATCTGCGGATCCGCGCCTTTCTGCGGCCCGAAGATAAACGAAGCGCCTTGCTCGCCGGTAAGCGGGTTTGTCACGTCGCAGGCGACTTTGATATCGCACTCCTGCAAACGGCTATCAAGCGCGCAGAGATCGATGCGGGCGAGCTTCGCAAGCGACGCCCCACCCGGGCCAATCTCCTGGCCGGAAGCCTCGCAGAGCTTCGCGCCGAGCGCCTGCACCATGCCCGCCCCGCCGTCATTGGTGGCGCTGCCGCCAATACCGATAAGAATATGACGCACGCCGCGATCCAGCGCGGCCAGGATAAGCTCGCCGGTGCCGCGCGAGGTGGTTAACAGCGGGTTGCGCTGCGAAGTCGGCACCAGCGCCAGACCGCTCGCCTCCGCCATTTCAATAAACGCGGTGTTGCCGTCGCCCGAAATCCCCCAGCTGGCTTCCACCGGCTGCCCGAGCGGCCCCGTTACGCGGGTGGTGATAGTCGTGCCCTGCGTGGCGCTGACCATCGCGTCCACCGTCCCCTCGCCGCCATCGGCAAGCGGCACGCAGACATAGTCAGCATGGGGGAATATTTCGCGAAAACCTTTTTCAATCGCCTGCGCCACCTCGGCGGCGGAGAGACTTTCTTTCCATGAATCGGGTGCAATGACTATTTTCATAAGTAATCCAGACCGGAGAGATAACCGGGCGCCAGCGGCGCCCCTGTCGTTATTTCATCGCTATTTTGCGACTTCGACTTTCGCCAGCTTTTCGTAATAGCACGCCAGCGCGCTGTGGTCGGCGGTGCCCAGGCCATCCGCCTTCAACGCCTGCATCATTTCCATAACCGCCGCCGTCAGCGGCAGCTGCGCGCCCACGCCGTGCGAGGTATCCAGCGCGTTCGCCAGATCTTTAATATGCAAGTCGATACGAAAACCGGGCTTGAAGTTGCGCTCCATTACCATCGGCGCTTTGGCATCGAGCACGGTGCTGCCCGCAAGGCCGCCGCGAATCGCCTGATAAACCAGATCCGGGTTGACGCCCGCTTTGGTCGCCAGAACCAGCGCTTCCGACATCGCAGCGATGTTCAGCGCCACAATCACCTGGTTTGCGAGTTTCGTGACGTTGCCTGCGCCGATATCGCCGGTATGCACCACCGAGCCCGCCATCGCTTTCATCAGATCATAGTATTTATCGAATAACGCTTTATCGCCGCCCACCATCACCGACAGCGTGCCGTCGATAGCTTTTGGCTCGCCGCCGCTGACCGGCGCATCCAGCATGCCCACGCCTTTCGCCTGTAACGCCTCGCTAATTTCACGGCTGGCGAGCGGCGCAATCGAACTCATGTCGATAAGCGTCAGGCCCGCGTGCGCCCCTGCAATGAGGCCGTTCTCGCCCAGCGCCACCTCTTTAACGTGCGGAGAGTTAGGCAGCATGGTAATAACGACGTCGCACTGCGCGGCAATCTCTTTTGGCGAGGAGGCCGTTTCGGCGCCCGCAGAGATCACCTCAGAAACCGAGGCTGAGTTGTGATCGTAAACCACCAGCGAATAACCCGCTTTGATGAGGTTTTTACTCATCGGCTTACCCATGATGCCAAGGCCAATAAATCCAACTTTCATCGTCATAACGCTTATCTCTCGTTAATAAGGGAATTACTTTTTAAAGGCGTCGCACAGCTTTTGCGTCGCGGCGCGGAATACGCCAAGGTCGCTGCCGACGGCGACAAACGTCGCGCCCCACTCCAGGTAGCGTTTAGCGTCGGCTTCCACCGGCGCCAGAATGCCCGCCGGTTTGCCGTGCGCTTTGGCGCGGGCAAAGATGTGCTGAATGCAGCGCTGCACTTCCGGGTGCGAGGCGTTGCCAAGATGACCCAGCGCCGCCGCAAGATCGCTCGGGCCGACAAAAATGCCGTCCACGCCTTCGGTAGCGGCGATGGCGTCGACGTTATCCACGCCTTGCTGGCTCTCTATCTGCACAAGAATGGTGATGTTTTTATTGGAAGCGGCGAAGTAATCCGGCACGGTGCCGAACATATTGGCGCGGTGCGAGACGGAAACGCCGCGGATGCCCTCTGGCGGGTAACGGGTGGAGGCCACCGCCAGCACCGCTTCCTCTTCTGATTCCACAAACGGAATGAGGAAGTTGTAAAAGCCGATATCCAGCAGACGTTTGATGATGACCGGCTCGTTGGTCGGCACGCGCACCACTGGGGTGCTGCGGCTGCCCTTAAGCGCCATCAACTGAGGAATAAAGGTGGTGACGTCGTTAGGGGCATGCTCGCCATCCAGCACAATCCAGTCGAAGCCCGCGAGGCCCAGCACTTCGGTGCTGATGGGGTTCGCTAACGCCGACCAGCAACCGATTTGCGTCTGGTGAGCCGCCAGCGCGGCCTTGAATTTGTTCGGAAAAATATCGTTCATTGTTCAGACCTTAAAGTGTTCAAACCCTGACTGTATGGCTTACTTCGCCAGTTCCATACGCTTGATGTCGCCGACAATCACCAGGTAACAGACCATCGCCATCAGCGCGGAGCACCCGACGAAAATCAACGCAGCATTAAAGGAGTGCAACTCGCTGACCAGATAGCCGATGACCAGCGGAGTAACAATAGAAGCCACGTTGCCGAAGACGTTAAACACGCCGCCGCACAGGCCCACAATCTCTTTCGGCGCGGTGTCGGAAATTACCGGCCAGCCCAGCGCGCCAAAACCTTTACCAAAAAACGCCAGCGCCATCAGCGAGACGACCAGCACAGTGCTGTCGGTGTAGTTGCACAAAATAATGGTGGAGGCGAGCAGCATGCCGACCACGATAGGCAGCTTACGGGCAAACGTTAGCGACGCGCCCCGCTTCACCAGATAGTCGGAGAAGACGCCGCCCAGCACGCCGCCTGCGAAACCGCACAGCGCCGGGATAGAGGCCACCAGGCCCACTTTCAGAATCGACATTCCTTTTTCCTGCACCAGATAAACAGGAAACCAGGTGAGGAAGAACCAGGTAATGGTGTTGATAAAGTATTGGCCGAAAAAGACGCCAAGCATCATGCGGTTGGTCAGCAGTTGCTTGATGTAGTGCAGCTTCGGCCCGCTCTGCTGGCTATCCGTTTTTTTGTGGTCCATATCCACCACCGCGCCGTTGTTGCTGATGTACTCCAGCTCTTCTTTCGACATGCGCGGGTGATCGCCCGGGTTATGGATAAACTTCACCCATACCAGCGTCAGCACAAAGCCGATGGCGCCCATAACGGTAAAGACATGCTCCCAGCCCCAGGCGAAGATGAGCCAGCCGAGCAGCGGCGAGAAAATAGCGAGCGAGAAATATTGTGCGGCGTTAAACAACGCCGAAGCGGTGCCACGCTCTTTGGTCGGAAACCAGGCCGCAACGATGCGGGCGTTGGCCGGGAAGGACGGCGCTTCGGAAAAGCCCAGCATAAAGCGCATAAAGAACATAGAAATGCCAGCCCAGGCGAGCGGCAGCATATCGACAAAACCCTGGGTAAAGGTAAACAGCGACCAGAAGAACAGGCTCCAGGTGTAGACCTTTTTTGAGCCGTAGCGGTCAAGCAGCCAGCCGCCCGGGATCTGCATCAGCAAATAGGCCCAGCCAAACGCCGAGAAAATATAACCCATGGAAATCGCATCAAGCTGAAGCGCTTTGGCGACTTCCGTACCGGCAATAGATAACGTAGCGCGATCGGCATAATTAATAGTGGTGACAATAAAAATCGTCAGCAATATATAAAAACGGGTAGGGACTCTTTTGCTGGATACAACAGCTTCTGATTGCACAGACATTTTTATTCCCCATGTATGAGTACAGCCTGAAAGTAAATCTGGTAGCGGTAGATATTCGTTTTGATAAAGCAATAACCGGGCCTTCGCAGGTTTTGCTCTTTTTTATGCAGCTCAGTATAGACTCGGCTCATCACGCTAATCATTAGAGACTTACACAATTCCTGCGCTTTTTTTCGCTATATTTTTGTATGAATGCACAATATCAGCCGCTTGATTCCACAAAACGGGGAAAGAGTCACATCGCATTGGGCGGGCTCACCAGTTTCAGTGATCTGCATCACATTAGACTTAAGACAATCCTGACAGTATTAATTTAAAGCGGGCCTTTATACGTATTACTCTTTTTATTTAAGCAACGCCTTTACCGTAATTTCGGAGAATACTGGACAATGACTGATATAAAAATTAAAAACCTTGAGACGGGCAATTTTTATATAAAAGTCGATGACAACGATAATGTAGCGATTATTGTCAACGATAATGGGCTCAAGGCGGGTGCACGTTTTCCGGATGGGCTTGAGTTGATAGAACATATCCCACAAGGTCATAAAGTCGCGCTGGTTGATATTCCCGCGCATGGCGAAATCGTTCGCTATGGCGAAGTTATTGGCTACGCCGTGCGTGCCATTGCGCGCGGCAGCTGGATTGACGAATCGCTGGTGGAACTGCCCAAAGCGCCGCCGCTTAACACATTGCCGCTGGCGACCCGGGTGCCCGAACCGTTGCCGCCGCTGGAAGGCTACACCTTTGAAGGTTACCGCAATGCCGATGGCAGCGTGGGGACGAAAAACCTGCTCGGCATTACCACCAGCGTGCATTGCGTGGCAGGGGTGGTGGATTACGTTATCAAATTAATTGAGCGTGACCTGCTGCCGCGTTACCCGAACGTCGATGGTGTGGTCGGCCTTAACCATCTTTACGGCTGCGGGGTGGCGATTAACGCTCCCGCTGCGGTGATCCCTATCCGCACCATTCACAACATTGCGCTGAACCCTAACTTTGGCGGCGAGGTAATGGTCATTGGCCTCGGCTGCGAAAAACTGCAGCCGGAAAGATTGCTGCAGGGCACGGAAGATGTGGCGGCAATCGCGGTGGATTCCGCGAGCATTGTCCGCCTGCAGGATGAGCAGCACGTGGGTTTCCGCTCGATGGTAGACGACATCCTGCGCGTGGCGGAGCAGCATCTGGCTAAGCTCAACCAGCGTAAGCGCGAAACCTGCCCGGCCTCAGAGCTGGTGGTGGGCATGCAGTGCGGCGGCAGCGACGCTTTCTCCGGCGTGACCGCTAACCCGGCGGTGGGCTACGCCTCTGATCTGCTGGTGCGCTGCGGCGCCACGGTGATGTTCTCAGAAGTCACCGAAGTACGCGACGCCATCCACCTGTTAACGCCGCGCGCGGTAAACGAAGAGGTGGGCAAGCGGCTGCTGGAAGAGATGGCCTGGTACGATAATTACCTGGATATGGGCCAGACCGACCGCAGCGCTAACCCTTCTCCGGGCAATAAAAAAGGCGGGCTGGCGAACGTGGTGGAAAAAGCGCTTGGCTCCATCGCCAAGTCGGGTAAAAGCGCTATTGTCGAGGTGCTGTCGCCGGGCCAGCGCCCAACGAAGCGTGGCCTGATTTATGCCGCCACGCCCGCCAGCGACTTTGTCTGCGGCACGCAGCAGGTGGCCTCCGGCATTACGCTGCAGGTATTTACCACCGGTCGCGGCACGCCGTATGGCCTGATGGCGGTGCCGGTTATCAAGATGGCGACACGCACGGAGCTGGCCAACCGCTGGTTCGATCTGATGGATATTAACGCCGGCACCATCGCTACCGGCGAGGAAACCATTGAGCAGGTGGGCTGGAAGCTTTTCCACTTTATTCTTGATGTGGCGAGCGGTCGTCGCAAAACCTTTTCCGACCAGTGGGGACTGCATAACCAGCTTGCGGTCTTTAACCCGGCGCCGGTGACCTGACGCCTCGCGCTATGCCTCAACCGGATGCGGATTTCCGCATCCGGTTTTTTGTCTGCGGCGTGCGTTTCATTGCGACTGAACCGCAAAACGTGACGCTCGCCGAAGAGTTTACATTTAGTTTCCCGACTGGGCAGTTGCACAATGCCGCACAACATTTTCACAGTTATGCTCATTCAGATTCGATAACCACTCTGTACAGGAAATGTTATGGACGATTACCATCTCGACGCCCGTCTGGCGCAAAATATTGTTGACCGCACGATGAAAATCATCGACTGCAATATCAACGTCATGGATGGTAAAGGCCGCATTATCGGCAGCGGCGATCCGGAGCGTATTGGCGAATTGCACGAAGGGGCGTTGCTGGCTATTTCCCAGCGAAGGATTGTGGATATCGACGATGCGGTAACGCGTCATTTGCAGGGGGTAAAACCTGGCATCAATCTGCCTTTGCGCCTTAACCGCAATATCGTCGGCGTCATCGGTCTGACAGGCGACCCGGGGCAACTGCGCCAGTATGGCGAGCT
Source organism: Franconibacter sp. IITDAS19 (assembly GCF_023079515.1). Lineage (NCBI taxonomy): Bacteria > Pseudomonadati > Pseudomonadota > Gammaproteobacteria > Enterobacterales > Enterobacteriaceae > Franconibacter > Franconibacter sp. IITDAS19. The sequence continues at coordinate 37,623 of NZ_JALJCP010000003.1, read as the reverse complement.
GGTTTGCATGACGGCTGAAATGATGCTTGAGCAGGCGCAGCTTATGCACATGATGGCGCGCGATGTTCGCCTGCGTGAAGAGCTGGTGCTGAACCTTATCCGTTCGGAACAGACTTCGCCGATGCTGAGCGAATGGGCGCACCGTCTCGGCATCGATCTCAGCCAGCCGCGCGTGGCGCTGGTGGTGGAGATAGACAGCGGTCAGCTTGGCGTCGATACCGCCATGACAGAGCTACAGCAGCTTCAGACGCTGCTGACGTCGACAGAGAAATCGCCGCTTATCGCCATTGTTTCGATGACGCAAATCGTGTTGTTGAAACCCGCGCTCAACGCGCGCGGCATGTGGGCGCCCGATGAGCAGAGGCAATATATGCATGCGTTGATGGAGCAGATAAGCGCGCGAAGCCGCCTGAAGATCCGCCTCGCCATGGGCAACTATTTCCCCGACGCGGGCGGCATCGCCCGCTCTTACCGCACGGCCTCCACCACGATGGCCGTCGGCAAGAGCAACCAGCCGCAGAAGCGAATCTACTTTTATAAGGATCTGATCTTGCCGCTGCTGTTAGACAGCATAAAGGAGGACTGGCAGGCAAAAGAGCTGACCCGCCCGGTGGCCCGTTTAAAGCAGATGGACAGCAACGGTCTGCTGCTGCGCACGCTAAAAGGCTGGTATGCCAATAACCTCCAGGCGAGCCTCGCGGCAAAAGCGCTGTTTATCCACCGTAACACGCTCGAATACCGCATGAAGCGGATCTCGGAGATAACCGGTCTCAATCTGGACAGCTTCGACGATCGCATTTTGCTCTATATCGCGCTGCAGCTGGACAACGAGAGTCTGTCGATTACGGAGTAACCTAATTCGCCATCAGACAAAAAAAAGGATACGCCTGCACGTATCCTTTTTTCATGACCGCTTCCTTACGACTTTACGCCGTACCACCCACCGTCAGGTTATCAACCTTAAGCGTTGGCTGGCCCACGCCTACCGGCAGACTCTGCCCCTCTTTGCCGCACACGCCCACGCCGTTATCCAGCGCAAGATCGTTGCCTACCATGGAGATCTGCTGCATCGCTTCAATGCCGGAGCCAATCAGGGTCGCGCCCTTCACCGGCTTCGTCACTTTACCTTTCTCAATCAGATAAGCTTCCGAGGTAGAGAAGACAAACTTACCGGAAGTAATGTCCACCTGTCCGCCGCCAAAGTTCGGCGCGAAGATCCCGTAATCCACCGATTCGATAATCTCCTGCGGCGTGGATTTGCCCGCCAGCATGTAGGTGTTGGTCATACGCGGCATCGGCAGGTGGGCGTAGGATTCACGCCGCCCGTTGCCGGTCGGCGCTACACCCATCAGACGCGCGTTGAGCTTGTCCTGCATATAGCCTTTCAATACGCCGTTTTCGATAAGCACGTTGTACTGCCCGGGCACGCCTTCATCATCAACGGCAAGCGAGCCGCGACGATTCATCAGCGTACCGTCATCCACCACGGTGCAGAGCTCAGAAGCGACCAGTTGCCCCATCTGCCCGCTAAACACGGAAGTGCCGCGACGGTTAAAATCGCCTTCCAGACCATGACCCACCGCTTCATGCAGCAGCACGCCCGGCCAGCCTGCGCCCAGCACGACTGGCAGCGTGCCCGCTGGCGCCGCGACGGCGGAAAGGTTGACCAGCGCCATGCGCACCGCCTCTTTCGCCCAGGCTTCCGCGCGCACTTCACCGTCGCTCTCTTCAAGGAACCAGTCATAACCAAAACGGCCGCCGCCGCCGCTTGAGCCGCGCTCGCGCTTGCCGCTCTCTTCCACCTGCACGCTTACCGACAGGCGCACCAGCGGACGTACATCCGCCGCCAGCGTGCCGTCGGTGGCCGCGACCAGGATAAGCTCATAAACGCCGGTGAGGCTGGCAGTCACTTCCTGCACGCGCGTATCCGCCGCGCGGGCCGCTTTATCCACACGCTTGAGGATGTCGAGCTTCTCTTCGCGACTTAAACTTTGCAGCGGATCGTGCGAGGTATAGAGCGATTTATGTTCGACCGCGCCTAAGGTATGAGAGCGGCCTTCGCCCATTTCACGCACGATGCTGCGCGCCGCGCCGGCGCTTTGCTCCAGCGCCAGGCGGCTTATCTGATCGGCATAGGCGAAACCGGTTTTTTCGCCGCTGACCGCACGTACGCCGACGCCCTGGTCGATATTCCACGAGCCGTCTTTGATGATGCGGTCTTCTAAAACCCAGGATTCATGGTAGCTGGACTGAAAATAGAGGTCGCCATAGTCGAGACGGCGCTCGGACAGCTGGCCAAGGATGGAAAACAGATCCTGATGGTTCAGGCCATTCGCAGACAGCAGTTGCTCAGTTACCAGGTTCAGACTCATCGTTTCGCTACTCTTCTGACTTGCGCCCTGACGGGCGAGGACAATGGTGATATCTATCGAGCTTGCGGCAATTCATTGTCCGCGTCAAATCATTGCGCCTTATTTGCCCGTGGCTGGCGCAGCACTTCGTTAATTTGCGGTTTATCAAGCGGGCCGGTTATCTGGTAGCGCAGCACGGAAATTTTGCTCCACAGCGGACCGAGCACCTTGCTTGCGGCAAACACCGCCGCGCCCACGATAGGGTTAACCACGAAGGCGGTCGCCACGCCGACCGTAGCGGAAATTTCCGGCGCGACGACCGCTTCCATATTAAGTCGGCGGCGCGGCAGGTCTACTGAGCCTTTCATGGCAATATCCGCCTCCAGCCCGTCAACCAGCGTATCATCAGTATGCAACACGCCATCTTTTATCCAGGCGGTGCTGCGGATGGAGTCATAGTAGAAGCCATCGCCGAAGGTGTCGCTGAAATCAAAGCGCAGCTTGCGCAACAGCGCATCGAAGCTCAGCAGCCGCAGCAGTTGCCCGGCGTGGCCGGTGCCGAGATCGGCTATCTGCCCTTTGCCAAGACGCGTATGTATAACGCCGTTGAGCGAAGCTTCATCCGGCTGCCAGGGCACATCGCGCCAGTGCAGGTCGTAATCAACGTTAAATGAGGAACCCTGCAACGGGGTCGTCAGGCCGAAAAAGTTGGCGGCGGCGTCCAGCTTGCTTCCCTTGAGCGCGCCTTTTAGCGAGGTGCGCAGCTCGCCCGGTTTATTGACCCATTCCCCCTGCGCGGTCAGCCGGGCAAAGCCGGTATCGATCAGGCCGTCGCTGAGGGCAAGCGTGTTGCCGCGTACGTTGAAGTCGCCATCAATACGGCCATATTTCTGTCCCCACAGCCAGCACTCGGCGCAGCGCAGCTGGAGATCGGGCCAGCCGCTGAAATCAATACTATCCATACCCGCAAGCGGCGAGGCGGTTTTTGCCGAACCGCTATTGGCGCTGGCGCTCGGGTTGAAGTAAAGGTATTGAACGTTTGCCTGCCACGGCGCGCGCTCGCGCATCGTCAGCGTACCGTTGATCTCCCGGCCCTGAGCGCTGACCTCTTTGCCGCCAGGCGTCGGGCGCATCTGGATGCTGAGATTGTTCCACTGCTGGCCGCCCAGCGTCAGCGAAGGGGTACGTAACGTTACGCTTTCCGGGAAGCGCGTGGCGCTGCTCACTTTATCCGCCGCGCCCTGATTAAAGAGCGCGAGCCACTGCGCGCCGTCCATCGCCGGCAGGTTCAGTTCCACGCCCGCATTTTCAGGCAGCGGCGGTCGCGTACGGCTGTCGGAAGCCCAGATGGCGCGATCGAGCGTCAGCTTTTCGCCAAGCAGCCAGCGGCTGTTGAAATGGTTATTTGCACCGGCGTTGCCGGTCAGCGCGAAGCTTTTCAGGTCGCCCGTCACATTTACCTTAAAGGGCAACGGCTCGCCCGACGCTTTATTCACTGGTGAAGGTAAGCGACTGCTCACATTTTTTAAATCGCCGTTCACATCGATTTTGTAACTGGCGCTGCCGCGATAAGGCAGCGTGATAGCCACTTTACCCTGCCACGGCACGCTGCCTTTCAGCGCGTTATTCACCGGTTCCGGCAACAGGCCTGTACGGGCGGGCTGCCAGTCGCCGTCCAGATTCACCGCCACGTTATAAGACTTCTGCCCCTCCTCGGTGGAGAAATCGACATTCAGCGGCTGGTTAAACCAGGTAGCGCGCAGCGGCTCGCTTTGCAGGTTGCCGTTAACGAAGCTGAATTTGCCCGAAAGGTTATGCAGCGTGCTGTCCAGCGGCTTGATGAAAAGCGAGTTATTGTTCAGCGCCACATCGCCTTTGGCGGTGACGAGTTCGCCATCAAGCGGAATATCAAGATGTAAGCGAGCATTCACATCGCCGTCGAGCTGGAGTTCTTCAAGCGTAGCGGCAAGCGAATCGTTTAAAGGCGTCTTCTGGAAGTAAGGACCGACGGCGTTACCCGGCCCGGCGATATCGGCGTCGATAAACAGTCTGTCCTGCGAGTAGTCCGGGATCACGGCTTCAACATGACGCCCCTTCACGCCGCCGAGATTCACCTCCGGCGCCGACATCCACAGCCCGTCGTTGCGAAAATCGAGTTCAATGTCGAAATTCTCCAGCGCCGGCCAGTTGGGCTGGAAAGCATAAGTGGCGTTATGCAGCGGAACATAAACCTGAAACTGGCCGTCGTTGTGCTTATAGGGGAAATTATGCGGATTGCCGGCATAAACCAGCGTGGCGTTATCCGCCTGACCGCCCTGGATAGCGCCGCTCAGGTAGTCCACCAGATGTTTGCCCATCAGGTTTTCCGGAAAGTAGCGCCACGCCTGTTTGCCGTCATTAGTGCGAATGCCGGCAAGAATAGAAAGCCAGGGCTGCTGCCCGGTGGGCTGCTGCCAGCGGAAATCGCCGCGTGCCCAGAGCGAATGGGCCTGCACGTCGATATTCTTGCCATCCAGCGTGAAGCCCTCTTCATTTTTATGCCATTCCAGCGTCGCCGCGCCCTGTTTGATCTCCAGCGGCGCGCGAAACACCGTCTCGTACGGCATTTTGCTGTTATTCATCTGCGCCTGCAGCCGTCCGGACTCCAGACTGCCAGCGAGCGAGCCCGAGAAATGATCGGCGCCCGGCAAGAGCTTCCACTGTTTCCAGGAAAGGTTTTTCCAGTTGCCCTGAAAGCGGGTTTTATTGGTCGCCTGTAAAGGGATATCAACCGCCAGCGATTCGACATACCCATGCGGCTGCGTGCTGGTCCAGACTTCGCCAAGCGCGGGGGAGAATTTGGCGGCGAGCGGCAGCAGGCCATCCAGCCCGCTCAACTCCAGATTGCTGGCCCGAACGCGCAGTTCGTCGCTACGCGTGTTGCCCGCGCCGCCGACATCCTGCTGCGGGATCCACGCAAGCGTCAGCGCGCCGCGCGGCCAGGGCTTGTCATCAATAGTGATATTGGTGGCGGGAATGGCGAACTGCCAGCCGCCCTGCTGCTTCGTGACGTGCGCCGTCAGGTTATCGACAGACAGGCGGTGGGTGGCGTCTGCGCCGCCCTGCCAGCTGGCGCCGCCTTTCTTCAGCCAGAGATCGCCGCCGGCGATATCGCCATCTTTCAGGGTCATCCAGGCCGCCAGGCTGAATTTCGCGGTATCCAGCGCCACGTTTTCATTCATCCACTGGCCGAGCCAGGGTTTCACGTCAACGTCATCCGCCTGCATCCAGACCGTACCGTTGTTCAGCAGTCCGTTATCGTCGCGTAAGTCCATGCGCACCTGCATTACGCCATGCTGGCCCGTTAAGCTCGAGAGGCTGACCTGGCCTTCAGCGCGGTGACGGTTTTTACCGTTCACCCACGTTAATTGCGGAACAGCCAGCTCGGCGCGCTGGCCGGAAAGCGTAATAAAGCTGACGGTGCTGTCGCGCAGATCGAAGTGATCGAACTGGCGAAAGAAGAGATCGGTGAATTTGCTGGTTTCCAGCTTTTCCCGGTTTTGATCCTGCTGGAACGGGGTATTGGTGCGAAAATGGAGCTGATAAAAGGTAAGATCGCGAAACTGCCAGCGCAGGTGCAGCAGGCTTTGCCAGACGTCGAGCGCCAGCGTAACGCGCTTGATGCTCAACTCGCCGCCATCTTTCAGGCCCGCTTTGATGTCCAGCGCCTCAAGCGTCGGGCCGAAGTTTTGCCAGGAGGCTTCTACCGCCCCGGTCTCTACCGGCATGCCGGTGGCGGCTTCGATTTTCTCCAGCAGCGCCGGGCGCCAGCTGTTCAGATGAGGCAAAACGAGCCGCAGGCCACTCACCAGCAGTGCGACGATAACAATCAGCGTTGCGGCTGTGAGTAGTAAAATGCCCGGCAGTCGCCTCACCCTTCTCTCCTTGTCAACCGCCGTAGCGGTACCCTTTACTTGCGAAGCTGCCGTCGCGCGTTACATCATTACCACGTCGAACTGCTCCTGGTTGTAGAGCGGTTCAATTTGCACCTTCACCTGTTTGCCGACGAAAATCTCCACTTCCGCCAGCGCGTGCGACTCCTCGCCTTTCAACGCTTCCGCCACCGCAGGGGAAGCATAAACCAGGAAACGGTCGGAATCATAGGCATGATGCACGCGGACGATTTCACGCATGATCTCATAGCAGACGGTTTCAACGGTTTTTACCGTACCGCGTCCATGGCAGGTCGGGCAATCATTACAAAGTACGTGCTCAATGCTTTCGCGGGTGCGTTTGCGGGTCATCTCCACCAGCCCCAGCTGCGAAAAACCGTTAATGCTGGTTTTCACGCGGTCTTTGCTGAGCGCCTGCTCCAGCGAATGCAGCACGCGACGGCGGTGGTCCTCATTATTCATGTCGATAAAATCGATAATGATGATGCCGCCCAGGTTACGCAGCCGCAGCTGGCGCGCTATCGCCTGCGTCGCCTCGATATTGGTATTGAAGATGGTATCGTCGAGGTTGCGATGGCCGACAAACGCGCCGGTGTTAATGTCGATGGTGGTCATCGCCTCGGTCTGATCGATTATCAGATAGCCACCGGACTTCAGCTCTACCTTGCGCTCCAGCGCGCGCTGAATTTCGTTCTCTACGTCGTAAAGATCGAAAATTGGCTGCTTGCCGCTGTAGTGCTCAAGCTTGCTGGTCATCTCCGGCATATATTCCGCGGTAAATTCCAGCAGCATTTCATAAGTCAGCCGCGAGTCGACGCGAATGCGGTCGAGCTGAGCCACGGCGAAATCGCGCAGCACGCGCTGCGCCAGCGCCAGCTCGCCGTAGAGCTGATAGCGGGTCTGATTGCGCTTTTTGCGCTCCATCACCTTGGTCCATACCCGCTTGAGGTAGGCGGCGTCGGAGGCGAGATCGGCCTCGCAAACCCCTTCCGCTGCGGTGCGGATGATAAATCCGCCCTGCTCGTCGCAGTAATCGGCGACGATTTTTTTCAGCCGCTCGCGCTCGGTTTCGCTTTCAATACGCTGGGAAACGCCCACGTGCGACGCACCGGGCATGAAAACCAGATAGCGGGAAGGCAGTGTAATATCGGTGGTCAGGCGCGCGCCTTTGGTGCCGAGCGGATCTTTTACCACCTGCACCATGAGATCCTGTCCCTGACGAACCAGTTCGGAGATATCACGCACCGTGAAGTTTTTCTGCTCTTCGCCCGCCACGCATTCGGTATGCGGCATAATGTCCGAAGCATGTAAAAATGCCGCTTTATCGAGGCCAATATCTACAAATGCCGCCTGCATTCCTGGCAGAACGCGACTTACCCGACCTTTGTAGATATTGCCTACGATCCCGCGGCGCGCTTCGCGCTCGATATGGATCTCCTGCAGGATACCGCCATCGATATACGCCACCCGGGTTTCCGAAGGGGTTACGTTGACTAACAGTTCAGCCGTCATCTTTTCCTTATCCCTCACGCAAGGCGTTAAAATTGCTTAGCAGTTCATACGTCTCTACCAGCGGCAAGCCGACCACGGCGTGGTAGCTGCCGTTGATCTTTCTCACAAAACAGCCGCCCAGCCCCTGAATGCCATACGCGCCCGCTTTATCCATGGGTTCGCCGCTTGCCACATACGCCTCGATATCCGCTTCCGATAACGCGCGGAAAGTGACCTCGGTCACCACCAGACAATCCATTACCTGACGTTTATCCGCCACCGCGACGGCCGTCATCACCTGATGCGTTTGCCCGGAAAGCTGGCGCAGCATGGCGCCTGCATGGGCTTTGTCCCGCGGCTTTTCCAGCACTTCGCCATTGAGAATGACGATGGTGTCTGCGCCAAGCACCGGCCAGTCGCGCGCCGCCAGTGCGACGCCCGCCTGCGCTTTCTCCCGCGCCAGGCGCGACACATAGTGCTGCGCGCTTTCGTTTTCACGGCGCACTTCTTCAAGGCCGGTAATGAGACGTTCGAACGTCACGCCCAGTTGAGCGAGCAGTTCCTGACGACGAGGCGAACCGGAGGCGAGATAAACTGCAGTCATAAAAACCCTTATTGCACCGCAAACTGTTGACGGATTTTACGCATCAACAGGAAAAGCCACGGCCAGAGCACGCCGTTCACTACGCTGCTCCAGAACACTTCCGGTCTGAAAGAGACGTTGATAACTAAAAACTCTGCCCAGAAAACAATAATATCGGCCGCCAGAGAGAGCAACATAATAACCAGCGCCTGTTGCCAGAGCGCCAGGTTACGGAAAAGCTGGAATTTCAGGGCGACCAGGTAAGCGATAATGCTCATCGACAGCGCGCGTACGCCGAGCGTTGAACCACTGATGAGATCCAGTATGGCACCCATCACGAAACCCGTACCGACATTTACGCGATGCGGCAGCGCCAGGATCCAGTAAAGCAGGATTAGCAATACCCAGTTTGGCCGGTAAACCAGAATGTCGTCCGGCCAGGGCATGATCTGCAATAACAATGCGACAAGGAAGGAGAGCCAGATGACCCAGCGCCCCTGGCTACGATAGCTCCCCACTACGGTCCTCCCCGGGCGGCAGGCGCCACGTCAGAGGACGATGCGGGCGCTGCCGCGCCTGGCGCAGACGTTGTAGCGCCAGTCGTCGGCGTGGTAATGCCGGTCGCAGGCGCGGGCACTGGCGCAGGCGGGCCCATCGCATCAGGCGAGGGCAGCACTTGCGGCATCATCTGCATCAGGCGTTCATTCGCCACGCGGTGCACTTCCTCCGGCGTCATGGGGTTAACCCCCTGACGATCCGAGCCCCACAGCAGCAGCAGATAGCGCAGGCGCTGAAGGCCAGCGGTCGGACGCGCCTGAATCACGGTGTAAGCGCGCTGAGTATCCAGTCTTACTGACGACACCACGCCCACCGGATACCCTTCCGGGAAGCGTCCGCCAAGCCCGGAGGTGACCAGCACGTCGCCTACGCGAATATCGGTATTGGCGGGCAGGTGCTCCAGTTGCAAATCATCCGTACAGCCGTTGCCAGCGGCAATCACGCGAATATCGTTGCGCAGCACCTGGATTGGCAACGCATGGGTAGCATCGCAAATCAGCAGTACGCGGCTGGTAAGTTTCGCAACGGCGATAACCTGTCCGACGACGCCTTTATCACTGATGACGGGCTGACCTTCGTAAACGCCGTTGATGCTGCCTTTATCGATAACCACCTGGTCGCTGTAAGGGTCATTAACGGTGGAGATCACCTGAGTGACCATTTTTTGCTCGTCCTGACGCAGCGGAGAGCCAAGCAGTTCGCGCAGGCGCGCGTTTTCCTGCTTGTACTGCCCAAGCATCAGCAATTCGCTATTTTTCAGCAGCAGTTCCTGGCGCAGCGCCCGGTTTTCAAGCTCAAGCTGATCCCGCGATGCGAGCGTTTGCGACACGCTATCAAGCAATTCACGGGGACCATTCGACACAAAGTAGAAAGGGCTGACGGCGGTATCCATGTACGTTCGAATCTGGCTGAACGTACCGAGGCGGCTGTCGGCGATAATGACACCAAGCGCCACCAGCACCGCCAGAATAAGGCGAATCTGTAGCGACGGGCCACGGCTAAAAATTGGCTTCATAGGCTATGCGTATTCCCAAACCAACAAGAAGGGCAACCGGAGTTGCCCTTGCTTGCGGCTGTTACTCTTCGCTGAACAAGTCGCCGCCGTGCATGTCGATCATTTCCAGTGCCTTGCCGCCGCCGCGCGCCACGCAGGTCAACGGATCTTCCGCCACCACGACCGGAATGCCGGTCTCTTCCATCAGCAGACGGTCAAGGTTACGCAGCAGTGCGCCACCACCGGTGAGCACCATACCACGCTCGGAGATATCGGAAGCCAGTTCCGGCGGGCACTGTTCCAGCGCCACCATGACCGCACTGACGATGCCGGTCAGCGGTTCCTGCAGCGCTTCGAGGATTTCGTTGGAGTTGAGGGTAAAACCGCGCGGCACGCCCTCGGCCAGGTTACGGCCGCGAACTTCGATTTCACGCACTTCATCACCCGGGTAAGCAGAGCCGATTTCGTGCTTGATGCGCTCAGCGGTCGCTTCACCAATCAGGGAGCCGTAGTTGCGGCGTACATAATTAATGATAGCTTCGTCGAAACGGTCACCGCCGATACGTACGGAAGAGGAGTAAACCACGCCGTTCAGGGAAATAACGGCCACTTCAGTGGTACCGCCACCAATATCCACCACCATGGAGCCGGTAGCTTCGGAGACCGGCAGGCCTGCGCCAATCGCGGCGGCCATCGGTTCTTCAATCAGGAAAACTTCGCGGGCGCCTGCGCCCTGCGCGGATTCGCGAATCGCGCGGCGTTCAACCTGCGTCGCGCCAACCGGCACGCACACCAGCACGCGCGGACTTGGGCGCATAAAGCTGTTGCTGTGCACCTGCTTGATGAAGTGCTGCAGCATTTTTTCGGTAACGAAGAAGTCGGCGATTACGCCGTCTTTCATCGGGCGAATGGCGGCGATGTTGCCCGGCGTACGGCCCAGCATCTGTTTCGCTTCATGACCAACGGCAGCGACGCTCTTCGGCGAGCCGGCACGATCCTGACGAATGGCCACAACGGACGGCTCATTCAATACGATGCCTTGTCCTTTTACGTAAATCAGGGTATTCGCGGTACCCAGGTCAATGGACAGGTCATTGGAAAACATGCCACGAAATTTTTTCAACATACTAAGGGATAATCCTGAAAGCTGGGGCGGAAAAATAAAATCCGCTTACTTTACCAACCACACGATGCAGCGACAAGGCGCAAAAACGTTCTGCATCGGTGAAAAATAGTGCAGTTCTCGCCTCCTGCGTTTTACGTTCTCCCGCCCGGACCGTTTGCTGAAAAAGCGACCAGTTCAGAGCTGACAAGGTAAAACGCGTACGAAAGCAAAACTGGCTTCGCTACGCTGCGACAATCCGGCCGGCAGGCGCGCTCGCCCCCTTGAGATGCAGCGCGCGTTATTCTACGTGAAAACAAATTAAACGGCAGGCTAAACCGAATATCTTTGAGAATATTTTTTCACGCTCGTATCGAGGGGTTGAGAAGCAGCAAAAAAATCGCCCTGCCCGCCCGCGACGCCCCTTTCCACCAGCGTCTGCCATTCGCTACGGGTTTTTATACCCGTGGCGAAAACCCGTGTTTGCGTACCGTTGCAAGCTTCCACCAGGCTTTGGGCGAAGAGCTGGTTTTCGGTACGCTTTTCAATGTTCTTCACCAGACCCGGATGCAGCTTGATAATTTCTACATCCAGCTCCTTGATATAGGCCGTGCTAACCACCGTTAATCCCGCCTGCGCGACCGCGATGCGGACGCCCAGCGCTTTGATTAACCGAATCACCGGTTGTAACCGACTGATGTGTTGACAAACATCTGCCTCAGCAAGTTCAAAAAGAATGCGCATTCGCTGCGATTTTTCGCATTGCATCAGGGTATCGCGCAGCCAGCGCTGGAACGGCGGGCGGATGAGCGACTCGACGGTAAGCGGCACGGCGAGCGTTTCTTCAGGCCAGAAGCGTAAAAACGGCACGACGCGCGCCACCATCTGGCGGTCATACTGTTCGGCCAGGCCAAACGCCTGCACCATCGGCATATACTCCGCCGCCAGCACCTCTTCTTCGCCATCGAAAATACGGCACATTAGTTCCCGATGGTGCACCCGGCCGTCGCGTAAAACGGCGGGTTTCTGATAAATGCGCGGACCTCCGCGCTGGAGAACGCCTTCAAGCAACGTACGCCAACGTACGTTGCCGCGTCCTTTTTCGGGCAGCGAATTGTCATACACCGCCCAGCCGTTTCCGCCCTGCAGCACGGCGTTGCGGGTGGCTATCTCCGCATGCTCCATCACCTGCTCTGTCGTCTGCCCGCTGCGCCAGGCGCAAATGCCGATGTGCAGCATATCGTTGCGGTCGAGCATGCGGGTAGGCGGCAACGAGTCGACAGCATTCAGCAACTGGCTGGCGATGCTGTCCGCCTCTTTTAAGGTGCGATGCGGCAGCAACACGGTAAAGTCGCTGCGAAAATAGCGCGCCAGCAGCGCCCCCGGGTAACGCATCACAAAGGTCGAAAGCATATTAATGAGGGTGAAGAGATAGTTCTCGACGGCGGTTTTGCCCCAGCTCTCCCGCAGCATGTCAAAATCCGGCAAACGGATCATCATGACCACGCCGTGCGTGCCGACTTTCTCCTGATCTTCCAGCAGCGTCGCCAGTTGGTTGTCGAAAAAGAGACGATTGCTGAGGCCGGTTTTTACATCCTGCGCGGCGTAGGAGCGAATAAGCGTGTCCATGCGGCTACGCTGCTCGCCCGCGCTCTGGATTTCGGAAAGCAGCACATCCAGCGCGCTGCTGACGTGGGTCGGCCATTCATGCACGCTGCCGCGCACGCGCACGCCACGCTCGCCGTTAAGGATGCGGGCCGCGCGGGTTTCCAGCAGCTCCTGCCCGGCAAGCTGACGTTTAAGCCAGCGCACCGCAAAGAAAATCACCACGACCATAAAGCCAATGGCGATGCTGAGCGGCGCGGTGGTGAGCAAAGAGCGGTAGTAGTTGGCAAGCGGATCCTGCCAGGTCAGCTTCAGCGACATGCCTGGGTGCTTTAGCAGCGGCACTTCAAGCGTGCGGTATTGATGCTGGCTGCCCGCCGGGTGATAGCTTTGCGGCCGCGTATGGCTGTAAAGCCTTCCGGTATCACTGTTGAAGTCGATGCGCACAATATCGACCGGCACCATTAGCTCATCCAGACGATGAACCAACGCCTCGGGGGAATGGCTTACGAGGTCGTTATCAATAATGGAGGCGACTGACACCACGCGGGAGGCGACTTTTTGCTGAATGGAATTAAAGAAACTAAGCGAACATCCCAGCAGCGTGACAAGGATGGCAAGCCCCGTCAGCAGGGTGACAAAGGCGGAAAATTTCGTCGTTAATCGCATCCTTGTGTTAACTCCGTCAGTTATCGGCACGAGCGAACGGCGCTGCATGAGTGCCGGGGCCACATATATAGTAAGTACTAACTACACAGACCCGCCGCGCATATTACCAAACCCGACGGGACGTTCAGAGGTTTTATTGCGATAAGTCGGCATAGCGTTTCAATATGCGAGTATAGTCTTCAAAGTTTTTTTTCCAATCTTAAGCGACCCATTGAGGAGTAATGTATGCAGGCTTTGATTCTTGAACAGCAGGATGGGAAGACGCTCGCCGCTATTAAACCCCTTGACGAAAGCGCCCTGCCTGAAGGTGACGTAACCGTTGATATCGACTGGTCGAGCCTTAACTATAAAGATGCGCTGGCGATAACCGGCAAAGGCAAAATTATTCGTAACTTCCCGATGGTACCGGGCATTGATTTTGCGGGCACCGTACGTAAAAGCGAAGACCCGCGCTTTCATGCAGGCCAGACCGTGCTGCTTACCGGCTGGGGCGTCGGCGAGAACCACTGGGGCGGCCTCGCCGGGATGGCGCGGGTAAAAGGCGACTGGCTGGTGCCGATGCCGCAGGGGCTGGACGGACGTAAAGCGATGATTATCGGCACCGCAGGGTTTACCGCCATGCTGTGCGTTATGGCGCTTGAAGAAGGGGGCGTGCGCCCGGAAAGCGGCGAAGTGGTCGTGACCGGCGCAAGCGGCGGCGTAGGCAGCACGGCGGTGGCGTTGCTGCATAAGCTGGGTTATCAGGTAGCGGCGGTCAGCGGCCGCGAAAGCACGCATGCGTATCTTAAGCGTCTCGGCGCCAGCCGCATTCTGGGCCGTGACGAGTTCGCCGACAGCCGTCCGCTGGAAAAACAGCTGTGGGCAGGCGCCATCGACACCGTGGGCGATAAAGTGCTGGCGAAAGTGCTGGCGCAGATGAACTACGGCGGTTGCGTGGCGGCCTGCGGGTTGGCGGGCGGTTTCGCGCTGCCGACGACGGTCATGCCCTTTATTCTGCGTAACGTTCGTCTGCAAGGGGTTGATTCCGTAATGACGCCAGCGGCCCGGCGCAAAGAAGCCTGGGAGCGACTGGTGCGGGATCTGCCTGCTGATTTCTACGAGCAGAGCGCAACGGAGATTGCGCTTGCCGACGCGCCGAAATTCGCCGAAGCCATCATTAACAACACGGCGCAGGGCCGCACCCTGGTTAAAGTGAAGTGAGAGATTTTTTTACACAATTTTAACCAGATGCCTCGCAGGCTGACCGACTCCCTGTCATGATTAAGGCGTATCGTTATCTTCGCATCACCAGAGAGTCGGTCATGAAAAAAATCAGCCGTTTAACTGAAGCCGATGTCACTGCCGAATCGGCTTTCTTTATGCAGCGCCGCCAGATCTTAAAAACATTAGGCATCGGCGCCGCCGCGCTTTCGCTTTCCCCGGTCGCCCAGGCGGATCTGCTGGACTGGTTTAAGGGCAACGACAGGCCCAAAGCCCCGGCGGGCCAGCCTCTTAATTTTTCTAAGCCAGCAGAATGGCAGACGAAGCTGCCGCTGACGCCGGAAGATAAAGTGACCGGCTACAACAATTTCTACGAATTCGGTCTGGATAAAGCAGACCCGGCCGCCAATGCAGGCACGCTGCAGACTACACCCTGGAAGCTGACTATTGACGGCGAAGTGGCGAAGCCGCTGACGCTTGATCACGATGATTTATATAAGCTTTTCCCGCTGGAGGAGCGTATTTATCGGATGCGCTGCGTAGAGGCCTGGTCGATGGTCGTGCCGTGGATAGGCTTCCCGCTCGCCAGCTTGTTGAAAAAAGTCGAACCTACCAGTGCGGCGAAATATGTCGCTTTTACCACGCTCTATGCGCCGGAGCAGATGCCGGGCCAGAAGGACCGCTTTATTGGCGGCGGTCTGGATTACCCCTATGTAGAAGGGCTGCGTATAGATGAAGCGATGCACCCGCTGACTATGCTGACCGTCGGCGTTTACGGCAAGGCGCTGCCGCCGCAAAACGGCGCCCCTGTACGCCTTACCGTGCCGTGGAAGTATGGATTTAAGGGAATTAAGTCGATCGTCAGCATTAAGCTGACCCGCGAACGGCCGCCGACAACCTGGAATCTTTCCGCGCCGGGCGAATATGGTTTTTACGCTAATGTGAATCCTAATGTCGATCATCCCCGCTGGTCGCAGGCCACCGAGCGCGTTATCGGTTCCGGCGGCGTGCTTGATGTGAAGCGCCAGCCTACCCTGTTGTTCAACGGTTACGCCGAGCAGGTCGCTTCGCTCTATAAAGGACTCGATTTGCGGGAGAATTTCTAAGTGCGTTTAACGGCAAAACAGATTGTCTGGCTGAAAGTGGCGCTGCATCTGGCCGCTTTCCTGCCGCTCGTGTGGCTTTTTTACGCCGCAAGCCAGGGATACTTCAGCGCCGACCCGGCGAAAGATATTCAGCATTTTACCGGCCGCATGGCGCTTAAGCTGCTGCTTGCCACGCTGCTGGTCACGCCGCTGACCCGTTTGCTCAAGCAGCCGCTGCTGATCCGCACCCGACGTCTGCTGGGATTATGGTGTTTTGCGTGGGCAACGCTTCATCTTATTAGCTATTCGCTGCTGGAACTGGGCATCAACAACCTTTCTTTGCTCGGCCAGGAACTGGTAAGCCGTCCCTATTTGACGCTCGGCATCATTAGCTGGCTGGTGCTGCTGGCGCTGGCGTTTACCTCGACGCAGGCGGCGCAGCGAAAACTGGGTCGCCGCTGGCAAATTCTGCATAACTTCATTTATCTGGTAGCGATCCTGGCGCCTATTCACTACCTCTGGTCGGTAAAGATCCTCTCACCGCAGCCGTTAATCTATGCCTTTATCGCGCTTGTGCTGCTGGCATGGCGCTATAAGAAGTTCCGTCAGTGGCTGAGATAATGCGTTGTTCTGCGCCATTTAATCCACTTCTGTTATTACCCGGTATCGATTGGCTGATACCGGTTGATAATCTTCCCTGATAAGACCAGTATTTAGCTGCCAAATGCTACGAAATCGTTATAATGTGCGACTTTGGTTTTTCGCCCGCCCATTTTCATGGTGTTAAGGGTGACAACCTCGCAATGAAGGTATATTTTGTTTTTTACCGGAGAATTGCAGGAGATAGCGTCACAATGGCGAACAGATTTCAGATTTTGCTTTTGAACGGCCCAAACCTTAATATGCTCGGCACCCGTGAGCCCGAAAAGTATGGCAAACAGACGCTGGATGAAATTGTGAGCGGCCTCCAGGCGCAAGCTGAATCGCTAAACGTTTCGCTCGATCACCTGCAATCTAACGCGGAGTATGCGCTTATCGACCGTATTCATCAGGCTAAAGACAATGTCGACTATATCCTGATTAATCCGGCCGCTTTTACGCATACCAGCGTCGCGCTGCGCGATGCCCTGCTGGCGGTGAGCATCCCGTTTATCGAGATCCACCTCAGCAACGTGCATGCCCGCGAGCCGTTCCGGCATCATTCATACCTTTCTGATGTCGCCGCTGGCGTTATCTGCGGATTCGGCGCTGACGGCTATAGCTATGCACTACAGACGGCGGTAAAACGCCTGTCACAATCACACTAAACAAAGAGTACGGAACCCACTCATGGATATTCGTAAGATTAAAAAACTGATCGAGCTGGTTGAAGAATCAGGCATCGCTGAACTGGAAATTTCTGAAGGCGAAGAGTCTGTACGCATCAGCCGCGCGCCGGCCAATGCAGGCATCCCGGTTATGCAGCAGGCCTATGCTGCGCCGATGTATGCCCCGCAGCAGCAGCCTGCGCTGTCTACTGCTGTCGCACCGGCAACCGCGCCGGCGCTGGAAGCGCCAGCTGCAGCAGAAGTCAGTGGTCACATCGTACGTTCCCCGATGGTTGGTACCTTCTATCGTACCCCGAGCCCGGACGCCAAAGCGTTTATTGAAGTAGGCCAGAAAGTCAACGTGGGCGACACCCTGTGCATCGTTGAAGCGATGAAAATGATGAACCAGATCGAAGCCGATAAAGCGGGCGTAGTAAAAGCGATCCTGGTTGAAAGCGGTCAGCCGGTAGAGTTTGACGAGCCGCTGGTTGTCATCGAATAACGAGGCGAACATGCTGGATAAAATTGTTATCGCTAACCGCGGCGAGATTGCACTGCGTATTCTTCGTGCCTGTAAAGAACTGGGCATCAAGACTGTCGCTGTGCACTCCAGCGCGGACCGCGATCTGAAACACGTACTGCTGGCGGATGAGACCGTATGTATCGGTCCGGCGCCGTCAGTAAAAAGCTATCTGAACATCCCGGCCATTATCTCCGCTGCGGAAATCACCGGTGCGGTCGCGATTCACCCGGGCTATGGCTTCCTTTCCGAGAACGCCAACTTCGCCGAGCAGGTTGAGCGCTCCGGCTTTATCTTCATCGGTCCGAAAGCGGACACTATCCGCCTGATGGGCGACAAAGTGTCTGCGATTACGGCGATGAAGAAAGCAGGTGTCCCGACGGTGCCGGGTTCCGACGGCCCGCTGGGCGACGATATGGATAAGAACCGCGCCCATGCGAAACGCATCGGCTATCCGGTGATTATCAAAGCTTCCGGCGGCGGCGGCGGTCGCGGTATGCGCGTAGTGCGCAGCGACGCCGACCTGGCGCAATCCATCTCCATGACCCGTGCGGAAGCGAAAGCCGCTTTCAATAACGACATGGTCTACATGGAGAAATACCTGGAAAACCCGCGCCACATTGAGATTCAGGTGCTGGCGGATGGCCAGGGCAACGCCATTTATCTCGCCGAGCGCGACTGCTCTATGCAGCGTCGTCACCAGAAAGTGGTTGAAGAAGCACCGGCACCGGGCATCACCCCGGAACTGCGTCGCTACATCGGCGAACGCTGCGCCAAAGCCTGTGTGGATATTGGCTATCGCGGCGCGGGCACCTTTGAGTTCCTGTTTGAAAACGGCGAGTTCTACTTCATTGAAATGAACACCCGTATTCAGGTAGAACATCCGGTTACCGAGATGATCACCGGCGTCGACCTGATCAAAGAGCAGCTGCGTATCGCAGCAGGCCAGCCGCTCTCCATTAAGCAGGAAGAAGTGACGATCAGAGGCCATGCGGTGGAATGCCGTATCAATGCCGAAGACCCGAACACCTTCCTGCCGAGCCCGGGTAAAATCACGCGCTTCCACGCGCCGGGCGGCTTTGGCGTTCGCTGGGAATCACATATCTACGCGGGCTATACCGTACCGCCGTATTACGATTCCATGATAGGCAAACTCATCTGCTACGGTGAAAACCGCGACGTGGCGATTGCCCGCATGAAGAACGCCCTGCAGGAATTGATCATCGACGGCATCAAAACCAACGTCGATCTGCAGACGCGCATCATGAACGATGAGAACTTCCAGCACGGTGGCACCAATATCCACTATCTGGAGAAGAAGCTGGGCCTGAACGAAAAATAAGCCCTGCTTTCATTGATAAGGCCAGCTTCCGCTGGCCTTTATTTTTTGTCGCCTCCCCCTGCTGCTGCGGTACAATCGCCGCTTTCTTACGTCACAAGGGATAAAAATGGACAACCGTTTTGTTCAGGCCCATAAAGAGGCGCGCTGGGCGCTGTGGCTGACCCTTCTCTATCTCGCCGCATGGTTAGTGGCTGCTTACTTACCTGATTCAGCAACAGGCGTAACGGGCCTGCCGCACTGGTTTGAGATGGCTTGTCTGCTGGTGCCGCTGCTGTTCATTCTGCTCTGCTGGTTGATGGTGAAATTTATTTATCGCGATATTCCGCTGGAGGATAACGATGCAGCATGAAGTGATCCTTCCTCTTATCGCCTATCTGCTGGTGGTATTTGGCCTTTCGCTCTACGCCATGCGCAAGCGCACGACGGGAAACTTCCTTAACGAATACTTCCTTGGCAGCCGTTCCATGGGCGGGTTTGTGCTGGCGATGACGCTGACGGCGACTTACATTAGCGCCAGTTCATTTATCGGTGGCCCGGGCGCAGCCTATAAATATGGTCTGGGCTGGGTACTGCTGGCGATGATTCAACTCCCCGCCGTCTGGCTTTCTCTCGGCATTCTGGGCAAGAAGTTCGCTATTCTCGCCCGCCGCTATAACGCCGTCACGCTTAACGACATGCTTTACGCACGCTACCAAAGCCGTCTGCTGGTATGGCTTGCCAGCCTGAGCCTGCTGGTGGCCTTTATTGGCGCCATGACGGTGCAATTTATTGGCGGCGCGCGCCTGCTGGAAACCGCGGCGGGCATTCCCTATGAAACCGGCCTGCTGATTTTCGGCATCAGCATTGCGCTCTATACCGCATTTGGCGGCTTTCGCGCCAGCGTGCTTAACGACACGATGCAGGGGCTGGTCATGCTGATTGGCACCATCTTGCTGCTGGTGGGCATTATTCACGCCGCAGGCGGCCTGCACAGCGCGGTGGAAAAGCTTCAGCATATCGATCCGAAGCTGGTCGCGCCGCAGGGCGCAGAGGATATCCTCTCGCCAACCTTTATGGCCTCGTTTTGGGTGTTGGTTTGCTTCGGCGTCATTGGCCTGCCGCATACGGCGGTACGCTGCATCTCTTATAAAGACAGCAAGGCGGTGCACAGCGGTATTATCATCGGCACCATTGTGGTCGCTATCCTGATGCTCGGTATGCATCTCGCGGGTGCGCTGGGCCGTGCCGTATTGCCCGATCTAAAAGTGCCGGATCTGGTTATCCCTACGCTGATGGTCACCGTGCTGCCGCCGGTGGCGGCGGGGATCTTCCTCGCTGCGCCGATGGCGGCGATCATGTCGACCATTAACGCGCAGCTGCTGCAATCTTCCGCCACGATCGTAAAAGATCTCTGGCTGAACCTGCACCCGGACCAGATCCATAACGAGAAACGCCTTAAGCGCATGTCTTCGGTTATCACGCTGGTGTTGAGCGCGTTGCTGCTGCTGGCGGCCTGGCGTCCGCCGGAAATGATTATCTGGCTCAACCTGCTGGCCTTTGGCGGCCTGGAAGCGGTTTTCTTGTGGCCGCTGGTGCTTGGGCTGTACTGGGAGCGAGCGAACGCGACCGGCGCGCTCAGCGCGATGATCGTCGGCGCGGTGCTCTACGCCGTTTTGGCTACGCTAAAGATACAATACCTGGGTTTTCACCCGATTGTGCCGTCTCTGCTTTTAAGTCTGCTGGCTTTCCTTGTAGGTAACCGTTTTGGTCGCCCCGTAATGCAAGCCGCAGCCGTTTCATCTGTCGATAAATAAAGAGTTTTGCCATGCCATGGATCCAACTGAAAATTAACACCACCGGGGCGAACGCCGAAGAGTTGAGTGACGCGCTGATGGAAAGCGGCGCGGTCTCCATCACGTTTCAGGATACCCACGATACGCCGGTGTTCGAACCGCTGCCTGGCGAAACCCGCCTGTGGGGCGATACCGACGTTATTGGCCTGTACGACGCCGAAACCGATATGCAGGAAGTGGTAACACTACTGGAAAATCATCCGCTGCTGGGTGTGGGCTTTCGCCACAAAATTGAACAACTGGAAGATAAGGACTGGGAGCGCGAATGGATGGATAACTTCCACCCGATGCGCTTTGGCGAGCGGCTGTGGATTTGCCCAAGCTGGCGTCCGGTACCGGATGAGAACGCGGTAAACGTCATGCTCGATCCAGGCCTTGCTTTCGGCACCGGCACCCATCCCACCACGTCGCTCTGCCTGCAATGGCTGGACAGCCTCGATTTAACCGGCAAGACGGTTATCGACTTCGGCTGCGGCTCTGGCATCCTCGCCATCGCCGCTCTGAAGCTAGGCGCCGCGAAAGCCATCGGCATTGATATCGACCCGCAGGCGATTCAGGCGAGCCGCGACAACGCCGAACGCAACGGCGTGTCTGACCGTCTGGCGCTTTATCTGCCGCAGGATCAGCCTGCCGATATGCAGGCCGATGTGGTGGTCGCGAACATTCTGGCCGGTCCTCTGCGCGAACTGGCGCCGCTTA
Source organism: Franconibacter sp. IITDAS19 (assembly GCF_023079515.1). NCBI lineage: Bacteria > Pseudomonadati > Pseudomonadota > Gammaproteobacteria > Enterobacterales > Enterobacteriaceae > Franconibacter > Franconibacter sp. IITDAS19. Next base: position 16,353 of record NZ_JALJCP010000003.1, on the reverse strand, counting down.
TCAGCGTGCTGCCGATCAAAGGCGGCCAGCTTGGCCTGTCCGGCATTCTGGCAAGCCAGGCGCAGAGCGTATGCGAAGCGTATGCCGGGACCTTTGCGCTTGACCCGGTGGTTGAAAAAGAAGAGTGGTGCCGCATTACCGGCGTTAAGCAGTAATTTTCAGGCGCGGGCCAGGCTCGCGCCGTTTCCTTTTCCGTCTCGCTTTTTTTATCAACTGCCCCTTCGCTTTTACCCCTATAATAACTGAGTGAAACTATAAATTTCACAAATATAAATTGCTGAAATATCCACTCAGAGAATGTTTTATGACTACCGCACACGTTAAATCGGCGCTGCTCGCCCTGAGCATGCTGCCCACTCTGGCCATGGCTTCGCACTGGAGCTATGAAGGTGAAGGCGCTCCGGAACACTGGGGCGAACTGGATGCGCAATACTCGCTCTGTCAGAAAGGGATGAACCAGTCTCCTATTGATATCGAGCGCACAGTAAAAACGCAGCCGAACCCGCTGCAAATACATTACGTTGAGGGGCCAAATTTAATTCTGAACAACGGCCATACCATTCAGGCAAGCGTAAACGGGAAAACCCAGGATACCCTCACCCTCGATGGCGAGTCTTTCGCACTTCAGCAGTTCCATTTCCATGCGCCGAGCGAAAATACGTTGCACGGCAAACACTATGCAATGGAGATGCACCTGGTGCATAAAAACGCGGCTGGTGAAATCGCCGTGGTGGCCGTGATGTTTGAAACAGGCAAAGCCAACGACGAGCTGGAGAAGCTCTGGCAGGCGATGCCCGCGAAAGCGGAGGTGAACCAGCCGCTGACGGCCAGCGTGGATATTAATAAGCTGCTGCCTCAGGATAAAACGCATTACCGTTTTAGCGGCTCGCTCACTACGCCGCCTTGCTCTGAAGGGGTGACCTGGCTTGTGTTAAAACATCCGCTTACCCTTTCTCCGGCACAGCTTGATAAATTCAAATCGGTGATGCATCACGATAACAATCGTCCGGTACAGCCACCCCACGGGCGCGTCGTTATTGACGAATAATGCTTCAGGGCGAGACGCTGCGTCTCGCCCTTTTGAGCGCATTATTTTCTTAAAAATGTGAGTTAGTCCGCACGAATCCCCGTTCAGTTGTGCATTAAATCAGCAAGTCAGCCAGAATGACCAGGGTGCGGAAGCAACGAAATGAAAGAAGTTATAAGCCAAACGTAAGAAATTAGCGTTGACACCATCCTCTCAACTAAATGATTTATAAGACTTATTAATTCACACTCGCTGCCAAGCCGCTTGTTCTTTGATCTATAACAGCCGATTGTTCAAAGTTTGGCCTTTCATCTCGTGCAAAAAATGCGTAATATACGCCGCCTTGCAGGCACAGTATGGTCATTTCTTAACTCATGCGTATCGGACACCACCAGCTCAGAAATCGCCTGATTGCAGCACCTATGGCTGGCATCACTGACAGACCATTCAGGACGCTGTGTTACGAGATGGGAGCGGGGTTAACCGTTTCAGAGATGATGTCCTCCAACCCGGAAGTGTGGGCGAGCGACAAATCTCGTTTGCGGATGGTCCATGTGGATGAGCCCGGTATTCGCACCGTGCAGATCGCGGGTAGCGTGCCGGAAGAGATGGCGGAAGCCGCACGCATTAACGTGGAAAGCGGCGCCCAGATTATTGATATCAATATGGGTTGCCCGGCCAAAAAGGTGAATCGCAAGCTGGCGGGCTCAGCCCTGCTGCAATACCCGGATCTGGTGAAATCTATCCTTACCGCGGTAGTAAATGCAGTGGACGTTCCCGTTACGCTGAAGATTCGCACCGGCTGGGATCCGGCGAACCGTAACTGTGTAGAGATTGCCCAATTGGCTGAAGATTGTGGTATTCAGGCGCTGACCATTCACGGCCGTACACGCGCCTGTTTGTTTCAGGGTAACGCAGAATACGACAGCATTCGGACAGTTAAGCAGACGGTTTCCATTCCGGTTATCGCGAATGGCGACATTACTGACCCGCTTAAAGCCAGAGCTGTGCTCGACTATACAGGGGCGGATGCCCTGATGATAGGACGAGCCGCTCAGGGAAGACCCTGGATCTTCCGGGAAATCCAGCATTATCTGGACACTGGAGAGTTGCTGCCCCCCCTGCCGCTGGTAGAGGTTAAGCGCTTGCTTTGCGCGCACGTTCGGGAACTGCATGACTTTTACGGCCAGGCAAAAGGGTACCGAATCGCGCGTAAACACGTTTCCTGGTATCTTCAGGAACATGCTCCGGATGACCAGTTTCGGCGCACATTCAACGCCATAGAAGACGCCAGCGAACAGCTGGAGGCGTTGGAGGCATACTTCGAAAATTTTGCGTAAACAGAAATAAAGAGCTGACAGAACTATGTTCGAACAACGCGTAAATTCTGACGTACTGACCGTTTCTACCGTTAACTCTCAGGATCAGGTAACCCAAAAACCCCTGCGTGACTCGGTAAAACAGGCACTGAAGAACTATTTTGCTCAACTGAATGGTCAGGATGTGAACGACCTCTACGAGCTGGTACTGGCTGAAGTAGAACAGCCCCTGTTGGACATGGTGATGCAATACACCCGCGGTAACCAGACCCGCGCGGCGCTGATGATGGGTATCAACCGCGGCACGCTGCGTAAGAAACTGAAAAAATACGGCATGAACTAAGTTCGCTTAGTTAACTTGCTGAATAAAAAGGCGCTAACCGGCATGGGGAAGCGCCTTTTTTGTTGTTCGTTATTTACAGACGAGAAAAATTTGGCTTAAGCCGCCGCTATTATTTCTCTTTGCCGCTGCCTGTTCTTTTTATCGGGCAAGAGGCACGTCATAAAAATAGCGACCGCTGGCGTGCTAAACGAAAGCGGAAGGGTGAGCTCTCTTTTTATCCTCTACTCTTTTAAGCTTCCCGCACAGACGTGTTGCAAATGCGTCAACACGCTGATTGCCCGGTCTTTTTCGAAAAATGTCTCTCCTGAAATAGTCGGGAGTTAATTATAAAATTACGTAGTCTGTATTATATATTTTCCGGTTTTACACATCTCTACGTAATCACTGGTAATGTCTATCAAATCCATCTGAAAATAAGGGCCTTAAATCACTTTCCCGACTATTCTGCCAATGATAATGTCGGCGCTTTAATTCATCTCTATTCTTTTAAGCAAAACTGCGAGACGCTGTGACCCCTATGGATAACAACGCCATGCTGGTTAGTCATTATGACCAGATCCTGGTCGTGATTTCTTTTATTGTCGCCATCCTGGCTTCGTATACTGCGCTTAATATGGCTGCCCGGGTAACCACCAGTAGCGGCACGGCGGCGCGCGTTTGGCTCTGCGGCGGCAGCATTGCCATGGGCATCGGCATCTGGGCGATGCACTTTATTGGCATGCTGGCCATGAACCTGCCGATATCGCTCAGCTATGATCCGCTGGTTACCGCTATCTCCATGCTGATTGCGATAGGATCTTCCTTTTTCGCGCTCTGGCTGGTGTGCGGCCATCAATTACACATTTCCCGCTTATTACCGGGCTCGCTGGTGTTGGGCTGCGGAATAGCGGCCATGCACTATACCGGCATGGCGGCCTTGCTGGTGCAGCCAGGCATCATCTGGAGTTGGACCTGGGTTGCGCTTTCCATTGCCATCGCGCTGCTGGCATCTGTCGCCGCGCTGTGGCTGACCTTTCATTTGCGTCGCGATGGCGGGCAAATGGCGCTGATGCGCGCTGGTGCGGCGGTAGTGATGGGCATCGCTATCGCCGGGATGCATTATACCGGCATGATGGCGGCTCATTTTCCTTATGGCACTCACGGCATGCATAGCGGCGTTAATAACGACTGGCTGGCTGTACTGGTCATTATGGTCACGCTATTCATTCTTGGCATTACGCTGCTGGTTTCTATGTTCGACGCTCGACTGCAGGCCCGCACTTCGCTGCTCGCCTCTTCTCTTGCCGAGGCCAATCGTGAACTTGCTCAACTGGCGTTACAGGATACCCTGACGCGGCTACCGAACCGTATTCTGCTGGAAGACCGTCTCGACCAGGCCATACACAAAGCTAATCGCGAGAACTCGCGTTTCGCGCTGATGTTTATGGACCTCGACGGCTTTAAAGCGGTGAATGATGCTTACGGGCATGATATTGGCGACCAACTGTTAATCGCCGTTACCGAGCGGCTAAAAGAGCTTCTGAAAGGACAATATACCCTGGCCCGTATTGGCGGCGACGAGTTTGTTCTGCTGGTGGAAACAGCAGAGCCAGACGATGCGGCGACGCTTGCCAGTGCGATGGTGCGCGCTATCGATACGCCTTTCTCAATTGAACATTATGAACTGCAGGTCACGCTGAGCGTGGGCATTGCCTTTTATCCTCATGACGGCAATAACGAACGTGAATTGATGTTTAACGCCGATGCGGCGATGTATCACACCAAGCATACTGGGCGTAATGGCTATAACTTCTTCCAGCCCTCGATGAACACGATGGCGCAAGCCCAGCTACAACTGATGAATGACCTGTGGATGGCCCTTGAGCGCCAGGAGTTGCGGCTGGTTTATCAGCCAAAGTTTCAGGCGCCTGCCGGACCGGTTATCGGTTTTGAAGCCCTGCTGCGCTGGCAGCATCCGAAACGCGGACTGTTATCGCCCGATCTTTTTCTACCGCTGGCGGAAAAAACCGGCATGATCATTCCCATCGGCGACTGGGTTCTGGATGAGGCCTGCCATCAGTTAAGCGAATGGCACCGTCAGGGGCATACGCAATGGTCAGTCGCGGTTAACCTCTCTACGCTACAGTTTGAACAACCTTCGCTGATTGAGACCATTACCGGCTGCCTTGAGAAGTACAATATTCCGCCGGATAAACTCATTCTGGAAGTCACTGAAACCACGGCGATGAACAACCCGGATGAGAGCGTACGTATGCTCACGCGCCTGACCGATCTTGGCGTAAGAGCCTCGATTGATGATTTTGGTACCGGCTACTCCAGCCTGCTTTACCTTAAGCGTCTGCCCGCCAGCGAGCTGAAAATTGACCGCGCTTTCGTTAATGAGCTAAGCGCTGACGGCGAAGATGCGACGATCGTATCCGCCATTGTCGCGCTGGCTAAAACGCTCAACCTGAAGGTTGTGGCTGAAGGCGTGGAGACCGTGGAGCAGCAGCAATTCCTGACGCGGCTCGGCTGTAACACGCTGCAGGGCTATTTGCTTGGCAAGCCCCTGCCGCCTGATACTATCACTCGCCTGGGCGCGGATTTATCCCACCATGGCGAAACGCAGCCCCAACTTCAGGAAGAGTAATCGGAACGTTATTCTCCGCGGCGGGCGTAAATTCAACGCTTGTCGCGGATAATGTCGCCACGTTTTCCTTATTATTCGGCGGCAACATCAGTAGCATATTATCGACTATCTCCTGAGCCTGAACGTATAGGTTTATCGCGTCAGGTTTTAATAACCAGTTTTTAACAATACCGCTCAGGCAACCACAAAAAAGCGTGAGCGTAAGTTCAATATTTATGCTTTGCGATACCTGCCCGCTTGCTATGCACTGCCGAATGAGCGCAGCCATGCGTTCTTTATTAAAACCAAGCTGGCTACGAATCTCCTGCTCCGGCATCATCTCGCTGTTGAATTCACATTTTTGATACAGAATCTGCATTAATGCGCGCCAGCGCGGATTACAGGAAACATATTGCAAGGCAAGCGTTAACGTTTCACGCAGCAACTGGAGCGGATTATACCGCGTCTCAGAGGAAAGCAGCGGCGCAATGAGTTGTCGTACGGGCAACTGCTCTTTCCAGATTTCATTAAAAAGCGCCTCTTTGCTTTCGAAATGCCAGTAAACCGCACCGCGCGTAACGCCTGCCGCTCGGGCGATATCAGTGAGCGTGGTGCCGTTAAACCCGCGTGTAGCAAATTCTGTGATGGCAGCGTCGAGAAGCTGCTGACGCGTTTTAAGCGCATCAAGTTTTGTTTTTCGAGCCATAGATTTATTAAATAGTAAAATTAAAGGCATTTAATTTTTGAATGTCTTATTCGTCATGCGGCCTTATGCTTTTTATTAACCAGCAACACACTAACGCACATCGCAATAAATAAATGCGGTGAATACATCAACAGAATAAATTCAAATCACAAATAATAAACAAGCAAGCAATATATTATACCCACCGACGACCTCACGCATGAATAAGCAGGCCTGGCGTAATCTTATTTTTTGCGTTTGCGTGCTTTCAACGCCCCCGAAAAATAAGGATTGCTTACATCGCCGCTTTATTATTTGTAGGATAGCACCTTGTTATTTTCTCGTTCACGCCTATTCCTGCTGCCCACCTGAGGGTGAATAGCGTGTTAGCGTTTTTTAAAGGAACAGCAATGACGAAACGTGTCGGGCTTTTATATTGGCCTCTTTCTTTTATTATCAGCGCCACGTTGCTGGCGGGATGCGACGACGATAACGGCGCCCATAATCAGGCAGCGGTTCCGCACGTCACTGTACATAACATAAAAAGCGCGCCGTTAACTATTACGACTGAACTGCCAGGCAGGACCTCCGCCTTTCGCGTTGCGGAGGTTCGCCCCCAGGTGAGCGGAATTATTCTCAAGCGCAACTTCACCGAAGGCAGCGACATCCGTGCCGGGGAATCGCTCTATCAAATCGATCCGGCAACCTATCAGGCCGCCTGGCAGAGCGCCAAAGGCGAACTGGCGAAAGCGCAGGCCGCCGCCGCTATCGCCCATCTGACGGTTAAGCGCTATGCCCCGCTGGCGGGCACGCAATACATCAGCAAGCAAGAATATGACCAGGCGCTGGCGAGCGCTAACCAGGCGGACGCCAGCGTGAAAGCCGCCCTGGCGGCAGTCAAAACAGCGGAGATAAATCTTGCTTACACGCGCGTAACCTCGCCAGTCAGCGGCCGCATCGGCAAATCAAACGTGACGGAAGGCGCGCTGGTGACAAACGGTCAGGCCACCGCGTTAGCAACGGTACAACAACTCGATCCAATGTACGTTGATGTCACCCAGTCGAGCACCGATTTCCAGCAACTCAGGAACGCGCTTACTCACGGGCAGCTTGAGCAGAATGGGCAAGGCGCTGTAGAGCTGGTGATGGAAAATGGTCAACCCTACCCGCTTAAAGGCACCCTGCAATTTTCCGACGTGACGGTGGATGAAAGCACGGGTTCTATTACGCTTCGCGCGGTTTTCCCAAACCCACAACATACGCTGCTGCCAGGCATGTTTGTGCGCGCGCGCATTGACGAAGGCGTTCGCCCGGATGCCATTCTGGTTCCTCAACAAGCGCTAACCCGCACGCCGCGCGGCGACGCTACCGTCATGGTGGTGAATGAGCAAAACAAGGTCGAGGTGCGCACGGTGATTACCGGACAAGCGGTAGGCGATAAATGGCTTGTGACCGCCGGACTGAAACCGGGCGAGAAGGTCATTGTCAGCGGCCTGCAAAGCGCAAGGGAGGGCGTCACGGTTAACGCCACGCCTGACAGCGCAGCGAAACCAGCAAGTTAAGGCGGCGCTATGGCTAATTTCTTTATTCAACGGCCTATTTTCGCCTGGGTGCTGGCGATTATCCTGATGATGGCGGGCGGTCTGGCTATTCTGCAGCTTCCCGTTGCCCAATATCCCACCATCGCCCCGCCGGCTATCGCCGTCACCGCGGTTTACCCTGGCGCGGATGCGCAGACGGTGCAGGATACGGTAACGCAGGTTATCGAACAGAACATGAACGGTATCGACAACCTGATGTATATGTCCTCCACCAGCGACTCCGCTGGCAACGTAACCGTCACGTTGACTTTTACCTCCGGCACCGATCCGGATATCGCTCAGGTGCAGGTGCAGAACAAGCTTCAGCTTGCGATGCCGCTGCTGCCGCAGGAAGTGCAACAGCAGGGTATCAGCGTAGAAAAAGCAAGCAGCAGCTTCCTGCTGGTCGCAGGCTTTATCACCAGCAACCCGGCGCTGACGCAGGAAGATATTTCCGATTACGTAGCATCCAATGTGAAGGATGCCATCAGCCGCACCAGCGGCGTGGGCGACGTCCAGCTCTTCGGCGCCCAGTACGCGATGCGTATCTGGCTTGATGCTAACTTGCTCAATAAATATCAACTTACGCCGCTGGATGTTATCAACCAGCTCAAGGCGCAGAACGACCAGATAGCGGCAGGCCAGCTTGGCGGCACGCCAGCCATACCGGGTCAGCAGCTGAACGCTTCTATCATCGCTCAGACAAGGCTTAAGGATCCGCAGCAATTCGCCCGCGTCACGCTCAAGGTAAATCAGGATGGCTCCGTTGTGCGGCTGAAAGATGTGGCGCGCATTGAGCTTGGCGGCGAAAACTACAATATGGTGACCAAAATCAACGGCCAGGCGGCCACGGGCCTTGGCATCAAGCTCGCCACTGGTGCGAACGCACTGGATACCGCCGAAGCGATTAAAACGAAACTGGCACAGATGCAAACCTTCTTCCCCCAGGGCATGAAGGTCGTTTACCCCTATGACACCACGCCGTTTGTGAAAATCTCTATTCATGAGGTGGTGAAAACGCTGTTCGAGGCCATCATTCTGGTGTTCCTCGTTATGTATCTTTTTCTGCAAAACCTCCGCGCCACGCTCATTCCCACTATCGCCGTCCCGGTCGTATTGCTCGGCACGTTTGCTGTACTGGCGGCCTTCGGCTATTCCATTAACACCCTGACGATGTTCGGCATGGTGCTGGCGATAGGGCTACTGGTTGACGACGCCATCGTGGTGGTAGAAAACGTCGAGCGCGTTATGGCGGAGGAACATTTGCCGCCGAAAGAAGCGACGCAGATGTCGATGCAGCAGATTCAGGGCGCTCTGGTGGGGATTGCCATGGTGCTCTCCGCCGTGTTTGTGCCGATGGCGTTTTTTGGCGGCTCAACCGGTGCGATTTATCGCCAGTTCTCGGTGACTATCGTGGCGGCGATGGCGCTTTCGGTCCTGGTGGCGCTGATTCTGACGCCTGCGCTGTGCGCCACGCTGCTTAAGCCGCACAATCCTGAACATCAGGCCCACCAGCTACGCTTCTTCACCTGGTTCAATAAAAAGTTCGATGACAGCACGCACCACTATACGCAGAGCGTGAGCGGCATTCTCGCGAATACCGGGCGTTACCTGCTGCTTTATCTGCTGATTGTCGGCGGCATGGCCGTACTGTTCTTGCGCCTGCCCAGCGCCTTCCTGCCGGAGGAGGATCAGGGTGTTTTCATGACCATGGTGCAATTGCCAGCCGGGGCAACGCAGGCGCGCACGCAGCAGGTGCTGGATCAAGTGCAGCATTACTACCTGACGGCAGAGAAAGAGAACGTCGAATCGGTCTTTACCGTTAGCGGCTTTAGCTTTAGCGGTCAGGGGCAAAACGCAGGTATTGCCTTTGTTAGCCTGAAACCCTGGGAGGAAAGACCGGGCAGCGAAAACAATGTAGAAGCCATTGTTGGCCGTGCTACTCGCGCATTCTCCCAAATTCAGGACGGCATGGTGTTCCCCTTCAACCTGCCCGCTATTCTTGAACTTGGTACCGCAACAGGTTTTGACTTTGAACTAACGGATCAGGCCAACCTGGGACATGATGCGCTGACGCAGGCGCGCAATCAGTTGCTCGGTATGGTAAAAGCACGACCCGACCTGCTGGTTCGCGTGCGTCCCAACGGCCTTGAAGACACGCCGCAGTTTAAGCTGGAAGTGGATCAGGATAAGGCGCAGGCGCTGGGCGTGACGGTTTCCGATATCAACCAGACGATTTCCACCGCGCTTGGCGGCACCTATGTAAACGACTTTATCGACCGTGGACGCGTAAAGAAAGTCTATGTGCAGGCGGATGCGCGTTTCCGTATGCTGCCAGGCGATATTAACAACCTTTATGTCCGCGGTAGCAATGGACAAATGGTGCCTTTTTCCGCCTTTTCCTCTTCTCACTGGATCACCGGGTCGCCGCGCCTGGAGCGCTATAACGGCGTACCGTCTATGGAGATCCTTGGCGAAGCGGCGCCCGGCAAAAGTACCGGCGAGGCGATGGCGTTGATGGAAGCGCTGGCCGCGAGACTGCCAGCCGGCATCGGCTATGACTGGACGGGGCTTTCTTATCAGGAGCGCCTTTCGGGCAACCAGGCGCCCGCGCTTTATGCCATCTCGTTAATCGTGGTTTTCCTGTGTCTCGCAGCGCTTTATGAAAGCTGGTCAATACCGTTTTCGGTCATGCTGGTGGTGCCGCTTGGCGTTATCGGCGCGCTGTTGGCGGCGACGCTACGCGGTCTGAATAATGACGTCTATTTCCAGGTGGGTTTGTTAACCACTATTGGTCTTTCAGCGAAAAACGCCATTCTGATTGTCGAATTCGCCAAGGACTTAATGGAGAAAGAAGGCAAAGGGCTTATCGAAGCGACGCTCGAAGCAGTACGGCTTCGTTTACGCCCGATTCTGATGACCTCGCTGGCGTTTATTCTTGGCGTACTGCCGCTGGTGCTGAATCACGGCGCGGGCAGCGGCGCCCAGAATGCCGTCGGCACCGGCGTGATGGGCGGCATGCTTTCCGCCACGTTGCTTGCCATTTTCTTTGTCCCGGTGTTCTTTGTCGTCATCCGTCGACGGTTTGGTAAAAGCCACGGCTAAAAGATAAGCGAAAGGCGGCGCTTGTCGCCTTTCGCTAAATAAACAAGGCGTTACATAAAAGAAGATTTAAAAGCCTGAGTATTTATATTAAGATTTTTTACGCTTTCGCTCAGGTCGTGCTCCGATAAGCCATCTTGCTTTCAAATAATTTACTTTTTAGCGTTCTGTCTTTGCGCTCTCCATAATTTTCTCACTATTTCGCCTTAACCCCATTTTTCCCTCCATAATTTTTACAATGCACATGGATTGCAATTATTTCCCGGTGCCTGACGCAACCGCCGAATGATAAAATAGCGCCATCTGATTCAGTTAACCTGAAATGAAAGCGTAAAAGCAGTGGGTTGCTGAAGGAGTATCTTGCTGAGGTAATATCATGAAAAACGTCATCGCTATCGCATTGCTTTCCACCCTGCTGGCTGGCTGTGCCCACGACTCGCCTTGCGTACCCGTTTATGACGATCAGGGTCGTCTGGTGCACACTAATACCTGCATGAAAGGCACAACTCAGGATAACTGGGAAACGGCTGGCGCCATTGCTGGCGGCGCTGCTGCGGTGGCTGGGTTGACGATGGGCATCATCGCTCTGAGTAAATAACTCATTTTATTAAATAAAGCGCGGCCTGGCCGCGCTTTTTGCTTTATTAAGGTGCAACTGCCTTGTGAAAGGCAATTTTCTGGCATCACAACAGAGCAGAGAAATAACTTCACCGCTGAAACAACTCACGTTTTGAATGCTCGCTTCGTTTTATTTCATTACGCTTCGTGAGTTAACTCACAAGCCGCTCCGATACTGATCAGGCCAATATTCACGCTCGCAACCACTCTCTTACCTTTTAATAAAGAGATGAAACTTTTTTGCGCCAAAATGTGGCGCAGGTTTCAGTTTCGCACCATTTCAGGGCGCTTAACTCTTTTTTTCACGGCTACACTTCGCTTATTGCATCCGCATGCCCCTTTCTGTAGCGAATGCAAACCTGGCACTCCGTTTGCTTTACCCACAATGGCTGATGCCACAGACAGGAAACAGGCGCCTCCCGGACGACCTGAAACTTATAACGATAATTTTCGCCACACAGGATGCATTATGAAAAAAGTGATAGCCACTCTGGCCGCAGCGGCCGCGCTGTTTGCTGTTGCCAATCAAGCCCACGCCGGCGCGACATTCGATGCGGTAAAAAAGAAAGGTTTTGTGCAGTGCGGTATTAGCGACGGGTTACCGGGTTTCTCTTATGCCGATGCCAGCGGCAAATTTACCGGGATTGATGTAGATGTTTGCCGTGGCGTGGCCGCAGCCATGTTTGGCGACGCCTCTAAGGTAAAATATACGCCGCTGACCGCTAAAGAGCGTTTTACCGCGCTTCAGTCTGGCGAAGTCGACATGCTTTCCCGGAACACGACATGGACCTCTTCCCGCGACACGGGCATGGGCATGGCGTTTACCGGTGTCACCTATTACGACGGCATCGGCTTCCTCACGCATAACAAAGCAGGCCTGAAGAGCGCGAAAGAACTTGATGGCGCTACCGTTTGTATCCAGGCAGGGACCGATACTGAGCTGAACGTGGCGGACTACTTTAAAGCGAACAATATGAAGTACACCCCGGTCACTTTCGACCGCTCTGATGAATCCGCCAAAGCACTGGAATCCGGTCGTTGCGATACCCTTGCTTCCGACCAGTCACAGCTGTATGCACTGCGCATTAAGTTGAGCAACCCCGCCGAATGGCTCGTTCTGCCTGAAGTTATTTCTAAGGAGCCGCTCGGTCCGGTCGTGCGCCGTGGCGATGACGAATGGTTCTCCGTGGTGCGCTGGACGCTGTTCGCCATGCTGAACGCCGAAGAGATGGGTGTGGATTCGAAAAACGTTGATGCGAAAGCGGCTAACCCAACCACGCCGGATATGGCGCATCTGTTGGGCAAAGAAGGCGATTACGGTAAGGATCTCAAGCTTGATAACAAATGGGCCTACAACATTGTGAAGCAGGTAGGCAACTACGCGGAAGTGTTCGAGCGCAACGTAGGTTCGGAAAGCCCGTTGAAGATCAAACGTGGTCAGAACAACCTCTGGAACAAAGGCGGGATCCAGTACGCTCCGCCGGTACGCTAACTGTTTGCTGTTACGGGCGCCGCATTGCGGCGTCCAGTCCGGAGTTATGGTCACTGAGGTTTATCTATGTCCCATCGCCGCCCAACCGTAAAAGGTGATTTATCCTTTTCCAATCCTGCGGTTCGCGCCTGGCTGTTCCAGATCCTCGCCGTTGCCGTTGTTCTTGCTATCGTCGCTTATCTGATCCACAACACTGTTACTAACCTGAATAACCGTGGGATCACCTCAGGGTTCGCTTTTCTTGATCGGGGAGCGGGGTTTGGCATCGTCCAGCACTTGATTGACTACCAGGAAGGCGATACCTATGGCCGCGTGTTTTTAGTCGGCTTGCTCAATACGCTGCTGGTTTCCGCGCTCTGTATTGTCTTCGCTTCTGTTCTGGGCTTCTTTCTTGGGCTGGCTCGCCTTTCCGAAAACTGGCTGCTGCGAAAGCTTTCCACGATTTATATTGAGACGTTCCGCAATATCCCCCCGCTGCTACAGATCTTCTTTTGGTATTTCGCTGTGTTGCGTAACCTTCCAGGGCCTCGCCAGGCGGTCAATGCCTTTGATCTGATGTTCCTTAGCAACCGAGGGCTTTATTTGCCTGCGCCCATGATGGGTGAAGGGCTTATGGCGTTTTTCGTCGCGCTGGTGGTTGCCGTCGTGGTGACGGTGGGCCTTTATCGCTTTAACAGCAAGCATCAAATAAAGACGGGTCAGTTGCGCCGTACATGGCCTGTTGCTCTTGGGCTTATCATAGGATTGCCAATAGCGGCGCACCTTGCCTTTGGCCCGGCGCTTCACTGGGACGTGCCAGAGCTACGCGGTTTTAACTTTCGCGGCGGCCTTGCGTTGATTCCCGAGCTTGCGGCGCTGACGCTGGCGCTTTCGGTTTATACCTCTGCATTCATAGCGGAAATCATCCGCGCCGGCATTCAGTCGGTACCGCACGGCCAGCACGAAGCGGCTCGCTCGCTCGGCCTGCCCAATCCGGTAACGCTACGCCAGGTCATCATACCGCAGGCGCTACGGGTGATTATTCCGCCGTTAACCAGCCAGTATCTCAATATTGTAAAAAACTCCTCACTGGCGGCCGCTATCGGTTATCCCGATATGGTGTCGCTGTTTGCCGGCACAGTGCTTAACCAGACTGGCCAGGCGATTGAAACCATCGCTATTACCATGTCGGTTTATCTAATCATCAGCCTGACGATTTCATTACTGATGAATATCTATAACCGACGTATCGCCCTGATAGAGCGCTGAGGATCCTATGTCGAAAGTTTTATTGTCGCCGGATACCCCGGCAACGCCGGCAGGCTCTGGACGCGCTATTGCCTGGGCGCGTAAGAATCTCTTTTCCAGTTGGAGCAATAGCCTGCTGACGATTTTTTGCCTGTGGCTGATGTGGGAGCTTATCCCGCCACTGCTGAACTGGGCGCTTTTTCAGGCTAACTGGACCGGCGAGACGCGAGCGGATTGCACCAAAGAAGGCGCGTGTTGGGTATTTATCCACGCCCGCTTCGGACAGTTCATGTATGGGCTTTATCCGCACGATCAACGCTGGCGCATTAACGTGGCGCTGATTATCGGCCTGTTTTCTATCGCACTGATGTTCTGGAAGGGGCTTCCTTCACGCGGACGTTATATTGCCTGCTGGGCGGTGGTTTACCCGTTAGTCGTATGGGGCTTGCTGTACGGTGGTTTCCTTGGGCTGGAGCGGGTGGAAACGCGTCAGTGGGGCGGGCTTACGCTTACGCTAATTATCGCTTCTGTCGGGATTGCCGGCGCGCTGCCGCTAGGTATTCTGCTGGCGCTGGGGCGACGCTCGCGTATGCCAGTCGTGAGGATACTGTCGGTGATCTTCATTGAGTTCTGGCGCGGCGTGCCGTTAATCACCGTGCTCTTTATGTCCTCCGTTATGCTGCCGCTGTTTATGGCTGAAGGCACCAGCATCGACAAGCTGGTCCGTGCGCTGGTAGGCGTCATTTTATTTCAGTCCGCCTATGTTGCGGAAGTCGTGCGCGGGGGATTGCAGGCATTGCCGAAAGGCCAGTACGAAGCCGCGGAATCGCTGGCGCTGGGTTACTGGAAAACGCAGGGGCTGGTCATTCTTCCGCAGGCGTTAAAGCTCGTCATCCCGGGCCTCGTGAATACCATCATCGCGTTATTTAAAGACACCAGTCTGGTCATCATCATCGGCCTGTTCGATCTTTTCAGCAGCGTGCAGCAGGCAACGGTCGACCCGGCCTGGTTGGGAATGTCGACCGAAGGCTATGTTTTTGCCGCGCTGGTTTACTGGATTTTCTGTTTCAGCATGTCGCGCTACAGCCAGCATCTGGAAAAGCGCTTTAACACCGGGCGTACACCGCACTAAGGAAATTTATGAGCCATATAACCACGCCAGCTACCGATGCGATGATTACGCTCGAAAATGTGAATAAATGGTATGGGCAGTTTCATGTGCTGAAGGATATTAACCTTAAAGTTAAACAAGGCGAGCGTATCGTTCTCTGCGGCCCTTCAGGTTCGGGTAAATCGACCACTATCCGCTGCATTAATCATCTTGAAGAACATCAGCAGGGACGAATAGTAGTAGACGGTATTGAACTGAATGATGACCTGCGCAATATCGAGCGCGTACGTACTGAAGTCGGCATGGTCTTTCAGCATTTCAATCTGTTTCCTCACCTTACCGTGCTGCAAAACTGTACGCTTGCGCCCATCTGGGTGCGAAAATTGCCGAAGAAAGAGGCTGAAGCGCTTGCTATGCATTACCTGGAGCGCGTACGTATTGCGGAACATGCGCATAAATTTCCAGGCCAGATTTCAGGTGGGCAACAGCAGCGTGTCGCCATTGCGCGCTCGTTATGTATGAAGCCCAAAATTATGCTTTTCGACGAGCCGACCTCTGCTCTTGATCCAGAAATGGTGAAAGAAGTGTTAGATACAATGATTGGTCTGGCAGAATCGGGCATGACGATGCTCTGCGTAACACATGAGATGGGGTTCGCTCGCACTGTCGCCGATCGGGTCATTTTTATGGATCGCGGAGAAATCGTTGAACAGGCGCCCCCAAATGAATTTTTTGCTAATCCTAAGTCGGAGCGCACCCGAGCGTTCCTGTCTCAGGTGATCCATTAACTTTTTCCAATGTAAAAAGGCCATCCTGGAGGATGGCCTTTTATTATTCATTGCATGAGGTTGTCTGAAGTGTTGTTTGCTAAGTTATCTCCCGGTAAGGGTTAGCCAAAATGACTGCAGACAGGATACAGAAAGCAAAAAACCCGGTCATAAGACCGGGTTTTTTGCTTTATTTGATGCCTGGCAGTTCCCTACTCTCGCATGGGGAGACCCCACACTACCATCGGCGCTACGGCGTTTCACTTCTGAGTTCGGCATGGGGTCAGGTGGGACCACCGCGCTACGGCCGCCAGGCAAATTCTTTTCTAAGCGCCGAACTTTAACCGAAAAAGTGGTGCTGATACCCAGAGTCGAACTGGGGACCTCACCCTTACCAAGGGTGCGCTCTACCAACTGAGCCATATCAGCACGCTAAAATTAATGCCTGGCAGTTCCCTACTCTCGCATGGGGAG